>CAYNJC010000030.1:0-57000 GCA_964397565.1 uncultured bacterium
CTCACCATGTCATTTCTATTAATCATAACCCTGTCATTTTAACATTATTTTGACAGGCATGGCCAGTGGCCTATGGCGGGTGACGACCAGATAGAAGAGCCCGGCCGTTACGAGGACGAGCCAGATTGTATAAAAGACGGTGAGATTCTTGGCGATGTTGATGGCCAGCGATGTGCCCGGTCCAATGGGTATGACGGTCGCGTTCTGCACACAAATGGTGCCGTTCGTTTCCATGCACAAGAGCCGGACGCAGGAGCGTACCTGATTGGTATCGACGACAAATGCGTTTCGATACGTGCGCGGGCGCGTCGTGACATGTTTGTAAAGTTCGGCAGTGGCAAAATCCCACTGAGCATTCATACAATCAAACAAGAGAGCGGGCGCGGCATTCGTTTCCTTGCGCCATGCAGTGATGGTCATGCCATACACACAATTGCTGTAAAACGCAGCGGCAAGGGCATGGGCCTGTTCCGGTCGGACTTCCATGACCGCATTCGTGGACACGGCAAAGGTGTAACTGGGCAGATCGGTGCGCCGCGCTGTGGTATAGACACGCAGCCCCTGCTCCGGTATGCCGACGGTGAACGCAATACAGGCCAGCAGCACACCGGTGTAACACGCGAACGCTTCAAGCCAGCGGGCAAGCGTCTGCCAACAGCGACTGCCGGCGGTGGCGCGGGTGCTCGTGCCGGCCGACGTCATGCGCTGCCGCAGGCGCGGCACGGCCACCAAGAGGGAGAGCGCGACAAGGGCGATGCCACCGCCGTACACAAACGCAGTCGAATGATAAAAGAAAACCACTGTGTGCGTGCCCTCGGGCACGAGGACAGCACGGAGCATGCCGTCGGCGCGCGCGATCGGCACGCGGGTGCCATCCAGCGTTGCGCGCCAGTCCGAATACCAGAAATCGCCGAGAACCAGGAGCATGGGCGCACTGGTGGCGACGCGCACGGTCACTTTGTTGGGTGTATAGTCGGTAATGGCGCACGATCCGGTGGCGTCCGGGCTCAACTCTTCAGGCCAGGAAGCCAGTGCGGGGTCATCCACCACTACCGCAATGGTCGCGGGCGTGGGCCAGGCAATGTTGGTGGCGCACATGGCTTCTGCGATGGAGGCGAGGTTGGGAAAGACCAACGCGCTGGTGGTGAGGAACACGCGACCAAGGCACTGGGTTGCCTCAAATCCATGGTTGCCTGTGACCAGGGATGTCGGTGTGCAGAAATAGTCGTCGCGATAGTCGGCATAGCGCACATCGGCATGGCTGAAAAACCGGGCGGCATGAAAAAACCGGGGGCTGTTAATGATGCCCGCGTCGCGCACGCCGGCGAACACGTTCCAGTCCAGCAGCGGAAACGTGGCGTATTGCGCGACAAAAGGATTCTGGGAGACCACTTGAAAGGTGTTGACCGACATGCCTGCGGCGGGAACGCGCATGGATGTCTGGGAATATGAGATGACCCTCCCGCGCGTGGTGCCCTTGGGTGGGCGCAGTGCGACCGCCTGGGTTAATGCCGCGTACGACAATTCGCTGGCGGGGACAAACTGGCGCGCCACGGCACGCATGTCCACACCCCACAGCAGAAGCACGCACAGTGGCAGCCATACCCGAAACGGGCGCCAAATGGCCAACGCCAGCAGTGCAACGGTCGCGACCATGAATATGAGCGGGATGTAGACATTCGGCAATGTCAGGCGTATATGCGTGGTCCACTCCGGGAAAATCAGCAGTTGATTCCATTGTTCGGCATGTGCCGTGAGAAAAATGACCACGGCGACCAACAGCAGACTCGTCACACATGCGATCACCTGCCGCGCCCAGCCTTCACGCAGGGTCAGTTGGTGCAGTGTCATGCCTGCGGCGACGGCGACCGCGAAGGCAATCTGACATGTGCCACGATCTGCGTGGCGAAAACTGCCCAGTAAAGGAACATGAAATGCGAGCAGATGCACGGGCGTATATTCACCCAGTGAAAAAGCCAGCTGCAGCAACGCGGACACCCAAAAGAAGACGACCAGGCGACGTGCTGCACCACGACAGAGCACGGGCGCGATCACGCCCAAGAGCAGGGGAGAACTGCCCATATACAGCGCGATCGTCCGGTACAGATTGACGTGTTCAGTGAGTCTGGCAAACGCATACACCGGTGCGCCCCAACCATGTCCTTCAATATAGGGGTAGATAAAGCCCAGCAGTTCAGATGGGGTGAACTGCCCCGAGCGAGCAAACCCGAGATCAAACGACGAGCGCAAGGATTGCGCGACCATGCTGGCGCTTAACAGCAACTGTGGGGCGGCGAGCGCGAAGCCACACCCGACTCCCCCACAAACCAGCGCCATGCATGCCAGCCTGTGCCGGTGCAGCGCCCATAGTCTCCATAGCGTATATGCGGCAGCATATACACCTGAATACACACACACTTCAACATGCCCGTCGATAATTTGCAGCCAGACAATCAGGCTGAGCGCCACGACATAGCGCCACTGCCGCGTCTGGCACAGGCGCTCCAAAGCCCAGAACAACCAGGGCAAATACATGGCGGCAAAGACGACGGTCACGATCTCTTTCTGCGAAATCATCGGACCGGAGAGCATATACACGGCGCCCGCCACCAAGGCCGGCATGGTGCGCACGCGCCATGCGCGCAAGAAGAGCCAGACCCCCACGCCCGCCAGCGCATAATGCAGCCCCATCATGATGTTGAACATCACCCCGGCGTTGCCGAGCATGAAGAGCAGGTTGAACGGGCTCAACGCGCCGCTCTGAATGTCCGCCAGCAAGGGCACACCCAGCATCTGGGCGGGATCCCAGAACGGCAGTTGCTGGTAGGCATGCAGTGCATACGCGCCAAACATGCGGTACGGCAGAAACTGATAGATCGTATCGTAATTAGCCGCCACACCCTGCCGCAGACCTTCCCAGAAGAAAACACAAAACAGCACGGCGTAGACAGCAAGCACCATCAGCACCGGCACCAAGGTGGAGCCCTTTATGAAACGCTGGAAAAGCCGCATGGGTTGCACGATGTTAAGGTGACGTGCTGTGTTCGAGTCGCACATAATCCACCTGCACTTCGCTCTGGCAGTAGGAGACCACCCGCAGCAAGACGGACTGGGGTGCTCTGGCCGAATTAAAGGTTTTCGAGAACGTTTGCCACTCGTCCAGCAGCTCGCGCGCGGGAATGTTCAATTCCTGCTCATCCCGGTCGTAGGTGTTCATGGCAAACAAATCCACAAACAGGAAACCGCGATCGGACGCGCCAACTCTGCGGACGCGCAGCGAGAGACGATACGAACAGTCCTGCGCGACATCGTTGAGCACACGGCACGCGCTTTCATAGGCTGCGCCGGCCGGGCGCAGCACCAGGACGCCATTCGAGATGGCGGCGCCGGCGGAGAGCACCCATGTCGAGGTCGCGGCCTGCTCGAACGTCTCAACAATGGTGTCCGGCGTAATCTGCTCGTCCGGCAATGGCGCGATCTTGCTGTCGTCGAACAGCTGCACACTGACGGGGTTGTCCGCAAAGAGTCGGTCAAGCAGACGCTCGGCCGCCTGCATAATGACGACCTGTGGTTTCTCACGCAGGATAATGTTGGGATGCAGGGCATAATCCCAGACATACGTGCTGCGCGCGAAATAATCGGACAAGAAGGGCTCGAGTGCGTCGCAGAATGAATCGCGAAAGAACACTGCGCGCGGCGCATTGGTCAAGGCCGTGACGCGGGTGAACGGTGTGCGCGTACTGGGATTGACCGCGACCGTGCCGGGTGCGGCGTGTGCAGCGGGCCCGCCGCGGCGCGCCGCACGCACCTCGCGGCCAGGAAAGACATCGTACATGCCCAGCATGCCGGCCAACTCGCCGGCATAGCCTTGCACGGGTGTGATGGTGTAGTCCGCCATGTCACACACCGGCATGGCAGGGAAGTCCTGCCGGAGACGCGTCACGATCGCGCGACAGGCGACCAGCGCGCCATATTCAGTCCAGTGCGTGTCGGTGGGGCGATAGATTTCATACTGGCGTTTGGCCGCGCGCAGCGCGGGCCGCAGATCAATCACGCGGACGTACGCGTTGCTCTGCAGCGCGACATACACTTGATCCATGCGCGACTGCGGGCCGACCGGGCGGATCGTGTACGGCAGGTACTCCTTATACAGCGTGTGCTTGTTCGGCGCAATGACCAGATAGAACGCGCTGCCGTGCGCCTGCAACCAACGACCGCGCTCGGTCATCAC
Source organism: uncultured bacterium (assembly GCA_964397565.1). GTDB lineage: Bacteria > Auribacterota > UBA3054 > UBA3054 > JAPLST01 > JAPLST01. Next base: position 4,232 of record CAYNJC010000030.1, read on the forward strand.
CGCCACGATCCTGGCAAGTTGATTGGACGAATACGGTTGGGCGTTGCGCGCGTCGGCCAGGACGCTATCGCCGGTGAAGAACAGCCAGCCGTACCGGCCAATGAGCACCTTCGCCACCAGACTGCCTGGCAGCCAGCGCGCGTGCAGCAGACCGTAGCCGCGCACCAACTGATTGCGATAGGGGAAGTGGTCGTTAAAAAAGGCCTCGTACTGCGCCGGCAACGCGCGCAGCGCCGCCGGTGACCACGACCAGTGCGGCAGCGGCGCCAGCGTGCGTTGCTCGCGCAACGCCAGCGCCGGCGTATAGCCCGCCCACCAACACGCCAACGGCAGCGTGATGGCGCTCACAAACGCGACGGTCTGCAGCAGATCAAACGGGGTGTGTAGCCAGCGCCGTTCCATGCCAGATCAGAAGCGAAAATAGATGAAAGGATTGTAGGTGCCGCTGGCCAGCGCCATGGCGCACCACGCAAACAGCACTGCCAAGTAGGCCGTGCTGAGGCACGCCAAACCCGCATCGCCCAGGGCGTTGGCAAAGCCCGGCCGGCGCCAGCTTGCCAGGAGCCTTTGTGCGGCAGGCAGCACCGGCATGGAGCCCAGCGCGCCGCAGCCCAGCGCCGCCAGCACATCCGGCGTCATATAGTAACGTGCCTGGGTCAATCCGTGCGTGGCGGCGCCGCCACCAAAAAGGACGGACACAAACGCGCCAGCATAGCTCAAGGTCGTGGCGCGAAACAAACACCAGCCGATCAGCACAACCAGCAGGACATAGCAGTGGCGCAGGGGCGCCCACAAGGCATCCAGCACGCGGCCAACACGCGTGCGTTCAATGACGAGGAACACGCCGTGATACAGGCCCCAGACCACGAACGTCCAGCTTGCGCCATGCCACAAGCCGCACAGAAAAAAAACGATCAGCAGATTGAGATAGGTGCGGGCCGCACCGCGCTGGTTACCGCCGAGGGGGATGTAGAGGTAGTCGCGAAACCAGGTCGACAGCGAAATGTGCCAGCGCCGCCAGAATTCCCGGATCGAGCTGGCGATATAGGGATACTGGAAATTTTCGAGAAAGGTGAAACCGAACATGTGCCCCAAGCCGATCGCCATGTCGGAATAGCCCGAGAAATCGAAATAAATCTGCAACGCGTAACAGAGCAGGCCGAGCCAGCTCTCACCCCAGGCCAGCGCCACCACGGGTGTGGCAAAGACCTGGTCCGCCACGCCGGCCAGCGTGTTGGCGATGATTACTTTCTTGGCCAAACCGATAATGAAGCGCTGCACACCGCCGGCCACGCTGGGCAACGTGACGCGGCGATACACGATTTGCCGGGCGATGTCATGATAGCGCACAATCGGCCCGGCAATCAACTGTGGAAACAGGGCGATGTAGAGCGCGATATGCAGTGGATTGCGCTGCACCGGTGTTTCGCGGCGATAGACATCAATGACATACGACATGGCCTGAAACGTAAAGAACGAAATGCCGATCGGCAGGGGAATGTGCACCCATGGCATGCTGTGCAGGCCGCATGAATGCAGCACGCCATTGAGGTTGTCGATGACGAAGTTTGCATACTTGCAGACGACCAGCACTGCGACGTTAAACACGACCGCGCCGGTCAGCGCCACCTGGCGAGCGCGTGCGCTCTGCGCGCGGCCCAACCACAACCCAAAGGCATAATTGCAGACAATCGAGGCCAGCATGACCAGCATGAAGACTGGTTCGCCCCAGGCGTAGAACAGCAAGCTGAACAGCAGCAGAATGAGATTTGAGAGCAATGCGCTGACGGGCCGGATGAGGTAGTACGCCACCAGCACAAGTGGGAGAAAAAGGAACAGGAAAATGGGGGAGCTAAAAACCATGGCAGACGACTATAGCAAAGGTTTCCCGTAGCGTCAAGCATGGAGCAGATTCCGGATGTCGCGCTGCGGCATGTGGCACCGGGTTCCCGGTTGCACACACGACGGCCACGCCGCGGCGGGATCGCCACACGATACCCGTGCCACGCGTGCAGGCAGCACTCACAAGCTCGTTGGGCATAATGACCGGCAAGCCTAATCTTGCGGTGTTGTTACGCCGGGGTGGGGCGGACCGTTGGTGCGAATGATGTTCGGCGCGCCGTTCATCATGAACTGCAAGTACACATGCCATGGCGCGACGCGATAGGCGTGCCAGCCCTGGAGCGCCAGAGCGGGGATGTCATTGTCGCGCAGCAGCAGCGTCGTGCGTTGGAGCAAGGCTCGCGGGGGCGTATTGCTGACGAGCCACTGTTGCCCGTGTGCGCCGGAGAACTTGACCATGATCCGCGGGTGCGCCAGCACTTTGTCCAACATAATTTCGCTCAGCGGGTCGCCGTCAAAGGTGGATGCAACCAGATGATGCGGATCAAACGCGCTCAGCACATAGGCATCCCAAAAGTTCGCGATCAGCGGCACGACCCCGCCGTACTGCGGCGCATAGCGCAAGAGCTCCTGCGCCCGGCGGTATTCCTCGGACACGACCCGTGGGCGCACGCGCAGGCTGCCATAGCTCGCCACCAGACCCAGGCACAGCGCCGCGCATACCACGGTGCGCAGGCGCAGCGTGTCAATCAGCACTTGCGCACAGAAGCTGATCGCGCAGCAATAGAGCAGCAGGGCGGGGATCAGATAGCGGATGGGGTACGGATTGATCTGCACCCATTTATTGGCGGCGAGCAGGACCAGATAGACACTGGCGCTGACGCTTAGCAGACAGGCCGCGCGCCATTCCGGCAGGGGCATGCACCGAGTCGGGCGCGTCATCAGCCAGCCACGTGTCCACCACCACCGCAGCAGACAGGGCAGTGGGATGATGGCGCCGATCAGCACCACCGCCAACTCAGTCAGATTGTCATGCCAGAGCAAGGCCAGATACGTCCGCATGGTCGGCAGCCAGGCCGACCACTCGGTATGCAAGGGCGATTGCGCGCGCTGGTGAACAGCATGATCATACCATTCACGCAGCCAGCACGTCGCGCCGAACACCAGCAGCAAGACGGCGCCGACCCAGAGCCATTGCTTCCAGAACCGGCGCACATACGAGATATATATGATCAGTAAAACGCCATACCACACGCCCAGGATGACAATATTCCCCGGACTTTGGATCATGGCCGCCACACCGCATGCAGCCACGACAACCAGCCAGCGCCACCAGTGCCGCGGCGCATCCACCAGTTTCATCAAGGCCGCGAAGGCGGCCATCACCAGCAGCGTGGGAGCGGGTCCCACCGTGTAAATCCAAAAACCAAACGATGCGGGTTGTTCCGCAAAAGGCCGGCATTTGACGCACCAGATGAGAACCACCGGCGCAAGAAGCAGGAAGGTGCGCGTGCGCCGCCCAAGCCATGCAACCCCGATAAACAGGCAGAGCGCCGTTTGCACGCGCAGCGCCGTGAGATGCGAAACATAGCGCTTCAGATCGCACCACTCCAGCAACACCTGCGGCACAAAGATGAACAGCGCACCCGACCGATCCGTCCACCACTTGACCAGACCGTCGCGCCACCAGCGGTGATACGCGACTTCGAGCACGTTCCACCCCATGTCCGAATTAACAAAGGCGCGCTGCGGATGATAGTAGCAGGTAAAGCTGGCAACCACGACAACCAGGAGCACACCTCCCAACAGGTGCAGCCACCATGGATCGCGTACGTGCGGGTCCCGCGGACACAGCGGCGACGACGGCGCCAGGCGGATGCGCCACGCCGTGAGCACGACAGCCACGACGCCCAGCAACGTCAGCGTGACTCTGACGCGATGCCGCGCGGCACAGCTCAGTGCGCGGCGCCAGCGTGGCACGGCCCGCAGGGATAAGTTGACCTGGACGGTGCCATCCATCACATTATGGCTGATGCACACCGTTAGCGACGTGCTCAGGGACGGGATGGCAATGGTTTTGCATATGTTGACGTTGCTGAGCGCGGCGCTGGCGGCCAGACACACGGTGTTGTCGGGCGACGGGGGAGCTTGTCCGTGCGCGACACTCACCACGATGATGCTGTTGCTGAGCGCGGCGGTATTCGAGACCGCATCCAACCGCGCGATGCCTTCCAGCTCAAAGAGTGGGTAGCGTGACAGCACCACGTCCGTTGCGGCAACGCAGGCGGTGCGCCCGTTGTCGGCGTAGAATTCTATCTCCCAGGTGGCGTCTGCCAGCAGATCGGGGTTGAGCAGCATGCCGGCCCGGTGTCCCAGCGCGGCGCCGAACCACGCGCCGGCCAGGAGCGCCCCCACCACACTCAGGCAACCAATCCAGACAAGCAGGCGCACACGCGGCATGCTCATTGCTGCGCCTGGGTGTGCGGTTGAACACCGGCGACGATCTGCCGCGCGATATCCGGCACATGCGGTTCGAGACCCAGCCAGAGCGGCAGGCGCAGCAGGCCATCCGCAGCCATGGCTGTGACGCGCAGCTCGCCGGCGACGCGCCCATAGCGTCTGCCCGCCGGTGATGCATGCAGTGGCACATAATGAAACACGGCCGCGATGTTGTGGGCGTGCAGGTGTGCGATCAACTGCGTGCGTTCCTGGACGCCGCTGAGGACGACATAAAACATGTGGGCATTGTGCTGGCACGCCGCGGGAATCACCGGGCGGCGCAGTGCGCGGCACGACTCACAGGGCGCGAGCGCGTCATAATACGCACGCCAGATTGCGGTGCGGCGCGCCGTCAATTCCTCGGCGCATTCCAGTTGGGCCCATAAGAAGGCGGCAATAAGTTCGCCCGGGAGATAGGAGGAGCCAAGGTCCACCCAGGTATACTTATCCACCTCGCCACGAAAGAACTTGCTGCGGTTGGTGCCTTTTTCGCGGATGATCTCAGCGCGCTCGATGAAGCGCGCGTCGTTGATCAACAAGGCCCCGCCTTCGCCGGAAATGACGTTTTTGGTTTCGTGAAAACTGAGGCAGCCGAGATGGCCGATCGAGCCGAGCGCGCGGCCCTTGTAGGCCGCCATGATGCCTTGGGCGGCATCCTCAATCACCAACAAATGATAGGCGTTCGCAATCGCCATGATGGTGTCCATTTCACAGGCCACCCCGGCATAGTGCACCGGCACAATCGCCTTGGTGCGCGGCGTGATGGCCGCTTCAAGCAAGGTTTCGTCAATGTTGAACGTATCCGGCCGCACATCCACAAAGACGGGCACGCCGCCGCGCAGCACAAAGGCATTCGCCGTCGAAACAAAGGTGTAGGACGGCATGATAATCTCATCACCGGGTTGAATATCGGCGAGGAGCGCGGCCATTTCCAGTGCGGCGGTGCAAGAATGAGTCAGCAGTGCTTTCGTGCAACCGGTCCGTTGCTCCAGCCAGGCATTGCACTGCCGGGTGAAGTGCCCGTCGCCGGCCAGCCGGCCGGCGTCGTGCGCACGTTGAATGTACGTCAACTCGCGGCCGGTCAGATACGGTTTGTTGAAGGGGATGCGTGGCATGGGCCCGGTCATGGTTGCAGCAGGGGTGTTGCAGTGATGATGGTGGTATGCGTGGGGGTCAGCCACGGCACCCGCACATGACGCGCCACCCGCATGATGCCATCGTTGAGCATGGTAAGGCGGCGGCAGCGATTGGCAGCCAACATGCGTTGCTCACGCGTGCCGCGAAAGCAAAGATACGCGAGTAGTGGCAGCAGGGTGTGTTCATACCAGAAAAAGAGGGGATAGGCGAAGCGATGCTGATCACAGACGCGCAAGCCGCACTGGTACAGCAGCCGGGCATAATCGGCCGTGGTGCGGCGCGTCCATGTGCGGCCGGTGCGCCGCCACCACGCGGTTGCTTCACACAGCACCACCATGCCGGTCGGAGCGAGATGTGCGCGCATATCGCGCAACGCGTTCGCCAGCAGTGTCTCGTCCGTGATGTGTGCCAACACCGCCACGCAATAGACCAGATCGAACGAACCAGAAAAGGGAATGCAGCCAGGCGTCATTACGGCGAGGGTTGCCTGCGCGGAACAGCGTTGCGCCGCGCGCGTGATGAAACCGCGACTGATGTCGCAGCCGAAGTATGCAGCGGCATGGCGTTGCGCAAGGTAGTGCAGGTACACACCGTCGCCACAACCATAGTCAAGCACACGCGCGGGTGCCGGCCGGCTGGCAAGCACACGGGCAAGGTGCTGCAACACTTCGGTGCGTCGTACATAGTAGTACGAGATGGGTGTCATCGTGTAGAAGCACTCGCCGCGATAGTCGAAGACCCATGTACTGCGGTCATCCCAATACTGTTGGGTATCGTTGCCGGTCATTTCAATAGTGCAGATTGCGCACGAGCAAGTCGCGAGCGTGAACATCGATCACCGCGCAACGGGCTTCGACGGCGCGGTCGGCGGCGCGCAGGTGCTCCAGTGACGCGTGCCGCAGGAGATATGCCGCGACGCGGTCGCCGCCGTGCGCCCAGCCGTGGACCGTGTCGCCGGGCAGGCGGTACGGGGCATACGCCGTGAGCTGCCCGGCCGCCAGCAACGCGTCAAAGCCGCGCAACTCGCGGATGACGCCCGCCGTGCAATAGACATACTGCACGGTCACCAGGTCAGCCGGCGCGGCGGGAACAACCTGCACCTCTTCGTGCAACAACAGTGCGACAAAGGCGCGCACGACGTCAATGCCGGTGACGGTCTGGATGAACAACGGTTTGGAACCGCCGGCCAAGCGCGCGCTCAGTTCAATGACCGCTATCTCGTCGCCGTGCACCAACAGTTGCGCGAACAACGGCGTGTTGTTCAGTTGGAATGCCGTGGCGAGCTGCTGCAGGATGTGCTGCACGCGTGGGTGCAGCGCGGGCGCCATGCGCGACGGATACTGGCTGCGGGCCGCCAAGGCCGTCTTGCCGGGCTGCTGCACTTTGTAATTGTCGGAACACATCAGCACGTGCGCGCGACCCTTCAGCACGAAGGCGTCAACCGACACTTCGTAGCCCTCAAGATACTCTTCGATGATGACGCGGTCACAGCGACTGAATGTCCGCGCAGTCGCCACCGCGGCAGCAAGCTCGTGGGACGCGCGCACCGTCTGCACGCCGCGCGAACCGCTGCTGTCGGCCGGCTTGACAATGCGCGGCCAGGCCAGCGCCGCGCTGGTCAGGCCCGGATCGTCGGCCGAGGTTACGACACAATGGCGCGCGCTCGGAATGGCGTGCGCAGCCAGGGTCGCCTTCATGTGCGCCTTGTTGGTCAATGCCAGCGCCGTCTGATAGGGCACCGGCGAGGGCAGACCAAGCTGCGCGGACACATCGGCAGCCACGAGCAGCGGTTGATCGGTGCAGATCGTGGTGACCAGGTCAGCGTGCTGGTCGCGTGCCAGCGCGAGCGCCGCGTCGCAGTCATAACAGCTGGTCTGACAATGCAGCGTGGCGAAGCGCTTGGCGGGCGGATTCGGATAGTAATCCATGATCAGCGTGCGCCAGCCACGCCGCGCAAACTCCTGCACCAGCAGGGCCTGATCCGCGCCGCCGCCGAGAATGAGCACCGTGCCTGCTGAGGCGCGCCTAGCCATGCAGCACCTGGGGCGCGGGTGGCGTGATGCTTGCCGCGATGCCGGCACAGTAGTGCGCGCGCTCAGTGGCGCTCACCGGCCGGTCCTGTTCGTTCACCACCGCCACGCCGCCGTTGACCAGGCGCGTGCGCCAGGCGCAGGCATGGCGGAACTCGGCGCGGCACTCCCATAGGTAGGGCACCGGCAGGAATCCGGCGGCGAAGATGTGATAGAGCCCGCGCGGGGAATACGGATCCGCAATATGGCGCTCGATCGCCGCAAGCAGAATGTGGGCCTCCTGGTACAACTGGCTGGTGCGCTGTTGCACGTCCAGATCGCGACCCATGTGCGGCACGTCGCCGTGCGCGCGCAACTGGCGATACTGCGCCAGCGCGGCGCGGGTGATCTGAATGCTTTCATCAATGACCGGCGGGTCCGCCAAATGGGCCGCCTCGGAATAGCCGACGACATGAATGAGTGCGGGACTGGCGCCGTTGTCTGGTTCGATGTCGTCCATCAAGGCGGTGACGGCCGCCAATTGCACTTTGGCCTTGGCCAGATCGGTCGAGAAATAATCCAGGCCTGCGCGCGGTTGCAGGATGACGCGGAAGCGCGCATCCTCGAGCTCGCGCACGATGCGCAACGTGGCCCGCGCCTTGGCCAGGTCTTGGATGCCGCAGGTGCTCTTCGGCGTGTTCAGCATGATTTGCAGAACGAGATCCCGAATGCCAAGCCGTTTCGCCGTGCGCGCCGCCAGCGCCGCGGAAACCACATACGTGACATCGTCGGCGCCGCGAAAGGCAAAGTGATGCGGCACGTTGGGCTCGAACGGCGTGCCGCGTGCGGCCATAGCGCGCAGAGCCTCGCAATGCTGGCACAAATTGGTGTACACATCATTGGGGCCGCGGCCGTCAATCTGGCTGAACCACCAGAACGACAGGGCGTGCCAGGCGATATGGAGTGTTTCCTCGTGCATGCGCGCCAGCGCCGGGATATTGCGTGTGCCGGCATAGGTGCGCACGAGCATCGGACGCGCGGCCTCCCAAATCTGGCGATATTCATCCGGTGCGTTAACCGGCACGCCGCCGCCATTGGGCAGGCCGCCCCATTCTTCGCCAAAGCGCGCTTGGGTCAGCTGCGAGGTGCCAATCGAGACGATGTCCAAATGGCCGGTGCGCGCCAGCGCGTGGAGCCAGGCGCAGAACTCCCGCAAAGCCTCGGCGCGGTTCGGGCGATAGGGGCCGACATGCGCGCGCATGAGCGGTGTCAGGGCATGTGTCTGGCTGTGCGCGAGGCGTCGTTGCAGGGTATCCGTGCGGGTGCCATATTCGGCGTACCCACTGCGATCAACGGGTGCCAGTGCGGTATATGCCGCGGACGCAAGCACCTGTCGGCCCAGCGCCAGGCGTAGTTCATCATACGCCGCATGCTGCTGCGTGGCGCGTGGTATGCGCGTGTCCGGCACGCCCAACGCGCGCAACGTCTCCACTGCTGTTTCATCGCCGGCGAAGGTGGGGATGGCGCCGTGAAACGCGTGCGCAATCAAGGCGCACGCCGCCGGTAAGCCCGCAAAGTACAAGGCCCGCAGTCGGCCGCCCTGCGCGGTAAACACACGCGCGCTAACGAGCTGCGCGTACAGGCGGGCCATGAGTTCCTGCGCATCGGCGGGCTCCAAGCGGTAACTGCAGCCCAGGCGCGTAATGGTGTTGGCGTGCAGCCAGGCCAGCAGATAGGCGCGCTGATCCGGTTGCTCCAGCGCGTCCAGGGCGTGGCCCAGCGCTGCATCGCCCAGCACCACGGCATAGCCACACTCGCGCAGCAAGTCGGCAACAGAATTGAGGCCAAGCGTGTGCGCATCGACGGCCGGCTTGATCAGGCCGAACACCTCGTGTGGCTCCAATGGCGGTGGTTTCATCGCGCGGCCGGCGTCACAAGGAGCGTAAGAGTTGATCGACCGACCGTGCGCTGACGCCCATCTGCGCCAGCGTGCGCTGCCCACGCAGCAGGTCGTCACCCAGCAGCGCCTCAGAGATGGCCAGGAGCGCATGCATACAGGGCGTGGCCACACGGGCCAGTCGCGCGAACTCGGTCATCGGCAGGATGCCGGCGGGAATATCTTCGAGCAGCATGCGCGAGCGCAACGTGGTCGGCGCAAGGATGCGGGCATAGGCGGGATTGTTGCGCATGCGGCTGCACAGATCATCGCCGGCAATGCCGCGATAGGCGTGGGCAATCCAGTCAGCGGCGCTGCGCAACTGTAAGCCATAGGCCGCGCCGATGGCGCAACGCTCGGCATCGAGCGTGGTGATCAAACGCGCGACGGCCGGGGTCATGTCCTCATACATATGGAAGCTGACGCCACGTTCAATCGCCGCGGCATTGCACACGACAATGGCCGGATGAAAGATGGCGCCAATGTTTTCCAGACTGGTCGCCACAACGTGCGGCGCAGGCTGGAAGCACGGGTAGAGCGGGGCCACGTGGGCCAGCACGTGGACGGTGTCCGCCGCCGGCAGGGCCGCCAAAAGGACATGGTCCTTGACACCAATAATGGTGACGCAGCCGGGTGTTTCAATGCGGCATGCATAGACCAGGCTCTGCGCTTCCGCGACGTAGACCTGCGCACGCACACGGCACTGGCGCAGCACGTGGCGCACTTCCAGCGCGCCGCCGGTGCGCCCGGGATTGAGCACGACCACATGGCCGTCGCGCAAATGCGGCGCCATGGCCCGCGCCACGTCGCCATGCGCATCGGCCGTGGTCACCACCATGATGATGTCCGCGCCGTCCAGCGCGGCAGCCAGCGAATCCGTCACCATGGCAAGCCGACCAACACCCGTTACTGCGCCGGTCAACTGGATGGTCTTGCTGGCGCAGACATGCGGCAGCCGGTCAGGATGCCGCGCATACAGCCGCACAGCATGGCCTTGCATGGCCAGATGGCCGGCCATGGCCTGCCCGCCGTTGCCCGCGCCAATGACGGCGATGGTGCGCTTAGTCATGTGGATCACCATGCGGCACGGGATGTGGCGCCGGCCTGCCCATGTGCACAATGAAGGGAATGCCCAGCAGCGCACTCACCACCATGATGGCGAATTGCGCCAGGGACAGCGCGGTTGCCGCATCGGCGGAGACACCATACATGCCCAGTAAATAGACATACGACAATTCGCGCACACCCACACCCGCAAGCGACAGCGGCAGCGTGGTGATCAACCACACCAGCGCCGTCACACTGCATGCCGTCAGAAATGAAATCGCGATGTTGAGGTGGCGCGCCAGCAAATACACGATGACAAACCACAGCAGATGAATGGGAATGCATAACAGCAGGGCAGATAGTACGCGCACGCGCTTGCCGCTGATAGCCACCACCGCCGCATGCGCTGCCGCGACGGCGGCGACGCACCGCGGCGCCAGCCGCCCGGCATGGGATGCCCACGCGCAGAGCACACGGCGGGTTGCGTCGCGGCGCACCAGCGCGAGCGCGCAGGCCAGCGCTGCCAGTGCCGCTGCGACTGCCGCGAGCAACACTGTTTTGTGCGGCACCTGCGGGCTTGCCAGAATGGCTGCCACCGCCAGCAGCATGATCGAGGTCAGGCCCACCACCCGATCCACGACTATCGAGACCATGAGTGCGGCGCGCTCCTGGCGCACTTCGTCCAACACCAAGGCGGCGCGCACCAGGTCACCGCCCAGCGCGCCCGGCATGAGCAGCGTGAAGGTGTTGGCGACCAGTGCGTAGCGAATACAGTCGCGCGGGCGCAACGCGCAGGGGCGGCTCGGAGTGAGCAGCCACCAGCGCAGGCCGGACAAGACAATCCGCAGCAGCGCAATCAGCACGGCAGCGGCCAGCAGCCACGGCGGCACGGCGCACAACTGCCGGCCCACGCTGCGCAGATCCACCATGTGCACCAGCAGCAGCAGCGCGCCCGCCAGCACCGCGCCACGCGCCAGATAGCCTATCGCGTGCCGCCCGCGCATCAGAGCATGGCCTCGCGCACAACATACTGCGGGTTCTTTTTTGCCTCACGCAAAATGCGAATCAGGTATTCACCGATGATCCCCAGCGACAGGAACAACATGCCAAACATGAACAGCAGCAACACCATAATCGTCGTCCAGCCCTGCACGGAAATACCGCGCACAAATTTTTTGTAGACGATCCATGCCAGCAGCAGGAAGCTCATGGCGGCGGAACCAAATCCCAGATAGATGACAAAACTCAACGGCAGCGTCGAGTTGCCCAGCACATTGTCCAGAAAATCCTTGCACAAGCGTGCGAAGGTGTAGCCCGAACGTCCCTGGGCGCGCGGCGCATGGCGCACGGGCACGTTGCAAATGCGATTAGTGGTCATCAGGATTATCTGACCGATGCGTGGGCTGTCCGTGCTGAAGCGCAGCACTTGTTCGACCACGCTGCGCCGCAGAATGCGAAAACTGGTCAGGCGCAAGCGCGGGTCTTTGTTGAAAATGCGCGACGTCGCCCAGTGGATTACGGCGGTGCCGAGATTGCGAAACCAGCTATGCTGCTTGACGGTGTAGGCCCCGATGACCACGTCAACATCCGGCGCGCGGGTCAACGCGTTGATCAAGACGGGTAGCTCTTCGGGCGGATGCTGCAAATCATCGTCCATGGTGATGACCACGTCGCCCTGCGCATGGGCCAGGCCGCACAGTAACGCCGCGTGCTGCCCGAAATTGCGCGCCAGATCAATCGCCTTGATGCCTGGCTCGTGCGCATGCAATGCGCAGAGGACCTGCCAAGACTCGTCCGGTGAGGCATCATTCACCAATATCACTTCGTAGGCGGTTGTCAGCGGCTCGAGCACCGCACGCAGACGACGACACAATTCCCGCAGGGTTGCCGCACTGCGATAGACGGGTATGACGACAGAGATGTGTGGGTGACTCGCAGTCATCGTCTCCCCATGCCTACGCGGTGCACGACCGACCGCGCCACGCGTCGGCGACAATGATCGGCAACGCGCTACGGACCGGCTGCCAGTTCAGCACGCGCCGGGCTTTCGAGGCATCCGCCACCAGGCGCACGGCATCGCCGGCGCGGCGCGGGCTTGCGATGACCGTGACCGCGGCGCCGGTGACTTCCTCACACGCGCGGATGATCTCACGCACGCTGAAGCCATGCTCCGAGCCAAGATTGAAAATGTCAGACGCGCCGCCGTGGCGCAGATAGTCGAGGCCCAAAATGTGCGCGTCACTCAAATCGTTGACGTGAATGTAATCGCGAATGCAGGTGCCGTCGGGCGTCGGATAATCGGTGCCGAACACCTGCACGTGCGGCCGCCGCCCGGCGGCGACCTGCAGGACAATCGGAATCAAATGCGTTTCAGGATCGTGGCGCTCGGTCAATTGGCCGTCCGGATCGGCGCCGGCCGCGTTGAAATAGCGGAAGATGCAGTGCTGGATGCCGTAGGCCGTGTCGAAGTCCTGCAGCATGATCTCGACCATGCGCTTGCTGTGGCCATAGGGATTGAGGGGCGCGATCGGCGTGTCTTCCGTGATCGGCACTTTCTGCACATCGCCATACGTGGCGCAGGTGGATGAGAAAATGAAGCGGGCGATGCCGTGGTCACGGCAGGCGGTCAGCAACGTCAGCGTCTGGGCAACATTGTTTTCATAATACTCGGCCGGCTTCTCGACGGATTCACCGACATAGGCGAAGGCCGAAAAATGCATGACCGCGTCAATGGCATGGCTGGTGAAGACGCGGTCGAGCACGGCGCGATCGCCGATGCTGCCTTGCACGAAATGCGGCGTGAGCACGGCATCCCGGAACCCGCGCGACAAATTGTCGAGGACGACCACGTCATAGCCCTTGCCCAGCAGGCGCTTGACGCAATGACTGCCGATGTAGCCGGCGCCGCCAGTGACCAGAATCATAAGGAACCATGCGGGGGTGGTGAAGCAGGAAGTTTATAGGCAACCATGGCACAATCGCGATTGCCAAACAGGAGCTCGTTCAAGCGCGCAAAATTGCCGCTGGCATCGTGGGCCACATTGAGCTGTGCGGCGGCGGGATACGGATGCAGAAACGAGACCGCGACCCGTGTGAAGCCGGCTTCCTGCAGCCAATGTTGCAGGGTGACTGGATGCAACGGCCGGACATGGGTCGGGTCTTTGTAAAACTCGGCGGCGGCCACCGCAAGGCTGAGTATGTTGGGCATCTCGAGCAAGATGATGCCGTCCGGTCGCAACTTGGCATAAGCCAGCCGGAGCAAGCGCAGCACGTGGTCGAACGGCAAGTGCTCGACCACATGGAACGCGCTGATGGCGGCCAGGGTGGCATTGCGGGTCGCACGCAGCTCGTCAAACAAATCAGCCGTCTTGACCTGCAGCTTTTTATGGCGGGCATGCGTCACGGCCAGTTGATTGAGATCGACGCCACGGGCGTGCACGCCGTGGGCCGCCAGCAATTCCAGAAATTCACCGCGGCCACAGCCGACGTCCAAGACACAGTGCCTGGCTGACGTGGTCAGGCCGCTGAGGACGGGCAGATACCACGCCAGGCGCTCGCGCACACTGGCCTCGTCCCCGCGTTGTGCATCTTCAAAGCGTGCATAGGCGATGTCGGCCAGCGCGGTGGCGCAGGGTACGCGCGTGGCGGTCGCACTTTTTGCGGATGGCGGCGCGGCGTGTTCCAGCAAGGCGCCCAGCCCGCCTTTGATGGCATCCGTTTGCTCGCGCAACTGGTCCACCAGCGTGTGCAAATCGTGAAAGCCGCCTTCCGCGCGCTGCGCGCGGGCAATCAGGTCGGCCATCTGGGCCTGTAGCTCGCGCTGCAATTGCGCCAGCCGCGCAACCAACGCGTCGTGCCGTTGCGCCATGCCGTTGCTCACCGTCTGCAGTTGCTCGAGCGAGTGTACCAGTGCGTCCTGACGCTGAGTCGTGCCCACGTTTGCTTGTTGCGCGGCGGTCAACTGTTCGACCAGCTCACGGTGTTCGCGCGTCAGTGTCGCTGCCGTCGCGGTCACGGCGGCATACGTGGCGACCAACTCATCCTGGCGTTTGGTGATGCCGGTCATCTCGTGGGCCAGGCGTTCTGCGGTGGCCGCCTGTTGCTGGCCGACCTCCACGGCATTGGCTGTCAGGCGCTCTTGCACGGTGACCAACGCATCGTGTCGGCGGGTGACACCGGCAACGGACGCAGTCAATTGTTCCTGGGCAGCAACCATTGCCGTGTGCTGTTGGGCCACCATGCCGGCTTTGGCGGCCAGCTGTTCCTGCACGTGCACAAGACCGTCATGCCGGCGTGCCACGTCCGCCATGTCTGCCGCCAGCTGCTCCTGCACGTGGACTAGCGCATCCTGGCGCGCGCTGAAATTCGCGGCCAGTTTGTCAAGCGCGGTTTGCGTGCCGCGTGTCTGCGTTTCCAGCGTGGCGATGACGCCACCGTGATGCGCCAGCAAGGTGTGCACTTGCGTAATGGTCGCCTGTGCCGCGCGGTGTTGCTCGCTTAAATCATGCAGTTCGTGTTGCAGCGCCGTGCAGTGCGCGGCGAGGGCATCCCGGTCACTGCGCAGCACACTCAGGGAGCGGACGACATTGGCATTGAACTCATTCTGCCCGCGCAAGACATGGGCCAGGGCGCGGGCAACCAGCCGCCGCACCCAGGCGAAGCGCGCGCCGGACGGCGGCTCCGCGGCGATCCGGTGGTGCTCCTGAAGATAGTGCTGGGCGTCGTCCATGGGCTCTTCAGGGGTGGGCCAGCAGACGGCGATAGAGCGCCACCATCTGCTGGGCTATGCGCGCCGGCGTGAATTGTTTCGCCTGTTCGAGGCCGGCTTGGCGGTGCGCCTCACGCAGGTCGGCATCGGCGGCGACCCGTTCCAACAGGGCGGCCAATTCCTCCGCGTTGGTCGGGTCATTGAGATACAGGGCGGCCGCGCCGCCGACTTCAGGCAGGGAGGAGACCCGCGTGGTGATGGCCGGCGTACCGCACGCCATGGCCTCCAGCACCGGCAGGCCAAAGCCTTCATACAACGAGGGGAACACCAGGCAGGTTGCGGCGCTGTGCAAGGCTGGCAGGTCATCGTCGGGCACATAGCCGATGTGCTGGACGCGCGTGCCGGCGCGCGCAATGTCGTCGCGCAGCCGGTCATTCAGCCACCCTTTGCCGCCGGCGATGACGATCGGCAACGGCACGGCATAGTCGGCGACCGCTTTCAGCACGGTAGCCAGATTCTTGCGCGGCTCGAGGCTGGCGAGGAACAGCGCGAATTGCGGCGGCAGCTTGTAGCGTGCGCGCAGCGCGTCACGCTCGCGCGGGGTGCGCGGGTAGAAGCGGCTCTCATCATAGGTGCACGGCACGACCGCGACCTCGTCCGGCGCCACACGGAATTGCTCGATCAAATCACGGCGTGAATGCGCGGAGATGGCCACAAAGTGCGCGCCGCGGTTGATGGCGGCGGTGAAAGTACGGGTGCAAAGGTCAATGTTCTCCTGGGTGTGGAACTGCGGATGAGTCTTGAACGAGACATCATAGACCGTCACCAGCAGCGGACAGGTGACGCCCTCCGGCACCAGGTTGCCGGTGCAATGCAACAACGCCAGGTTGGGTACCGCAGTGGCGGGCGACGAGAAGGCCGGCAGCGCGCCGCGATAGAGCTGGACATGCGGCGCAACGGGCAGGGGAAAGGTGAAGCGCGTGCCATATTCAGGATGCACAAACGAGCCCAGGCCGGGCAACAGCAAGAACTGCAGGTCATCCATTGGCGCGCTCGCCAAGGCCCGCACCAGCGATTGGGTGTACCGCCCGACGCCGCTGATTTGCTCGCCGATCGCGCGGCTGACGTCAATCGCGATGGTGGACGGCGTGGACGGCGCGGACGCAGCAGGCGTAGCGCGGCGCGCGGCGCGGCGCACGGCGCCAGGGGTGCCAATCTCGGTCAGGCGCTGCTTGATGCGCTGGGCGGCATGCACGATGGTCCATTGCGCGGCGACATCCGCGGCGGCGCGGGCGCCCTTGCCGCGAGCCTCGTCGGGATGATCGTAGACCTGCCGCAGCAGGTGGCGCAAGTGGTCTTCGTCCGGATCCGCCCATTGAAAGCCCTTGTAATAAGGGCATTTCGCCACGGCATCAATCATGCGGCGGACGCGCAACGGGTAACTGTTGGCCTCGGTCATGAACGCGGTTGGCGCGCTCCAGTGGGTGGCGATGACGGGCAGGCCGCAGGCCATGGCTTCCAGGATCGGCATGCCCCAGCCCTCGCCGCGGCTGGGCAGCACCAGGCAATCGCACGAGCGGTACAACGCGCCCAATTGGTAGTAGGGCACATATTTATTGAGCACAAATTCAATCCGGCCGCCCTCCTCGGATAAATGCAAATCGCGAATTGCCTTGGCGTAATCAACCGTCGGATCGGTGCAATTGGCTTTGCAAATCAAGACCACCGGCTCGGTCGCCTTGAACGTATCGTTGAATGCGCGCAAGAGCAATTCCGGCGCTTTGCGCTCGCCCCACTCGAACACGGTCAGAAACTTGAACTCGTCCGCCACCGGATACTTGCTGATCAGCGGGTTGAAGTAATTGAGGTCCACGCCCAGCGGCATGATCTGGATCGGGCGCTTGACGCCCGAGGCGCTGAAGGTCTGGCGATTGAACTCGGTCGGCACCCAGACTTCGTCCATCAAGTTGGCCTGGCGCGCCCATTCGGCGGGGATGCCGGTGACTTCCAGCATGGTGTAGCCAATCTTGTAGGGCCCCTGATTGGCGTGAAAGATATCGCCCTGGCCGTAGACCACGTGCGGCACCCCGCGCGGCACCGGCCGCTGTTTCATGACATTGACCAGATAGTATGGGGTTTGTTCGGGTTCGTCCACGGGATAGACCGTGCCGCGGCCATAGACATAGCGGTAGGCCACTTCCACATTTTCATGATCCAGCTGCAGCAGCAAGTCCTTCGAGGTCATGCCGTAGCCATGCGGGCGGGTCACGGTCGAGAGCCACACCAGCCGCTGCTCATAGCGCGCGGCCAGGCGTTCCGCCCATTTCTTTTTGTAAATGACCTGTGACTGCTTGAACATTTCGGAATGGCTGACTTTGTTTTCGCGGGTCGAGACGTTTTCGTGGTGAATGATGGTCACGGTGCCACAGCAGACGGTGCGGAAGCCGGCGGTGCGGGCCGCGTTGCAGTAATCCGTGTCCTCGAAATAGGCAAAATAATCGTCGGACAGGCCACCAATCGCATCCATGACCGAGCGCCGGATATAGACGCATGCAAAGACGACGCTCTCCACGTCACGGACAAACGGATACTGATTGAGGTCAACTTCGTTGCTGCCGATCTGCTGGCCCCAGTAATTGCTGAGCGGCATGAAAGCCCCGGCGTGCTGCAGCATGCCGCTCTGACGTCGCAAACGACAGCCGACGACGCCAATGTCCGGGGCGCTGTAGGCCGTGCGCTGCATGCGTTCCAGCCAGTCCGGCTGGTCAGGCGGGATCTCGGTGTCGTTGTTGAGCAGGACAATGTCGTGCTCCTTGGGCACGCGCGCAATGGCCTGGTTGTTGGCGCGCGCGAAGCCGACATTGGTGGCGTTGTAGAGCACCGTGACGTTGGTCAAGGCCTGCAGGTACTCGACCGTGCCGTCGGTACTGCCGTTGTCCACGATCGAGACGAAATATTGTGGGTGGCGGGTCGTGGCCCGAATGGAATCGAGGCAGCGGCGCGTGTAGCCCAGCCCGTTCCAGGTCAGCACAATGATGGTGACTGGTCGTGTGCTCATGCGGTTACCGGATCGCCATGACGGCATAATCAAGATAGCCAAACACCATGGCGTCGAGCTTTCTGAAATTGGCGCTGAGGACGGCGTTGCCGGGAATGACGGTTTCGAGGTGCTCCGGCGCTTTGTGCAGCTCCTCGATCTCGACCTGGTGCATGCCGAGTTCGTGCAGGAGGAATTTCATGGTTTGCGGATGAATCGGTTTCTCGTGGGTGAAATCGCGATAGAACAAACTCAGGCCGAAAATACTGCTCGGATTGGGCGTCTCCAGCACCAGCCGCCCACCCGGCGCCAGCTTGCTGACGCACAAACGCAGGAAGGCCAACAGTTCCGCGGCCGGCATGTGCTCGACCACGTGGCACGAGATGATCCCGCGCACACTGGCATCGGGCTGCGCCTGGAGATAGCTGACCGCGCCCGCTTGCGCGACGTCATGCCCCTTGTCGAGGCAGTGCTTGACCATGTCCTCGTTAATGTCAATGCCTTTGCACGGCAGCTTCGCGGCGCGACAGATGTCCATGAATTCACCGCGACCGCAGCCGATATCGACAAGCCAGCCTTGTGCACAGGCCGGCACCGGCGCGGCAAAGAACGGCAGATAGTGGCGCACCCGCTCGCGAATCACATCTTCAATCGAGCGGTCCTCGTTCAGATACGGGAAATACAGATAATCGTTGAGCAGACGCACGCGCGCCTGTTCCGCGGCGAGCGCCGGGGCGGGCGCGGGCGTTGTGCTGGCGGGCGCCCCGGCGGCGGCGGGGAGTTGCGCGGCATGGGCCAGCAGGCGCTCCAAGCGCTGCCGCAGGGCCGCGTTTTCTGCCAGGGAATGTTCGAGGCGGTTGCGTAAATCCTCCAGGCCGCTCACGCGCCGGTTCAATTGCCGCTCTTCCTCCTCCAAACTTTCCAAGCGCGTGCGATGCTGGTACAAATCGCGCGAGAAACCCTCGGTCGTCTCGATCCGCTGGCGCTGATGGTGCAACATTTTCAGGGAGTTGCCGACCATCGTCTCGTTGTATTCCATCCGCCGTGTCAGGTTGACTTCGGCGCGCCGGAAATAATTGAATTTCTCGACGATTTCATGCAGGACATCAAAGAGCTTGTTCAAGACCCGCACGAGCGTCGCGTTAAACTCGACCTGGCGGGTGGAGTAGATCCGGATGATGCGCTGAATGATTTTCTTAAAGAAGACGAAGCGGGTGTTGCCGGGCGTGTCGCGCGGGTCGAAGATGCGCGCGGCATAGTCCAACTGGAAAAAGAAATCGGGCGACAAATGGATGTTGCTGAACTGCTCAATCTCGTCTTGTTCGAGGAGCGGCTCGTCTACATCCAAGGGCGCCACGCGCTGGCGCTGGCGCAGGCGTTGCTGGACGCGCCGCAGAATCGTCTCGACGCTGGTCTCTTCCGCAAGCAATTCAATGTCCCGGATCATAATGACGGTGGTGCGGGTGAGTGAAAGGGCGCCCATTCCGGTTCGTGGGCAAAAATCCAGCGGTAATAATCCGTCTCGGTCAGCAAGGTCGCGGCGGCCTCATCCACCAGCACTTTGCAGCACGGATGCAATTGCAGCGCGGTGGCGCTGATCATGGCGGTGAGCGGCCCTTCGACGGCTTTGGCGACAATCGCGGCTTTGGCGCGGCCGGTCGCCAGCAGGATGATCTCGCGCGCGGCCAAAATCGTGCCGACGCCCATGGTCAGCGCGCGCGCGGGCGTGCGCGCCGGATCGCCGCCGAACGCAAATGCGTTGTGGGCGCGGGTCATGGGGGTCAACGCCTTTTCGCGCGTGCGGCTCATCAGGGCCGAGAGCGGTTCGTTAAACCCAATGTGGCCGGACGCGCCGATGCCCAGCAGTTGCACCGCAATGCCGCCGCTCTGCGCGATCCGTTGTTCGTATGCCGCGCATTCGGCGGCCAGGTCGGGCGCGGTGCCGTCGGGCAAGTGGGTGCGCCGCGCGTCGATGTTGATGTGATCGAACAGATGTTCTTGCATGTAGCGGCGATACGAGCCGGGTTGGTCGCTGGCCACGCCGACATACTCGTCCAAGTTGAAAGTTGTGCAGTGCGAGAAATCAAGTTGCTCGTCGCGATGCAAGGCGATCAGCCGGGCATAGACGGCTTCCATCGTGCGGCCGGTGGCCAAGCCCAACACCAGTGCCGGTGTCTGGCGCAGCCGCGCAGCCAGCAGGCGCGCGACCAAGTCGGCGGCGACGTCGGCGGTTGGCCGAATAATTACTTCCATGGCCGGGGCCTAGGCGCGCAGCGCGGCGGCGACTTGGTTAACCACATCGGCGGCCGGACAGACGCGTTCCACTCCGGTGTGCATGTCTCTCAGCTTGTACGTGTCCGTCACCCGCTCATCCTCGCCGCGCATCAGCACAACCCGTGCGCCGGCGTGATTGGCTTGCCGCATCTGCGCTTTGGGTGACTGCTTTTCATAGGCCGTGATGGCGGTGATACCCGCGCGCCGCAGCATGTCGGCGGCGCCGAAATTCTCCTGCACGGCATGCTCGTCAAAGGCGATCAGAAACACCGGTGCGGGCGGCGCGGGCAGCGCCGGCGCCCCGGCCCGCAAGGCCATCAGCAGGCGTTCGACACCTAGTGCCCAGCCGACCGCGCCAGTCGGCGGGCCGCCCATCTCCGTCACCAAGCCGTCATAGCGGCCGCCGCCGCCCAACGCATCTTGCGCGCCGAGCGCCGTGTGGGTCACTTCGAAAATCGTGTGGGTGTAATAGTCCAAGCCGCGCACCAACGTCGGTTCTTCCTGAAAGGCGATGCCGAGCTGGGTTAGCGTGGTCAGCACCTGCTGGTAATGAGCACGGGCCGCAGCGGACAGCGTGGCCTGCATGCTCGGCAAGGCCGCTGCCGCCAAGATGTCGCGGCACGCCGGCACTTTGCAGTCCAGCACGCGCAGAATGTTCGTGGCATAACGCCGTTGGCAATCGCTGCAGAGCGTGGCCTGCAGCGGCGCCATGTGCACGCGCAGGGCGTCTTGATAGCGCACCCGGCTGTCGGCGTCGCCCAGCGTGTTGAGCTTGACCGTCAAATTGGTCAAGCCGAGTTCCTCGTACAAACGCACCAACAGGGCGATCACCTCGGCATCCGCCAACGGGCTGTAACTGCCGAACAATTCGACGCCGATCTGGTTGAACTGCCGCTGCCGGCCCGCCTGGGGCCGTTCATAACGGAACATCGGGCCGCCATAGTAGACCCGCAGGGCTTTCTGCTGCGCCAGCAAATTATGTTCGAGGCAGGCGCGCACGACACTGGCCGTGCCTTCCGGGCGCAACGTCAGCGAGCGGCCCTTGCGGTCGGGAAACGTGTACATTTCCTTTTCGACAATGTCGGTCGCGTCGCCGATCGAGCGCACGAACAACTCGGTCTGCTCGAAGATGGGTGTGCGCAGCTCGCAGAAACCATAGCGCTGAAAAACCGCGTGGGCGCGCGCCTCGACGTAGTGCCACAACGGCGCGTCGCTCGGGAGAATGTCGTAGGTGCCACGAACAGCGGTGATCATCGGGATGGCGCCGGCAGGGGTGAGGACTGGGCCGCCAGCCAGGCGTGCGCGGCCGCGATCCGCCGCGCAATACTGGGGTGACTGTGCAGCAAAAACTCGATCAGCGGATGCGGCGTCTTGTCGGCCAGGTTCATGCTGGCCAGACGCTCCATCGCGGCGACAAAGGCAGCGGCATCCTGGGTCGTCTGCAGCGCGAACGTGTCGGCTTGGCGCTCATAATGGCGCGACAGCATGTTGGTGATCGGCAACGTTACCAGCCCGAAGATGAACAAGGCCAGCAGGACCAGCGGCAACGTCGCCACGCAGGCCACGTCACGGATGCCGAGTGCAGCCGCGCTGTGCTGCAAGACCAGTTGCGCCACGCCCATGCCGAGGACGGCCGCGCCACCGGCCGTGCCGATCATTTTCAAGATATGGCCATGGTAATAATGGCCGAATTCGTGCGCCAGCACGGCCACAATTTCACGGCGTTCAAAATGAGCGAGCAGCGTGTCACCCAGCAAAATGCGCTTGCTGCGGCCGAGGCCGGCCATGGCGGCATTCGCTTTGCGCGTTTTGGCCGACAAGCCGAGCCGATACAAGCCGACCATGCGAATCCGCGCCTGCTCCGCCGCGCGCTGCACCATCGCATGCAGTTCGGCGTCATCCAAGGCAGTCACACGGTAGAACAGCGGCACGATCACAATCGGGAACAACATGCCGAGCACAACTTGCAGGATAATCCACGCGCCCGCGGCCCACAACCACCACCACGCGCTGACGCGCAGCAACGCATAGATCGTCTCGGCGCCGAGCAGCGCCAGGACCAGGACCAGCGCAAATGACTTGGCTTCATCACCCAGCCAGTTGCCCATGGTTTGGGTGCTCAAGTCATAGCGATGCTCGAGATACCACGATTTCCACCAGGCATAGGGCAGCAGTGCCAGCGTGTACGCGCCCAGCAAGACCGCGACATAGCCGCCGGTCACCAGCCAGGGATTGCCACCCACGACCCGGGCCACCGCGCGCTGCAACATGAACGACAGGCCGTGCTCGCCGCGCCAGAGCAAGGCGCACAACGCGCCCACCACAATCAGCGTGTCCAGCAGAAACAGCCAATGGTGGAGCGTCTCGTAGCGGCGCGCGCGCGCCTGCTGCGTTGTAGCGTCGGCTGATGAATGGAGCGGTGTGGCAGGCACTTAGAGCAAGCCCTTTTGTTCAAGCAACGCGCGAATCTTGACCGTGTTGTCCAGCAACCGGCTGACGGATTCGTTGCGGTTGAACGAGTCGATGTACAAGGCGATGAAGCGCGAGGTGTCGACCGCGTGATACCATTCGCAGGTGAGGGCCTCCGGCGGCACGTACGTGCCGTTGGTGGCGTAAACCCGGCTGAAGACGCCGTCGGCGAAGGCCTCGTTGAAGCGCGCGACGCCGTCGGTAAACAGGGCAAAGGTGCACATGATATAATTTTTGCGCGCGCCCATGGCTTTCAGCTCGCGGCACACGCGCAAGGCTGTGTCGCCGGAGGAGAGCAGGTCATCAATGATCACGACATCCTTGCCTTTGACCTCGCCGCCCATGAAACGGAATTCGGTGATCGGGCTGCGGCCGTTGACGATCCGCGACAAATCGCGATGTTTGTAGAAGACCGCCAACTCGGTGTGAAATTGCTCGGCGAAATAGCGGCAACGTTCGAGCCCGCCCAAGTCCGGACTCGTCACCACCAAGTGCTCGTCGCCGATCCGGAAATCCGCCTCGGTACTCAGAATCGCCTTGATCTGCTGGTAATTGGCGTGCAAGTTCTCAAAGCCGTGATTGGGAATGGCATTCTGGACATGCGAATTGTGCGCGTCAATCGTCATGATGTTCTGCACCCCCAGAAAAATCAATTCCTGCAGGGACATGGCGCAATCGAGCGATTCGCGCCCGGCGATCTTGTGCTGGCGGCTCTCGTACAGCAGCGGCATGATGACGTTCATGCGATACCCCAGCCCGCGCGTCGCGGCAATCAGGCGCTTCAAATCCTGATAGTGCTCGTCCGGCGTCATCGAGGACAGCTTGCCGTTGCGGGTGTAGGTGATGCCGCAATTGCCGACATCCGTGATGAAGTACAGATCGAAGCCGCGGATGGATTCGCGAATGATGCCTTTGCCCTCGCCGTTGCTGAAGCGCGGCGTATCGGCCTCGACGATGTAGGACGCGCGCAGAAAGCCGGGGCAATCCTCGTAACGCGGGCAGCGTTCGAGCACGCGCTTGCGCTCGCGCACGAGCTGCCCGTCAATCAATTCCGCCAGCGCCCGGCCGCCCGGCGTGGTGATGATACCCACCGGCGCGGGCGGAATGTGCGGGAAATCATTGCAGGGCCGCCGGCCCCGTGATGGCGTCGCATTCATACTGCACACCTTAAGTCGGGTAAGGCCCGCACGCGGCGTCGTGCTGCCCGCGGGCCGTCAATCCGCGCGTCGACGCTAGTCCGCGTCAGACGGCGCGGGTGCCTTCATCAGCGACTCGCTGATCTTCACATTGCGCGCGGCCTGGCTGAACCACAGGCCGTACAGCGTATTCTCTTGTTGCCGCGCGAGCTGCTCCTTGCGTTCGTCGGCATCCGTGTACATCAGGTCGAAATCAGCGTCAAGGTAGTCAACCGGGCAGGCCAGCAGATAGCCCTGCAGGCACGGCACGACCACCGCCGTGTTCTTAGGAAACGCAAACAAGCGCGCCACCATTTCCGCCGGCAACCCGGCGGCGCGAACGCTACTGCTGCGATCCAGCGGCAGGGTCATACTTGCGTGGTAGCCGCGCTGCGCGACCGCATTGGTGAAGGATGTTTGCGTCAAGTCCAGCGCGGCGCGCAA
Organism: uncultured bacterium; assembly: GCA_964397565.1. Taxonomy (GTDB): domain Bacteria; phylum Auribacterota; class UBA3054; order UBA3054; family JAPLST01; genus JAPLST01. The sequence continues at coordinate 28,809 of CAYNJC010000030.1, forward strand.
TTGCTCGGCGCTGAAGCGCGCCGCATCCAGCGCGCGGCGCCGCACAATCTCCGCGCGCACCTTAGCCTTGACCTCACTGAGCTCCGGCAAGTATTGCTCGCGCACATTGCGCACCAGAAAGAGAATATGACCGACGCCCGGCTCTTCGATCACATCGCTGACGTCGCCCGGGCGCATGCCGAGCGCGGTCTTGATCAGGGCATAGGCGTTGGTCATGCCCGGAATGGTGTCCTCCAGCGAGAGATTGCCCGGCTCAAGGAGCGCCATGCCGAGCGCGGTGGCCGTGGCCTTGAAGTACGCCGCCTTGCTATCGGCCGCGGCAATATTCGTGGCGACCAAGGCGAACGACAACTGCTCGCCGAGGTCATAGGCGCATTCACTGGCTAACTGCTGGCGCAGCTGTTGCTTAATCTCGCGCTGCACTTCGGCAAACGGGCGATAGCGCGGCTCGTCGCTTTCCACCGTGGCGTTCGTGTCCGCGGCCGCAACCGCGACCGCGTTGGTGATCAGGTAACGATCCTTGTTCTCCTCGTAGAACAGCTCGATTTCCTCGGCGTCCACCGTCACACTGCGCGGCTGAATCCGGGCGATGGCCACGAGCATGTCGGCCTGCGGCGGGACTTTGAAGTCGTCCTGATTCGTGTTGTAGAATGCCTCAAGTTCGTTGGTCGACACTTGGATGCCGGCCAGGTAATTCGAGTAGTCAAAGGGGACATACGCGAGTTTCACCAAGGTGCGGTCCGCCTCGTAGGCTTGGCGCAGCTCGTCCTCGGTCACCAGCATCGTGTTGGCCAGCGACTGGCGCAATTTGATGATCGCCAGCGTGTCGCGCAAATGCGCGTCAAACTCGCGCGCGCTCATGCGCCCGGCCATGCGCATGATCAACTGGCGGTACGCCATGGCGTCAAACTCGCCGCCGCGGAAAAAGACGTTCTGCACAAAGCGCGCGAGCTCATCGTCGCTGACGACCACGCCGCTCTTCTTGGCCGCCCGCGTCTGAATCAGCCGCCGCCAACCCTCCATCTCGAGTTCCTTGGTCTGGTTCAGCAGCTCGCGCGGCACATTGTTCAATTGCAGCTCGATCTCCGCGCCGCGAATCGCCTGGGCCAACTGCTCGCTGGTGACCTGTTCGTCGCCAATCTGCCCGACCAGTTTGGCGTGCGTGGCGGTCGGCGCCAAGTTGCCTGACTTCGCGCCCCAGAAGACAAAGGTCATGACGACGACGACCAAAATGATCCACAAGACAACCCGTTGCGAACGCCGAAATAATGCTAACATATGTTCTCCATCTCCCCGTCAATTAACGTGCAGCATGCCGCGCGCACGCGCATAAGCGAAAATACCGCCTGCATCTATCACATCCTGGGCGGCGCCCAACGGCGCCAGCGCGAACACCGCGCCACGGGCCTCATGCCGCAGTGTCTGGGCGGCGAGGTCGAGCATAACGGTGTCGCCGGTCTTGACTGTCTCACACAACCGCGCGCGGCATTCGACCGGGTACAACTCGCCGGTGGCAATGCAATTGCGGAAGAAAATGCGCGCAAACGATGCGGCCACCACCACTTTGACGCCGGCCGCGCCCAGCGCCACCGGTGCGTGCTCGCGCGACGAGCCGCAGCCGAAATTCCGGCCGGCAATGAGAATGGGATAGTCGGTCTGGTACGCGCCCGGCTGCATAAACGCCCGGCAGGCGTTCGGCAAGCCGGCCAAGGCATGGCGCCCCAGCTCGCGATATTCTGCCGCAATCGTCGGCACCAGATTCAGATACTGGGCCGGAATGATCTGATCCGTGTCAATGTTGTCACCCAGGACAAATGCTGCGCCGGTGATGATCATGCGAGGTACTCGCGCGGATCGGTGATCGCGCCCTGGATGGCCGAGGCGGCCACGGTATACGGCGAGGCCAGATAGATGCCGGCGCTCGTGGAGCCCATCCGCCCGGGGAAATTGCGGTTGGTGGTCGAAATCACGATTTCGTTTCCGGTCACGCGACCAAACGTGTCGCTCGGCCCGCCCAGGCAGGCGGCGCAACTTGGCGGCGCGAGCGGCAGGCAGCCGGCCTCCTCAAAAATCCTGGTCAAGGGCTGGCCGGCGTGGCGCGTCGTCGCCAAGGCGTCCTTGACTTCGACCGTGGCCGGCACGAGATAGGTGGGCACGCGCACGGTGCGGCCGGCCAGAATTTGCGCGGCGGCCACGAAATCGGACAGTTTGCCGCCGGTGCACGAGCCGATGTAGGCTTGATCAATCTTGGTGCCGGCAACGGCGCGCGCCGTCGCATACTTGTCGGGCGAGTGCGGCTGGGCGACGGCCGGCTCGAGCGCGGTGACATCAATGCTATGCTCGCTGAAGTACTGCGCGTCGGCATCGCTGCGCTCTTCAACAAACGGCACGGACGTGCGGGCGGTAACATAGGTGCGGGTGGTGGCATCGGCGGCGATGATGCCATTCTTACCGCCGGCCTCAATCGCCATGTTGCAGATGGTCATGCGGTCTTCCATCGTCATGGCCTCGACGCAGCTTCCGCAAAATTCCATGGCGCGATAGGTGGCGCCATCCACGCCGATCAAACCAATGATCCGCAGAATCACATCCTTGGCCATCAGATACGGCGGCAGCGCGCCGTCCAGCACGAAGCGCATGCTGGCCGGCACTTTCAGCAATAACGTGCCGGTGCCCAGCACGAAACCCGCGTCAGTATTGCCGATCCCGGTGGCGAATTCGCCGAAGGCGCCGGCGGTGCAGGTGTGCGAGTCGGTGCCCAACAAAATTTCACCGGGGCGGCAGTGGCCTTCCTGCGCCAAGGCCACATGGCAGACGCCCTTGTAGGCCGTGGTTTGCGGATCGTAGAAAAACGGCAACTGCTGCTGCTGCGCGAACGCGCGCAAGAGGTCCACATTGCGGTGGCACATCGTGTCCGTGGTGAAGATGTAGTGGTCGGGAATGAGCACGACTTTGTCGCGCGCAAAGACCATGGCGTCCTTGCCGAACTCGCGTTCGAAGACGCCGATCGTGCCCGGGCCGCAGACATCGTGGGTCATCAGCACATCCACGCTCACCCAGACGTTGTCGCCGGGCGCCACGTGGCTGCGCTGCGCATGCCGGGCGAAAATCTTCTCCGTGAGGGTCAAGCCCATAGTCGTCAATGGTTACATACAAGCATTACCAATAGTATGGTATTGTAGCGATTCCGGCCGCGAAAGTCAAAAGCCCGGATTCGGCGACGCGAGCTGAAACCCGCGTTGGGTTGACTGCACATGACTGTCGCTGCCGCGCCCTTGCTCGGTATTCGGCTGCTTGGAGTCCCGCCAGCGGCGGGGTCGTGGGGGTTTCTGCATGCAAAGAATGTGGGAGCCGCCTCCGTGCGGCGAATGCAGCGTATACAGCAGATTCGCGACACGGAGGTCGCTCCCACTTTGCAGTAACAAGCCGGCAGCCGCGGCAAACTCGGCGGGGAGCAACAACACAAACAAACAGCCGGATCTGGGAAAAGCGCGGCGCCGATCGCAGACTTGACAAGCACGGCGCGCCGCGCTATCATGGAGAGTATGACGACCCGCGGCACATTGGAACAGCATCTGGCGAACGGCAATCAGCACATCGCCGACGGCGACAGCCGGCGGGCGCGCTCATGCTTTGCGCGCGCCGTCGAAGTCGCGCCGCGCAGCGCGGCGGCGTTGGATGGCCTGGCCTGGACGTATTATCTGGACGGTGACCATGCGCGCGCCAAAGAATTGCTCGAACGCGCGATTCACTGCGATCCGGCGTTTGCCGAGGCCTACACGGATCTCGGCTGCGTCCTGCATGAGCTGGGCGAATTCAAGGAAGCGGAGCGGTTGCACAAGCATTGTTTGCGGCTGCAGCCCGACCGGCATGACGCACACTTCAATCTGGGTTTGTTGTATATCCGCATGCAACGCTACCACGATGCCGAACACGCCTTGGTGCGGGCGACCCAATGCGTGCCGCCGCAGCCCGACAGTTTTCAAGCCTTGGGCGAAGTGAAATTGTTGCAGCAGGATTTTGCCGGCGCGTGCGTGGCGCTGGAGGCGTGCCTGGCGCTGGAGGCCGACAATATTGAAGCTGATTTATTGCTGACGTATGCGCGCTATGAACAGCGCGGTGCGGCGCCGAAGAAGCCACGCCGCGGCCGGCCGCGGCGCGCGAAAGAGTAAGTCGATAACCGGTGATCGGTGGTCGGTGCGCCGGTGCGTCAGTGCGTCAGTGATCGGTGATCGGTAATCGATGAACGATGAACGATGAACGATGCTTATGAATTATCGAGGCCGTAGCGCTTGAGTTTGTTGTACAAGCTGCGGCGCGACATGCCCAGTTGCTCGGCGGCCTTGGTGCGATTGCCGCCGCAGGCCAGCATGGCTTGGACAATCAAGTCGCGTTCGGCCTGTTCGAGCATGGTTAGTTGTTCGCCGTTGACGGTGTGCGGCGCTGCCTCGCCGCGAATGTGGGCCGGCAGGACGTCCGGCGCAACCATGTCGCCGACCGTCAGAATGACGGCGCGCTCGATTGCATTCTCGAGCTCGCGCACGTTACCGGGCCAGTCATAGCGCAAGAGCGCCTGGGTCGCCTCGGGCGTGAAGCCGCGAATGGCGCGGCGGTTCTTGCGCACGTACATGGCGAGAAAGTGGTCGGCCAACATGGGAATTTCCTCGATCCGGTCGCGCAGCGGCGGCAGATGAATTGGCACGACGCTCAGGCGGAAAAACAAATCCTTGCGAAAACTGCCTTTTTCGATGGCCTGCTTGAGCTCGTGATTGGTGGCGGCCACGATGCGCACATCCACGGCAATGGTGTCAACGGCGCCGAGGCGCTCGAAGGTGCCGGACTGCAGCACGCGCAGGATTTTGGCCTGGGTCGTCGGGGCCATGTCGCCAATTTCATCCAGGAACAGGGTGCCGTGGTGCGCCAGTTCGAAGCGGCCGCGGCGCTGTTCATGGGCGCCGGTGAACGCGCCGCGCTCGTGGCCGAACAGCTCCGATTCGAGCAGTTGTTCATGCAGCGCCGCGCAGTTGACTTTGATGAAGGGCTTGTCGGCGCGCGTGCTCAAGCGTTGAATCATGTCGGCAATGATTTCCTTGCCGGTGCCGCTTTCGCCGGTGATCAAGACCGAGGCATCGCTGGGCGCGACGCGCGTGACGGTGTCAAGAATATCGGCCATCAGCGGGCTTTTCCAGATCATGCCGACGGCGGCCTGGAGGACATCGCCGGACGGGGCGGGCACATCGGCGCGCTTGAGATCACCGAAATGCAGGCCGTTTTCGACGGCGTGCTGGACATCATTAATATCGACCGGTTTTTCGAGGTAGTCATAGGCGCCGTTCTTGATTGCCTCAATGGCCGACTGAATCGAGCCGTGGGCGGTCATCATCAAGACCGGCACATGCGCATCGAAGACGCGAATGGCCTTCAAGGCAGCCATGCCATCCAGTTCCGGCATGCGCAAGTCCATGATGATCAGGGCCGGCTTTTCGCGTTTGGCGGTCTCGACGGCGGCCCGGCCGTCGGACACTTCCAGCGTGCTGTAGCCCAGATTTTGCAGGCAGGCGCGCAGCATGGTGCGGTGGCTCAGCTCGTCATCGGCGATTAAAATCCAGGCGGTGCGGGCTGTTTTACTCATAGTACCTCGTCGCGTGATAGCGGCAACTCGATGTGAAATGCCGTGCCTTTATTCACCTCGCTTTCGACCCGAATCGTGGCGTTGTGCTCGGCGATGATATTGTCAACCGTGGCCAAGCCGAGGCCGGTGCCTTTCGGCTTGGTGGTGAAGAACGGTTCGAAGATTTGGGTGAGGAGTTCCTTGGGAATGCCCTTGCCGGTGTCGCGCACGGTCAGCTGCAGCGTGTCGGGCGTGGCGCACAGCACCTCGACATACATCGAGCCGCCGTTGGGCATGGCGTCAATCGCGTTGATCAGCAGATTGAGCAGGGCCTGGGTCATGAGATTGCGGTCGAGCGGAATGCGCGGCAGGTGCGGGGGAATATGCGAGACCAGCGCGATATTGCGATGCGTGGCGTCGGCGCGCACCAGCCGGCAGGCGTTTTCAATAATCGGGCGAATATCGCTGGCCTGGGTGTGGGCCTCGACCGGGCGGCTGAATTCAAGCATGCTGGTGATGACCGAATTGAGCCGGTCCACTTCGCTGATGACCAGATCGGCGTACTGGCACAAATTGGCGTTGTTGGCCAGCGCGGCGTGTTTGCGAAAGAGCTGGGTGAAGCCGCGAATCGAACTGAGCGGATTGCGCAGTTCATGGGCCATGGTGGCAGCCATGCGGCCGAGGGTGGCCAGGCGATCGGAGCGGCGCAAGCCCTGCAGCAGGCGTTGATTGTCGGCGCGCGCTTGGGCCAGGGCCAGGGCGGTGCTGCGATGTTGCTGCATGCTGATGCTGATGTAGACCAGCGACGAGCTGAGGAAAAAGAGAATCAGGCCGAGCGAGAGCACATGCAAAATGGCCTGGCGTGTGATGGCCTCCACATCGCTGGTGGGCAGGCCGACAATCGCCAGCGGCATTGAGGCGACCGAGCGAATGCCGGGCAGCATGACGTCCAGTGTGCGTGGTCGGCCGCTGCGGCGCAAGAAGACTTGGTAGAAACGAAAGGTGCGTTTGCCGATCCGGTCGCTGTTGTCCAGCAACAAGGGCTTAATCACGACCAGGCAGCGTGCGTTCCCGGGCTGGCTGACGTAGCCCCAATCATAAGGCTGGGTGGCCAGGCGCGTGTAGAGCGAGGTGAGCGCGCCGCGGTAGTAGCTGCGCTCGCCGTGCTGGTCGGCGCAGTAGACCGTCAAGGAAGGATCGACGAAGGCAAAGAAATCAAGGTCGGCGCGCGCGCGTGTGTCACGGATCAGTTCGTGCAGTTTGTGCGTTTTCCAGACGGACGGGCCACTCAGGCCGGCGCGGACGGAGGCCTCGAACGCGCTGATCAGGGTCAGCCCTTCGCGCACCAGTGACTGTTCGAGCCGCTGGCGCATGCGCCAATAATAGGTAAAGGAATAGACCGCGATCACGGCCGTCAGCGTCGCGACGATCAGCGCAAAGCCCAAGGTGGGAAAGTGCGTTTTCGGAAGTGAGAGGTGCACGTGAATAGTATAGCAAAAGGAGGGGATTTAGGGAAAATGATGAGTGATGAATGATGAATGATGAGTGGCTGCGCAGAAATTAACATTTATTATTTTTCTTGTTCTGCATTCATCACTCATCATTGTTTTTCAATTCAGCACGCATCATTGCTGCAAGGCCTGCCGCAGTACTTTCTGCAGGTTGCCGAGCGTGTAAGGCTTGGCGGCCACGCCTTTGAAGCCATAGTCGGCATAGTTGGCCATCACCGGATCATCGGCATAGCCGCTGGAAACAATGACCCTGGCTTGGGGGTCCAGCGCCAGAATATCCTTGATCGCCTCCTTGCCGCCGATGCCGCCGGGGATGGTCAGATCCATAATGACCACATCAAACGGCGCGCCGGCCGCGCGCGCCTGCTGGTACATCGCGATGGCCTCCCGGCCGCCGGGTGCGGTGGCCACCGAGAACCCGCAGCGCAGCAGCATTTTTGTGACAATGTCGCGGATCATTTTTTCGTCATCCATGACCAGAATGTTGGCAGGGCGGGCCGGGGACGGGCAGGCCGCCGCAGATGGCGTGGTTTCCGCCTGTGGCGGGGACGCGGAAGCCGGCAGGTAGAGCGTGAAGGTCGTTCCTTGGCCCAGCGCCGAGACAACGCCGATGTGGCCGCCGTGTCTCTTGATGATGGAATAGGCCGTTGCCAAACCCAAGCCGCTGCCCGTCTGCTTGGTGGTGAAATAGGGGTCGAAGATCCGGTCGAGATGCTTCGGCTCGATGCCGGTGCCCTCATCCCGCACGCAGACCCTGACATACTTGCCCGGCGGGAGCCCGGTAATGTCCGCCGCCGGGATGGCCGCGTTCTCCAGGGTGATATACAGGTGTCCGCCCTCGGGCATGGCCTGGCGGGCATTGATGGTAAGGTTGGAGACGACCTGCTGGATCTGCCCCTGGTCCACGTCCGCCAGCCACAGATCCTCAGCCTGCTGATACACCAGCTTGACCGGACTGCCGGAAAGGTCGAAATGTGCGACTTCCTCGACCAGCGCCCCCAGACTGACATCCGCCTTGACCGGATCACCGCCCTTGGCGAAGGTCAGCAACTGCTGCGTCAGCCGCACGGCCCGGCTCATCGACTTTTCCGCTTCTGCAAGGGACGCGTAGCCGGGATGATCCTTGCCAAGTTCATCTTTGGCCATGGAGACATTCCCAAACAAGCCCATCATGATATTGTTGAAATCATGCGCAATGCCGCCCGCCAGCGTGCCGACACTCTGCAGCTTTTGCATTTTCTGCAGGTCGGCCGCTGCCCGCTTGCGCTCGGTGATGTCGATCAAGGTACTGAGCATGCCAACGATGGTTCCCTCGCGGTCCGTCAGCGGTCTCGAGTTGTTTAACACCGTGATGATCGCACCGTCCTTCCGTCGCAGCCGGTGCTCGTAGTTGATCAGTCGCTGACCGGAGAAAAGCTGTTGGTGGGCTGGCAAGACCACGGCTGGATCGGCATCCACGTCTGAAATGCGCAGGTGCAGCAGTTCCGCCCGTGCATAGCCCAGCAGATGTACGCCGGCTTGATTGGTATTGATGAAGTTCTTCTGGTTGTCAAATACGTAGACCGCCGCGATGGATTCATCAAAAAGGCCGCGATATTTCTCCTCGCTCGCCCGCAACGCCTCCTCCGCCTGTTTGCGCTCGGTGATGTCGATCCCAATCCCCACCAGGAACGGTCGGCCCTCGATCGTCATTTGCCGGCCTGTCATCAGGAGCCATCTGCATGCCGGCCCACCGCGCATCAGCACCCGGCCTTCCACGGTCTCTTGCATGCCGCTGCCCAAGACATTCGCGATTTTTGAGCGGATCAGCGCGCGGTCATCCGGGTGAATCGTGTCGGTCGCGTTTGTCCCCGCCATCAAGTCTTCCGGCATGCCGACGATTTCATCGCGCTGATAGGCGTTCCAGCGCGTGTAGCGGCCGTGTTCGTCGAGCACGTAGAAGGCGCCGGGGATACTGTCGATGATGATGTCGCCGAGGACTTGCGCGCGTTTCGCCGCTTGCTCCGCCCGCTTGCGCGCGCTGATGTCGCGGGCAATCGAGACCATTTGGATTGGCTGCCCGGCGGCGTCCCGAATAATCTCGCCGTTCACCTCAAAGTCAAAGGAGCTGCCGTCCACACGCAGGCCGCAGTATTCCTGCGGACCTGGTCCGTTGCCTTGGAGCACGCGGGCCACGTTCGCCGTTGCGCGTGCGTGGTCCTCGGGCACAAATAAATCGGTGAGCACATGTCCCAGCAGCTCCTCCTCCCGATCAAAGCCGAACATCTTCACCGCCCCCGGCGAAACCATACGGTGGCGACCATCCTTCACATCCGTAATGAAAATAGCGTCAGGCGAGGCGTTGAGAATGGAGCGATACCGTTCCGCGCTCTCCCGGAGCGCTTCTTCTACCCGCGTGCGCTCAGCCGCCTCCCGGCGCAGGCGCGCATTGATGCGATAAATGTACACGGCGAGCGCGGAAACGCACGTGAGCACCACGGTCGCCACGCCGATGAAGAGATACAGCCAGCGCAGGTCCGGCGGCGGCGGATGGGGATCATAGAGAAAGCCTGTCAGGTCAAAGTCGGGCTTCAGCATGCCGATCTCGGCGTACGTGTTGGCGATATGCCGCCAACGCCCGGGATACATGTAGCCGATCTCAATCAGTTCCGGACGCAACAGCGGCAGCATCTGGCGGGCCTCGAACAAATGGTATTCGCGGGTGTGGCGCTGCGAGTAGCGGGCGAGGATCACGTCCACGATTTCTTCCGGGTGCTCCATGGCGTATTGCCAGCCGCGCAGGCTGGCGGCGCGGAAGGCTTGGACGCGTGCGGGATGCGCGCGCAGTTCCTGCTCGGTGGTGAACAAGTTGTCGCCGTAGAAATCAATGCCGGCCGAACGCGGCGTATACATCTGATATTGGAAACGGGCGCGATCCAGATCGTAGGGCTGGTTAATCACGTAGCCGGCCAGCGCGTCAACCCGCCCGCTAATCAAATCCTGGACATCGTAGCTGTGCTCGACGCGGGTGATGCGCTCGAGAGGTATGCCTTCCGCCTTGAGATAGGCCATGATCTCGTCGGATTGCGGCTCCAGCATGATGCGTTTGCCGATCAGGTCGTGAATGCCCTGCGTGGCGTTTTCATACCGGGCTATCAGCACGTAGGGGGAATGCTGAAAAATAACGGCCAGCGCCACGACCGGCTTGCCGGCGTTGCGTTCCAGGAGCAGGCTGCTGGTGCCGACCCCGAATTGGGCATGGCCCTCGATCACGCTCCGGATCGGGTCAACACCGGGCGTGGCCTCGACAATCTTCACGTCGAGGCCGGCTTCCCGGTAATAGCCCTTCTCCAGGGCGGCATAGTAGCCGGCAAACTGGAAGGCATGCGTCCATTTTAATTGCAGCGTCACGCGCTCCGGTGGCCGGACTTCCGCGGCAGATTGCGCAGCGCAGCGGAACAGCCAATAGCCAACAAGGAGTAGCCAATACTTTGTTCGCGGCGAACAAAGTAATAAAAAATCACGCGCGTCCATTCGCGGGTTCCTCATTCTCTTTGTGTGATCTTTCCTTCATAATTCGATATTCCCTGTTCGATATTCGACATTCAACAGGGTTCAAGAGAAATGATGAATGATGAATGATGAGTGGCTGCGCAGAAATTAACATTTATTATTTTTCTTGTTCTGCATTCATCACTCATCATTCATCATTCATCATTGTTTTTCAATTCATCATTCATCATTCTCTGCCCAGCGCCTTCGCGATCGCGTCGCGCAGCGACTGCATCTCGTACGGCTTGCCCAGAAACGCCTGGGGCCGTTCGGGATGGTCACCGGCCATAACCTGCTCCTCGTCGTAGCCGCTGGCCAGAATCACCGGCAGGCCGGGGCGGATGGCCCTGAGCGCGGTCAGCGTCGCCCAGCCGTCCATGCGTGGCATGGTCAAGTCGCACAACACGCACTGGATGTCGGCTTGGCGCTGCCGGAACAGTTCCAACGCCTCGACGCCATCCTGCGCCACCACCACCGCAATGCCCAGCCGCGTGAGCATGCGCGTGGTCAATTTGCGCAACGCCTCGTCGTCTTCAACCACCAGTATCGTGCCTGCCACAAGCGGGCCGCCCGCCTCAAGTTCCGTGGCCGGGCTCTGCGTGCCTGCCGGCGCCTGGATCGACAAAGGCAGAAAGACCCGAAACGTGCTCCCTTGACCCGCTTCGCTCGCGACCGTGAGGCACCCCTCGTGTGCCCGTACAATGCCCATAACTACGGACAAGCCCAAGCCCCGGCCGGTGAATTTGGTCGAGAAAAACGGGTCCACTATCTTTTCCATGTCTGGGTGTGCGATCCCGCCGCCCGTGTCCGCCACTGCGATGCAGGCATAGGCCTGCTCCTGCGGTTGCCAGTCGACGGGGAACTGGTATGCGACCGGCATGTCCGCCGCTGAAACCGTTGTGACGGCCAGATGAATGACACCGCCGCCGGCCCCGATGGCCTCCCAGGTATTGGTGAGCAGGTTGGCCAGGATCTGGTTTAGCTGGTTCGCGTTGGCGTTGATAGCCGGACCGGGAGAGGGTAAGTCGGTCTCCAACACCACGTTTTCCGGCATACCGGCACGCAATACGGGCAAGTTCTGGCGGCAGGTCTCGGACAGATCCAGCAAAGCATGCGCCGCAGGCGTTTGCCCGATGTAGATCAGCATCAACCGGCTCACCTCCGCCGCTTGGCGGGCCGCTTGCATGGCGGCGCTCAGGGTCGCGAACGGTTCCGCACCCTGGGGTAGATCTTGCATGACCAGCTCCAAGTTACCCATCACCGCCATCAACTGGTTGTTGAAGTGGTGGGCGATGGCCCCGGCCATGCGGCCCAGGCTTTCCGATTTCTGCAGTTGCCGGTTTTGCGTTTCGAGTTTCACCTTTTCCGCCTCCGCGTGCTTGCGCGCGGAGATGTTGCTGGAGATGCCGCAGGTGCCGATGATGTTCCCGGCTGGGTTGCGCAACGGCAATTTGGACGACAGCACCCAGCTTTCATGGCCGTCGGGCCACGTTTCCTTTTCTTCGATGCCCAGCATTGGCTGGCCGGTGCGCATGATGGTCTGCTCCACGATCAAGGCCTCTTGGGCGTGTTCCGCGGAGAAGAAATCCGCATCCGATTTGCCGACCACGTCCGCCGGGTTGCGCACACCAAACAAAGTGGCCAGCGCCGGATTGACGCGCAGGAAACGGCTGGCCGTGTCCTTGAAGTAAATATGATCCGGCAGGTTGTCCATCAGGGTCAGCATCAAGATCTGCTCCTGCTGCAGCGCTTCCGCAATTCGCTTCCGCTCGGTGATGTCCCGCGCGATACCGATGATGACCGGGCCGGCAGGCAAGCGCACCGAGCCAAGGGTCACTTCCACAGGGATGGCACGGCCGTCCTTGCGCCTCAGGTGGCTCTCGAAGGTGACCTGCTCACCGGCCAGGATCTTGCCCCAGGCCGTATTTTTTTTGGCCTGGATTGCCTCGGGATCGATGTCCCCAATGAATTTGGAAAGCAATTCCTCCCGGGAATAGCCGAGGCACTGACACGTCTTCTGATTTATGTCGAGGATCCGGCCCGTCGTGTCGTGCAAGAAAATGGCATCGCCCGCCTGCTCCAGAATGATGCGATAGCGTTCTTCGCTCTCGCGCAGGGCCTGCTCCGCCCGCTTGCGCGCGGTGATGTCGGTGTCGGAGCCGCAGTAACCGCGCAGAGTTCCGTCGGCGTTCAGGAGGGGGAAGCCGTTGGTGGTGAACCACAGGTGCCGGCCATTTTTGGTTTGGGCGGCGTTGACCAGGTTCTGGAACAGTTCCTTGCGCGCGAAGACCGCGAAGGCGGCTTCCTTGAACGCCTCGCGTCCGGCTTCAGGATGCAGGTCGTAGAAGTGCATCCGGCCCACCAGTTCGTCCGGGCGATAGCCCAGCACTGCCTTGGATACCTGGCTGACATAGGTGTAGAGCCCCTGGGCGTCCACTTCCCAGGCGATGGTGGCACTCTGTTCGGCAAGTTGGGCGAAGCGTTCTTCACTCTCCCGCAGTTCCTCCTGCTGGGCGCAAATGCCCGCGTCGGTGCGGCGCAGCAGGACATAAATGAAGCCCAACAGCAGCGCCAGCACCACCCCGCAGGCGGTGCCACTGAGGGTCATTAGTTGTGCAAAGGCCGCCTTCTCGGCCGAGATGTCGCGCATGACCAGCAGGTCGCCGACCTCGTTGCCCGACGCATCCTGCAGGGGCGTCGCGGATACCCGCCAGGCCTTCCCCTCGACGGTGATCTCCCGATCGGTTTCGCGGTGGGTGTGCGTGGCCGCCATCTGGTCGGCCCAGGACGCGAAGGCATCCGGCAGGCGGCCTTGGGAGGTGTAGATCACCGCGCTGCGGGGCAGGCGGTCCCAGTCGGCCTGCTGCCCGAGCAGGCGCATGCCCGCTTCCCAACGCTGCCGGCTCAGATATTTTTTGCGGATGACCACGGCCAGTTGGATGTCGGAGCGGGCGTGCAGCGTGTGCAGCGCGTCCTCGATCTCCTTGCCTAGTTCCACATAGCCGATCAGCACGCCGCCTTCAAAGACCGGCTGCACCACCCGCAGCGTGAAGGTGCCCCGCGCCCCCAATTCAATGCCGAAAGCGGTCTTGCCGGTGCGTTCGGTCTCGATTGCCGTGAAGTGCTCGATCCGGTCGCCGCGTCGCTCGGGCTGGTGGACGCGCAGAAGGCAGATGCGGTTGGTATCGAAGAAATAGAGATGCGTGAGGTGGTTCTGCCGGTGCAGCGTCTCAAACATAGGCCGCCAGTCGGCCAGGAGGCGGCTGGCGTCGTGTGCGCGCAGGGCCTTTTGCACCGCGGCGTCGGCGGCGATGGTTTGGGCAGCCACGGTCAGGCCAGAGGCCTGCTGATCCAAGGCCGTGCGCAGATCGGCGGAAATGTCAGCGATATCGGCGGCGATCTCTCTGGACATCCGCTGCCGATACTGTTGCCACAGGAGCACCCCCGCGCCGACCGTCAGCACAATCAGCATGCACGCCAGGAAGGGCAGCAAACGCCGCATGATCGGCTTGGGCGCCGCGTCCACGCGCCTGCCGGCGCCGCGACGGAAGACCGGGCGGGCGGCAACCAATAGACTGGCCACGCCGATCAGCAGCACGAGCAGCAGCCCCGCGGGCAGGGCCGCCCGGGCCGCGATGGTCAAGCGCCAATCGTGGGCGTCAATGTCCATGCCCAGCACGGCGAGGAGACCGCCGCTGTGCGGATCAGTGATCGGCACCAGGGCTGAGACCCACGTGCCCCAACGGTCGGAGACCGGGCCTTCGACGGCTGCGGCCTTGACATCGAATGCGCGGCGAAGAGCCTCCGTGACCTCGTCATAGACCTGCCCGGGCGGGGAGTAGTCCTGCGAGCCAGTCGGCTCGCTGTCCACGAAGAAAAACACCACGTCGCCAGTCGCGCGGCCCATGAGATAGACAAACCGGCATTGCGGGTTGGCCGAACGGACGGCGGTGAGCTGTTGTTTGAGCCGCTGGTAGTCCGGCGAGGCCAGGTCGGCCTCCGTGCCGGTGAGCGCCGTGATGCAGTCAACATTCACCGCCTGCGCCACCAGCCGCGCCTGGAGCAGCAATGTCCGGCGCAGTTCGCGATCTACCCGCCGCGCCAGCCCCCAGGTGCTCAACACCGCAATGGCCAGAATGGCAAATAGCGCCACCAGCGCCCAGCGCTTCTTTCCCATGCGGAGTTCCGCTGTGCTCGTCTTTTTCATAATTAGGTGTCAGGTGTCAGGTGTCAGGTGTCAGGTGTCAGGTCCTCATCCACGTGCCAGCGTCGCTCCAACTCGGGAAGCTTGCGCTCCAGCGTCTTCTCCAAGCCGTTGAGCATCCGGATACATTCTTTGTAGCGCGTGCGAAAAACCACGTAGGTCTGGCTGGAGATATAGCTCTTGAGCAGGGCCATATACAGATGATGGATTGTCTCGCCTGCTTCGCCTCTACTGCGGTTCACGCCTTCGATCTTGTTACGTACGTGCCGATCATCGTTTTTCTCTGCCAGCTGAGCCGGTGAGCTATTCGAAGAACGTCGTACCTGGCTTCCCAATTCGTATTTCTCCTCAGCCGGCCAGCCATGGGTCAGATCGCACACCTCCATGTGCAACTGGCAGAGTCGCCGATACACTTCCAGATCTTCCACGTCCATGTGCGTCCGCTCAGTCATCTCTCTTTCCTGAAACCTGAAACCTGAAACCTGAAACATTAAACTGACCCCAAAACCCTGAACCCTCGTGTCCACGCGTGCGCGGTTGCCTACGCTTGCTCCAGCACCTCGCGCACCTTGCGCGCCAGCTCGTCGCGCGAGAAGGGTTTGGCGAGGAAGTGAAAGCCCTGCTCCAGCACGCCGTGGTGGGTAATCACGCTGGCCGCGTAGCCGGACATGAACATGCACTTGAGCTGCGGATAGCGTGCCTGCAGCCGTTCGGCCAGCGCGCGGCCGTTCATGCCGGGCATGATGACATCGGTCACCAAAAGTTGAAGCTCGCCGGTGTGTTCTTGCGCGATGTGCAGAGCCGCCTCCGGCGCGCCGGCCGCCAGCACGGTATAGCCCAATTCCCGCAGCATGCGGCTGCTCATGTTCAGAATGGCGGCATCGTCTTCCACCAGCAAGACCGTCTCGCAGCCGCGCGCGGCCGGTGGCGCCGAACGCTGCTCGAGATGCGTCGCGTCGGCGTCCATATCCCGGGGCAGGTGGATGCGAAACGTCGTGCCGTGGCCCGGCTCGCTATAGACGCCGATATGGCCATGGTTTTGCCGCACGATGCCGTACACGGTGGCCAGCCCCAGGCCGGTGCCCTTGCCGGTCGCCTTGGTCGTGTAGAACGGCTCGAAAATCTTGTTGAGGGTCTCCTTGTCCATGCCGCAGCCGGTGTCGCTGACCGTCAACATGACGTAGTCGCCGGGCAGCAACCCGTCATGCTGCGCCGCCTGGAGTTCGTCCATGCGGGTGTTCTCCGTCGCGATGTGCACGGCGCCGATGCCGTCAATGGCGTCGCGTGCGTTGACGGACAGATTGGCCAGAATCTGGTCAATCTGGCTGGGGTCCATGCGGATCGGCCACAGGCCCACGTGCGGCGCCCAGACCAGCTCGATATTCTCGGCGATGAGGCGGCGCAACATCTTGAGCATGCCTTCCACGGCGTCGTTCAGGTTAAGCGTCCGGGGCGCGATGGTCTGCTTGCTGGCGAAGGCCAGCAATTGGCGGGTAAGGTCGGCGGCGCGCCGGCTCGCGCCTTGAATTTCCTCCAAGTCGGCGCGGATCGGATCGGCCGGGTCGGTCCGCGCGGCGGCCAACTCTGCGTTGCCCAGAATGGTCTGCAGGATGTTGTTGAAATCGTGCGCGACGCCGCCCGCCAGCCGCCCGGCGGATTCCATTTTCTGGGCTTGGGTCAACTGCGCCTGAAGGCTCAAATCCTCGGTGATGTCGCGCTTGACGGCGACATAGTTGGCAATCCGACCGGTCGCGTCGCGCACGGGCGAGATAGTGGCCTCTTCGGTATAGAACGCGCCGTTCTTCCTGCGATTGACGAAGCGGCCCTGCCAGGTCTTCCCACTGCTGATGGTCTCCCACAGCGTGCGAAAGAAGGCCTCGTCCTGCTGGCCGCTCTCGAGCAGCATGCGCGGGTCTTGGCCAATGCTCTCCGCGCGGGTGTAGCCCGTCACCGCTTCGAAGGCCGGATTGACGTACTGAATCAGCCCGCGCACATCCATCACCACAACGACCTCGGCGGCCTGCTCGATCGCCGTCGCCAAGCGTTTGAGATCGGCCTCGGTCCGGGTCTGATCCTCGAGGATGCCCAACAAGGTCAGCCGGGCTTGGGTGCTTTCCTCCAACAGCACACGGACCTGCTCTTCCGCCTGTTTGCGCATGAGCATCTCGCCGATATGCGCCGCGATGCCTTCCAACTGTTCAATCGCCACCAGAGAAAAACACCCTTCCCGGTGGTCGCTGAGCTGGAGCAGGCCGACGATCTGATCCTTCGTGCGGATGGGCACGAGCGCAAAGGAGGTGTAGCCCTGATGCATGCATTGGTTGCGTGGGTGCAGCCGGGGATCCTGATCGGCCGGAAAGTCGTGCGATGAGAAGGGGTCGTTGGTCCAGAAGCTGCCCCCCTGCGTGAAAAGCGGATTGGCCGGATCGGTCTGGCCCATGATTACCAGGCCGCAGGTACATGCCAGGCGCACGTTGCCGTCTTTGTCCCGGCACACCACGCCCTTCGCGTCGCGCGCGACCAGCGTGTTTTCCGTCAGCAGAAAATCCTCCGGAAAACCGGTCTGGGCGAAATACGGAAAGTCATCCCCATCTTGCAGGCGAATGCCCACGGCCGCGAACCCGGTGTGCGTCTGCATGGCGACGAGGACGCGCTGCATCAGATCCTTCAGCGGCCCCAGCTCGTTGAGGATCTGCAGGACTTCCCGGCCCATTTCTTGATATGCCTCCGCCTGCTTGCGCTGGCTGATGTCATGGAAGTACCAGCCTCTGCCATAGTGCGTTCCATCCGTTCCCAAGAGGGGTGCAGAATGCCAGTCAAAGACTCTTCCGTCTTTGAATGCGACTTCCTCATGGACTTGTTCTTCCTTGTGTTCATACAAATACTTCACCTTGTCTTCAAAGCCTTGGGGCTCGGGGAGTTGGTCCAGTATAAATGTCAACAAATGCCGGGTATCCTTGCTCACCAGAATGTCCGGGGGGACATTCAACAGTTGGGCGAAGCGTTTGTTGTATGAAATCGTGCGCCCCTGTGGGTCAACCAGAAAGGCCCCGTCCAAGGTCGCCTCCGACTGCGCTTCGAGAATGGCCGACTCGAGCGCTATTTCGCGGGTCCGGCTGGCGACCTGGCGCTGCAGCGAGCGCGACCAGAGGATGACGCCGCCCAACAGCGCCAGCAAAGGCAGCGCCGCCATGAGCACATACGCTGCAATCGTCCGTATGCTGAGAGTGGCTACCTCATAGGCGCCCAGCCATTTGGTCTGGATTCTACGGTACTCACCCGAGGCCTTGATGGCGGCCAACCCCTCGCAGAACTGCGCCAACAAGGTGTCCTTGCCGTGTGGGACCGCCAGGCAGTACTCGGCGGAAAGCACGGGCTGGGCGCCGACGCGTAGATTACGCCAGCCATGCTTGTTGATCCAATACAGCGCCGGTACTGTGGCTACCAGCGCGCAGTCATGTTTCCCATCGGCCAGTAAACGCAAGGCTTCCTCTTGGCTGGGGACCGCCACGAGCTGCCTCTGATAGCCCTGTCGGATGGCCAAGTCCTCCATGATGTCGCCCGCCATCACCAGAATGGATTTCCCGGCCAGCGCGCGCAGGTCCGGCAATTCCGGGGCGCCCTTGCGGACAACAACGGCATGTTGAACCATGCTGTGCGGCGGAGAGAAATCCAATTCTCCATCCCGCTCAACCGAGTAGAACATCCCTTGCACCATATCAATTTCCCCGCTTTTCAGGCCCTTGCGGGTATTGAGCCAGGTATCCAGCCGGAAGTCAACCGTCAGGCCCAACTGCCGGGCGATGGCCCGCACAAGATCAACATTGAAGCCGGTGGGTTGACCATTCTGATCCAAAAACTCGTACGGCGGATAGTTGTAGTCGCCCCCGATAATGACGCGACTACTGGTCCGCCCCGCTGCTTCGATAGCGGAGAACCATTTGGCGTGGAGCTGCCGAAACGTGCCGTCCGCCATCACAATCGCGAGGCCTTCATTCAGTTCGGCCAGCAACGCGCCATCCCCCTTGCGCACGGCGAAACAGAAGGTTTGGATGAAGTCTTGCAGCGGCGGCCCGGCCACCCGCAGATTTTCAAGGCCGGCCTGTTGCATAAGCTGATAGGCCAACAGCTTTTGAATGACGACCGCATCATGCTGGCCGGCGGAAAGCTCGCGCAGGGCGGTTTCAAACGAAGGCAAAGGCATGATCACGGCGCCAAGGTCTGCGCGGCGGAGATATTCCTCGGCATTGTCGCCTTGCAGGACCGCGACCTGTTTGCCTTTCAAGTCGGCAGGCACACGAATATCCGTGGTTTCGCTGCGGACCACGATGGCGCCGTGCATGGTGAGATAGGGGAAGGTGAAATCATACAGCGCCTCCCGTTCAGGCGTCCGGCCCACCAACGGCAGCGCTTGGAGGCGCCCGTCCGCCAAGGATTGCTTGAGCTCCGCCCACGGCCCGACCTGAAAGACCACCTCACGACCCAGCGCCTTGAGCGCCGCGCGCAGAAGTTCCACGGCAAATCCGTCCGCCTGCTGATCCTGCGTGACCAGGCAATAGGGCGGGTAATCCGGCTCGCAACCGGAAAGGACGGGCGCGCGTGGCGCCGCCGCGGGCGCGGTTTCGGCGCCGGTGGTCTGCGCGGCCAGCCGCGGAATGCCGCCGATCAGCGCCAAGAGCAGTACCGCCGGCAACCATTGCGAAAATCGTTGTGTGTGCATGTCTATCCTCGTCCCGTAAAGGGGTCAAGAGAAATGATGAATGATGAATGATGAATGATGAATGTCTGCGCCGCAGTCAAAACTTGATTTATTTCTTGTTCTGCATTCATCATTCATCACTCATCATTCATCATTGTTTTTCAATTCATCATTCATCATTTAAGATTGAGGTGCGTGCGCTGTTTGGTCGCAATCTTTTTGATGTTTGCTGCCACCGGCAATTGTTCGGGCATGGTGCCGCCCAATTCCCTTATGGTTTGGCGCACCTTCGCGCCGACATCATGATGCGTCCGGTTCGCGGCGTCTTTACCTTTTACCTCGTCGCGGCGCAGTTTTTCCTCCGCCTGAGTCGCGCGAAACAGGTTCGCCGCCAGTTCCGTGCTGCCCATGTGATCCAGAATCTTCTGGCTCTTTTTCAAGCCTTTCCGACGGTGAATGTCTTCCTGATGCAACCCGCCATAGAGCCCCCTATAGCCGTGATTCTGAAAGATGGCATAGTCTATGGATTTGATAACGCCCGCATCCTTGGCCGCGCCCGCCAGTTGCACGTTGTGGTGGCGCAACTCTTCACGCAACAGAAGGCGCTGCTCGTCCCCGCCGCGCTCGTCGGCCAATTCTTGCCGCCGCGTCTGGATCGCAAAGTAGGTTTGCCCCTGCGCTACGATCTCTTTGGTGGGATCGGCGTTCTGAATAGCCAAGTAACAAGCGTAACGCGACAGCAGGATGGTTTTAACCGGCCGCTGCCCACCTTTTCCAATCTCGATCATTTCGGTGATGTCAACGAAATGATCCTCGAGGCGGTGTCCACTATTGAAACAGGCCATTTTTGCTTTTTCAATTACTCCCTCGAAATTACGGTAATCGCCGTAACCGAGCACCTCGGAAAAGTCGCGGCTTGACCAGAACTCCATCCCGGCCTCACTCGTGCGCTTGATCCGCTCGAATGGCGAAAGCTGCCCTCCCGCGGCGTTCTCGATTTTCTCGTTCATTCTTTGCCTCCTGATCTTTCCTTCATCGTCCATCGTTGATCGTTGATCGTTGATCGTTCATCGTTCATCGTTGATCGTTGATCGTTGATCGTTCATCGTTCATTATTCATCATTCATCATTCATCATTCATCATTCATCATTCATCATTCATCACTCATCATTCATCACTCATCATTCATCATTCATCACTCATCATTCATCACTCATCATTCATCATTCATCACTCATCATTCATCATTGTTTTTCAATTCATCATTCATCATTCGGATTGCGTCGCGTACGGCGGCGGCTGGCCCAAGCGCGCGGCCAGCGCATTAACCTCGCGCTTCAATTCGCCGATGCGGCCCTCGCGCCCGAGCGTCACCGCCTGCCAGCGCCGCAGCTCGTCCAACTGCTGTTGCATCTGCTGCTCGGCTTTCCGGCGCGCGGTGATATCGGTGCAGACACCCACGACCAGCCAACGGTCGGGCCCGAGCGCTTGAATCCACGCATCCTCAGCGAACCAGCGGATTTCCCCCTGCGGCGTCCGGCAGCGGAACTCCTGGGTATAGCCCGGTTTACCCGCCCGCAGTGCCTGCGTGCTGATGCGATTCATTCGTTCAATGTCTTCCCGCGGCTTATTGCTGTGCCACGCGTCGGAATACGCCTGCCCGGGCTTGCGCGGCAGCGGCAACAGGGCCTCGGCCGCGACTTCATTCGTGACGCGCAGTTGCCAGTCAAACCCGCCTCCAGCCATCGCGGTGACCAGCGCATGCCAGAGGATGCAGTTGGCGCTCGACAGGACATGGTGCAGTTCCTGCTCCTCCCGCTTGTGGTCGGTAATGTCGCGCACGACGGACACGGAGCCGATGACATGCCCCTCGGGATCTTTGACCGGCGTGCTGCTGACTTGGCGATAGCGCAACTCTCCGGTTGCGGGCGTGCGGACGATCTCCTCCTCATTCCGGATCACTTCTCCCGCCAGGGCGCGCAGGGGCGGGGCCTCCTCCACCGGTCGGGGACTGCCATCAGGACGGAGCACTTCCAGGCTCTGCGCCAACTTCTCCACTTCCACTGCGATCGCCGCATCCCGGTCAAGACCAAACTCCCGCAGTGCAGATGGATTTGCCAGCGTGAATATTTTGTGTGTATCCGCAAACCAGACCTCGTCGGTAATCCCGTCGATCAGGGCGGCCAGCCGCATTTTCTCTTGTTCAACCGTGGTCAGCAGCGCCTGCCGCTCCTGCTCCACGCGTTTGCGCGTGGTGATATCCTGCATCGTGCCGATCATGCGCACGGCACTGCCGCCCGCGTCCCGCAGGATGTAGCCGCGATCATGGACCTCGACATAGGAACCATCCTTGTGGCGAAACCGGTATTCGCTGGACCAGAAGTGCGTCCCGCCGTCGATGGCCGCGTGAATGCCCGTCACGACGCGCTGCCGGTCTTCGGCATGGATCCGGTTGGTCCACGACTCAATCCCCGGCTCGATCTCCTCGGCCGGGTAGCCGAAGAGGGTCTGAAAGTTTTCGTTCCACCACAGGGCATCGCTCGTCAGGTCCCAATCCCATACGGTGTCATGCGTGCCCCGGCTCAACAGGTGGAAACGCTCGTGACTCAAGCGCAGTTCCTCCTCCGCCTGCCTCCGCGCGGTGACATCTCGGCCCACAGATAGGATCAGAGTTCTTCCATCCATGGTCTTGACGACGGTTGCGGCATACTCGAACGGAATATGCCGCCCTTGCTTTGTGACCAGAGAAATCTCCACCCGGCCTTGCCCTTCAGCAGATATTTTGGCGGTGGTTTCCATGGCTTTTCTCAGGTCATCTGCGTCATAAAAATCGTCCGGCGCCTTCATGCCGGCGATCTCTTCATGGGAGTAGCCGCTCACCTCGGCAAAGCGTTCGTTCCATCTAATGGGCTTGCCGGTGGCTGGTTCAAACAAAAAAATCGTGTCGCTTTGCGCGTTGAGCAACTTGTCAGTAAAGATCTTTTCCTGGCGCAACGCCTCTTCCGCCTGCCTGCGCTCGGTGATGTCGGCGATGAATCCTTCGAGGAACAGCAACTGTCCGTCGGCGGCGAAAACACCGCGGCCGCGTTCCCAGACCCAGCGGATTTCCCCCCGCGCCGTGGTGATGGGGTATTCCTCCTCGAAAGGCTGCTGCGCACGCAACTGTTTTTGCCACTGCTGCCACAGGGGCTCGCGGTAGTTGGTATGCACGATATCGTTGAAGCAGAGTTTGCGGTTGCCGATGAGATCAGCGGGGGCATAGCCGGTGATGCTCCGGCATCCGTCGCTGATGTACTCCATGGTCCAGTCCCGGTCGTTGGCGCAGCGATAGACAAAGCCGGGCAGGTTGCTGATCAGTGAAGCCTGCCGCCGCTCGCTCTCCTGCAGGATCACCTCTGCCTGCTTGCGCGCGGTGATGTCTTCAACCATGGCGATGAAATGTGCCGGTTGATCTTGTTTTCTCTCGGTGACGCCGCACGTCAGCCTAACCCAGATCGCATTTCCGTTGCGGTGGATGTAGCGTTTTTCCAATTGGTACTGGTCAATGTTCCCGGCGACCATATCCCGATAGAAGCGCAGATCTTCTGCAAGGTCATCCGGATGGGTAATATCCGCAAAGACCATCCCCTTCAATTGCTCGGCGCTATACCCCACCAAGGACTCATATTTGGCGTTCGCGATCAACAGGTGGCCCTCCGCATCCAAGAACACAATGCCGATGGGGGCGTTCGCAATCATCGTGCGCAGTTTTGCTTCGCTGGCCTGCAAGGCGGTCACGGTCTGCTTCTGGTCCTCCAAGGCGCCGAGCATCGCCTGGCGCGAATGATCGGTCCGCTCGAGGCTCTGGTGCAGTTCAGCCGCGACATGCTGGCGCTCGGCGATCTCGGCTTGCAGTTGCTCATTGGTGCGGCGGAGGGTGGCCGCCTGCTGCTCAAGGGAGACCGTTGCCCGACTGAGGGTCAGGTGCGTCATGACGCGGGTCAGGAGTTCTTCAGCTTGGAACGGCTTGTTGATGTAGTCCGCCGCGCCCAGTTGCAGGCCTGCCACCCATTCCTGCACGTCGGCAAAGGCACTCATCAAGATGACGGGAATGCGTTGTGTCTCTGCGCGCGCTTTGAGCTGCCGGCACACGTCCAGCCCGTCCATGCCTTGCATGCGGACGTCCAGCAGGATCAAGTCCGGCGGGTTGGCGGCCACGGCGGCCAGCGCCAGCTCGCCGCTGTCGGCCGGCCGCACGTGGTAGCCTGCGTTGGTCAAGACCTTGACCAGCAACGCCAGTGACGCGGGCGTGTCGTCAACCGCCAGAATAGTGGCTTGGTCGTTCATGTCGTTGGCTCCGCCGCCGCGCCGGCTGCCTGGCTGGGATAGCGCGCGGTTTCGCCGATGCGCCGGCAGAGTTCATTGACTTCGCGCTTGAGCTCCTGCACCCGGCCCTCGCGGCCCAGCATGACATCGTGCCAGCGTTGCAGTTCCTCCAGCTGGTTCCTAATCTTGTCCTCCGCCTGCTTGCGCGCGGTGATCTCGGTGGCTATCCCGCACAGACCGCTGACCGCCCCGGCGTCGTCCCGCACCGGGAACTTGATCGAGATGAAGTGGCGCGTGCCGTCGGCGCTCTCCAACACTTCCTCCTCTTCGCGCGGGGTGCCCGACTCCAGCACAGCGAGATCACTCAGGCGGTACTGCCGGGCAGTCGCCGCGGGAAACAGCTCTTCGGCGGTACGGCCCAAGGCTTTCTGACGGCTCAAACCGGTGACTTCCTCCCACTTGCGGTTGGCTAACAGATAACGCCCCGCGCAATCCTTGACAAAGATCAGCGCGCCGCTGTGCTCGATCAGATCGGCCAGAAAGCGGCGGTTCTCGCGCAACGCGTCCGCGGCGCGCGTGCGCTCCAGCCGCAGGCGCTTCTGCTCCAAGCAACTCATGACCGCCGGGCCCAGCCGCTTAATGTGTTCCTTGATGACATAGTCCCACGCGCCGGCCTTCATGCACGCCACGGCCGTGGCCTCGTTCATCGAGCCGGTGATGATCAGAAAAGGAATGTCCGGCGCGTGCTCCAGCGCCAGCGTCAAGGCGGCCATGCCGTCGAAGCACGGGAGCTTATAGTCCGACAGGATGATATCCGGGCGGAAGGCTGCCAAAGCCGCCAGAAAATCCTCGCGCGATTCGACCCGCTGAAACTCGCTCCCAGGCAGCACATGACGGACCTCACGCGCGCTGAGTTCCGCGTCGGCGGGCACGTCTTCCACCAGCAATACTCGCAGCACGTCATGCATTACATGCTTCTCCGTGTCGAGGGTTGATACTCATTGTAGTACATTATAGTACTTTCCCTATTTGGGCGGGTGATTGACCAAGAGCCAGTACAGGCCCAATTTGCTCATGGCGTCGATGAAAGCGTCGGAACTGACGGGCTTCACCACATAGCTGTTTGCCCCCAGCGCATAGGCGGCCTCAATGTCCGGATCCTCCTGCGAGGAAGTGACGATCACCACCGGGATGGTGCACGTCCGCTCGTTCGCCTTGATCGCCTTCAGCACCTCCAAGCCGTTCATCTTCGGCAGTTTGAGGTCGAGCAGAATCAGTTTCGGCGGACACGCAATGTCCCGCGTGGCATAGGCGCCCCGGTAGAAAATGAAGTCCAGGGCGCTGGCGCCGTCTTCCACCACCGAGAGCGGATTGGCGATGTTTTGCTTTTTGAACGCCCGGATGATCAATTCCGCATCGCGCGGGTTGTCCTCCACCAGCAGAATGTCAACGACGATGTCCGTGTCCATGGGTGCTCTCCTTTGGTGAAGTGTCCTGCATCACTCATCACTCATCATTCATCACTCATCACTCATCACTCATCATTCATCATTCATCATTCATGCAGCAGCGCTTCACGCGCTGTTATTGTGAAATAAAATGTCGCGCCGTGGTCGACCGCGCCTTCCGCCCAGACGCGGCCACCGTGGCGCTGGACGATCCGCTGGACAATGGCCAAGCCCACGCCCGTGCCCGCGAATTCATCGGCGCTGTGCAGGCGCTGGAACACGCCGAAGAGCTTGTGCACGTACTGCATGTCGAAGCCCGCGCCATTGTCGCCAATGGCATACACGATCTCACCGCCGCGCTGCTCCGCGCGCACGTCAATCACGGCCCGCTCCTTCTTGGATGAAAACGTAACCGCATTCGCGAGCAGGTTCAGCCAGACCTGCCGGAGCAAGCTTGGGTCGCCAACCGTGGGCGGCAGGGGACCCACGTGGAAATCAATGCGGTCCCGCTCCAGGGGAGTCGTCAGCTCGAAGAAGATTGACCTGGCCATGATCACCATGTCAATGGCCGAAGGCTGCAGGGCCGCCCGGCCGACGCGCGAGAAGGCCAGCAAGTCGTCAATCAGCTTGCCCATGTCCCTGGCAGACTGGCTGATGACGGCGCAGACGCGCTTGCCCTCGGCATCCAGACGAGTGGCATAGTCCTCCGTCAAAATGCGGGTAAAACCGTCCACGGCCCGCAGCGGCGCGCGCAGGTCGTGCGACACGGAGTAGGCAAAGGCCTCCAGCTCCTGGTTGGCGGCCTTGAGCTGGGCAGTGCGCTCGGTGACGCGCTGCTCGAGTTCCGCGGCGTACCGTTGCGTCTTTTGCAGCAGGCGGGCCTGCTCGATCGCCAGAGTGATCTCGGCCGCCACCTCGCCCGCGACCTCGATTTCTTCCGCAGTAAAGGTCTTGGGATCGCTCCAGCCGACATGCAGCACGCCGTACAAGCCCTGGGCCGACCGCAGCGGCACGTTAATGCATGCGCGCATGCCTTCCGCCTGCAAGATCCTGATCACCGCGGGCGGCGACGTCACGGTGGCCATGTCCTCGACCGTCTCGGTTGCGCCGTGGCGCAGGATCTCCAGATCGCCATAGGCGTCGTCCGCCAGGACTTTGTCCGTCTGCACGATCGTCTCGTCGTCCGTGCGGGCCACGAACACCCGCACTTCCTTCTGTGCCAGATCAAAGATGCCCACGCTGGCGCATTCACATTGCAGCAGGCCGCGCAGATGCAGCAGGGCCGCCTGTACGATTGCCTCGGGCGATTCGGCGGCCTGCAGAATGGCCTGGTCGGTCTTGTGCAGGTTCCGCAAACGCTCGGCCTGCCGGCGCAAGGCTTCCTCGGCCTGGCGCTGCTCGGTCACGTCCATGGCCATGCTGATGACCAAGCGGCGCCCATCCGGCAACCGCCCCAGTGGGGCGGAACTGAACTCCCAAATCCGCCGGTCGCCCGACTTGGTGCGAATGGTGTAATCGCCCTCGTGTTTCCGACGGTCCAGCTCGAACAGCTGGTCAATCTCGGCCTGCACGAGCAGCTTTCTTTCGCCATAGGCACGCTCGGTCCAATCGGCGATGGTCGCCAACTCTGCGCGCGTGTAACCGGTGATGTCGCACCAGGACTGGCTGGCCTGAATGATGGCGCCATCCTCGGCGTGCAGCAGGATGGGAAACGGCGCATCCACCACTGCGCGATGGAAGCGCTCCTCGCTCGCGCGCAAGGCCTCCGCGGCGCGCGTGCTGTCGGTGATGTCACGGGCGGTGGACAGCGCGCCGGTCGCGTGGCCTTTATCATCTTTCAGGACCCGGCACCACCAGCCCAGCAGCCGCTCCTGCCCGTCCTGCCTGCGCTGCCAGCTCTCGACGTAGAACGTGGTGGCATCGCCGGCGAAGAGGGGACGCACCTGTTCGTAGGTCGCCTGCGCACCCACGAAGTAGCTGGCGGCCTCCGTGCCAATGACGGCATCGCCGAAGAATGCGAGACCGGCGGGATTGGCCCAGGTGTAGACCTTGTTCGCATCCACCTCCATGACGATTTCGGGAATCGCCTGCAGGATGGCCTCGTGCCGCGCGGAGAGGTGCTTGAGCGCCTGCTCGGCCTGTGTGCGCACGGTGATATCGAAGAACGCGACCAGAAGATCACCGCCCAGGACGGCGCCGGAGATCACTAACGTGCGGACGGCGCCGTTCTTACAGGTCACCTGATACTCGATCGGCTCTATGTCGGCCTGTTCTTCGGCCGCGCGCCGTACGGCGGCATCCCAGGTGGCGACTACCCAGCGCCGATAGTCGGGATCGGGATAGGCGCGCTGCCACCACTCCCGCAGCGTCGGCACATCCGCATGGGTATAGCCGAAGGTCTGGGTAAAACGCGTATTGAAATCCACCAGCACGCCCTGCTGATTGACGAGGCAGAGGGGCACGACCGCGACGTCGAAGAGCTGACGGAAACGCTGGGCGCCCTCATGCAACGCCGCTTCTGTTCTCCGGCGATACCTGATCTCGCCGGACAGCTTCCGAATCCACAACGCCAATCCCAAGAAGATCACGGCACAAATGGCCAGCGCCTGCCACAGCAGGGTGTAGTTGAAGCCATGCTCATAGCGGATGGGCAACCATTTCCGATAAATGCCATTGCGTTCCGCTTCGGAAATCGAATCCAGCGCCTTTTGCAGAATCCCGGCCAGGGTCGCCCAGTCTTTGCGGACCGCCATGCATTGCGCGTTGACATAAGGGGTCTCTCCGGCAATCTTGAGATTCGTCATTTTCAGCTTTGACAAATAATAGCCGACCACCAGCATGTTTTCGACGTAGGCAAAGACCTCGCCGCGTTGCAGCGCGGC
>CAYNJC010000031.1:0-53915 GCA_964397565.1 uncultured bacterium
GAACCCTGAATCCTTAATCCTGAACCCTGAACCCTGAACCCTGAACCCTTCAGCGTTCCGCCTCACTTCGCCCCGCAGCACTGCTTGTACTTCTTGCCGCTGCCACACGGGCAAGGATCATTGCGGCCAACCTTGGGCTGCGTGCGCATGACCGTATGCGGCCGGGTCGGCCCGCCCGCGCCGCTGTAGGCCGCATCACTCATCTGCATCTGCATGTCCTGCGGGCGCAGTTGCGTGCCGCCCTGCGCCGCCTGGGCCGCCGCCATCGCCGCCGCCACTTGGGCGGGTGTGTGGGCAGTGCTCAAGTCATCGTAGCTGTACGTCGCGCGCGACAAATCCACCAGTTGCTGGGTGCGTTCCGGCGCGGTCGTCAACGCGAAAATATTGGTGGCGACTTCGCCCGCCAGGTTTTCCATCATGGCCGTGAACAAAATATGCGCCTCGCGCTTGTATTCGAGCAACGGGTCTTTCTGGCCATACGAGCGCAGATACACCGATTCGCGCAAACTGTCCATTTCATACAAGTGATCCTTCCAATATTTGTCAATCGTGGTCAGGAAGACATAGCGTTCGAGCCGGCGCAAATTTTCTTCGCCCTCGATCTCGCCCTTGCGCCGATAGGCCGCCATGACGGCATCGCGCAGGAAGGCATGCAGCGCCTTGGCATCCTTGGCGCGGGCCGCCACATCACTGGCATTCAGGCGTAGCGGGAAACGTACCAGGACCAGCTCCTGAAAGCCGCGCAGATCTTCGTCCGTCAGGCGCTCGGCCTGGGCGTGCTCGGCCACAAAATCGTCCACCAGATTGCCGGCGGCGTCATCTAGAAACTGCACGACATCGTCATGAATATCTTCCGCCGTCAACAAGCGCGCGCGAAATTCATACACAATGGCGCGCTGCTTGTTCATCACGTCGTCAAACTCGAGGGTGTGTTTGCGAATGCCGAAATTGCGCTGTTCCACGCGTTTCTGGGCGTTCTCAATCGACTTGTCGAGCAGTGCATGCTCCAGCTGTTCACCTTCCTTCATGCCCAGCCGCTCCATGATGCGGGCGATCCGGTCGGAACCGAACAAGCGCATCAAATCATCTTCGAGCGAGACAAAAAAGCGCGAGGCGCCCGGATCACCCTGGCGGCCGGCGCGGCCGCGCAACTGGCGATCAATGCGCCGGGCCTCGTGACGCTCGGTGCCGATGATGCACAAGCCGCCCAGTTCCGCGACGCCCGGTCCGAGCTTGATGTCGGTGCCGCGGCCGGCCATGTTGGTCGCAA
Source organism: uncultured bacterium (assembly GCA_964397565.1). Lineage (GTDB taxonomy): Bacteria > Auribacterota > UBA3054 > UBA3054 > JAPLST01 > JAPLST01. The sequence goes on from CAYNJC010000031.1 coordinate 1,271, forward strand.
TCGTCACCGCGCTGCGCTGGCCGGCGCGCATGATGATTTCGGCCTCGCGTTCATGCTGCTTGGCGTTCAACACGCTGTGGCTGATGCCGCGCCGCTGCAACATCCGGCTGAAAATCTCCGACTGATCCACCGTGATCGTGCCGACCAGCACCGGCTGCCCGCGTTCGTTGTGGGCCGCGATCTCGTCGATCACCGCGTTGTATTTCTCGCGCCGCGTCTTGTAAATGACATCGTTCATGTCATTACGAACGCACTTCTGGTTGGTCGGGATCACCACCACGTCCAAGCGGTAGATCTGGTGGAATTCGTCGGCCTCGGTATCGGCCGTGCCGGTCATGCCGGCCAGTTTCTTGTACAAGCGGAAATAATTCTGAATGGTAATCGTGGCGTAGGTCTGCGTCTCGGCCTCGATGCGCACGTTCTCCTTGGCTTCGAGCGCGCTGTGCAGCCCGTCGGAATAGCGCCGCCCGGCCAGGATCCGGCCGGTGAATTCATCCACAATCATGACCTTGTTTTCCTGCACCACGTAATCAACGTCTTTTTCAAACAAGGCATAGGCGCGCAGCAACTGCGACAGATTATGCAGGCGCTCGCTGGTTTCCTGGTAGCGCTGCTGCAGTTCGCCCTTGCGCTGCGTTTTCTCGGCCAGGGTCAGATCGGGATCGTCGTCAAGGTGTTGAATGTCAAGAATGATGTCGGGCATCACAAAGCGGTCTTTGTCGTGCGGCGACAAATCGGCCAGGCCCTTGTCGGTCAAATGCACATCGTGCGAGCGCTCATCCATCGAGAAATGCAGGTCCTCGGTGATTTTGTTCATCTCGCGCCGGCGCATGTCGGCGATCAAATCGGCATGCACCCGCTCGATCAGCTTGTGGCATTTGGGCTCTTCCAACAGTTTCATCAACTGGCGGTGCTTGGGCATCCCTTTCTGCACTTTGTACATCAGCACCCCGGCCTCATAGGCACTGCTGTCGTCGCCCTTGTCCAGCAGCTCGCGGGCCTGCCGCAGCATGGTGTTGCACAGCCCTTGCTGGCGGCTGAACAAGGTTTCGACCAGCGGCTTGATCTCATGATAGGTCGTGGCGCGGGTGTAGCCGACCGGCCCGGAAATGATCAGCGGCGTGCGGGCTTCATCAATCAGGATGGAATCCACCTCGTCCACAATGGCATAGAAGTGCCCGCGCTGCACCATGTCCTCCTTGCGCATCGCCATGCCATGATCGCGCAGATAGTCAAAGCCGAATTCACTGTTGGTGCCATAGGTGATATCGCAGGCATACTGCGCGCGGCGCTCGATCGGCGTCATTTGATTTTGGACGCAGCCGATGCTGACCCCCAGGAATTCATAGATGCCTTTGTTCCACTGCGAATCGCGCCGCGCCAAAAAGTCATTGACCGTGACGATGTGCGCGCCACGGCCGGTGAGCGCATTCAGATACAGCGGCAGCACCGCCACCAAGGTCTTGCCTTCGCCCGTCGCCATTTCGGCAATCGCCCCGCGATGCAGCACAATCCCGCCAATCAACTGCACATCGTAGGGAATCATGTTCCACGTATACTCGTGGCCGCAGACATCCCAGCTCTTGCCGCACATGCGCCGACAGGCGTTCTTGACCGTCGCAAAGGCCTCGACCATGATGTCGTCCGGCGTGGCGCCGGCGGCCAGGCGTTGGCGGAACTCGGCCGTGCGCGCCTGCACGTCCGCATCGCTCAACTGCTGCAGCCGCGCTTCCTCGGCATTGATCAGCTGCACCGTTGGCCGTAATTGCTTGAGGATCCGCTGATTGCGCGACCCTATGATCTTCCGCATAATCCAGTTGTACATACGCTCACATACGGGGTGTGAATTATTTCGTGCAATGAAATTGTAGCAAAAACGCGCCTAAAATGACAGCGCCCGCAGGGTCCGGCCGGCACGCCGTTGCCCCACAGAAGTCATGCCACCCGTCCATTCGCAGAACAGCACCGTGAAAAGTTGACTCGGGCGCGCAATAATGCTATACTAAAGGTGCGCCAAAACAACCTATCAGCGTACAACCCTACCTATGTAACCTGGTTATGAGGAGAATTACGCTATGAAACATCTGCGACACCTCCGCACCGCCGCGTGTGCCTGTTGTGTGTTTGCACTCGCCGCGTGTGACAAAGAAACCACCACCACCACCATGATCAGCGGGGCGCCCGCGCCCGCGCGGGCCAACGAGTACACCGGTGATATTGATCCGGGCAGAGTCAAGATCAAGATGGATCTGCGCGAAGAAAGTCCGTATGATGCCAAGCACACGACCATGTTAACCGGCAAGTTTCCCTCGGACGTCAACCAGTTTAACAGCGCCACGCGCGTCAACTTGGGCGGGCAACTGACCGATGATTCCGGTTTTGGCGCGAGCACGTCCAGCCAAATCATCCCCGAGAAGATCAATCGCAAAGGCAACCGCATGCTCACCCGCTATCGCAAGTACACGACCGCCGATGGTCGTTCCAGTTCCCATCATGGTTATCCGATCACGACGATCATCAAGCTCTGGCATAATGAGCGCAAGGGCATGACCGGCTACCTGATCTGCGCGACGCCCAAGTCGGTCGGCACGGACCGCGTCAACTGGATGCCGTATTATGACCTGATGCAGAGCATGTTTGGCTCAGGCAAAGTCAGTGATACCGCCAACGGCAAGCTCACGATTGGGCTGACCGGCTTCAGCACGAAGCGCGGCGCGCAGATCGCCGAAAGCCATGCCGTTGAAGGCCCGGTCGGCTTCTACGCCAAGAAAGGCCGCCTGCAGATCGGCGAAGTCAAGGTGCCCAAGAAATAGCGCATTGCCCGCGCGCGTCACACCGCAACAAGCCCTGGCATTTCATGACCCTCCGGCTTTTTGTTATCTTTTTCGGTCTGGCCGTGGCGCTGGCACAGCGGGCTTGCGGCGAGAACATCAGCTATGTCTGGGAGCTGGCCATGGTGGTGACCAGCACCCCGCCCGGCACCGGCCGCGGCGTCTGGCAGTCACCCGTTCCAGTCGTCACCTCCGCCTACGAGTATGTCTTGACCACCAAAGTCAGCGCGATTGCGCACATGCTGCCACCCTTCATCGGCACATGGGACGGTGGTGAAGAAACGGTGGCAACCAATATCGGCGCGATCCCGTCATTGCCCTGTGTTTTTTTTGACAATACTGTGCGCTACACCAATGTGCGCAATTTTCTGTTCCTGATGGTCACGAGTGTGGCGTCATCACATGCGCGGGTCACGATCGAGACGGATGCGTATGTGCGCTACGAACTTTCCGAATTTGCCATTACCAATCTGACCCTGCGCAGCGCGACCCAGGTCTATATGGACCTGAGCGCGCGCACCAACGAGGGCCGCGGCATTTTCCTGACGGCTGTGCCGGAACTGCTGCCGTGGCACGCCACCGGGGTGTGGAGTGCCTGGCTGCTCTGCGCCCGGCGCGCCCGGCCCCGCGTCCTGCCGCGCACATAGAGCCCGGCATGCCGGCCGCACCGGCGTTACGCATCGTTTGACCTGCGTTGCCGCGTGGACGCCCACCCCACGGATGCCTCTTCGTCACGCGCCATGCGCCGGATTCCACCTTGCATCACCGGCGATTTGCATTTGGCGCGCCATTTGTGTATACTAACTGGCTTGTGTAGTTGACCTGCGCGCGGGCCATGCGCCACGCCGTCGTGCAGGCATGATTTTTGGCATGGGGCCGACCGGCGCACGGCGCATGCTTCACAAAGGATACCCTGTTTCGTCCTGTAACCATCAACCGTATCATGGCATTTAAAAAAGATAAAGTTGTCGAACCCGAGCTCAAGTATGATCTCGCCTCGCTGGGCATCAGCGAATCCGCCTACGAATCGTTTTCCTTGGAAGACGCCACCGACTTGTATGCCGGCTCCGTGCGCCAGGCGCCGGAAGGCACGATTCAAAAGGGCCGCGTGGTCAGCATCAGCGCCACGCATGTCTCGATCGACATCGGCGGCAAATCAGAAGGCCTGATCGAGCGCGAAGAATTTTCGAATATTGAGCTGGTCAAGCCAGGTGACGAAGTTGAAGTGTTGCTGGTCCAGCGTGAAGACACGGAAGGCAACATGCGCCTGTCGAAGTCGCAAGCCGACCGGCAGCGCGCGTGGGAGCGCACGCTCAAGGCCTGCGAAGGCGATGGCCGCGTGATCGGCACCGTCCGCCGCAAGGTCAAAGGCGGGCTGATGATAGACATTGGCATTGAAGCCTTCCTGCCGTCCTCGCAGATTGCGCTGCAGAACGTCAAGAGCGTGGACGAGTACCTGGGCCAGGAACTTGAAGTCAAGGTTATCAAAGTCAACCATGACCGCCAGAACGTGGTCGTCTCACGCCGCGAGCTGCTGGATGCCGAGCGTGTCCTGCGCAAACGCGAGTTTCTCGAGACGATCAAAGTCGGCGACGTCCGCCGCGGCAATGTCAAGAATATTACCGACTTCGGCGCGTTCATTGACTTGCATGGCATTGATGGCTTGTTGCACCTGACCGACATGCGCTGGGGCCGCATCAATCACCCGACCGAGCTGCTGTCGCTGGGCTTGGAAATCGACGTGATGGTCATCGGCATTGATTACGACAAGGAGCGCGTCTCCTTGGGCATCAAGCAAATGAACGACAATCCTTGGCTGGATGTCGAGAAGAAATATCCGGCCAATTCGACGGTGTCGGGCAAGGTGGTCAACATTCTGCCGTACGGCGCCTTCATCGAGCTGGAAGAAGGCGTGGAGGGCTTGATTCACATCAGCGAGTTCTCGTGGACGCGCAAAGTCAATCACCCGAATGAGTTTGTCAATGCGGGTGACATAGTGCGCGCGATGGTGCTGCACGTTGATTCGTTCGAGCAGAAGATCAGCCTGGGCCTGCGCCAGACGCAGGATAACCCGTGGGAGACGATCGGCGAACGCTATCCGCAGGGCGCCAAGGTGCACGGCACCGTCCGCAATCTGACGGCCTATGGCGCGTTTGTCGAACTCGAAGACGGCATTGACGGCTTGATCCATGTCTCGGACATGTCCTGGACCCGCAAGATCAATCATCCCTCGGAAGTGATCAAGAAGAGCGACCAGGTCGAGGCCGTGGTCCTCTCGGTCAACGCGTCCGACCGCAAGATCGCACTCGGGCTCAAGCAATTGGTCGAAGACCCGTGGGAACATATCTACAATCACTATAAAGAAGGCGATGTCATTGCCGGCAAGGTCACCAACACCACCTCGTTCGGCGCGTTCGTCCAGCTCAACAATGACATTGAAGGGCTGGTCCACATTTCCGAGTTGTCCGACAAGCCGGTCGGCAATGTGAAAGACGCGGTCAAGGTGGGTGACGAGGTTACCGCCAAGATCGTGCGGATCGAGCCGGGCGACCGCAAAGTGGCGCTGAGTATCCGCGCCTATGAGCGCGACAAGGCGCTGGCCGAGCGGGCCGCCACGGAACCAACGCCGATCACGACCACGGCGTCCACGCCGCACGCGCCCGCGCCCGAGCGCAAACGCTTCGAAAGCGGCCTTGACCTTGGTGGCGCGTTGCTGCCGGGGGACGCCGCCGCGGCCGACCAGGGCTCGGACACTGCGCCGCAGCCGGTCTAACGCGCGCTTGCATTTGCACGGCGGTTTCGCTATACTTGCCGCCGCGTGATGCGCACTACGCGGGAGTAGCTCAACTTGGTTAGAGCGCTGCCCTGTCACGGCAGAGGTTGCGAGTTCAAGTCTCGTCTCTCGCGCCAGTTTGAAGACGCCGGATCACCCATGCACCATGGACTCCGGCGTCTTTTTTGTTGAGCGTCCGTGCGCTGTAACGCAGTACTGCACAATCCCCCCATGGCGTTTTGCCATGCTTGACGCCGCCGCCACAGGCCGCTATAATAGAAACATTGAATATGGAGCGCACCAACATATGATTGAATTCACCGACCATGTTGTCAACGAGCAAGCCCGTGACCGGGCGGTCCTGCGTTGCCGCGAACGCGGCATCCTGTTGCCAACCTTTGCGCAGATGAAAGACCCAAGCCGCGTGCCCGCCGCCATTCGCGACGAGTTGAAAACCATCGGCTTGTGGGATGTCCATCCCCGCAATCTCTTCCGGATTACCTGGCATAATCAACCGCGTGAACGCGGCGGCTTGTTTGGTGCCGTGCCCCATCTGGTGCTGCCACCCGCCCTGACCGGTGTCAGCGCGCCCATCGCGCTACTGCTGGGCAAGTGGTTTCCCACCGGCGCACATAAGGTCGGCGCCGCCTATGGCTGCCTTGCGCCACGCCTGGTCACCGGCCAATTCGACCCGACCTATCACAAAGCCGTCTGGCCTTCGACCGGCAATTACTGCCGCGGCGGCGCGTTTGACTCGGCCCTGATGGGCTGCACCGCCGTCGCCATCCTGCCGGAAGGCATGAGCCGCGAACGCTTCGACTGGCTGCGCACGATCGGCGCCGAAGTCATTGCCACGCCCGGCTGCGAATCGAATGTCAAGGAAATCTACGACAAATGCTGGGAAATCCGGCGCACCCGCCCGGATTGCGTGATCCTCAACCAGTTTGATGAATTTGGCAACCCTTGCTGGCACTACCATGTGACGGGCGCCGCCATTGAAGATGTCTGGCGCGCGCTCCCCCATCAGCCGCGCTTGAGTGCCTACATCTCGGCGACCGGCTCGGCCGGCACGATTGCCGCCGGCGACTATTTGCGCACCATCGTGCCACACGTGCGCGTCGTCGCGGCCGAGGCGCTGCAATGCCCGACGCTGCTCTACAATGGGTTTGGCGCCCATCGCATCGAAGGCATTGGCGACAAGCATGTGCCGTGGGTTCACAATGTGCGCAACACCAACGCGGTCGCGGCGATTGACGACGAACTCTGCCTGCGCATCCTGCGCCTCTTCAATGAGCCGGTCGGCAAAGCGTTTCTGGCAACCCAGGGCATTCCTGCCGCGCTGCTTGACTCGCTGGACTGCCTCGGCATCTCGGCCATTGCCAATCTGCTCGCTGCAATCAAGACCGCCAAGCATTTCGAGTTTGGCGCGCGCGATGCCGTCGTCACGATTGCGACCGACTCGGCCGCGCTGTACGCCTCGCGCCTCGAGGAGTTGCGCGCCGAGCGCGGCGCCTACACCGCCACCCAGGCCGCCTGCGACTTGGACCACTGCTTGCACGGCACGACCACGGATCATTACAAAGAGTTGACCTTCCTTGATCAAAAGGCCATTCACAATCTTAAATATTACACCTGGGTCGAGCAGCAAGGCAAAGACATCACCGACCTGCATCGCTTGTGGCACGACCCGGAGGTCTGGCCGCAATTGTTTGCGCAAGTGACGCGCTGGGATGAGTTGATCGACGCGTTTAACGCGCAGGTCGCGGGCGCGTGATGTCCATGCGGGTTCAGGCTTCAGGGCTGCTTGGAGCTGGCTTGGCTAGTCCCGCCATCGGCGTGGATCCCGCCAACGGCGGGATTCAGGTTGCGGAGAAAAATGGTTTTGGTGCAAAACCATTTTGTACAAAATGAATTGCGGCAATTCATTGTTATAGCACGGGAGTGGGCATGACGTATTTCTTGAGAATGCTGCCGATCAGTCTGATGGGTCTGCTGAGTCTGATGATGCCGACCGGGCGGCTTGGTGCAGCGGAGCAAAACGGAGATGCACTCGAAGAAGCCCAGCAAGCGGGCGCCAACCTGGCGCTCGTTGCGCTGCCGCCGCAGGTCGAGCAAGCCTTGGATCAGGCGATTGCGTTCATGCAGGCGCCGACCAGCGCCGTGACTTTGGGCGCCTTGCGCCCGCTGCTGGCGTTCATTCGCCAGGAAGCCGCCACCGGCCGGGCCTGGCAACCAAGGGACCGCTGGGACGCTGATGGCGCAGCCACACTGGTCACCTTGCCGAGTGCATTGAGCAATCACATTGCGTTGTACTACAGCGCAACCATTCCCGATTATGCGATCTTCCCCAGCTCGATGCGCTACAGCAGCGTGCTCGACACCGCCGCGTTCACCCGCGCCACCCTGGCCTGTGTCCCGCGTGCCATACCGCTGAATCAGTATGCCTATGGGCGTTTCCGCTGTATCGAAGAAACCACGCCGAACCCGCAATCCGGCACGGCCTATCACTACACCAACGTTCGCGCGATTGCGCGCCTCAATCTGGCCGGCCGCGAGATTTTTATGTCGTTCTCGGACATGCTGGGGCGCTCCAGCTATGCCGTGCGCGGCGTGGCCGTCGGGCCGGTCGACGATCATCTTTATTATTACAGCGAGAAACCAGGCACCAATCTGCGTGGCCTGAGCTGGGTCCAACCGATAATGTATATCTCCCGCTCGCTGATCGTCAATGTGGCGTTGGACAAGCGGCACACGGCCTCGTGCGCGTTTTCATGGGTGAATGCCGGCTGGCGCGGCTTGAATGTCACCCGCACCTACCATATCATCCCCATTCTGCAAACCATTCAGCAAAAGATGCTCTCTTTGGCACGGGCGCCGAATGCCTCGGCCGCGCAATTCAGCACGCTGACGGACGCAGTCATGGGGCTGCCGACCGCCCACGTGGCGGCACGTTACCAAGCCTATTGTGATTATGTCACGGCGTGGCGCGACAAAGGCAACAAGAAGGGCTTGACGTCGCTCTTAAAACGCAGCATCTTGAGCGAACTGTACGACGCGCAGACCATGGCCCGCTTGGATGATGGTCATCGCCGCGCGCTGATCCTCCAGGAAGACGTGCGCCAGCTGCTCGGCCAGCCGACCTGGAGCGCGGGGCAGAAATAATTGCGCGCACGCGCACTGCGTAGTGCGCCATGAATAGCAGTTGCCATCGCATGCGTCTTGCCGGCATTTCACCCCAGCGGACTCTGTCAACATTCAGTTAAAATGACCTGGGTTGAGTTCAGTAGAAATGTCCTCATAGGATAGAATGTGCTTCTCACAAGCAGAGGAGAAGCGAACATGAACGAGGACATCGTCATGAATGGAAAAGAGGTAGAACGATGGTATGTGATCCGGCGCGCAATAGCGGGCGAGATAACGAGGATAGCAGCGGGCGCACAGCACCCATCTCCATTGCCGGATTGCAGCCGGGAAACTTCTCCTTACAAATTCTTTCGCCGCGAAAGAATTTACGGAATGCGTAGCGTCTGGCCTTCGCGCAAGGTCGTGGAGGAAGCGTTGTTCAATTCCATCAGCCGCTGGCTGCTGACCCCGAATTTGTGCGCCAAGCCGGAATACGTGTCACCGCGCTGCACGCGATAGGTGCGGCCACCCGTGGTGCTCGAACCACTAACTGCACTGCCGCTGCTCGCGCCTGCGCCAGGAATGGTCAAGCGCTGGCCGATGCGCAAGATCGCATTCGGGCTGATGCCATTGGCGCTCGCCAGCGAGTTGACCGAGACGCCGCAGCGCCGGCTGATCCCCCACAGCGTGTCGCCGCGCTGAATCGTATAGCTCGAACCAGACGCCAAGCTTGAACTGCCGCCGCTGCGTGGCGTGGCATAATCGGGATAGCCGCGACTATCGGCCACGATCGCGCCATAGCCCGGCGTGCTGGGATAGCTGCTGGCTGAGCTGCCCGGAATCACATCCATCGCCGGCGCCGCCGGAATATCGCCGTCGCCTGCCGCAAACGCGTCGCCGCCGCTAGCGGTGCCGGTCATGTCCATGTCCAAATCATCCGGCGGCGGCATATCATTCATCGCGACCGGCTCGTCCGTTGTCATCCTGGTGTTTGGCGCACTTTTGCTGGAACAGCCACCCAGAACAACAAGACAACTCAGCACCACACCCCAGGAGATACTATGTCGCAGTGTCATGGCATGCATCCTTATGTAATTCCGGTTACAAATTTCATGCACTATAGTATAGCACACTTGCCGGTGTCACTGCAAGTGAACTAGAAAATGCCGGTGGGGGCCTGTGGCGTCGAAATAAAAGGTACTCACAAATGGTTGCGTGAAGAGAGTGTAGCATACATGGGATCAGACGACGCGCTGCGAGGTGATTTTGAGCAGCGCACGCAGGGGGACGCGTGCGCGCACGCGAGTTCGGATTGATGGAGAAAATATCATGCGACCGCCCTCAGGATGCACGGCATGCCGTGCCACGCGAAGGGAAAGTCTGCGCGCGCCTACTTGAGCGCTGCGGCGCTCACAAAATCAATCACATTGTCCACGCCGCGGTGCAGCGTGGCGCGTGTCGTCAACTTGGTGCGCTGCTCGGTGATGTCATACTCGCCCGCTTCGCCGGTCAGCGAGAAATAATTCTCGAAGATGCCCCCTGCATAGCCATAGTTCACGCCATCGCGTCCAAGGATCAGCCATGGCCGATACAGCGGCCGGCCGTTAAGATACACGCGCCCGGCCATGACGTCCGCCGGCCGCAAGACCACCTGGGTGAATGACGCGCCCGCCGGCACGCTGAACGCCGGCGTCACATAGGCATTGTTGGCACACTGCACATTCCAGATCGCGGTGCCGGCAAAGCGCCCGCATACTTCGCCGCGTTCATCCGTGGTCAGCAATTCTACTTCAATCAAGGCATGCCGCGCCGGCTGGCCGTCCGGCAGCAGCAACCGCACCGTCACTTTTTCCTCACGCGGCACGTTCACCACCAAGTCCGGCAACGTCTTGTCTTCGCCGGCTACAACAGTAAAGTTCATTTTCGCGACAACGCCGGTGCCGGGTATGTATACTTTCACCGTATATGCACCCGGGCTCACTTCGACAAATTCGTAGCCGCCGTCATATGCCCGCGCCATTGCTTCGGCATACACATCTTGATTGTCGCTGTCGAGCACGACCCGCGTCGCCATCGGCTTGCCGGTAGTGTCAACCAGCCGGCCGCGCACCCGCGCGCAAGCGCTGCTCAACACAAGCGTGCCCACATCGCAACTTCGGCGCGCATCCGCCGCATATGCGCGCTGCACGTCGGCCAAGCAGGCACTGCTGACAATCACCACGCCCGTCGCGGCATCTGTGCTCAACCTAAACCCGCCATCAGCAGCCTTCTCTGCTGTACAATAATCATACTGTGTGCGCACCTCAAACGTGCTTGGCGGAGCCGTGCCATCTGCATAACACACGCGGCCACGCACAGTGTAGGTAACGCTGGTCTCATTAACGCCAACGCGCCACTCCATCTCCCGCGTGCCGCACGGCACATTCGTCTGCGCCGCCATGCATCGCAACTGAATTTCTTCGCCGCGCTCCGCCGGCAGATCCGTCACGGCGAATTTGCCCTCTTCATCTGCGGTCACGTCCGTGTATGCCCGTGTGATGGTGTGGCGCGCACTGATGCGTGCCCGCGCACACGGCACGCCGGCCGCAGTCATCACACATCCGCTGACCAGCACGGTCGGTCGTTCGAGCCGCAACACCACTTCATTGTGCGGCTGATTGGCATACACCGCAAAGACTGCACTGGCTTTGCGCCCGTCCGCCGTCGTCGCCTGCAACCGCACCGGCACGCAGAACATTTGCTCGGTAACCGGCACGGCATACCAGTCGCAATTCGTCAAACTGACCGCAAACGCTGCCGAGTGCCGTTCTTCCAGGTAACTCGTTCTGAGCAGCATATCAACGGAAAGATCATACTGGCGCACCGCCGCGCCATGCGTGTCTTCGACTTTGACCATGATCACCGGCCGCGGATACAGCACCAAGTCACACCGGTGCGACTGGCACGGTTCCGTCGCCACAGTCACCGAACTTGCGTTTTCACACAATGGCATCTGCATGTCTGCCGTGCCGGCCTGCAATGAATACTTGCCCGGCGCTACCATGTTCGACAGCGCATACATGCCCTGCGCATCTGATGTTGTCGAGAATTCCTGCCACGCATTATATATGTGCCGGTTCTGATCTTTCACGCTGGCAACGCTGCTGCGCAGCGCCCGACTAAGCACATCACGGCCATATTCGCGGGCCGTGACCATTGCGTTGGCAATGGGCGCGCCATCTGCGTCGCTCACGCTCCCATAAATCACCGCTGGATCATACAAATAAATGATAATCTCTTGCCCAGAATATCTTGTGCCCAACTGCTGCTTTACCACCGCATACAACGGATCATTGATGACGATCGCGCCGGCATCGCCATCCGGTGCCAACACGCCGCGCAGGGCAAAGCACCCGTGCCGGTCGGTCACGGTACTGGTCTCATTACTGCCGTCCGCCGCGCGATGCAGCACGGTCATATTGGCTACCGGCATGCCGTCACTCGCGCGCAGCACACAACCGCTGATCATGACCAATTCCGCCGCGGACACTGCCGGCACATTCGTTGCCGCCGGCGGCCGCGGTCGTGCACAAACGACATTTTTTGTCGTTTGCGTGGCGACGGGTACCCGCGCTTCCGCAATGACATTGGTTGTTGTGTTCGTTCGTAGCACGCGCGTTGCGCGCCAATCCGCCCAATACATGAGCAGGATACCACACGCTAAGATCGCCAACAGAGCAATGCTGATGCACATCCCCGGCGCCAAGCCGCGTCGCACCACATCAGCCCACTTCTTCATCAGAATTCACACGGCAATACGCGTGAGGTCGCATAGACACGCTTGGCGCACGGACGCCCGCACGTCTCCGCGGCGCAATGCATCGCGCACATCATCAAGCCGGCAGGCATCTTCAAGCGAAAGATAGGGAGACCAGCCTTTGTCAGTCTCAATCAATTCCACGTCGACTTCTGCGACGTAGTTTCTTTCATGAATTGATTTAGTGTGCTTCCGCTTCAACATCATTTACTCCTGGTGATATGATACACGTTCACACTGAATGCGTCAAGCTTCAACGCTCGTTCTGCTGAATCTCCCGCGCTGCGTCAGTCTTGAAGTTGATCACATTATCCACGCCGCGATGCAGCGTGGCGCGTGTCGTCAACTTGGCGCGTTGCTCGATTATGACATACTCGCCCTCTTCGCCGGTCAGCGAGAAATAATTCTCGAAGGTGCCCTCTGCATTGCCGCTGTACAGGCCATCGCGTTGAAACATCAGCCATAGCCGATACAGTGGCCGGCCGTCGAGATACACGCGCCCGGCCATGACGTCCGCCGGCCGCAAGACTACCTGGGTAAACGACGCGCCCGCCGGCACGCTGAACGCCGGCGTCACATAGGAATTGTTGCCGCAGTGCACATTCCAGATCGCGGTGCCGGCAAAGCGCCCGCATACTTCGCCGCGCTCATCCGTGGTCAGAAGATACGAGTCTATGAAGGCATAGCGCGCCGGCTGGCCGTCCGACAGCAGCAGTCGCACCGTCACTTTTTCCTCACGCGGCACGTTCACCACCATGTCCGGCAACGTCTTGTCTTCGCCGGCTACAACAGTAAAGTTCATTTTCGCGACAACGCCGGTGCCGGGTATGTATACTTTCACCGTATATGCGCCAGGGCTCACTTCGACAAATTCGTAGCCGCCGTCATATGCCCGCGACATTGCCTCGGCATACACATCTTGATTGTCGCTATCGAGTACGACACGTATCGCCATCGGCTTGCCTGAATTGTCAACCAGCCGGCCGTGCACCCGTGCGCAAGCACTGCTCAACACAATCGTGCCCACATCGCAACTTCGGCTCGCATCCGCCGCATATGCGCGCTGCGCATCGGCAAAGCCCGCGCTGCTGACCACCACCACCCCCGTGGCGTCATGCGTGCTCAAGCTAAAACCGCCATCAGCAGCCTTCTCTGCTCTACCTATATCATAATGTGTAGCCACCTCATACCTGCTTGGCGGAGCCGTGCCATTCGCATAACACACACGGCCACGCACAGTGTAGGTAACGCTGGTCTGATTGGTGTCAACACGCCACTCCATGTCACGCGTGCCGCATGGCACATTCGTCTGTGCTGCCATGCATCTCAAGCGAATTTCTTCGCCGCGCTCCGCCGGCAGACCAGTCACGGTGAAATTACCCGCACCATCTGTTTTCACATAAATGAATCCTCGTGTAAGCGTGTGAACAGCGCTGATAGTTTCCTGGGCACACGGCACGCCGTCCGCAGTCATCACACATCCGCTGACCAGCACGGTGGGTTGTTCGAGCCGCAGCACTACTTCATTGCGCGGCTGATTGGCATACACCGCAAACACCGCGCCGGCACTGCGCCCATCCGCCGCCGTCGCTTGCAGCCGCACCGGCACGCAGAACATTTGCTCGGTAACAGGAACAGCATACCATTCACAATTCGTCAAACTCACCGCAAGCGCTGCCGAGTGCCGCTCTTCCAGGAAACCCGTTCTGCACAGCATATCAACGCAAAGATCATACTGGCACACCGCCGCGCCATGCGCGTCTTCAACTTTGACCATGATCACCGGCCGCGGATACAGCACCAAGTCACAGCGGTGTGACTGGCACGGTTCCGTTGCCACAGTTGTCGCGCTCACATTTTCACACAATGGCATCTGCATCTCTGCCGTGCCGGCCTGCAATGAGTACTTGCCCGGCGCAACCATATTCGACAGTGCATACATTCCCAGCGCATCTGATGTTGTCGAGAATTCCTGCCACGCATGGAATCTGTACCTGCCCTGGTCTTTAACACTGGCAATGCTGCTGCGCAGCGCGCGGCAAAGAACATTTGGGCCATATTCTCGGGCCGTGACCATTGCATTGGAAATGGGCGCGCCATCTGCGTCGCTCACGCTCCCATAAATCACCGCTGGATCATACAAATAGATGACAATTTCTTGCCCGGAATATCTTGTGCCCAACTCCTGCTTTACCGCCGCATATAACGGATCATTGATGACGAGCGCGCCGGCATCGCCATCCGGTGCCAACACGCCGCGCATGGCAAAGCGCCCGTGCCGGTCGGTCACGGTACTGGTCTCATTACTGCCACTCGCCGCGCGATGCAGCACCGTCAGATCGGCCACCGGCATGCCGTCACGCGCGCGCAGCACACAACCGCTGATCATGACCATTTCCGCCGCGGACACTGCCGGCGCATTTGTTGCCGCGAGCGGCTGTGGTCGTGCACAAACGACATTTTTTGTCGTTTGCGTGGCGACGGGCATCCAGATTTTCGCAATCACATTGCTGTTTGTGTTCGTTCGTGACCCGCGCGTTACGCGCCAATCCGCCCAATGCATGAACAACACACCAAACGCCACAATCACAAATAAAGCAACACTGATGCGCGTTCCCAGCGCCAAACCGCGCCGCACCTCATCAGGCCACTTCTTCATTCACGCCTCCACTCAAGTGATCCGCGCAGAAATTATTTGCCTGTGAGAGCATAGTCGTTGCGTTACCCGACCGCCCAGAGCACCTGCAACGGCACGGCCCAGCACTGCTCTCCAAACGGCACGAGCATGTCGCCGGCATACAGAATCACCCCGGCCACAAATCGCTTTTTCGCCAACGTGGCTAGTTCACGCAAGCCGGCGAAATCAGCGGCGCCGACGGTGGCAGATGCCTTCACTTCAATGCCCACGAGACGCCCGTCGCGCGCTTCGAGCACGCAATCTACCTCGCGGCCCGCTGCCGTGCGGAAATGCCAGAGTGCGGCGGCGGTACCGCACCACGTCATTTGCTTCAGCAATTCCGCCAGCACAAAATTCTCGTACAGTGCGCCTTTGCCCGGTGTCGCAGCGGCCAGTGTCGCAGCGGTACTGCCGTGCAAGTATGCCATCAGGCCCGTGTCGCACAAATACACCTTTGGGGTTTTCACAAGTCGTTTGCTGATGTTGGCATGCCATGGCGGCACCACCCGGATCAGGAATGTCGCTTCCAGCAGGGTCAGGTAGCGCTTCAACGTGCTGTGCGGAATTCCCAGACTGCGTGAGACATCCGCGATATTGAGCAAATTCCCGGCGCGCCCCGCAAGTAGCGTCAGCAAGCGCGGCATGTCGGTCAAGCCGATGATGTGCGCGAGGTCGCGTACATCGCGTTGCAACACCGTGGTGAGATACGCGCCAAACCATTCGTGGCGCCTGCGTTCGTCGACGCGCGCAACAGCTTCAGGAAAACCACCGCGCGCAATCCGGGCTGTGTGACCGGGCGGCGCGGCGGCAATCCGCCCCATCCGCAGGGTTGACGGGCGGAACACACGCTCAATGAAGTGATCGCGCACGCCGGCAAGCTCACCCTGTGACAACGGCCACAACGCGATGATCTCCATGCGCCCTGCCAGCGATTCCGACAAGCGTGGCAGCGTCAGCACATTGGCGGAGCCGGTCAACAGAAAGCGACCCGGCCGCCGATCACGGTCGACTGCCAACTTGAGCGCGGGAAACAACGTCGGCACCTTCTGGACTTCATCAATGATGACCATGCCGGCGCTGTGCCGAATAAAGCCGGCGGGATCGTGTGCCGCGGCGGCAAGCGTGCCGGCGTCATCAAAGGTAACGTAGGTGCTGTCGGCATGCTGGCTGGCGATCTGCTGCACCAGAGTCGTCTTGCCGGTCTGGCGCGGGCCATTGATGAAGACGACGGGCGTATCCGCGAGCGCCGCCGTGATGCGGGTCATGACATTGCGCTGGTACATGGTGATATTATAACCATTCCGTGGTGAATTTGCAAGCACCGGGATTTCTCATCGCACGCGAAGCGTCGCGGTTCACCGCCGCGACGGCAGCATTCCTTGCACTGCCTGCCACACCTGCGCGACCGTCACGGCGGTCATGCAGCGGTGATCCGTCGCGCATTCGCGCTTGCAGCACGGCGCGCAGTCCACGTCGCCGCGCAGCAGCACGTGGCCCTCGCCCAACGGCGCCGTCTCGCGCCAATCGGTCGGGCCAAATATCGCCACGACGCGTGTGCCCGCCACCGCCGCCAGATGCATCCCGCCGGTGTCGTTTGTCACCAGACACGCACACTGGCGCAGCCATGCCGCCAGTTCGCACAAATTCGTCTGCCCAGCCAAATTCAGGCACCATATCGCCGCATCCGGCGCTTGCCGCGCGATCAATTGCGCAACCTCGGCGCACACGCGCGCATCGCCCGGCCCGCCGACAATAAGCACGCCGGCACCCAGCTCC
Source organism: uncultured bacterium (assembly GCA_964397565.1). GTDB lineage: Bacteria > Auribacterota > UBA3054 > UBA3054 > JAPLST01 > JAPLST01. Next base: position 18,247 of record CAYNJC010000031.1, read on the forward strand.
GCATGCGCCTGCACAGCCACTTCTGCAAAGCGCTCTGGTAGCCAGCATTTCGCGGCACCATACGTCGCGCCCGGATTCAATCCAAGCAACAGTGCCGGCAGCGCTGCACTCCGCGCCTGCACTGCATCAATGGCCGCTTGTGCTATTTTCAATCGACAGTCATTGCTGTCTGTCACGCGCTCGCCCAGAAATTGCTCGACTAGGTACAAATAGCACAACGATTGATTTTGTCCGCGCAGATGTTCGGGGCGCGGCACGCGCTCGGTCAGCAATGCGCCGCGCGCATCGCTGGCCCAGCCGACGCGCCGTGGAATGCGCGCCAGCCACGGTATTAGCGCCGAATCAAATGAATTCGGCAGGATCAGCGCGCTGCCGAAGCCATGCTGGCGCAGTTCACGCGCCAGCCGCCAGCGATCGGCCAATCCGGCCAGCCCGCGTTGCGCGCGAAACGGAATCACGTCGTGCGCCGGCGTCATGCGCCAGAAATCGGCCATCGTGTCGCGCACCAGCACGGTCACATGCGCCGCCGGGCGCATGCGGCACAACGCCGCGACGGCCGGCAAGGCCAGCACATTGTCACCCAGCCAATTGGGCGCACGCACTAAAATGCTCTTGCAAGTTTCCAGTTTCCAGTTTCCAGTTTCCAGTTTCATGCATTGCCACGCCGCGCGCGCCATTTGCGGTGGGCCCACAGGTAGCGCGCGGGCTCCGCCCTGATTTGCTGTTCCAAAAGCGTCATCAGTTGCTGCGTCGCGTCGAAGACATCCTTGGCGGGATCGTCGGTCTCGGCCACCCATATCGGCGGATGCACGACCGGCCGATGCGTGCCGTCCGACAGCACATGGTCAAAGGCGGGCACAATGGCCGCGCCGGTCTTGCGCGCGATGACCGCCATGGTTGCGATGGTCGAGGCCGGCCGCCCGAAAAAATTGACGAACACGCCGCCCGAACCGGCATACTGATCGCCGACAAAGCCGACCATCCGGCCGGCCCGCAGGCGCGCCAAGAGATCGCGCAGAATGCCTTTTTTGTCGAGAATCTCGATCCCCGTCGCACAGCGCGCGCGCACCACATAGCGATAAATCCATTCATTGGCGTGCGGCCGCGCCACGCCCGCGAAAGGATATTTCTGCACGCCGCACGCCAGTGTGAACATTTCCCAATTGCCGAAATGCCCGGTGAAAAACACGAGGCCGCGCCCGCGCGCCATCGCCGCCGTGACATGTTCAAGCCCTTGTACTTCGACCAGCGCATTGAACTGGTGCGCGATCCGCCCGAATTGCAGCATTTCGGCCGCGACACCGCCCAGTGTCGCAAAGCTGCCACGCGCAATCGCGCGCCGCTCTGGCTCGTTCTTTTCGGGGAAGGCATGACGAAGATTATCCAAGGCCGCACGCCGATGCCGCACGTCCAGGTGGAACGCGATCCGGCCGCACGCGCGGCCCAGTACCGCTGCCTGCCGATACGTCAGCAGATTCATCAGGGCGACGGCGCCACGATACAGGGCATAGGCCGCCAGTCCATTCACCACCAGAATCACGCCGCCAACGAGCACCCAGCCCAGCACGCCGGTCGCCGCATATTTGCCGCCGAACAGCCAGACGGGGCCGGCATCCAGCGGCGGCGGGTCGAAATATTTCCAAACCCGGCCGGTCACTTTGATCGCCCAGACCCAGCCGGTGTGCAGGCCAATCGCGGGCCACAGCGACTTCGTCCGCACGGTCAGCTCGGCCAACAGCCAGCCGGCCAGGAACAAGCCGATCAGGCCGGGTAAAATCACGAGCGGCTGCCGCAAGGGCACCAGGAACAAGGCAATCAAGCGAAAGCCGGCGGCCCAATGCGTGCCGTCCAATTGCACGTCGCGGATCGCCGTGAGGAAATGATCGAGCGTGAACAAATGCAGTAGGGCGAAGACCGCGCTGGTCAACAAAATCGCGCGATAGCGTGTGAAGCGTTCAAGAAATGCCTGCAGCATGAAGCCGCGGAAAATCGACTCCTCGAGCAGGCCGACGCATACAGCACTGAACAAGCCCTGCACCACCGCCAGCAGCACCGCCGACGGCAACGGCCGGCGATACACGCGCAAGCCCGACCACACTTGCGCCAGCACCAAGACGGTAATGCACACAAAGCCGATCAGCAGCCAGGTCGTGTAGCGCGACACCGCGCGCTTGCGCTTGAACAACGGCAGAAACGTGATGCGCACCTGCAACCAACGCCAGCCCAGCGCAAACAGGAGGAGCAAACTCACCGCCGCCACGCGGTCAAACACGCGCCGGAACGGATACTGCGCCAACAGCGGTAGCTGCTGCGTGATGCGAAACACCCACGGTGCCAGCACTGCCGCCACCAGCAGACCGCCGCAAGCAATCAATGCCGCGCGCCACAGCGTCTGCGCCCCGCTCGCCGATTCTTGTGATGTCACGGACGTCTCATGCACAATCAACTACTAGACATGGTTAAACATGGCTTTTCATCTGCAAAAGTATACCAGAGCGATGGCTTTGCTGCAAGCGCAGGCCAGCCGCAGATGCAGATTCGCGGCACGGAGGCCGCTCCCACTTTGCGGCGGTGCGGCGCTTGCACCGCAAACCAAAAACTGAAAACAGCTGCCACCATTGGCGGCATACGCGATCCACCCCGGTGGCGGGATGGCGCGGCGGCGCCACAAAACGTTTGCCGCACACGGTTTTACGGATAGCAGATGCGCGCAATGCAATGCTGGAAATCTTCCGCGCCCGACTTGATCACAATGCCCACTTTGACATAGTACACCGGGCAGATCATATTTTCTATCCGCACGCGCTTTGAAAAGCGCACGGCGTCTTTCTCGGTCATCACAATTGCATCGGCATGCCAACTGAAGGCGCGCCGGTAAATGCGCTCGATTTCCTCGCGCCGAAAGCGATGATGATCCGGAAAGGTGTAGACCCGCTGCACATACGCGCCCAGTTCCTTGACTAGCTCGACAAAGCCGCCCGGTTGCGCGATGCCGCTGACCACAAACACATTCTGCGCGCGCAGCTCCGTCAGCGGCATTTCCTCGCCGTTGTGCACATTCACCAGCGTCAGCGGCTCATAGAAGCACGCAATGATCTCAGCCGTCTGATTATACTGCCGGATGCGCTCGACAATCGGCGTTATATCAATCTGCTTCGCTTTCGTGACAAAAATATGCGTGGCGCGGCGCAAGCCCGACAGCGATTCGCGCAACAGGCCGCGCGGCAACATATGCTCAAACCCAAACGGGCAGGTCGCGTCAATCAACACCACTTCAATCTGGCGCTGCAACCGCAAGTGTTGCATGCCGTCATCCAAGATAATCGTGTCCACCCCGAATTCATTGATCGCAAAACGGCTGCCGCGCACGCGATCCGAATCCACAATCACCACGACCTCATCGAGATTGCGCGCCAGCATGTAGGGCTCGTCCCCGGCTTCGCGCGCGCCCAACAACAGTTGCTGGCCATCATGCACTATTTTCGTGCCCGCGACCAACGTGCGATTGCGCCAGCGCCAGCGCCAATTCGGCGAACGCGCCTTGTAGCCGCGACTGACAATCGCCACTTTGCGCCCGCCTTTCGTCAACGCGCGTGCAAAGGTCTCGACCACCGGCGTCTTGCCGGTGCCGCCGACCGTGATGTTGCCGACGCTGATCACCAGGCACCCCGGCCAGAACCGCCGCAAGATACCCCGCTTGTACAAGGATGCGCGCAGCCGCACCACCATGCCATACAATGCCGCCGCCGCGCTTAATGCACCGCGGGTCGCGCGCGCCGTGCGATCGTTGCGCTCGCCGGCCACCACGGCCTTCCAATAGTTTTCAAATCTGCGCTGCGGCATATCTCAAATCTCAAATCTCAAATTTCAAATCTCAAATATTAACGTCCTGCATCCGTTCCCCTGCCAGCCGCTCCGCTTCGGCCACAATAAAGGTTGCCAGCGCGCTCTTGTCGGCCAGGCCCAAATCGCGTTCAGCCCCGTCGCGCCACAGCGCCCATGCGCGCAAGCGCTCTGCGCCAAAGCCCGCCTCCGCGCACTGTACATCGTTCGCGATAATCATATCCAGATGTTTTTCACGCAGTTTCTTCGCCGCCGAGGCAAGTACCGCGCCGGTCTCGGCGGCAAAGCCGATCAACACTTGGCGCTGCACGCGCGCCGCGGCCGCCATCAAAATATCGGCGGTCGGCTCCATGGTCAGCGTCAGTGGCGCGCCGGTCTTGTGCTGCTTTTTCGTCGCGGTCGTCGCCGGACGGTAATCCGCAACCGCGGCGGTCATGACCAGCACGTCACACGCGTCGAACTGCGCCAGGACTGCGTCATGCATCTCGGCGGCACTGACCACCGTGATCACTTGCACACCGGCTGGCACCGCCAGGTGCGTCGGGCCCAGCACCAAGGTCACGCAATGGCCCGCCGCTGCGGCTGCGGCACACACGGCCAAGCCCATCCTGCCCGTGCTCGGATTCGAGACAAACCGTACTGGATCAATGAATTCACGCGTCGGCCCGGCGCTGACCAGCACGCGCAGCGGCGTACTCATGCCGGCGCGCTCCGGCCCAAGCCCGTCACCCGCTCGACCGCCGCCAGGATCTGCGCCAGCGACGCCAAGCGCCCGATCCCGACCGTGCCGCACGCCAGTTCGCCCGCATCCGGCTCGACAATCTCGACCCCGCGCGCCCGCAATGTCTGCAGGTTCGCTTGGGTTGCCGGATGGCGGTACATGCCCGTGTTCATCGCCGGCGCGACAATGACCGGGCCGTTGAACGCCAGCGCCGTTGAGGTTAGCGCATCATCTGCCAAGCCATGCGCGAGTTTGGCAAGCACATTGGCGGTCGCCGGCGCAATCACCAGTGCGCACGCGCGCTCGGCCAGCGCAATGTGTTCCGGCTTCCATGCCTCAATCTGGTCGAAGAGCCCAATCGTGACGGGATTGCGCGACAACGTCTGAAAGGTCATGGGCGTGACAAACTCACCCGCGTGCGGCGTCATCAGCACATGCACGTCAGCGCCGCGCGTGATCAGTTCGCGCGTCAATGCGCAGGCCTTGTAGGCGGCAATCGAGCCGCTCACACCCAAAAGAATAGTCATGCTGTCGGTCATCGTGTCCCGCGGTAGTCGCGTCGTATCGGGGCGCGGGGTGAACTAGAAGTATGGCGGAGAGGGCGGGATTTGAACCCGCGGTACGGTGTGACCCGTACAACGGCTTAGCAAGCCGCCGCTATCGACCACTCAGCCACCTCTCCGTCCAGCGTTGCTGCGCGCCGCGCAGCGCCACTGTTTTGTCTGCTATGGTGCGCCATCGAGGACTTGAACCTCGGACCCACTGATTAAGAGTCAGTTGCTCTACCAGCTGAGCTAATGGCGCAAAAAAAAAGCACGCTGCACTGTTCTGTTCAGCCGGATATGTTACCATAATCACAGGCCGCTGTCAACCACATTGACAATGCCGGTAGGGTATGCTATAATCTGGCATTATGCGTACGACGAGCTATAAGCAAGTGCGGTGGTGGCGGTGTGCCGGCCTGCTGTTGGCGGTTGCTGCCGGTGGCCTAGTCCTGGCCGGCTGCGCCGGCAAGAGCAATACCCGCGTCGCGATTGCCAGCGCTGACTTGGTCGCGTTCACCAAGTCGTTCGAGGGCACGTTGGTCAACAAAGCAATTGAAGAATTCAACCGCCAGGAAAAGACGTTTGGTCTATGGAGCTCGAACAAGGCCGGGGTCTACGTCCAATTCACCGTTATGGACGTCAACGGCAAGACCCGCAAGTTTTTCGACTTTTCCGAGGAGCCCGAGCGCATGGCGGTCTTGCGCCAGTTTTATCGCGAGTTGCAGAAAGGCGATATTGTCGTGATTGACATGGGCTTGGTCGACGAAGAGAGCGCCGAGGAAACCTTTGAAACGGTCTCCAAAAAATGAGCCCGCAGTATGCACGCCAAAACTATATAGCAACGTACATTTGTAATCATTCACACAGACCCCAGGAGACGATTATGAAAAAAGCATGTAAACGCAGCAAGGGCTTTACCCTCATCGAGCTGATGGTGGTTATCTCGATTATCGGCGTCTTGGCCACCCTCGGCTTGGCCGCGTTCGGCCCGATTAAAATGATGGTCAACAAAATGAAGTCGAAGGATAACATGAAGCAATTGTTCTTGTTGCTGAACATCTATCAGCAGCAATTCGGCAGTTATCCCAGTTTGCAGCCCAACAGCACGCGCTACACGCGCGGTGGCGGCGTCAAGGATTTGTACCCGCTCTGGGAAGCACAGGTGATGAAGAAGGAAGGCTTGAAATTGTTGCAGCCCCCCGGTGCTGCTATGATTCCGTTCTCCCAGAATCCGACCAAGGATGAGTTCGACAAGCTGCATATCGGCTATTCCTACAACTCGACGGCCATACCGGATGACCCGAATAATCCGCCGATCTTGTCGGAACGCGGCGTCAGCGACGGCCGCCTTGATAAAGCCGAAAATCCCGTCTTTACCGATGGCGCACACGTGATGTTCGGCAACAGCATGACCGAGTTCTACCCGGCCATTAACGGCAAGTTGTCCACCAAGGACGTCACGCCCGAGCAATGGGGCAAGCTGCTCGACTGACGCGCGCGTGCTGGCACATGTTTCGAGGGGGCTCTGCAGTCCCCTCTTTTTGTTGCCGCGCTATGGCTGCGGGAGGGACGCAACGTCCGTGCGGTACCCAGATTCGGCGTCTCGTGAAACGTGCTGGCTGCTACATTCTCGCGCGGCGCGATAATCAGTGGTCAGTATTCAGTGATCAGTGGAAGAGCAGATGAGGCATATTCGCAGCACGGAGGCCGCTCCCATCCCGCCGGTGGCGGGACTGACCCAAGGCCAGCCGGTGCGGCGCTTGCACCGAAAACCGAAAACTGCAAACCGAAAACTCCCGTGTTCAGCAGTCACCTGCGGCCAACGCAACGTGGTTTTCAGCGCGCGCCGCCGGCGCCGCGCAGACAATGCCGAGCACCACGCCCATCAGGATCAACGCCGCGCCCGGATAAAACCAACGCGACGGCACTTGCTCGAACAGGAACACCGCCGCCGCGGTGCTGAAGATGAACTGGGTGGGAATGCTCAACGCAATCACTTGCGATTTGACGTGTTTCAACACGTACATTGCCAGCGTGTGACCGCCCACTGTTGGCAACAAGATCAGCGCCAGCACCGCCAGCATGCTGCGTGTGCCACCGACGCGAACACCGCCGTCCAGCAGCACGGCCGCAACGGCTTGGGTCAGCGCGGCGACGGTATAGACACTCACGCTGAACAATATGATGTGTTGGTTTGCGCGGCACTTGCGACAGGTGACAAAATAGGCCGAGCATAACACCGCTGAACCCATGGCCACCAGTGTGCCGGCCAGTTGCGTGGCATCCAGCAGCAGTTGTCCGCGCACAATCCAGAGGGTGCCGGCACACGCCAGCGCCACGGCCAGGAATTCCCAACGATTCAAGCGCTCGCGCAGCACCACGCGGGCAATGAACGGCGTGATCAGCGGCTGCAAACCAATAAACAGCGATGCATTTGCCACGGTCGTGTGCAACAATGCCCAGCACCACGTGGTAAAATGCGCGCCCAACAACACGCCGGCGATCAGCGCGCCGGGCGTGAACAACGGCGGCCGTCCGGCCGCGCGCCAGGCCCGCAGCCACCACGGCAACAGCAGCACCACGGCGCCCAGCACACGCCAGAACCCAATGCTGCTGGCCGGCATGTCGCAGTATTTTGTAAAAATCGCCGCGCTGGCACCGAAGAGCGTGATCAGCGTCCACAACACCGCATTCTGCATGGGTCCATAGTCCCCCATTCGTCATTCCTCGCCATGTATGGCGCTCGTGCCCACGTGTTGTTGCGCCTGTGCAAAATAGCGCGCAATAATCTCATGCGCGTCCACCGCGCTGGTCACGCGCACGATGTTCTGGCGGAACTCGCGCGCGCCGGCCAAGCCGCGCGCATAGCAACAGGCGATCCGGCGAATGTGCAGACACGCGGTCGCCTCGCCATACAACGTGCATAACCGGCTCAAATGCTGTTGGGCCAAATGCCCGCGCGCCTGCGCTGGCGGCACCGGCGCGGCCACGCCGCTCGCCAGAAATGCGCTGACACTGCGAAACAGCCACGGCGCGCCCATCGCCGCCCGGCCAATCATGACGCCGGCACAGCCGGTCTCGTCCAGCAAGGCCCGCGCGGACGGGCCATCGCCCACATCGCCATTGCCAATCACCGGCACCGCGACGGCCTCAACCACGGCCCGGATGACACTCCAGTCAGCGCGCCCGGCATAGCCCTGCGCGCGGGTTCGCGCATGTACCGCGACAGCCGCCGCACCGGCACCAACCATCTGCCGGGCAAACTCGACTGCGTTGCGCGACTGCTCATCCCAGCCGGCCCGAATCTTGACCGTGACGGGGATCGAGACGGCCGCGACGCAGGCCCGCACGATCGCCTCCGCCCGCACCGGGTCACGCATCAGCACTGCCCCGCCACCCGTCTTGACCACTTTCGACACGGGACAACCCATATTGATGTCAATCAAGTCCGCACCGTACTCTTCGAGCAGCGAGGCGCTGGCCGCCATGCGTTCCACATCCGCGCCGAAAATCTGCATCCCCAACGGATGGTCCGCCGGCGCAGTCGCGATCATCAGTTGCACCTTCGGCTGCAAATGCACCAACGAATGACAACTGATCAGCTCCGTGTAGGCCAAGCCCGCCCCGCCCAATTCTTTGACCATCAGACGATAGGCCAAGTCAGTGTAGCCCGCCATGGGCGCGACCACCACGTTCGGCTGCACGGTCACTCCGCCGATGCGGAACTTTTGTCCAGGTTCAGATTTCAAATCTCAGATCTTAAGTTCACTGCGAACTACCATTATACCAATTCCCACGCGCGCCGTCGAACTTTGCTATACTATCTGCATGGATATCCTTGTTGACCTGCATACCCATTCCGTGGCCAGCGGTCACGCCTACAGCACCATCACCGAGATGGCTCAGGTCGCCGCTGCGCGCGGGCTCGAAGCCTTTGCCGTCACGGACCACGGGCCTGGCTTGCCACAAGGGCCGCATGCATATTTTTTCCTCAATCAGCATCGCCTTGCCAAAATGACGCTGCCGTGCTGCGTGCTGACCGGTGTCGAAGAAGACCTCGCCGGCCCAGACGGCGTGCCCTATCTGCCGGACAGCGCGCTGCGCCCGCTGGATGTGGTCCTGCTCGGGCCGCATCCCTATGCCTGGGCCGCCACGGCCTCGTCGCAGGCCATCACCACCGGCCTCCTGCGCGCCATGGAAAATCCCCTCATCAAGGGCATTACCCATCCGGTGAATGCCTGGCAGGCGCTTGACGTCAAAGCTATTGTGCAACAGGCAGCCGCAACCAACACCGCCGTCGAACTCAACCTGACCAAGGTCAAGGGCCTGGAGCAACGCCTGCGCCAATTTCTCGATTGGGTCAACGAATTCAACGCGCCCTTGATGGTCAACAGCGATGCGCATTGCGCCGATGAAGTCGGGTGTTTTGACGACCTGTCCCCTTTTCTCGATCAGGTTGCGCCGGCGCGTCTGGTCAACCGCTCGCTTGCCACTGTCGTCGCGTTTTTCAACATTCAGCGCGCGGATGTGCGCGCCCGTTGTGCTGCGCCCGCAACCACCACTGCGGAGGGCATCGCATGAGCAGGCACCACCTCATCGTGCTGACCGGCAGTCTTGCGCTGTGCAGTCTGGCGGCCGGGCCCGGCGCGCCACCAGCCCAAGACTTGGTCGCGCCCATCTTGCAGCACATCAATGCGCGCACACGCCAAGTCACTACCTTCAGCGCGCGCTTCCGCCAGACCAGTGTGGACCCGACCTTTGCTGAAACTGACGCATCCTCCGGCCGCATGTGTTTCCTCAAGCAATCGCCGACGGACGGCCAACCGGCTACCACCTATCTCGTGCGCTTCGATTACCTGGTGCCTGAACGATCCGTTACCATCATGAACGAAGCCAAGGTCATTCTTTGGCAACAGGGCGCCGTCCCGCAGGAACATGCCATGGTGGACAACCTCACCATGCGCACCTTGCTATCCGGCCTGACCTCGATGGAAGAGCTCCGCGAGCAGTTCCTGATCAGCATCGCGTCCCAAAGCAACACGCGCGTCACCCTCAAACTCACCCCGGCATCGGACATTGCGCGCCGCACCTTCCGCGAACTGTTTGTCACCTTTGACACACACTCATGGTTGCCCGTCGCCGTCCAGCAGAACAAACTCAATGGCGAGCGCGTCACGCTGCAGTTCGAGGAGCCGCTTGTCAACCGTTCCATCAGCGCGGAGCTATTCACGCTCGCCTTCCTCAAACGCCAGATCAGCGGCATGCAGGTGCGCAAGCCCAAGCCTGCGCCGCGCCCGCCCGCACCGACCCCCGCACGCTAACGTGGCTGGACTCAGGTCTTTTCTTCGTACTTCAACAATCGTCAATGGCTGATCGTCAATCGCCGTGATTGATCCCGCCGTTGGCGCATGCGCGTCAACTTAACAAGAACATCTGTCCTGACATTCCGCTATAAGAACGGGAGCCGCATTCCCTTGCGGCGATCCTGCCACGGGAGCCACCGACGTAGAGCGCGCATGCAGCAACGGCGGTCAGGGCCTGACCGCCCTACCTCAGCCTCCGGCCACGCACGCGCAGGACCCCCAACAGATTTGGCCACGTCAGGTTCGCATTTTCCCCTCTATCGGAATTTCAGGAACATCTGTTGTAGAAGCGGCTTCCAGCTGCTTACTAATGAATGCGCTTACTAGGTGTCATGCCAATTGTAGCCGCGGGCGCCGACCGCGGCTGCAGAAGCCGCCCTCACCGCGGGCGGCTACAAGGACGCTGCAAAGTAGAAAGCGCATTCATTAGTAAGTGGACGCGCATGCGCCATCGGCGGGACTCCGCGCAGCAAGGAAAGAAGAAGCTGCAGCGGCAGGATCAATGTTCCTGTCTTCTGCGTGTCTTCGTGCCTTGGTGGCGACTATTCTGCGCAGTGCAGAGAAAGCGGCGCGAGGCCGCTGCTACGACAGCGCGTCCGGATGTGTAAAATTCGCCAGAATCAGCACGCCGACGCCAAGGCAGATGGCGCTATCCGCCACATTAAACGCCGGCCAATGGTACTGGCCGAGATAGCAGTCAATAAAGTCCAGCACCATATAGGGTGGATGCAGCCGATCGCAGAGATTGCCCAGTGCGCCGCCGGCAATCAGTCCGAACGCCGCCGCCACAAAACCCGGCAGCGCCGTGTAACGCCAGAGCATCCAGGCAATCCCCATGACCGCCACCACCGCCACCGCTGAAAAGACTACCGGTGCCCAGACTTGGCCATGGAACAAGCTGAAGGCGATGCCCGGATTGAGGCGATGGGTCAATTGCAGGCAGCCGGGAATGAGCGTGTGCAAGCCGCCTTCGCCGGGCAGAAAATGGCGCAACCACGCCTTGCTTGCCTGATCCAGGGCAATGACGCACAGCGTGGCTGCACTCGCACAGAAGTAGCGCCGCGGCATCACAGGCTGTATTTTGTCATGCACTTCATGCAGACAATCGCTTCCGGCAGCGCATCGAGCCGCTCCTTGGCAATCTCGCAGCCGCACAATTCGCAGGTGCCGTAGACGCCCTGATCAATGCGCTCCAAGGCCTTCTTAATCGGCTCCAGCAATTTCTGTTGCGAGGACACCAAGCCCAGCATGGTCTCGCGTTCGGCGGCGTCCGACCCGACATCGGCCATGTGAAAACTGTAGTCGGATAGGTCGCCCGATGAATCGCGCTGGTTATTCAGCAAGGTCTGCCGCTCAAGTTGCTGCACATCGCCCAGGATGCGCACGCGCTTCTCCATCAGCAGCGCCTTGAATTTTTCCATCTGCGCTTTTTTTGCTTTTTCCATTCGTCCCCCCCTGCGGAAGTTGTTGTGTGTTATAGGGTCTGCAAAAAAACATCACGCTGGTGCCGCGGCGTGCAGCACGCCCGCGCAGCGTTCACAAAGGTCATCGGCGCACGTCTGCACACCGACCGTTTCAGAATAATTCCAGCAGCGCGCACACTTGTTGCCGCGCGCTGGCTGCACGCGCATGCGCAAGGATGGCACGCTCTCGCCCGTCAGCCACGCGCCGGCGTCCGGCGCCGTCCGCACGCGCACATGCGACACAATGCACAACTCGTGCAAACGCTCCGCATGCGCCTGCAAGACCGCCATCACGGCCGCGTCGTCGGTCGCCAGCTCAACGTCAGCATCCAGCCCGGCGCCAATCTCGCCGCGCATGCGCAGCGCCTCGAGCTCGCGCAGCACGTCATCGCGCACCCGCCACAGCAGCTCGTACTGCTCGGCCAACACGGCTTCGCACTGCTCCGGCCGGGCCACCGGCATCTGCGCCAAATGCACGCTCGGCAGGGGCTGTTCGCCATTCTCCGCCGCCCGCGCCGCCATGTGCTCCCAGACTTCATCACAGGTGAAGGCCATGATCGGCGCGGCCATGGTGGTCAGCGCGGTCGCAATCTGCCACAGGACTGTCTGCGCCGAACGGCGCGCCAACCCGCGTGGCGCTTCGACATACAAGGTGTCTTTCAGAATGTCACAATAGCGCGCGCTCAAGTCCACCGCACAAAAATTGTGCAGCAGATGAAACACGCGGTGGAACTCAAAGTGCTCGTACGCCTGCATCACCTCCGCGCGCAGCGCTTCGAGGCGATGCAACATGTAGCGATCCAGCGGCCGCAGTTGCGCGTGCGGCACGCTATCGCGGCCCGGCTCAAAGTCGAACAAATTACCGAGCAGGTATTTGAACGTATTGCGCATGCGCCGGTAGGCGTCGCCCATTTGGCGCAGCAAATTCGGCGAGATCATCACATCCTGCATGTAATTCACCGAACTGACCCACAGGCGCAGAATATCCGCACCCATCTCATTGCAGACCCATTCCGGATCGGTGAAATTGCCCTTCGATTTGGATTCCTTCTCGCCGCTTTCGGTCAGCGTCCAGCCGTGCGTCACGACGGTCTTGTACGGCGCCGCATCGCACAGCGCAACACCCGCCAGCAACGACACTTGAAACCAGCCGCGATGCTGGTCTGAGCCTTCGAGATACACATCCGCCGGCCAGCGCAGCTCGGCCCGCCGCGTCAGCACCGCCTTGTGACTCACGCCGGAATCAAACCAGACATCCAGAATATCCTGTTCCTTGCGGAACGTGCGCGCGCCGCAGGCTGGACACGCACTGTCGGCCGGCGCCAGCGCCGCCACCGGCTTTGCAAACCAGGCATCCGAGCCCTCGCGCTCGATCAGCGCGGCCACCTGCTCGATCAGCGCCCGCCCGACAAATTCCTTGCCGCAGGCGGTGCAGTACAAGGCCGGGATCGGCACGCCCCACAGGCGTTGGCGCGACAAGCACCAATCCGGCGCGGTGTCCACCATGTTCGCAATCCGATGCCGGCTGGTTTCCGGCATCCAGGTGGTTGCATCAATGGCGGCGCGGGCGCGGGCGCGCAGCGCATGCCGGTCGAGCCCCATGAACCATTGCTCGGTCGCCCGGAAAATCACCGGCTTATGACAGCGCCAGCAATGCGGATACGAATGCGTCAGCGTGCCGCCGTCAAAGAGAAGGCCGTGTGCCTGCAAATCCGCCATGATCGCCGCATTGGCTTTGAAGACATGCTGGCCTTGATAGCGCGGCGCTTCCGCGGTGAAGCGGCCCTTGTCGTCCACCGGCGAGGCCACCTCGAGTTTGTATTTCAGGCCGACTTGATAGTCATCCTGGCCATGCCCCGGCGCGGTGTGCACGCAACCCGTGCCGGTGTCGGTCGTCACGAAATCGCCCAAGATCACCGGGACGGTGCGACCCGCATCAATCGGATGCTGCAGCCGCAGCCCCTCGAGCTCCTTGCCCAGACAGGTGGCCCGCGGCGCGGGCGCCGGTTGCTGCAACGCCGCAAACAAGGCCGGCACCAGTTCCTGCGCCAGAATCAGCGTCTCATCCGCATACGGCACCGCGCAATAACGCATATCCGCCTTGACCGTCACCGCCCGATTCGCCGGCAGCGTCCATGGCGTCGTCGTCCAGATCACCACCCGCGGTTTGACGCAGGCGCCCAACGCCAGTGTCTGTCCATCCGCCACGGGGAATTTCACATAAATCGAGGGCGAGGTGTGCTCAGCGTACTCGATCTCCGACAGCGCCAGCGCCGTCTCGCACTGCATGCACCAGTGAATCGGCTTCAGCCCTTTGTAAATGTAGCCTTTCTCGTACAACTCGCCAAAGGCGCGAATAATATCGGCTTCGTAACCATAGTCCATCGTGACGTAGGGATGCTGCCAATCAGCCAGCACGCCGAGGCGTTTGAACTGTTCGCGCTGCAGGTCGAGGTATTTTGTGGCATACGCGCGGGCCTTGGCGCGGAATTCGCCTTGGTCCACCTCGTGTTTCGTCTTCTTCAATTCCTTGAGCAGCGCATTCTCAATCGGCAGGCCATGGCAATCCCAGCCCGGCACAAACGGCGCGCGCCAGCCAGTCATGCTCTTGTACTTGACGACCATGTCCTTTAGAATCTTGTTCATCGCCGTGCCGGTATGAATCCGGTTGTTGGCGTAGGGCGGGCCGTCATGCAACACAAACAACGGCGCCGCCGCGCGCGCCGCCAGGATCCGCTCGTACAGCTTCATGTCATGCCAACGCTGCAGGCGCTTCGGCTCCTGCTGCGGCAGCCCGGCGCGCATCGCAAAGGCGGTCTGCGGCAGATTCAGCGTCGCTTGATATTTGTTGGTGTCGAGGTCAGCCATGACGGGGACGTGGCACGCGTTATTTCCGCTTCTCGAATTTCAGATTGATGGTCAGCTCCTGCCCGCCGCGCAGCACCGTGACGGGAATGCTCGCCATCTCTGACTTGTAGGCGTCGTTGAGCACGTAGGTGAACAACTCGCGACTGTCGACCCGCTTGTTGGCCACGCTGGTGATAATGTCGCGCTTCAGCAAGCCGCCTTTTTCGGCCACGCCCAACTTCTGCAAATTGTACACCAGCAGGCCGTGATCCGCCTCGAGCCGGTACCGGCGCTGGACATATTGGTCGATCGGCAAGACGATCAAGCCGGTCTTCATCTGCGCCTCGGCATAGCCGCCCAAGGGCTTTTCATACGTGGCGGGGATCGTCACGCTTTCAATAGCATTCGACGGCACGGCTGCTTCGTCAAAGGTCGGCAGCGCGGCGTTTTCACCAAACAACGTGAAGCGCTTCTCGAACGGCGTGAACATGCTGACCCGATAGTCGCGCAAGGTCAGCTCAATGGTTTGGTCATTCGCACTCAGGGTGACGGTTTCGTTGGTCGGGTCGATGCTCACGACCGTCACGGGGACGCCCATCGCGTTCGAGACCAGCGAGCCAATCAGATAGCGATATTCCTTGCGATCCGTCAGGCCGCGAATAACGGCATGCGGCCGGCCCGGGAATTTGACAATGGCCGTCAATTTCAGGGTGTTGGCCCAGGGCGGCTTTGTGCCCGCCGGCAGCGTCGGCGTGGGTGCGACCGGCGTCGCCGGGATCATCCCTTCCGGCCAACCAAAAATGTCGCGCCCCAAGCCGTGCATCACTTGGGCGTAGTCCGGCCCGCGCCACGGCTGGATGCCGCGTTCCGGGAAAATAAACGACTTGACGTCGATGTAGGCGCGCACATTCACATTCGTCTTGCGCTGCTCGTCCGCAGACGAGACGCGCATGGACTCGAAGCCGACCAAGTGACCGGCCGTCTCGATCGCCTGCAGCGCGGCATGCAGACTGCGCCAGTTGCACAAGACATTGTTCAACGTGAACTCGAGCGTCTTATGAATCTCATTGGTCTTCATCGGGCTGAACTGGGTTTGCCGAATGTCCGAGCCAAATTGCTTGTCCACCACCGCAAATTCAAGCCGCAATTTATCGTCAATATCGCGCGGAATCACAATGTCGTTGATCTTCGAAACATAATTGCTGTAGCGCGTGCGCAAGGCCAGCAGCCCGGCGCGCAGCTCCTGCTGCCGTTGCACTTTGCCTTGGTCATCGTCAATCTGTTTGCGATACCACTGGATGCCGGTCTCGTTGCGGGCCAGCAATTCCTGCCCCGGCGAAATGACAAAGCCATACAACAACACCGTCACGGCCGCCACGCCGCCGAGGATGACGATGACCCATTCACGCGTTGTTTGTGGTTTCAGACCCATGGCGCCGGGCTCACGGTGTGGTGACGGGTGGTTGTGACAAGGACGGTTGCGGCCGCGCCAGATTCGTCAAGGCCAGGCCGATCGGCGGAACGCGCGGCACGCCGGCCGTCTGCCCGGGCACCTGCAGCGTTTCCTCTTGCACCGGCGCTGCTTCTGCGCGCAGCACCTGCACCGCTGCTTCCTCCTGCACCGGCGCTGCTTCCGCGCGCAGCACCTGCACCGCCGGCTGTTTCATGACGTCCATGATGCGCGCCTTCTTCTCCATCAACCGTTCGATATATTTATAATCCGGCAATACTTCGCAGGTGATCACAAATTCCGTCGAGTCATCCGCCTGGCGGGTCGTGGTCGGCACATTGATATTCTCAAAACGGGTGCTCTTGCCGAGCGCGTCTTTGAAGCGCATGTAATCTTCGAGCGTCACCGCCCGCGCCGTGATCGTCAGCGTGTTGCGCCGCTGGCGCGTGCTGACCTGCAGCTGGCGCACCCAGACATTGGTGTCCATGCATTCCGACAATGTCCGCAGGGCCTGCGACCAGGATGTTTTGGTCTCGATGATTTGTTCCATCTGATTGACGGAATTGCTCAGCAGCGTGTACTCGCGCTCCAAGCGTGTCACGGACTCCCGCAAAGGCCGCAGCGTCTCCTGCTCTGCGGTCAACTGCTTGAGCGTCATCACTGACCATGCGACGCGCACGCCAAAGATCGTCAGGCCGCCCAGCAGCAGAACGCCGGCGGCGATCCCCGCCTGAATCAAGCGTTTCTTGCGCATCGCCAGGGTCTGCAGTTTCGCGACATCGACCGGCAACAAATCCACCGTGATGCGGCTTTCCTTCACCATCCGCAGCGCCGCCCCGATGGCGATGCTGAACGCCGGCGCGGGCGCCGTGTCGGTGTGCATGGCGAAATCACTCAGCGGATCAACTACTTCAACCGTCGTGTGCAGCCGCTCCTGCACCAGGCTCGGCAAGCCCGGCGTCATCGCGCCGCCACCCGAGAGCACAATCGTGCCAATGCGCGCGGTCAAGGTCGCCGTGCTCACATAGCGCAGGGTCTTTTCGAATTCCGCCAGCAGCGGCTGCAGCGCCTCCGCCAAGGCCTCCGGCTTTTGCCCAAGGCAGGTCTCGCGCCACTGCTCGCACTTGCGTTTTTCGGCCTCCTCGAAGGTCACATGATCGTGGCTGGCGATGTACTCGGTCAGCAAATCGCCGCCGTGTTCGACACTGCGTGAAAAGACCAGGGCGCACGTCGCCGCCGCGATCAAAATAAATTCGGTGCGCCGCGCGCCGAGCTCGACCAGCAAGATGTCGCCGGCGCGGTCGTTGAGCGGCTGGCGCCGCGTATGATACGCAAAGGCGTTGTAGGTGGCGAAGGTCGAGACATCAATGGCGTGCTGCTTGACGCCGCGCACCTCGAACAGTTTCAGAAACTGCACGATGACGGAGCGGCGCGCTGCCGCCAAATGCACCAGCGCGCGTTGTTCGCCGACCTGCAAGGTTGCGACCGCCACCTGCGCCGTTTCGGCTTCGGCCGCATGCCGCGTCACGCTGTCCGCGCTGCTCGCCGTCTCACCACCGATCACCTCGAAATCAAAGCTCAACTGCGCGCGTTCCAGCGCAAACGGCACATA
This sequence comes from uncultured bacterium, assembly GCA_964397565.1. GTDB lineage: Bacteria > Auribacterota > UBA3054 > UBA3054 > JAPLST01 > JAPLST01. Next base: position 36,091 of record CAYNJC010000031.1, read on the forward strand.
CTTTTCGGCCTCGAACGGCACGATCCGTTCGATCTGTTCACGCTGGGTCGAGGGCACCTCAAAGCGCTTGACCGTGACAAATTCGCGCGGCAGAATGCTGATGACCGAGGCATTCTTCAGATTGTGCCGGCGCAGCAGCTTCTCGAGCGTCTCGGTGATCTGGGTCGGGGTCACATCGCCGCGCGCTGAGGCAAACGCGATCGGCGCCGCATCCAGCAGGCGCACCTCGATCCGCTCCTTGCGCCGATGCAGCTCAACCAGCTTGATCCAGCGCGAGCCGATATCCACGGCCAGCTGCCGATCCGTCGCTACCAGCAGCTTGGTGGCAAACGATCCTTTATTGAAGCTAACAGGCATTAGCGCACCTCATCCGCCGGCTACTTGCCCCCGCCACCAATGGTCACATCGCCGCGGACCGGGCCTTCCTTCGCGGCCAAAGCCGGGCATGTGATCCGCACCCCGTCTTTGCTTGGCTCCATCACGTATTCACCACCCCACGGGTCCTTGGCCGGGAATTTGCCTTCCTCGAAATAGTCAACCAAGTCTTGCAAACTGCCGGGCGGCTTGCCATTGTCAAGCTGAAACGCATTGGCTTGCATTTGTAGCATATTGACTTCGAGCCGCGCACGACTCACGCGCGCTTTTTCTGGATTCTTCATAAAACGCGGCACCGCCACCGCGCCCAGAATCGCGATGATCGTGATCACCACCAGCAGCTCGATCATGGTAAAGCCGGCCGGCCGGCTGCGCCGTTTGTTTAGTTCTGTGTGCATCGTCGTCTCCCGTGTGTTAGTCGTCAGACTCGCCGGACATGTCCGACCGGTCGGGTCGTTATGTTCATGCCGCTTCCTCGCTCACGCTCAGCACTTCTTCCAGCGTGGTGATGCCGGCCAGCGCTTTTTTCCAGCCGGCGTGTTGCAGGGTGGTCATGCCGTCGGCAATCGCCTGCTTTTTCAACTCATACGCGGCGGCGCGCTGCAAGGTCAGGCGCTTGATCGCCTCGGTCATGACCATCGTCTCATACAGCGACGTCCGGCCGGCAAAGCCCGTCTCACGGCACTTCTCGCAGCCAACCGCGCGGTAGTACACCTGCTTGCCTTTCGGCTTGGCGTGCTCCGGCAGCATCAGGCGCTCGATATATTCTTCCGCATCCGTCTCGTACGCCTGCTTGCAGTGCGGGCACAAGACGCGCACCAGGCGCTGGGCCAGCACGCCGATCACGGTGGAGGTGATCAGGTACGGCTCGACGCCCATGTCGATCAAGCGCGTAATCGCGCTGGGCGCGTCGTTGGTGTGCAAGGTCGAGAAGACCAAGTGGCCGGTCAGCGAGGCTTGCACCGCGACTTCGGCCGTTTCGACATCGCGGATTTCACCGACCATGACAATGTCCGGGTCTTGCCGCAGGATCGAGCGCAGCCCGTGCGCAAAGGTCAAGCCGACTTTCGGATTGACGTGAATCTGATTGACGCCGGCCATCTGATACTCGACCGGATCCTCAATCGTGATGATCTTCACGTTCGGCTGGTTGAGCTGCGAGAGCGCGCTGTACAGTGTGGTCGTCTTGCCGCTGCCGGTTGGGCCGGTCACCAGCATGACGCCGTGCGACGCGCGGATCAGCTCGTTGAAGCGGTTCAGCTCTTCCTGATCAAAGCCCAAATCCGTCAAATCGAGCATCAGGCCGCTCTTGTCCAGCAAGCGCATGACGACGCCTTCGCCCCACACGGTCGGAATGATGGCGACGCGAATGTCAATCTCTTTCTTGCCGAGTTTGACCTGGATGCGGCCGTCCTGGGTCGTGCGCCGCTCGGAGATGTCAAGGTCGGACATAATCTTGATGCGCGAGACGATGGCGGCATGCAAGTTGCCCGGCGGGCTGGGTGAATCGTACAGTTCGCCATCCACCCGATAGCGCACCTTCAACTCGTTTTCATACGGCTCGATGTGAATATCGCTGGCGCGCGATTGCAGCGCATTCCAGATGATCAGGTTGACCAGCTTGATGATCGGCGCTTCATTGGCGACATCCACGCCATCCTGGTCTTTGCGGATGTTGCCGATGATTTTGATGTCATCCTCGGTCAAATCCACAATCACTTTTTCGACGGATTGGGCGTCGCCGCTGCGACTGCGCTCGATCGCCGCTTGAATTTTCTCGGCCGGCACCGTCTCGATCTGCAGCGGCGCATTCAGGATGCGCACGATTTCATCCAGCACCTCGATGTTGTCCGGATCCGCCACCGCCAACTGAATGACGCCACCCTCGAGCTCGGCAATCGGTATCACACCATGCTCTTCGAGATATTTGGCGGGGATGCGGTAGAACAACTGCTGGTCAATTTTCGCCGCGTCGAGGTTGAACGTGCTGTCACTCATTCAGTGTCACCCGGTGGCTCCTTCTCGCCGTGTGCGCCCGGCACCGTCGAGCGGTCGAGTGGCGTGAGCTTCTGGCCCGGCCGCGGGGTTGGCTTGCCAGGCGTGGCTGTCGGTGACGCCCCGCCAGTTCCGCCAGTCCCGCCCTTCAGTTCGGCGGCGAGGGTGGCTTTCATCGTCGGAATCATTGCCGCGCTGCGCAGCGGGTGCACGCGCTCGCCCTGCGCTTCGTACACATACAGCGTCACCTGGACCATGTCGGGCAATTGGTCATCGCGGTCCGAATCCCACTCATCGCTTTCCTTGTCATTTTCGCCACCAAAATAGGTGAAGCGGATGCCGGCGACATCGCGCGACAATTCGGTGACATGCGCGCTCTTAAAATCCACATCATCAAGATCAGTAGTCCATTTTTCGAGGACATGCTTGAGCGGCGCGCCCTCTTCATCTTGCGCGTCGCGCGTAATGACATAGCGCACCCGTGACTGGCCGGCATACCAGCGGTCGCCCGCCAGTCGCGGCGCGCTGAACGCCGCGAATTCAAGCGTGTCGGCCGGCACGGATCCGGCCCGCCCGGCGCCCGCCGAGCTAGACTCGCCCAGGAAACGGTAGCCGTCATTCGTGCCGAAGTCTATGTTCTCAATCGATTGCAAAATATCCTGCATCGCCATCCGCGCAGTGTGAAATATTTGCGCTCTTTCGCCGCCAAACCGGCACGCCCTGCTCCCGGCCGAAAACGCCGAGTAGACCATCGTCAGCACCAGCGCCATAATCACCAGTGCCAGCATCAGCTCGAGCAGCGTGAAGCCGCGAGCCTGATTCCGGCTGGTACGTGTCAACTGGGGCGCGCTCATGGTTCCTTAAATATAATGCTGCATAGTATAGCAAAAACGTTCTTTTTTTACAACGTGCCAACGGTTAGGAGGCAAGCACTGTGCCAGTAATTCTTTCGCGGCGGAACCACTAGGGCCAGGCGCGCGCGGCGGCGCTGGCAGTTTTGCTGCGTTTTCCCTATAATAGGCCTCATGGAACAAGCAATTGCAAAAGTGGATACGTTGCTGGCGGCGCTGCCCTACATCCAGGCCTTCCAGGATCGTGTGGTGGTGATCAAGTACGGCGGCTCGGCACTCGGTGACGATCAGCCCGACGAACGCATTCTGCGTGACGTCACCTTCATGGCCGCAGTCGGCATGCGCCCGATTTTGGTGCACGGCGGCGGCAAGCGCATCACCAAGCGCCTGCAAGAGGCCGGCATCGCATCGCACTTCATCAACGGCTTGCGTGTCACCTGTGCGCGCGCCATCAAAATCGTCGAAGACGTCTTGGTCAATGACATCAATGCCGCGATGGTCGCCGCGCTGCGCGAGCTGAACTGCCCGGCCATCGGCCTGCCCGGCACGACCGGCCGGATGATCCGGGTCAACAAAATGACCGGCAGCGACGCCGCCGGCAACGAAATTGACTGGGGCTTCGTCGGCAAAGTCACGCGCGTCAATCCACGCCCGCTCTTCGACGAGCTGCTGGCCCGGCGCGTGCCCGTCATCGCCCCGCTCGGCGTGGATGACGCCGGCGGCATTTACAACATCAATGCCGACACGGTCGCCTCGGAAATCGCCTCGTCATTGACGGCCGAAAAATTGGTCTACCTGACCGATGTGCCCGGCATCCTGCGCGACCCGCACAAGGCTGACACGTTGATCTCGACGCTCCACACCGGCGACGTGCCGGCGCTGATCGAGCTGGGCGTCATCGCCGGCGGGATGCTCCCCAAAGTCGAGGCCTGCTTGAGTGCCCTGCGCAATCATGTCCACAAGACCCACATCGTCAGCGGCCGTATGCCGCACGGGCTGTTGCTCGAGATCTTCACCGCGCAGGGCATTGGCACTGAGATCGTGCCCTAACCTTACTTTATCATGCATTATTCGTAATTCATTATTCGATATTTACTGCCGCCCATGCATCACGACACCCGCACTCTCTACGACAACTTCGTCATCCCCTCGTATGGCCGCCTGCCGTTGAGTTTTGCGCGCGGCGCGGGCGCCTGGCTGTATGACGAGGCCGGCGCGGCTTATCTCGACATGTATCCCGGCTGGGGCGTCAATCTGGTCGGGCATTGCCATCCGCGCGTCGTCGCCGCCATTCAAAAACAGGCGGCCACCTTGCTGCACGTGCCCAACAATTTTCATTCGCCGTTGCAGGCCCGCCTGGCCGAAACCATCATCCAGCGCGCGTTTCCCGGCAAAGTCTTTTTCTGCAATTCCGGCGCGGAAGCCATCGAGGGTGCGCTCAAGCTCGCGCGCAAATGGGGCAGCGCCAGCGGCCGTTGGAAATTCGTCAGCATGCACAATTCGTTTCACGGCCGCACCTACGGCGCATTGACCGCCACTGGCCAGGAGAAATATCAGCAGGGCTTCGGGCCAATGCTGCCGGGCTTTTCGTATGTGCCGTTCGGCGACATCGCCGCCACACGCGCCGCGCTGAGCAAGGAAACCTGCGCCGTGCTGATCGAACCGATTCAGGGTGAAGGCGGCGTCAATATCGCCTCGATCACCTATCTGCACGAGTTGCGCGCGTTGTGCGACGAGTGTGGTTGCCTGCTCATTTTTGACGAAGTGCAAACCGGCGTCGGCCGCACCGGCCATTGGTTCGGCTATCAACGCAGCGGCGTCCAGCCGGACATCATGACTTTGGCCAAGGCGCTCGGTGGCGGCGTGCCGATCGGTGCGATGGTCGCGGCCCAACCCATCGCCGACGTGCTGCAGCCCGGCACGCACGCGTCGACCTACGGCGGCAATCCACTCGTCTGCGCCGCAGCGCTGGCGGTCTTCGACGTGCTCGAACAAGAAGACGGGCTGGCACAGGCACATCGTGTGGGCCACATGCTGAGCGAGCGTGCGCAGGCCCTGCGCGAGCGCTTCGCCGTGATTCAGGATTGCCGCGGCGCCGGCGCGATGTTCGGCATCGAATTGGCCGTGCCGGGCAAACCGGTCGTCGACGCTTGTCTCGAAAAGAAGGTGCTGATCAATTGCACGCATGACACGGTCCTGCGCTTTCTCACCAGCGTGTTTCTGACCGACACCGAGCTTGATCAAGCCTTCGACGCCCTCACCGCAGGGCTGGCGAAGCTGTAGCTGCGCCGCCTGCGCGGTTTGTATCTTCAGGAAGGTGGGAGCCGCAGTCCTTGCGCGGCAATCATGGCTACACGGAATGTGGCTATTGCACTGCAATTTGCCGCCCTCAGCGCGGGCGGCTACAATGCAGATGTAGCCGCGGAATGGCATTCCGCGTGTCTCGTTTTCCAGTTTGCGCCGCACGCTGTGCAGCCCATTTGCGAGCGCCGCTGGGCCACCCGGCCCGCCTCTGCTCCATTCATCCATCCTTCCACCCCTCCATCCTTCCATTCTGCAACCACCGTTCGTCACGAACGCATTTCCTCATTTGTGGTATACTAGCAAACAACATCCCTTTCACCCGCAACGCGAGGAGCTGTTATGGGTAGCAGAGCACGTGAAATTGTCGGCATGGACATCAACCAATTGCTCACCTTGCTGAACCGCGCTTTTGCCGATGAATGGTTGGCGTACTATCAGTACTGGCTCGGCGCCAAGGTCTGCCGCGGCCCGATGAAAGACGCCGTCATTGCCGAACTGAACTTGCACGCCACCGAGGAGCTGAGCCATGCTCTCTTGGTGGCCAATCGCATCATTCAACTGGGCGGCACGCCGCTGACGTCGCCCAAGCAGTGGTTCGAGATGACTAATTGCGGCTACGAGCCGCCCGATGACAACTTCGTCCGCGCAATTCTCGTGCAGAACATCAAGGGCGAGCAATGCGCGATTTCGGTCTACAAAGCCATGATGGACGCGACCAAGGACAAAGACATGGTCACCTACAACATGGCCTTGACGATCATGAGCCAGGAAGTCGAGCACGAGGAAGATTTGCAGGCCCTGCTCGAAGATTTCGAGCTGATGCTGCAAGCGGTCAAACAATGATGAATGATGAATGATGAATGATGAGTGATGAGTGATGAATGTCTAAGAATTCAAAGCAACTTTCATCATTCAACATTTTTGTTTAATATTTAACATTTCACGTAAGGAGACTGCCATGAAAGCCCGCATCATCTGCGCAAGTCTTTGCGCTGGTCTGACCACGTTGTTGCTCGCCGCCGACCCGGCGCCCGCGACCGCGTCGCCAGCGGCACCCACTGCACCGGCCGCAGTCGCGCCGGTCGCGGTGCCCGTTGCGCCCGTTGCGCCCGTTGCGCCCGTTGCGCCCGTTGCGCCCGTTGCGCCCATTGCGCCCGTTGCGCCGGCGCCGGCTGTGGTTGCTGGTTTCCCCGACCTGATCGCCGTCGCCACGCCGCCGCAGCCCTCGTTGCAGGGCTTGGCCGACGGCAGTGCGGCGGCCACCGCTGCACAGGCTGACTACGCCACGAAAGCCAAATTGCCGGTCGAGGTCCAGACCACCAAAGCAAACATCAGCATGCGCCTCGTGCCGCCTGGCTCATTCATGATGGGCAGCCCGGAAACCGAGCCGTATCACAAGGACAGTGAAGTGCTGCACCGCGTCACGCTGACGCGCCCGTTTTATATCAGCGCGACCGAAGTGACCGAGGGCACATGGAAACGCGTCATGGGCGCGGCGCACGGCGGCCCGGGCGTCAACGAGCAATTGCCGGTCGAGAAAGTCACCTATCAGGATTGCATTGATTTTCTCAAGAAGCTGTGCGCGCTCGAGGGCGTGCCCGAGGAAACGTACACTTTGCCAACCGAAGCGCAATGGGAGTTTGCCTGCCGCGCCGGCACGCAATCGCCGTATTATTTCGGTGCCGCGCTCGAACCGACGCAGGCGGTGTTCGGCAAGCAGAACACGGGTGAGAGCGGCCGGGTGCCGGTGCACACTTTCGCGCCGAATGCGTTTGGCCTCTTCGAGATGCACGGCAATGTCGCGGAATGGTGCAAGGATTGGTGGGAACAAGCCAGTCAGCGCGTGCCGCAGGTGGACCCGACCGGCGCGCAACCGGGCGAGTTCAAGATTGTGCGCGGTGGCGCCTGGGACAAGGTTGTCACCTTCTGCCGCTCGGCCTCTCGTGCCAATCTGCCGCCCAGCTACGCCTGGGAGACGGTCGGCTTCCGCGTGGTACGCACGCTGCCGCTGCGCGCGGAATAAGGGGAGCCGCAGCGAAAACAGCGGCAACAAGAACGCCGCGAAGAGTGGCTTATGCGGCGCTATCGAACCGAAGCGACGTGATCGAGGACTGTCTGGATCGACCGGCGCGTTCGCAAGACAGATTGAAAAGGTGAGCTGATGAAAGAAACCATGATTGAGACTGCAGTGACATACACGCCGGAGCAGGGCGGCGCGCAGTACTTCACCCCTGAAATACATGCTGCGTAAAGCGAATTCTTATCAATTTCCGGGAGACCCGTTATGAGCAAAGGGCGGACATGGCTTGGTCGTCTGCACGAAGAGTATCTCGTGGGCTGCGGCGCGCATGACAGCCGGCTTTTTGATGCCGGCGGCGACCAAGCCGGCAGCCCTGAAATACTCAATCTCACCAAGCCCGCCCTGGTCCGGCGTGTGTACGAGGAATATGCCGACGCGGGCGCCACCTTGATGGCAACCAACACCACGGCGGCCAATGCGTTGTGTTTGCGGCGCTGCGGCTTGGAATCCAAACTGCGCGAGATCAATCTGGCCGGCGCCCGGCTGGCCGTGGAAAGCGCCGGCAGCACAGCCTGCGTGGCGGGCTCGGTCGGGCCGCTGGGGCTGATGATCGAGGAAGATTGGGATCTGGAGACGCTGGCCGGCGCCTATCGCGAGCAGATGACGGCCCTGCTGGAGGGCGGCGTGCATCTGTTGCAACTGGAATTTTTCACGAATCTTGAGGAGCTGCTGTTCGCCCTGGAACAGGCCAAGAGCCTTGGGGGCAGTGACATTCCGGTCATCGCGCAGATGACGTTTCTGGATGGCGCCCGCGTCGAAAGCGGCGAAGCGGCGGCCCAGATCGCCCAAGCACTGGCGCACGCCGGGGCGGATGTGGTCGGCGCCAATTGCGGACACCGCATTGCAGCCACAGTCCGTGCCGCGGAGACGCTCGTGGGCGGCGCCGGTGCCACGCCGGTTTCCGCGTATCTCAACGCCGGCTATCCCGAGACGTCCGAAGGCCGGCTCGTGTACATGGCCAGTCCGGCATACATGGCCGACATCGCCCTCAAGCTTGCGAAGGCCGGCGTGCGCCTCCTTGGCGGATGCTGTGGCGCGACGCCGGACGTCATCCGCGCCATGACGCTGAGCCTCGGCACGATCCGGCCCAAACAATGGGTGGCGGCTGTTCCAAGACCAGTTGCTGCCACCGATGCCGCCCGCGCCAGCGTGCCGGAACGTGCCGTGCCACCGTATAAGCAGGGCGGATTTCTGGCCGGCCTGCGCGCGGAGGTACTGCCGATTATCGCGGAAGTTGACCCGCCCGGCCATCTGCAGGTGCGGAGCATGCTGGACGATGCCCGCGCGGTCGCCGACGCCGGCGTGGATGCCATCAGTCTGGCGGACAACCCCCTGGCCACGCTCAAGATGGGCAATGTCGCGGTCGCCGCCATGCTTCAGAGCGAAGTCGGCGTCCAGACTATCTGCCACGTCACCTGCCGCGATCGCAACGCGCTCGGCCTGCAATCGGAGTTGATGGGCGCCCACGCGCTGGGCATCCGCGGCATCCTGGCAATTACCGGCGATCCGTTAGGCCGGTCCGTGGGTGCCGGCCGGGCTGTGTTTGAGTTCAACTCTTTCACCTTGGTGCGCCTGCTGGCCGGGCTGAATCGCGGCGCAAGCCACTCGGGCGGCGACTTGAAAGGCGCGACGGATTTTTCCGTGGGCGTCGCCTTCAATTCAGCCGCGCGTAACTTGAGCGGCGAGGCCCAGCGGCTTGACAAGAAAGTGATGGAAGGCGCGCAATTCGTCATGACCCAGCCGGTGTTTGACACGGCGCAGGCCGCCCGCGTGCTCGAACTGACGCGGGCAAGCGGCCTGCGCATCTTTTTGGGTGTCTTTCCCCTCATCTCCGCCCGCACCGCCTTGTATCTGCATAACGAGGTGCCCGGCATGCATATTCCCGAACCAGTTCTGCAAATGCTGACGAACCTTAAGACCAAAGAGGACCAGGAGAAAGCCGGCCTGGAAATGACGCAAGCGCTGTTGGCCAGCCTGGCGGATCAATTGGATGGCATCTACCTGATCAGCCCGCACAACCGCGCCCGCGTGCTTGTGCCACTCGTGCAGATGATGCGGGCCTGGCCCAAGAGATCGCCAAAACAAACGACTGGCGTACTGTGACTGTACAGGCACTATTGATGACCATTCATGGAGGAATTACTGATGGTGACATTTGTTGAAGAAAACGGGCAGTTGCGTTGCGTCTTTGACGGCCCACTGAATACCACCGTATGCGGCACCATGGCGGAATCACTCCAGGCGCGGATTGACGCTGCCGGCCTGCCGGTCGTGTTTGATATGCAAGGCGTGGACTATGTGGCTTCCGCGTTTTTTCGCATCTGCCTGGTTGTGGTAAAGAAAGCGGGGAGTGATAAATTATCGATCATCAACCTGTCGCCAACGTGCAAGCGGATGTTTAAAATCGCGGGTCTGGACCGGATTTTCAAGCTCGCCGAGTAAGCGCAACAAGCCCCCGCAGACCTGCCTGCGACAGGTGACGCGCGCGTGCCGCCAGATTGGTACATTCGTGGAACGCACACTCGGCCCATAGCCGCGGCACGGCGCGCAGCGTGCGATGAGGAAACAAGAACGTGGAACGCCGTTCCACGGCTACATCCGGCGCTATCGACGCGCCGACGCATCGATGACGTGCGGCGGGAGATCAGCCGAGCTCGCGCCTGATGTCGAGCACTTCGAAATGCAGGATCCCGTTGGGAATTTCAATTTCAACCTCGTCACCAATCTCATGCCCCAACAGGCCTTTGCCAATCGGTGATTGATACGAGATGACGTCCCGGTCTGGTTCAGCTTCCTCGGCCGACAGCAAGGTGAACGTCCGCTCGACGCCGGAATCCACATCGCGCACGCGGATCGTTGCGCCCACATAGGCCCGGTCGGCGGCCAGCCCGAGATCCTCAATAATCTGAATGCGCGTGAGTTTGCCGTGCAACTGCGCAATCCGGGTTTCATTCAGTGCTTGTGCATCCTTGGCACTGTCATACTCGGCATTTTCACTGATGTCGCCGTGCTCGCGCGCGACGCCGATGGCGGCTGAAATATCGCGCCGCCGGATTTCACGCTCACCCAGTTCCTTGCGCAGTTTTTCAGCGCCTTTTCTCGTCAAATAAAGCGGATCCATGGCATCAACTGGGATTCAGGATTCCGTTCGGTTGTTCAGCGGGCGCAGGTGCAGGCTTTGCGGGCACGACCTTGGGCTTGGCAGGTGCGGGCGGCGCCGGCTTCGGTTCGGTCAAGTTTGCTATCGGGGTACGCAACTGGTCCGCCTTGAATTCCGGCAGAATGAAGGTCCATTGCGCCAGCTTGCGGTCGAGTGATCGCACGCTTTCCTGCACCTCGTCGGGTCGCGACGCAACATGCGCGGCAATGTTGCTGGCAACACTATCAATCACCGGCTTGGTATACTTGACCGTCACTTGAGCATACGCCTGCGGCACGTTGGTGTCCGCCAGTTTGACGGTGTAGATGACGCCGTCAAAGGTGGTCGCCGCAAAGGTCCAGGCCGTGGCCAGCGCCATGTTGGTCTTGGCCACCGCCGGATCGAGCACCTCGTCCACGGCAAAAGCCGTCAGGGCATTGCCGAGCGCGGCCAGTTCGGACACTTTGCCCTGCTGCTTCGGCGCCAGTGCGGCCAGCGTCAGTTGTTCCGTGGCGTTGGTGCGCGCCACGCGGTACTGCTCACCGCGCGGCGAGGTCACCACAATGCTCTGCACGCTTTCATTGGGAACATTGAAGAGCTGCTTGTCAATCCAGGCAACGGGCGTCTCGCCCAGTTGAAACGTGTTCTTTACCAAGATCACTTGGTCGCTCGTGTCGCGCAAGTCGGCCGGATTGCCGGGCAGACGCACAAAGGTGCCTTCCGGCATGGCAAAACCATAGGGACTGCCCTCGCGGGCCTCGCCCCGCTTGGCCTCGCCAATCCAGAGAATCGCGACCGATTCGCCACTGTCATCATAGCATTGAATCTGGGTTGCTTTCTCGGCGGCACTGCCCGGTTCGTCCGGCGCCACCAGCTTGAGCTGCCCCAGACTGCTCGGGCGCACCCGCACAATCTGTCCGACCGTCATGTCGTACAGCGTCTTGAGCAGGTCCGCCAGTTTGCCGAACTGCGCCGGATAGCCAAAGCACTCGCGCACGACCCAGATGTTATTCTCGTTTTGCTCGAGCGTCACGGTGTTGGCGGCGGTTTGAATCACCACTTTGCTGATCTCATTGACCGGGAAGAAGCGCAAGACTTTGTCACCAATTGGCAGCCCATTGTCCGATTGCGCCGGTCGCCGTTGCAGGTACCACAGGGTCGCAACCGCCGCTGCGCACACCAGCACTAAGAGCAGCATTGTTTTCAGTTTCATGACTGTTTCCCTTGGTTGTGACGATACCATGCCAGCCCGAGGCCGAACAGGCACACGCCGATCGGCACGGCCGCAATGTTGACAAATTTCACGCGCGCGCCCAATGTATCTATGTCTTTGCGCAGATTCTTGCGAACCTGTTTCAGATTCTGGGCCACTTCCGCCTGGCGTTGGCGGAAGCGCTCGATCTCTGCCTTTTGCTCATCTGTAATAATGAAGCGCTGGGATTCATCTTTCTTGGTTTGCAATTCACCCAAGGTCTGGCGCACCTCCTGCAATTCCTTGGTCAGGCGCGCTTCTTCGTTAAACCAGCGCTGCTGGGCTTGTTTCTCGAGCTCATCCACGACCACAAACGGCCGCTGGAACTTGGCGCGCGAGCGAATCGCAATCAAATTCGCATCGCCGCACAGTTGATCCACTGCATTTTGCACAAAGTCAATGTTGTTGTTGAACGGCCGATACATGCGCGTACCAAAGACATCCATTGCTTCAAAATTGAACTGATCGGCCAGCAGGTCAACATCGGCCACGACGATCAGGGTGTTCGGTTGTGCGGCCGCGTGCAGCACGCCGGTGGCATTCGTCTCGCCCGGCTTGCCCGCCGGAAATGCGCTGGCAAACTTGCCGGTCACTTTCACCGCCAGCGGCATCGCCTCACCGGACGCCTTGAAATCCTTGCGCAATTGTTCCAGCCCCATTTGGGCCGTGAACGTGTCCTTTTCCATGGCATTGGTGGAGCTGCTGACCAGCGCCTCGAACGTGTTGGTGATGCCGCTTATGCGCGTGATACACCCACCCACCGGAATGACCATGCGCTCAATCTGGGCGGCGATGACATCATCCTGGCTGAGCATGCCGCCCTGCACCGTGATCCACGTCGGCACCTTCGCGGCTTGATTTTTCCCGACCGACACCATCGTGGCGCTGTCCATGTCGAGCACCACTTTGCCGTCCGGCACATCCACGCCCCAGGCGTTCAACAAAGTATTCAAACTCGACGAGCCCGGCATTTGGAAGCCCATGCCGGTGTCGGCCACATCCACATTGCAGGCCGGATCAACAAAGATCATCGCCTTGCCGCCCGCGAGCACATATTGGTCAATCGCAAACTGCAGCGCTGGCGGCAGCTCTTTTGGATGAATAACCAGGAGCGCATTGATCGCCGGCGCGATCTCCGTCTCATTGGTCGGGATGGCGACGACATTATAGATTTTCTTGAGTTCCTGGACAAAGACCCAGGCGGGTTTCTGTTCGGACGGACGCCGTCCTTGCTGCATCATCATCATCATCTGGTCGTCGGCCTGGCTGCCGGTCACCGGCAAACTGCTGATGATGCCGATCGTTTTCTTGTCGGGATGGAGGACTTCGTAGATCATCCGCGAAATGTCGTACTCGAGGAAGCGTTCGCGCTGCGGCGCCAGAATCTCGATGGTCTTGTGCCGGTTGACCGCCTCGGCCACCAGCCCGAAATAAAACAATTCATCGCGCACCATCGGGTTGATCGGATTGCCGGCCACGCCATATTTTTGCGCCCACTCCTCCTCGTCGGAATCCGGTTTGGGATCGTAGAGCTGAACGGTGATCGCCCCGCGGCTGTTTTGGGCGTACTCGCGCAGCAAGTCCTTGACGCGCTCGGCGTAGGCCTTGATGAACGGCTCTTGCTCGGCGAGATTCTGCGAGTAGAACAGTTTGAGCGTGACATCCTCGGGCAGCTCGCGCAGCAGCGCCTTGGTGCCGTCCGACAATGAGTACAATTTATCCGCGGTGATGTCGCCCCGCCAATAAAAGCGTTTGGCCGCCCAGTTGACGCAGACAAGGATGACCGCCAGCGCAAGAATGCCGATGGCGGAGGTGAGCACACGTTGAGTGAAGAGGTGTTTCATATCAGCAACCGATCAAAAGGTTAGCAGGGAGCACGGCGGCGTCAGGACGCTTTGCGGTTATGCAGCACGGCGGTCGTGGCGCACAGCATGAAAAAAATCAGCGAGGCATAATACAAGAGGTCGCGCGAATCGAGCACGCCGCGTTGGATCGAATCAAAGTGCGGCATGAAGCCGAGGGCGGATACAAACGCCACCACCAGTGACCCGGCCCCCATCCATTTTGTCAGCGCGTCCGTCACCGGCGGCCAGCCGGCCAGGACGAAGAACAGGCAGACGACGACGGCCAGAATGAAGCTGATGACCTGACTGCGTGTCAGCGCCGAGGTGAAGCCGCCAATGGCCAGATAGGCGCCGGCCAGCAGCAGGCTGCCGAGGTACCCGGCCAGCACCGGCCCAAGATCCGGATGCCCGAGATGCAGCACCGTCAACACCAGCGGAAAAGTCAAGCCAAAGGCGATGGCAATGAACAGCCAGGCCGCCAGGAACTTGCCGACGACCGCCTGACCGACGGTGACCGGCAGGGTCAGCAGAATTTCGATTGTGCCGCTGCGGCGCTCTTCGGCCCACAAGCGCATCGCGACCGAGGGCACCAAGAACAGGCACAGCCACGGCTGCCAGATAAAAAAGGCACGCAGATCAGCCTGCCCGGCCTCATAGAATTTGCTGACATGCATCGTGAAAAACCCCGACAAGACCAGGAAAATCACGATGAACACATATGCGACCGGCGCGCCGAAGTAGCCGCGCAACTCGCGTTTGGTGATGGTGAGAATGTTGGAGATCATCGTACCGCAATGGTTAGTGTTAGATATAGCCGTTCGTCGTTCATCGTTTATCGTTCAGCGTTCAGCGCAGGAGATGCAGCAGCCTGCGTTTTTTTACCAGCACGACTGGCTGCATCCGCTGCTATGCGCACGGTGAGCGAGCGCAGATATCCAGCCAGCAATTGTGACAACGTATCAAGCGCGCGTGCCAATTCTGCAGACTCAGCCTTGCTCAGCAGGCCGCGGCGCCACGCACAGCGAAGCCAATGCCGTGTTTCATACAGCGAGCCGCGCGCAATGCGGACAAAGTGCCGGTTGTCAATGTGGGTGTAACGGCCCGCGCCTTCCGCAATGTTCGCGCCAATACTGTCCAGTGCCCGAATGAGTTGCACGCCGAGCGTGTGTTGCGCAAGCGGAGGCCAGCCAGCCACCAAATTCCATAGCCGGTCTGCCAGCGCTTCTGCGCATTGATACACTTTCAGCTTCTCAAAGGATGTCTTTGCCGTAGCCATGTCTGGTCTCGATCAACGATCAACAATGAACGATGAACGATTCATCCGAGGGTCACTTTCCGGAACACCTCGTCCAGCCGGCCCTGTTCCACGCGGAATTCCTCGACGTCCCAACGCTTGTCGCGCACCGCGCTCGAAATCGTGTGCGCAATCTGTTTGCCTTCTTTGGGAAACACGCGGATCAGCAGCGAGCCGTCGATCCGTTCCAGCACCTTGGCATGATAGACGTTCGCCAGCGCGCTCAGGAACGGCACGGCCGTGTCTTCCGCCACGCCGCGCAACGTCAACGTCACCGCATCGTGCAGCTCGGATTGCGCGCGCAACTCGGCCGGCGTGCCGTTTGCCACGATTGCGCCATTGGCAATGATGATCGCGCGCGTGCAGACCGCGTCGACTTCTTCCAGAATGTGCGTTGAGAGCACAATGCATTTGTCCTTGCCCATCCGCTTGATCAACTGGCGCACTTCATGTTTCTGGTTGGGATCCAGACCGTCGGTCGGCTCGTCGAGTACCAGCACCGGCGGGTCATGCAAAATCGCCTGCGCAAAACAGACGCGTTGTTTGTAGCCCTTCGAGAGCGTGCCGACCGACTGCGCGCCCACCCCCGTCAGGTTGCAGCTCTCTATGATCTGGCCCACGCGCGTGCGCGCCGCCGCGCCACGCAAGCCGCGCATCTCGGCAATAAAGTGCAAATAGCCGGCGACCGTCATGTCGGTGTAGACGGGCGCGTTCTCCGGCAGATAGCCGATCACGCGCCGCACCGCCACGGAATCCCGCAGAATGTCATGGCCATAGACGGTCGCCGTGCCCGCCGTCGGCGGAATGAAGCAGGTAATCATGCGCATGGTCGTCGACTTGCCGGCGCCATTCGGCCCCAGAAAGCCAAGCACTTCGCCCTTGGCAACCTCAAAGCTGATATCGTTCACCGCGGTACGCAGCCCGAATTTCTTGACTAAATGCTGTACTGCTATCATGCTCTCTCTCGCCATCCTGAGTTAGTTTGCTCACGGCGCGGTCATTTCGACAGCACACCGGTCATTTTGACAGAACTCTATACTACCAAAACTGCTTGTTTTATGATAGGGCAAGCGGCGTGCCAGCCACGGCACTTTCGTTCGGCGTGCGTTTCTGCCCGTAGCCGCCGCACGGCGTGCGGCGTGCTGCAGGTAACGCGGAACGCCGTTCCGCGGCTACATCACGGACGCGGAAATGCATACCACGGTCGGTATCTCTACCCGTAGCCGCCGCACGGCGTGCGGCGTGCTGCAGGTAACGCGGAACGCCGTTCCGCGGCTACCGCTGCGCAGAGCCCCCCCACGATCCCGCCGCGGACGCTTCTTCTGCCGCTGCACCATTCCTCCATCCATCCACCATTCCATCCTTCCAGTTCCGACAGCCGTTGCATCTTCACCCGTAACGTGCTACAATCCTACAACCCTTTGGAATGAACTCGATGAAACTTACTCACTTGGTGCTGGGTGCGTGCGGCTTGGTCTTGCTCATCGCCGGCTGCGCGACGATTTCATCCTGGCGTGGAATTGAAAAGCCCACGGCCAGCGTCCGCAATGTGCGCATCACCGGCTTGGATTTCGAGGCCGCCCAGTTGGCCTATGACCTGGTCATCAGCAATCCCAACAGCGTGGCCGTCACCTTCGACGGCTTTGACTATGACCTGCAAATCGAGCAGACCTCGCTGCTGCGCGGCATGCAGACCAATCGCGTCAGCATCGCCAAGAACAGTCAGTCGCGCGTCACCGTGCCGGTCTCGCTCGGGTACCAGCAACTGCTCGACACCGTCCAGTCCTTGCGCGGCAAGGATGATTTCAACTACGCGCTGCTGGGCAACGTGCTGCTGGATGTGCCGCTGCTGGGCAGCACGAAAATCCCGCTCACACACGCAGGCACGCTGCCGATCGTGCGCCTGCCGACGCTCGACATCGAGAGTTGCGCCGTCAAGAGTCTGAACCTGACCGGCGCGAAAGTTGACCTGGCCGTGCGCGTGCACAATCCCAACGCATTTGCGCTGTCATTGGCGGATATGGCCTACGCTTTTGACGTCAGCGGCAAGCGTTGGGCGGAAGGCACGATCGCCGAGACCCTGGCCTTGCCGGTCAAAGGCGATGGCAGCGTCACCATTCCAATCAATCTCAACTTTTTGAGTGTGGGCAGTTCGGCCTACGAAGCCCTGACAGGCACGAAACCGGTGCCCTACACGCTGCAAGCCAAGGCCGATGTCGAAACATCTTTGAAAGAATTCAAGCGCCTGCGCCTGCCGTTGCAGCGCACCGGCGAGCTGCGCTGGCGCTGACCGCCGCGACGTACGGCACCACCACACCCACTTCCACATCCACGCGCGCCGCCGACGCCGTGTACGCCAAGACCTTGTTCTACAACGGCAAGCCGCACGACGGTTTCGACACTATCAAACAGTGCATGACGCGCTATCCGCTTGACGCCGCGCTGGCCTTGTGCGCCAACCAACGCACGCTGCTGACCAAGCTGTTTCCGTTCCTGACTCAAGAAGACGACATGGCGCGCAGATGAGTTACTAAAGAATGCGCTTACTAGGTGTCATGCCAATGGTGGCCGTGGGCGCCTGCTTGGAGCTGGCCTGGCTAGCTAAGGCACCAGCCTAGTCCCGTCAAAGGCGGGGATCCCGCCATCGGCGTGGATCCCGTCAACGGCGCGGATGACCGCGGCTGCAGAAGC
>CAYNJC010000032.1:0-49236 GCA_964397565.1 uncultured bacterium
GGGAGAAACCCGCAGCTATGCGGGTGCAATCAGCTAAAGTTGACGCGCATGCGCCAACGGCGGGATTCAGGGTTCAGGTAGAAGGAGAGTGGGAGCCGCCTGCGTGCGGCGAATGCTGCCGCAGCGCAGCTATAGTGTCACGAGGTCGCGAAGACACGAAGGCAGAGCTGGTGGTCGGTGATCGGTGACCAGTAATCATTACGTAACACCTAAAACCACAGCACCTGTCTTTTCATGTGAGCATCCGGAATTCTTTAGTTCAGAGCAATATCATATCCAATCACATCCTTTGATCTGACCGAACACATCAAACGGCCATTCACTTAGCTGCCGACTGCGTTACACTGGGTGCTTGTCCCTGAACACCCGCAAGAAATCGGCGCGGTCATTGAGCCGAATCATTACCGGCTTGTGGCAACTGGACGGTCGGCCAAAGACTATAGGTTGGCGCTCCTGAAGTGCAGGGAGCTTGTTTGAGTAGTTAAGGCTGTTGTAGTTTGACAAGAAGTCGCACCTCATTAATCCCCAGGCTGCTCATGTCCAGGTAGCCATGATGGGTGTCGAAATACTCATGGCTATCCTTTGCCAAGTACATGGATTTGCGCGCGCAATCTTGATGCGTACTCATAATATAACGCACGATTAACATGCCTGATGCATCAAGCTCAAGTTCCGTGGCTGAGCATGCCTTGTCATAATTGAGCGTCACACGCTCGTCTCCACCACCAACATAGCCATACGAAACCGCCGGACGCTCGAAATCCTGTATCAAGTCCACCAGCGTTACGATTGCGGACAGGGGATCTCGGTCGAAGTTCAATCGCAGGAACAGGTTCTCCGGAATACCTGTACCCGGAACGCCTTTACCCCAATAGATCTTGGACATGTCGTGCATCATGATGGCAGCCGCCACCCACTCGACGCAGAGAAGGTGCAGTGGAGATTGCGCAAGCGAGGGGTAACGTCTCACACAGTCGTTCAGGTGAAGGAAACCGAGTGCTCCAGGCAATCCGTGCGACGAGGAAAGAGCCGTATCTGTGATTAGCGTGATCCTGTCTCTCCAATTTGAAGGGCAGGCCGCGTCTTCTTTCTGATAGCCGCGCAAAGCATCAAACACCAGCCGGTGACTGAACTGGTCCACAACCTGTGTAGCGCTTCGGTTCTGTTTCAGAACAGGAGCGTTCATGCCATCCAGATTACACTGAAGGCGCTCAGCGTATTGCCAGGGGTATCCGAGATCGTGGAACACTGCTGCCACATATGCGGCCTCCCGAAAGAAGATGCGCCACACGTTTCGGGCAATGGGACTTCGAGCGTGAAAAAGCGGGTCATGCTCGCGCATGCCACAACCGAGAAGAAAGTTGCGGATGTAGGCTGTGCCCTCCCAACGAAGAATACGGTCAACACATGCATCCAGGATCGTTATGCCGCCCGGCAGGCAGAGTGGGTCGCTGGCACCATCGCCGTCAAGCAACTTAAGAACGACATAGCCACAGAGCGGCTGATGGAGAACGTGATCCCGCTGGAACTTGCCCCAGTCCATGATGGCCAACCAGTCCTCGGTCATCACCTCGGGCAGGATGAACCGGTAGGCGGGAAAAGTCCTGGCGGAGTAATCCAGTGTTCGTGCTTGGAGCGGATATGTCTTCCAGAAGTAATCTCTTCCCGTGCGCTTGCGAAGTTCGACCAGTGCCTCTGTCAGTTTGCCCCTTCTGTGGTCGGTAGTGCCGTGCTTGCGATACAGAACGGGATCGACGTCGTAGTAGGGACAGATTGCGTCAGGCGGCGCATATCGTCCTGCGGTCACAGCGGTCTGGTAGTCGGCCAAGGAGAATGTCAATGTAAGATTAGGCATTTCCAACTCCCCAATCCACCAGGACCTTCTCCAACACGTTATCAAATTCCCGGAAGTACTCAGCTGCTTGCACTGCCTTCGCCATCCGCTTGGGTGCTTCCTCGTGCGACAATGTCTTCTTGACAATCACATCCTCTGCAATGCCCCGCACGAACGGGAATAGCATCCCTTCTTCCATCTCGCCCCTGACGATGAACTGGAGTAACTGTAGCAAAAAGTACGAATCCGCCGCGAAGTCAAGCAGGCGTGCCTGTGCGGAGCTGCAGGATCTGTAGAAGTCTGCAAATCCAGACTCTCCCTCTCGCATCATGTGCTGGCGGAAGAACTGAGAATGCATGAATTCCATGTTCTCTGCCTTGATCTGGCCTTCCCTAAAGGATTCCTGTGCAAGAAACCCCTGCAGGCCAGATCGGCTTCGACGCTCATTGCCTTTCTTGTTCCAGTGATCGAATTCGATCGCCAAAACCCCTGCGAACAATCCGGCAATCTCCTTCTCAAATGGCGAATGCCAGATCGGCGACGTCATCGATAGGCCAACAAGCCCAGCCAAAACATCCGCCAACAGATCGACTGTCCGCTCGTAATCGGGTTGCACGACCGGGCCTCGGAACTGACGCATTTCTTTGTGGATGTGCTGTTTCAGGTACATCACGAATGAATGCTCTTGCGGGTTCAACGGAGCACCTTCGTAGTTGGTAGGCACCATGTCAAAGTGCGGGAGATCACTCTCGCGGAGGAACCCCGACAGCGCACTGCGGAAACCCGGCAGAATGCTGCCAGGCAACCATTCGTCGTCAATGAGGCGGGCCAGATGCCCCAGCCCCGCATCATCAACTGCCGAACGTGCTCGACTCACGATATCGTTTGCCCTCACCAGTTGCGCTCTCAGTCGCTCATGGTCTTCGAAGGCCATTGCGACCAGACTGGTCAGGTGAGCGTCGGTCTCCTGTGTTCCCGCGCGCAGCTCATGCTCGGCCATCTCCAAGGATTCGACAAGTCGGTGAATTCGGCCTTTAGATCGGCGTTGCCCGCGCTGCATGGACTGCAACAGAAACTGATTCTCGATGTACTCGTCATAGGATATCATTCGCTCACGTCCAACTTGGCCGCGTTCATTACAGCATAGAAGCCGGCCAAGGGTAGTTTCGCCTCTCAACGGGACAGGCGCGTAGTCATACACAAGGCGGCCGGCCTTGACAGCCCTTGGGACACGATTGATGACGGCTGCGATATATCTGTTGGGATTAATACAGAATCCTTCTCCACTCTCATCCTTTTGTTGCGGTGCAACCTTGTTCCGCTTGGCAAATCTGTAAAAGGCCAACGGATCGTCCGTTCCGGACTCGGCCTTGGCAGATGTAGCTAATTGCATAAAGAACGCTTCTTGATCCTTGGTTACACAAATGCCTTCGCCACTACTGCCCGCGTCAACGAACAGGCGGCTTGTCTTCCACTTCCGCGTGTAAGTGCCATGTAGAGCATCAATAGCTCGTTCACAAGCGCCGAGGTCTTGCGCATCGAGCGAAGTTACATTCAGGAACTTGCCAATTGCCGGTCCACAATCCGTCAGCCATTCGTGGATCGCCGGTGCGATGCCGACATAACCAGGCGAGTTGTCTAGGATGATCGCAGTCTTTACAGGAGTCCCACAGGCGGTAACGCGCGCGAAGTCGCCAATGAGCTGCTTCACGAATTCCAGCAACCAGAGTGAATGCAGGTCATCGAAGAGAATACCAGGTCTTTCGATGCATGTCGTACTCTTGTCGTTGTAAGGCGCGCCGGTATGGTCATTGGCCTCGGCCTTGTCTATCTTGTATATCTGGGATCCCAGAACGTTTGCCTTGATGAGGTCAATACGCATATGCCCTTTATCATTGAGCGACAGCGAGAACGATGGAACAGCGTTGCCAGCCATGAAACACCCCTCAAACAACGTCAGGAGGTTCACTGGCGGCGATTTGCACTTGCTGTTTTCCCCAGCCATAGGCCAGTCCCGGATGGTGTGAATGTCCTTAACCCAAAACGGGGAGTCAGCGATGTCAGCCGCATTGGTTCCTGTCACATCCAAGTCCAAGACGAACACGGCGTATCCGCGCTTCAATAAAAGACGGCCCAGACATAACGCAGCCGTTGTTTTGCCAACGCCCCCCTTGCGGGACTCCACGCTTACAATTAGATCGGCGGTGTTCTGTTTGTTTCTCTTACTCATGATCCTCCGCGTGTTCGCTGCTTTTGCCTTTATAATCCGTATTTGCCAGTGCCTTCTCGATATGCGCGATTTCATCCGGCGTCAGGTCGAAAAGACGATAAACGATATCGTCAATTTCCCGCTCTGTTGCCCGCAGTCCCGCCGCATCACCAGCCTCCGACTGCCTCGCCGCTTGCTCCGCCAGCTTCGTCAGTCGGGCTTTGTCGGCGGTCGAGGCCGGTGGGATCGGAATAGTCTCAAGATTCCTGTTGATGAATCGCATCCGTCCGCCTTTCCACGGATCACCGAGACCTTGAAATGTCATGCGGGCATACCAATCAACGAGGGAGCTGAGCAACACGGCGAGCAGCGACTTTTCCGCACCCGGGATAATGTAGCCTGTATTCCCGATGACGTGCCCACTTTCAGACCATGTTGCCTTCAATAGTTTGCCTATATCGGCGACAACAATCTTCGGCTCCCCGAAGGCATCCAGGTAATATTTCGATGGGTTATTATCCAACTCCAGCCAATGGTGCTGACCTTGGGCATCGCCATTCCTGGATGTTTGGCACTGCCCTCGCGCCTTCAGTTGCTTGGCGAATTGTGAAAGGTGGCGAAGGATAGCGGGATAGTTCTTGAGTTCTGTGTGGAATTCATAGCGGACAAGGATCACGTACAGATCATGATATTCGTGCGTCCACCGATGGATATCCCGCCCCCGAATCCATGGCTTTATGAGTTCTGCGGATTTCCGGTCTTCACGAATCAGTCGGTCGCGCGTAGCGCGGTCAATGACATACGCGCTATTGAGGCCGCTTGTTATACCTCTATGCAACCGTCCCTTGACATAGACACCTAACGGAGTGCCGTTTGCCCGGACCTTGTCGAGCAGCGTATGTTTATCCCCTGCTTCAAGCGACCAACCATCGGGTTTGAGTTGCTCCGGCTTGTAGCGCACGCCGCGCGTGATTAGAGACTTTTCTAGCGAATCAAACTCGGCTTCGTCTTTGATCACTACGACCGGGAATACGTGGTTCGCGGATGTCGCGCACTTGTTGACCACGACGATCATGGGGTCGGTGGCGGCGGCGAACACCGGCAGTTCGCAGAAATCCACCAGGGCGCGAATGCGCTGAGATGCCAGCATCTGTCGCAAACCCTTGCCATATCCCGCGCGCTGAAATTTGTTGGAACTTATGAAGGTCAAGACGCCGTCATCACGCAGAAGGCCGAGTCCAAGTTCGTAAAAGAAGCAGTAGATGTCGCCGCGTGCGGCAAATGTCTTGAATCGCTGCTTCCATTCTGTTTGCTGTGCCGTGCGGGCAAACTTTTCGACAGAAACATAAGGCGGATTCGCGATCACGACGTCGAATCCCTTGTTCGCATGGAACACCTCGGAGAAATAAATCTCGAAGTCGAAGGTCTCGCGGCCATTGGTCAGCTCATGGATGAGGGCTTCGATCTCTTCCTTGAGCTTTGCTTTCAGTTTCCGGTCAGTCTCGTTGAAGAGCTTCGGCTTTAATGCCTCAAGGCGTTTGAACTGCTCATCGTTGAAGAGGTTCTTCTCCACGCCCAGCAGCGAGTTGCCCACTACAACTTTGTAGTCGAGATTCGGCAGGGGCTTGACTTGTTTGACATCTTCCTCATCCACGACCAGCGAGAGCCATAGGCGCAGCTTGGCGATTTCCACGGCACTTGGATCAATGTCCACGCCGTAAAGGCAGTTCTGAATGGCGTGGCGTTTGAAGTGATAGGGCGTGCGTTCACCGATATCGTTGAAATACGGCGTGAGCGCGGCCCGGGCACGGACGATTACCTGCATCATGCCGACCGGAAACGCGCCCGAACCGATGGCGGGGTCGCAGACGGTGATTGTCTTGAGTGCGTCATCAAGCGTGCGGGCGTTGTGCTGGATGCTCTTGGGCATCTTGATCGCGTACTGGGTGTCCACAGCTTCGTAGTGGGAAATTTGCTCGCCTAACTGGACGAAGGTTTCAATTTCGGTGCGCGGAACAAGTTGCTTGTCTTTGTTCACCGCTGTGTCCAGATAGTTGATCAGGCTTTCCTGGCACATGTAGTGAACGATTTCGCGCGGTGTATAGAACGAGCCTTTGGATTTGCGCTCCTTGACTTCGAGCAGGTTCTCAAAGACCTTGCCAAGCATTTCCGGGTCAATGGCGACTTCCTTCTCCAGCGGCTCGGCTTCGTTGACGGTGAAGTTGTAGCGGTCGAATACGTCGAGAACGCCTGTGCCGGTAATGCCTTCCTCGAAATACTCGTCATTGGTGAAAAGTTTGTTTGGCAGAATGATGTCGGTCTTCTGCCAGTCGTAATCGCCCAGCGGTTCGAATAGCCCGCCGTTCAGGAAGGGGATGCGGCACTTGAAGCGCGGGCACCAGGCTTCGTGACCGCGATCGGTGGACAGCGTGTCGTAAAAGAGCGGTTCGAGGATGTCGTTGAAGATATTGACCGAACCGGACAAGCGGGAAGCTTGTCCCACAATCTTGCGCAGGAAGTCGCGCGGGCCGGTGCCCCAGTCCTTTCCTTTCTCGACACCGAGCCAGCCCTTCTTTTGCAGAAAATAGAGGAACACGATCTGGCCCATGAGCTTCTTGGCAAAGTCCACGGTATTGACGCCCTTGGCGCTGAACTCGTCGCGCAGCGTCTTGTCCTTGGCGACCAGTTTCTCCAGCGCGGCACTGATGTCGCCAAACAGCTCGGTGTACTTGCCGAAGAATTCTTTGGTGACGGCCTCGACGCTGAAGGCTTCTTCGACTTGGGCGAGGGTGGGATCGGTGGCGGTGTCCTGAAGCAAGCCGAGAAAGCGGGTCTGGGCGGTGTGGCAGCTCTCGCCCTCGCCGACCAAATAGGAGAAGCGCCGAGCAGGCGTGAGGCGCGTCTCGACACCGACTTTGCCGGATTCTTTCTCGACGCTGGCGTAGTCCATCTTGACGTAGGAAAAGCGCCACTGTTGTTCCGTCGGCGAGACAAAGGCCACCAGCGCGGCGTCTTTGTTTTCGCGGTCTTTCAGATGGTCCGCGACGAAGTTGCGAATGGCGGTGCGGGCGCGCTCCAGCTTGGATGCCGCGGTCAGACGAACAATCAGAACGTCCACGGTTTCTTTGGCCGGGCTGGTGTAGGTGCCCAGCCGCTCGAAGCGCTGGACGTGGGCGCGGAAGGCCTCTTTGATGTAGGGGGTGTGGCGCGAAAAAGCCTTGCTCTCATCCACATGATTGAGCAGGTTGACCGCGAAGGTGCGGAAGCGGGCCTTGTCGAAGGGCTGGGTGAAGCTGTCCTTGATGAGTTGGCGGGCCTGGGCGGCGTTCATGTAAAAACCTCTGCGCTAGCCCGGCCTGTGGTCCCCTTATGAGCCGATCCAATTGCCCCTTTGTGGCCGCTTTGGATTCTCACGTAAGTCAATTGAGTCATGCCGGGCATCGGACGATTCCTGAAGATGATCGGATGATTATCGGACGATTACTTCGCATTCGATTTTCCTTGTCCGCGGGGCTCATAGCGCGTGTTCCGGCCTTCACCCTGTCGCACCAACAGTGCCAGATCCACCAGTTCGCGCAGCAAACGGCTGGCCGTATCGTGTCCGAGATCCAAATTGTCAAGACACCAAGCGCGGGTGACGACTGCGCTTTTGGCTGCCTCGGCGAGTATGGCCTTGTGCTTCTTGGTCAGCTTCTCTTGCACACTGGGCGGCAGCGGCGACGTCAGTTCAGCGGTGCGCAGCCGATCCATGTTGTTGCCAGGCCCGTTCACTACGACGGTGAAGTAACCATCCCGAAACGCGAAGTCCGGCCCTGCCAAACCATGGTCAAGCATGGCCGCATGCATGCGGCGGATGCCGCTGCCGCGCTGTTCCATGAGATGCAGGTGCCCGAGATATTGCGCCAGCGTGGGGTTGCGAGAACAAGGCTCGTACTTGCCTTTCTGGAGTTTGCTGATGGTCAATGGACGCAGCAGATCGCCCGGGCTCAGGATCTCGATGCGGTCGAAGAACACCTTCACGTATATGGGACGCGCTGCATCCTCGTAGTTGCGATGAGCGATTGCATTGACGATGGCTT
The DNA here is from genome assembly GCA_964397565.1 of uncultured bacterium. Lineage (GTDB taxonomy): Bacteria > Auribacterota > UBA3054 > UBA3054 > JAPLST01 > JAPLST01. The sequence continues at coordinate 8,123 of CAYNJC010000032.1, forward strand.
CGCGCACGACTTCACGGGGGTACTCATCCAGCTTGATCCGTCGTATGCCGACGACGCGGATTGGGTGGCGCGTGTTGCGCATGACGAATTCGACGACCTGCTCAACGAGGGTTGGAGCCGGGCCGGACAGCGTTTCCTGATCCTTGGGATTGGGATCAGCTTCCGTGCCCGCATAGGCGTCAGCCAGAACACGGCACTGGGGGAAGTGGCTGGCGGGATTCTTGCCAAGGAACAGCAGACCGGAGGCCATCGCTTTGTAGACCAACCCCTTATGCTCTTTGCGCACCAGGCCTTTCTCGCGCAGCATGTTCAGCAGTGCGGAATGTGTTGCGTGATCCTTCTGCTCGAGTTCCTGAAGCGCCCAAAGCCACTGCCGTGCAACGTCGAGCGCGAGTTCGGTATCCTTCACATCCAGAACCTGCTGTTCAAACGGCGACGCGTTGCCGGATTCCTCGCTGTGAGCTGCGGCGCCCGCATCAATGTTGATGCCGAAGGATTCGTCCAAGATTCGCAGCAGACCGCGTGTGACTTCAGGCACCAAGTCAACCCGGTCATGGAACCGCCGATAGATATGACCGTCCGCCTTGATCTCCTCGAAGAAGGCTTGGGTGTCTTGCTTTCTTTCCGTGTCGTGATGGCCGCGCACGAAGATCAGCATCGGCATGCCACGCTGCATGGCGTAGCGGTATTCCTCATGGGTGGCCGACGTTGGCCGGGAGCTCGCTCCAGAGTATTCCCGATCGATCAGGAGGAGATAGATTTGGCAGGAGTTCAGGCATGCTAAATAGGGCGTGGCCACCCGGCGACCTGAGAGCGGTTCTTTTTCGTAAAGAACGATGCTGCAAACTTGACTGAACGCTCGGTCACCGGAGACTGCACCTGCAATCGACACGCGCTCGACTTCCAATTCCTTCTGAACCGAACTGATGAATACGCGCAGCATCAGGTGCCGCCCTCCTTGTCCTTGTTATCGGCAAGAATCCACGAAGACAGAATCACCTCGCGCGGCATATGCGCATGCTGCAACTGCTGGGCGCGGGTGGACTGGAAGAACAATGGAGAAATATCCCGTCGCAAGATGCCGAGCACTTTCAGCGGCTCGATTTCCTTCTTCAGCGCCTCCGCGACCTTCTTGGTTGTCGGCTTGGGAAGGGCGCCATCCATCACGAGCTGCATGACGTTGCCGATATACTCCTCGTCATCATCCGTAAAACCCTGGTACCGGCGAATCTCTTTCGCTTTGAGACGTTTCAGGATGTATGCCTCGTTGGCGCCGCCCTTCTGGTGCGCGCTGGCATCTTCGTTTTCCGGGCTGGTGGCCGCGGCAAAGGCGCTCTTGTTGCGATCCAGCAGGGCATAGAACTCAGGCGGGATGGCGTACCGCTGCTCGGCAAGGTCAGCGGGGCGCAAGACTTTGACCGTGGTGAGAAAGTCGAGTTCAACTGGGGCAGTCGTGCCGTGGGCGGCGAGGTAGAATTTGTCAAGCCGGCCTTGCCTGAAGTAGGTCAGCAAGGATGGGAAATGCTGGACAACGGCATCCGGTGCGGCGCACAATGTGCGCGATGACCTGGCTTTCTTTGGCAGGCGTTTGATGCGGGCGAAAAGATCGGGCTGTTGGTCGCGCACCGTGCGGATTTCCGTCAGGTATTCGAGCTCGCTTTCCTCGTTTTCGTCCTCGCCGGTGATGGTTTTCTTGCTGGTGAGCTTGGCAAACAGGTCGAACGACTTGACTTCCTCGCCCTCGGTCAGCAAGCGGGCGTCCGCACCGAGCATTTCGATGAATGCGTGAATTTTGGCTTCCGCCGCCTCGCGCAGCTTGATGGCATCGTTGCCTTCTTCCGTGGGGAAAAAGTTGTAGGTGTGGATGGTGTCAAACTTCGTGTCCAAGCGATTGACGCGGCCAACGCGTTGAATCAGGCGGGTTGGGTTCCAAGGAATGTCGTAATTGATGACCACATTGGAGCGATGCAGGTTGACGCCTTCGGACAAGACTTCGGTGCTGACCAGGATGCGGTAGTTGTCGGCGGGTTTGAATGCATTGGCGTCGAAATTGGCGATGACATCGCGGTGCTCGGCCTCACTCGCATTGCCAAAGAACAGCAGCGTCTTGGGTTCCACTTCCTCGCGGATGCGGGTGGCCAGATAGGCGGCGGTTTCCTGCGACTCGGTGAAAATGATGAGTTTGCCTTTCTTGAGATGCTGCTGCGTGCGCAGCACATCCCGGAAGGCCAGCCATTTGGGATCCCGCTCAATATTGGCCCACATCTTCTTGATGCGCTGCAAGGTGCGATAGTCCGCTTTGAGATGCAGCATGAAGTCGGCTGAGAAGTCTTTGGCGTTGAACCGCTCCGCCTTGTCCTGTTCCAAGAGGTTCTCAATGCCCTCCTGATCATCTTGTTCGAGGAGCTCAAAGATTTTTCCAATATGCTTCTTGCTGATGTAGACGGTGCCTTTCTCGAACTCCGCAATGACACGGGCGTAGGAATGCGTGAAACGCTCCAGGCTCAGCCGGAACGCGTGGAAGCTGCTTTCCAGGCGCTTGACCATCAAGATCTTCATGAAGGTGGCGAGATTGCGCTGACCCTGCCGTTCGCGTTCATCCATTTTGCCTTCGTAGTAGACCAAAGGGGTGTAGCGGGCATAGGTGAACTCGGACGTCAGTAGTCGCAGCGTTTCGTTGAAGATTTCGTTTTCCTGCTTGTTGAGCTTGTAGAACAACGGGGCCGGGTCCTCGACCTCGGGAAACTTCAAGCCCTGCTGTTGCATATCCGCGCCGTAGTACTTCGCAATTTCGGTGCGGGTGCGCCGGACCATGAGGAACTTGAGCAGCTTCTCGCGGGTCTCTTTGGCATTCGCTTGAATGGTTTGGAAGTACAGCTCGCGGTCAGCCTGCCGATCAAGCCCCTTGAGCTTGGCCTCCAGACCGGTGAAGAATGCTTCAAGGTTGCGTAGGTTCGGGATAGTGCTGGCCTTGCCCGCTTGGAACAGCTTGACCTGGCTGAGAATATCGCGCGGCGTGTTGTTCAAGGGCGTGGCGGAAACAAGGATGACTCTCTTACCCCGGCAGATCTGGGCAAGCATTTCATAGCTCTGGGTCGTCTCCGTGCGGAACCGATGCGACTCATCAATAAAGACGTTCCTGTATTTGGAGATGTCGCGTCCGAGGAGGTCATCCAGCTTGCCAATGGACTCAAAATCCGTTTGGCGCACTTGGAAGTCGCTAAAGACATTCGGCCAGGAACCGCGCTTCTCACGATCAAGGAGATGCGGCGGCGCAATCACCAGGTGCCGGCCGTCAAGCTGCTGGGCCAGCAATGCGGCCATGTACGTTTTCCCAAGGCCAACGACATCCGCGAGAAAAACGCCGTCATATTCATCCAGTACCTTGCGGGCATTCAGCACCGCCTCTTCCTGGTATTTCAACTTCATGAATCCCGCGGGGACATACATGTCTGCAAGTTCGGCGGGGCGGCTCAACTCGTTCCTGAAATATTCGTAGAGAAACTTCAGGTAAAGCTCATAGGGCGTGAAGCTGGCGAAAGGTGATTTGTTGACGACGGTATCTTCGTAGGGCTGCGAGACGTCCACGGCTACTGCCCACAGTTCGTTGAACTTGGCGATGGCAAAGTCATAATCAGCGCGGGTCTTCAACTCGACATTGAACTCGAGATTGTCCTGGAGCCCGGCTTGGCTGAAGTTGCTTGAACCGGTAATGACGCGCCCTTTGTCGCGGTCTCCCTCGGCGAACGTCATGATGTAGACCTTCGCATGCAGGTTTTCGGTTGGATAGGCTCTGATTTCCAACTTTCCTGACCGAATCCACTCGATGAATTTGTGAACGCCGGTTTCGATCTCGTTGCTGTCGGCTGATTTGTCGAGTTCGCTGAGCACGTCCTTGGCGACTTGTTCCTTCGACGCTGCGTGTGACGCGAACGCCAGTTCACCCTTTTCTTTGGCCTGCTGCAGAAGCTCGTATGCCGCACGGTCGGTCTGCAGTCCGACCAGAATGCGAATCTTCTCGACATGCTCCAAGGCGGCATAGAGTCTGTAGAAACCACTGATGAAGAAATAGCCGACGAGGCAGTCGAAAAATCGCGTGTCTTTGCCGAGCAAGATCGCAAAACGATCGCGCAATGATTGACCGGCTTCGTTCGTTATGAACGTCAGGTCGCTTGACATAGTTGACTTCCTCAATGCCTAATGGTACAAATCAAGTATATCGTGCAGAGCACACCGATTGCCACGCCCAGTCACTTGGTGCTCCACGCTGCTTTACCTGTGAAGATTCTACCACAAAGCCACTGGAAGTGCAAAGGAGAGCTAACTGAATTTCTTTGCGTGCAAAGAGAATTCTCCTTCAAACGACAAAAAATGTCGATTGAAAAAGACGGCTATGTTCTTTTGCCGCATTGTTGTATAATATGGAGGACACACACGACACCTAATGAATATACTTCTGACAGGCGGGGCGGGCTTCATCGGGTCACACACGGCGCGGGCGCTGTTACGGCGCGGCGATACGGTGACCATTATTGATGATTTCAACGATTATTATGCGCCGCGCGTCAAGCGGCACAATATCGAGCAGACCCTCGCGGTCGGGCCGTGCACCGTGCAGGAAGGCGACATCCGCGATCTCGCGTTTCTGCGCACGGTGCTGCAGGGCGCGCAGTTCGATGCCGTCTGCCACCTGGCGGCACGCGCCGGCGTGCGGCCGAGCATCGCCCAGCCATTTCTCTATGAGCAAGTGAATGTGCTCGGCACCTTGCATTTGCTGCAACTGGCCGTCGAGCATAACGTTCCGCAGTTCGTCTATGCCTCGTCCTCATCGGTGTATGGCAACCTGCCGACCGCGCCGTTTCGCGAGGACATGCAGCTGGATCAGCCGATCAGCCCGTATGCGGCGACCAAGAAAGCGTGCGAATTGCTGGCGCATACCTATCATCATTTGTACGGATTGCGCTGTATTGGCCTGCGCTTTTTCACGGTCTACGGCCCGGCTGGCCGGCCCGACATGGCCCCGTTCATTTTCACGCGCAACCTGCTCGAGGGCCGGCCGATTCAACAGTTCGGCGATGGCAGCAGCTTGCGCGATTACACCTATATTGATGATATTGTCGCCGGCATTCTGGCGGCGCTGGATTGTGCGTATGCCAGCGAGGTATTCAATCTGGGGAATTGCCGGCCGATCCGCCTGGATGCATTTATCCGCCACATCGCCGCCGCGGTCGGCGTCGAACCGGTTATCGAGCGGCAGCCGATGCAGCCGGGCGATGTGCAGATGACTTGCGCCGACACGGCAAAAGCGCAGACGATGCTGGGTTTCAAGGCCGCTGTCCCGTTTGAACAAGGCATCCGTCAATTTGTGGCATGGTATCGTGCGCATGCGCATCTGTATCGTTAGAATAGTGCTGCTGGCGACGCTGGCGTGGTTGGCCGTGAGCGCCTGCACCACCTTGCAGACCACCTTGGGGAACGGCGAGACGGTCGCGCTGAATCAGCCGCTGTGGCAGGAGGGCTGGAGCGGCTGGACGCCGGCACAACCGGCCTTTGCACAAGACGAGCCGCGCGTGAACCGGAATGTCATGGGCACGGCAATGCGGGTGGCTGGCCTGGACTTTGCGGAAGGTGTGGGTGTGGCCGGGGATGCCCTGCTGGTCTATGATGTGGCCGGCACTGCGGAATCGTTTGACATGCTGGTCGGCGTGGATGACGCGTCAACGAATGCGCGCGATGTGGCGCGGATCAGTGTAGCCGTGGATGGGCGTGAGCGTTGGGCGGAGGAACGCGTGCGCGGCCAAGTGCCGGCGCACTGCACGGTCGCGTTGACCGACGCGCATCAACTGCGCATTCGCATCACGGCGCCGACCAATGTGTACACCGATCTGGCACTGGCGCGCGTGGCTGGCACGGCGGGCTTGCGCGACGCGATGCTGCAGGCGCGCAGTGACATGCAGGACTTTGTGTTCCAGCCGCAGCGCGCCTTGGGCGGCGTGGCGTGCCTGCGCAACGGCAGTGTCATCTATCCGGTACAACACAAGCAGTATGGCGCGTGCATTGGCCTGAGCAATGCGCAGCTCGCGGTGGTGATCGCGCCAAATCACGCCGCGCGCATCATTGCCGTGTCGTATGCCACCACGGATGTGAGTGCCATTGCGGATATGCGCGTGTCGCTGCATCCGATTGAGCGCACGATCAAACGACCGCCACTGCCGTCGGCAGACGACACGCCCTGGCAATGGCGGTTTGAATCAAACGGCACGCTGCGCTTTCTTTCGCCGCCGGACTATGTGCACGGCGTGCGCTGGTCGAAGACGGTATTCTTGTTGAGCGATCTGCCGGCCGCGCGGGTGACGACGATGTGCAGAAACTGTGTGCAGCACGACATATCGTGGAGTATCGGCACGGATGTGGCCGGCGCGCCCGGCGCGCGCATGGTTGCCGAAAACGCGCAATCGCGCGCCGCGATTGTCGCGCCGGGCGCGGCGCTATGGGTTTGTGCAGCCGAGCCGGCGCGCGGCTATTTTCCGTATGGCGGCCGGCGTGTGCTGCTGCCGACCAATACCGCGCCGGCGCGCGTCACGCTGCTCAGCGAGATCACCGCGCTGGAGCCGGGCCGGCATCTGGCGCAAGTGGTATACCTGCTGCCGCAGCGGCCCGGCACCGAACCGTTCTCGTTTGATGCGTGCGCGCCAGTGTATACGGCAGTAACGAATCGCTGCGCGCGCTTCCGCGAACTGCCGGCCGAGCCGACGGGCAGGACAATTCGATGGTGAATGATGATCCCGCCGTTGGCGGGACTCCAAGCAGATGATGAATGATGAAGGCAGCATTCTGGCATACCACAGAAGGCGGCACGGTCCAGTGCGACCTGTGTCCGCACGGCTGTGTGATCCAACCGGGCACGCGCGGCATCTGCGGCGTGCGCGAGAATCAGGCCGGCACGCTGGTCAGCTTGAATTATTGCGTGGCCAGCAGTTGCGGCATGGACCCGATCGAGAAGAAGCCGCTGTATCACTTTTTCCCCGGCAGTCGGATTTTGAGTGTCGGTACGTTTGGCTGCAATCTTGCCTGCCAATGCTGCCAGAACTATCAGATTGCCAAAGCGTTTTCCGCGGCGCAAGTAGGCAGACCTAACATCACCACGGCGGCGTTGCTGGCCGAACTGCCGACGAGGCCCACGGCGGCCGAGTTGCAGGCCTGTTGTGGGATTGCCTACACCTATAACGAGCCGAGTGTCTGGTTTGAAACCGTGCGCGAAGTGACGCAGGCCGTGCGTGCGCGCGGCTTGAAAAATGTGCTGGTGACGAACGGCTACATCTGTGCCGCGCCGCTGGCCGAACTGCTCGAGTGTGTGGACGCGCTGAACATTGATCTGAAGGCATTCAGCGAGCAGGTCTACAAAACGCACTGCGGCGGGACATTGGCGCCGGTGTTGGCGACCATCGAGACTGCGGCGGCGCGCGCACATGTGGAACTGACGGTGTTGATCGTGCCCGGGGTCAACGACGATGACGCGCAATTGCGGGCGATGCGCGACTGGATCTGTGCGCAGTGCGGGCCGCGCACGCCGGTGCATCTATCGCGCTATTTTCCGATGCACCGGATGACCACGCCGGCCACGCCGGCGGCCACGCTGGCGCGCGCCCATGCGCTCATGCGCGAGAAACTCGCCTATGTGTATGTCGGCAATACCGGCGAGGAGCAAGACACGCACTGCGCCGACTGCGGCACGCTGGTCATTCAACGGCGTGGCTATCACACGCGCGCGGTGGGTTTGCGGGTGGACGGCGCCTGCGCGCAGTGCGGCGCGCACGTGGCAGTTGTGAAATGAGTTTGTTGATTGGGTTTACTACCGTAAGAACTGGCAGTATATTGCTGGATTTCTGCTGTTTTTCGCGGCAATGTTGATTTTGTTCATCGTGTCGGGCTGGTACGGAAAAATCATTGTTGTGTGTGCTACCATGGGCGACTTATTGATGCGCGATGCTGTATGCGAGCACTATTGTGCGCTGGTAAATAGAGAAAGAAAACGCTTGTCTTAAAAACGCGGCGGGCCGCCGCGTCTACGGCAGAGGCAGCAGCATTCGCGACACGGAGGCCGCTCCCATTATTTGCATTCAGAGACGCCCACGACATTGTGTCGGTGGAAGAGGAGATTGGGAGCAGGGGCGGCGTAGCTTTATTCAATCTTGTTCACCCACGATCCCGCCAGCGGCGGGATCGTGGGGGTCTCTGGATTTCAGCGTGGGTGCTTGTGGCCGTGCCACAAATAGTGCAGTTGGCGGATGCGATTCGGGTGCATGAATAGAATGACGACACCGCCGACAATATTGCCGAGTGTGACCGGCACGAGATTGTGCCACAGGCCGAGGGACAACGGCAGCTGCGGTAGCGAGGCGCCGTCAGCCAGCAAGCCGAGCGGGATCAAATACATGTTGGCCACGCAGTGCTCGAAGCCGCACGCGACGAAAGCCATGATCGGCAACACGCAGCAGGCGATTTTCGAGATGATGTCTTTCGAGAGGGTGGCCATGATAATCGCCAGAATCACCAGCATATTGCAGAATACGCCGCGCAGGAAACACGCGCCGAAACTCAAGGCGATTTTATTGTGGGCCACGTTGACCGCCAGCTCGCCCAGCTTATTCAACTGGTCGGGTGTGCCCAGCAGGCCGGCATGCCACACACCCCACGCAAACAACGCCGCACCGCCGAAGTTGCCGAGATAGACGACCAGCCAATTGCGCAGCACGTTGCGCGCGGAGAACAGGCGGGTAACGGCGCCGACCAGCATGATGATGTTGCCGGTGAACAGTTCCGCGCCGGCAATGACGACCAGCACCAGGCCGACGCTGAAGACCGCGCCGCCGACAATCCGGCCCATGCCCTGCTCGATCGCGACCAGGAACAGATGCGCGCCGATGCTGATGTACAGTCCGGACAGCAGTGCCAGCAGGAACAGTTGCCAGCCTTCCGTGTTGGCTTTCTTGATGCCCAGCGCGGAGATTTTCAAGGAAAACTCGTGGGCGGTCAGCGCCGGTTCGTACATGGCCGGTTCGGTATGCGTGGTTTTCATGGTCAGTTACATTGCCAGAAAATTCTTTAGCAAGGTTTTGCCGTGTTCTGTGGCGATGGATTCCGGGTGAAACTGTACGCCGACGACGGGCAGCGTCGTGTGGCGCACCGCCATGATCTCGTCGTCATCGGCGCGCGCAGTCACTTCCAGACAGGCCGGACAGGTGGACGCATCAATCAACAACGAATGGTAGCGCGTGGCGTCAAAAGGATTAGGTATGCCGGCAAACAAGCCGCGCTCGTTGTGGCGAATCGGCGAGGTCTTGCCGTGCATCAAGCGCCGCGCGCGCACGATCCGGCCGCCGAACACCTGGCCGACGCACTGATGCCCGAGGCAGACGCCGAAGACCGGAATCTTGCCGGCGAAATACGCGATGGCTGCACAGGAAATACCGGCTTCGGTCGGGGAGCACGGCCCGGGCGAGACCAGCAGCTTCTCGGGTTTGCGCGCCGCCAGCTCCGCGACCGTGGCCTTGTCGTTGCGGACAACGTGCATGACCACGCCCATCTCGCCGAGATACTGATACAGGTTGTAGGTAAACGAATCGTAGTTGTCAATAATGATCAGCATATTCATTTCTCAAATTTCAAATTTCAAATTTCAAATCCTGCCATGCAGTTGCTCGGCCAACGTGATGGCTTTCATCATACCGCGCGCCTTGTTGACGGTTTCCTGGTATTCGAGTGCGGGCACGGAATCGGCGACAATGCCGGCCCCGGCTTGGACATAGACGGTCTGGTCTTTGATCACCATGGTGCGGATCGTGATGCATGAGTCGAGCGTGCCATCGTAGCCGAAATAGCAGACCGTGCCGGCATACGGCCCGCGCGCGCAGGCTTCCATTTCGTCAATGATCTGCATGGCGCGGATTTTTGGCGCGCCCGTGACGGTGCCGGCCGGAAAGGTCGCGGCCAGCACCGCAAAGGCATCCTGGCCGGGATTGAGCGTGCCGCTGACGTTCGAGACGATGTGCATCACATGCGAATAGCGCTCGACCACCATCAATTCCGAGACGTGCACACTGCCGAACGTGCAGACCCGCCCGAGATCATTGCGGCCGAGATCGACCAGCATGATGTGCTCGGCGCGCTCCTTGGGGTCGGCCAGCAGTTCACGCTCGAAGGCCAGGTCTTCCTCAGCGGTCACGCCGCGCCGGCGCGTGCCGGCGATCGGGCGCAGTTCGGCCGTGCCGTCTTGCACGCGCACCATCAACTCCGGGCTTGAACCGGCCAGGGCATAGCCGTCGAATTGCAGCAAAAACATGTAGGGCGATGGATTGACGCAGCGCAAGGCGCGGTACAAATCCATGGCGGAGGCCGTGGTGGGAAACGCGAAACGCTGGGACGGCACCACTTGAATGACATCCCCGGCGCGCACATATTCTTTACAACGCTCGACAATCTGCATGTACCGTTCGGGCGTCATATTCGACGGCGGCTGGCGGTCGCTGAGGTCCTGCATGCCGGCCGGGCTGAGCGGCGCGACGGGCGTCACCGGCACGGGTTGCGCCAATTGTTGGATGACCTGCGCGATGGTCGCGCAGGCCGCGTCGTAGACGGTGCGGGCCGGCCGCCCGTCGCAGTGCGCATTGGCAATCACCAAAATGCGATGACGGACATGGTCGAAGGCGATGACCGCCTTGGTGAACATAAAATGCAGATCAGGGAGCGCGAGGTCATTGGGATTCGCTTGCGGAATGTCCTCGAAGAAGCGCACCGCGCCGTAACCGATATAGCCGACAGCGCCGCCACAGAAGCGCGGCAAGCCCGGCAGCTGCACGGCATGATAGGCCGCCAGCCGCCGGCGCAACTCGGCGATGGGGGAGTCGGCGACGGTGGTGGTGGTTTCGCCGTCGGCCGCGCGGATGGTGATCTGCGTGCCGCGCGCGCTGAATTCAAGCAACGGCTGCACGCCGATGAACGAATAGCGCGCGACATGCTCGCCACCTTCGACCGACTCGAGCAAGAACGCCGGCGCACGGCGGCAGACGCGCGCATACAGGGCGAGCGGCGTCTCCATGTCGGCCAGCAACTCGCGGTAGACAGGAATGATGGCGCCGACGCGCACCTGCGCGGCAAAGGCGTCATAAGGTGGGGTGGTCATGCGCCGCCCCGGTGGTGGCGCTGAGAGAAGGCGCACGCGAGCACGGCGAGTAGCAGCAGCCCGGCCGGCTCGGGGATGGGCGTTGCCGGCGTCACCGCCGCCCACGTGTCACCAATGCGCAGCTCGTCAAACGAGAACGTCGCGCCGCCCGCGGCGATAAACAGATCGCTGAAGCGCAGGTCCAGGCTGTTATACAAATATGCATTGGTATCGTCCGGCGCGCCGCCGCCCAGCAACGGATCGAACCAGATCTGGATATCGTCATTGCCCGCCTTGAAATCGAGCCGCAGGACGATGAGCGTTGCTTGATTGTTGGTGGTCTGTGACGCGCTGATCGTGATGCCGCCGGACGGGCTGCCTTCGATGCGCCAATGCGGCGTCGCCCATTGCTTGCCAATGTACAAATTATCGCTGCCCAGCGCATTCTTCAAATAGAAACCGCCAAAGCAGCTGTCAACGTTGCGGTCGTCCTGGCGCAACACGAAACTGCACCAGATACTTGTGCCGTCCGGCGCCAGATTGGTGCCGACAAATGCGTGCGCGAAGGCGCTGCTGCCGATTTGCCGATGTGATTCACCTTGCCAGCTCTTGATCTGCACACAATTGCCGCAGGCGTCCAGGGCATACAAATTGTTGTAGTACGCAAGGCCGGGCGTCGCCACCATGTTATTGCCACCCCACGCGCCCAGCCAGTTGAAGCCGCCGTTGGCGCCGGCCAACAAGGCGCCCTCGCCATAGTCCATGCCGTCGTAGGCAAAGAGATGCGGCCCGTTGCCGGTCTGCACCGACAAGCGCGTGGCCGCACTGACGATGCCACTTGCGTCGCGTACGGTAAATGCCAGCGTGCGGGTCTGCAGCGGCTGCAGCGCGCAGGCATACTGCCATGCGTCGCCCGCCAGTGTTTGCGCCACATCGTTGGTGCTGCCGTTGACGGCCAGCCACATGCCGGTGGCCTTGGTTCCTTGAATCACTATGTTTGACGCCACGGTCGTGATGAACATGCCATTGCTGGCGGCCGGCACGAGGACCGGGACCTGAATCACCGGCGGCGGCAGAAAGCTGGAGAACTGCGCGGTGACGCGCAGCCAGCCGCGCACGACGCTGCTTTGATAGGGCGCGCTGACGGTGATGTACCAGCGCCCGGCGGTCAGCGGCGGCGTGCTGGTCGGGGTGAGCTCGATCGTTTCATTGCCGCCGGCGGTTTGCGTTTTTGCGTCCCAGACGCCATAGGTCACGCCGTTGTCTTGCGGCACGGCGACGTAGCCCTTGCGCAGATACAAATCCACATTGCGGTTGCTGTCGGTGGTGATCACCAGCCGGTTGGTGTGCGTCGCCGGCACATCAATATAATACGACGAGTACCCGCGCAAATCGCAGAGCGGGCCGTCGTAGCGCTCAATGCCATTCTGCAGCGGCAACCCGTACGAGTTGCAGTTCCACAGATACTCGTACCAGTTCATCAGCAAGCCATTGGTCATGTAGGCGGCGCTGTCCGGCTGCTCGTGCGGCATATGCTGGAACCACCAGCGCAGGTGCGAGCATTCGCCCTCGCTCTCGTAAATGCTGTCTTCAAACGCCTGGCTGTTCCAGGTCGTGTAGTTGATCGAGTTGGACATGAACATCCGCGGCCAGCTCAACCAGTTGGTGCCCTCCCAGTTGCGTTTGAACGACCAGACATATTTGCTGCTGCGATATTCGTAGGAGTTGGTGCTGTTGGGCATGCGATGATTATCGCCGCAACTGGCGCGCCCGGGCATGGCCTGGTCAAAGGCAGCAAAGGTGGTCCAGTAGTTGTCGGTCCAAATCGTCGCGTTCATGCAGGTGCCGTAGTTCCAATGGCCGCCGCTGTTGACATGGCTCATGTTGCTTTCCATGGCATGACCAAAATCATGATTGGCCATGTCGGTGCCACGCTCATAGTTGTAGCAATAGACAATGAAACGCCGCGGATACGCGCGATAGCCGTTGTTGCCGGTATGCCCGCCGGAATTGCACCACCACGAGCCCGGCCCGAACATGTGCGATTCGTAGGCGCCGCTCATCGGCGGCGCCCAGACCCAGATGTCGTCGCACTCGCCCGTGCCCATGGCCGCCTCGGCGTTAAGATCGTTGGTCAACATCCAGTCATAGTCCAGCATCGCATTGGGCCACGGCCGCTGCACCCACGGCGACTCGTAGGACCAATGATAATTATTGGTCTCGTTCGCGCCGGTCTGGTCGTAATAATAGCGCTTGCCGTTGGTCAAGCGCGGGAAAAACCGAAAAATGTTGGTGCGCGTGCAGATGAACGCAATGTTGGTGTGGGTGTCCATCGTCAGCAGCGTCGTCAAGTCAATGTTCTGCCGGTTCGGATCATTCCACAAGGTCCAGGTGCCCGGGGGATCATACACTTCCCACAAATGCTGCACGCCGCTGTTGGTCGGGAACGGATCATAGATGACCAGCCAGACTTTGTTGGTCAAGTACGGCGCGGCGGGGCAGCACAACGTCAGCAGCATCAGGCAGGCGAGAATTGTTTTACGCATGGTCACTTGTTTCCAGTATACCGTTAATCAGCGTGCGATAATAGCAGCCGCGCCGGGCGGCGCCGTCGCTGCCCTTCGTGTGGCAGGCGCCCTGGCCGGCGGGCCGGACGAGGTACAGCAGTGAATTTTGTTCGCAGTTCACCCGGATTTCAATAATTTTCAGAAAATCGCCGGAGGTCGCGCCCTTCTCCCACAATTCATTGCGCGAGGTGCTCCAGAAGGTCGCGTTGCCGGTCGCCAGGGTATGATCCAAGGCAAACTTGTTGACGTAGGCGACCAGCAACACGTCCTTGCTGTCGGCATCCTGTACGGCGACCGGCACGAGCGGCTGGCCGCAGGCGACGACTTTGCTCATTTTGTTCCAGTCCAAGGCGAATTTTGCGCCTTCTTCAATCTCTTTGTGGCTGCGTGGCATGATGGTGTCTTGTGTGATAGTAAAATGCGTCGTATAGGTCCAACAGGTCCTATCGGTTGTTGTCGTTGCGTGCGCGCACGGCTTGGTACAAGCGGCACTGCCGCATCAAACTCGTTTCGGTGCGTCGCCATGTATACGGAAAGGTGCGGCATTGCTGCGGGCGATGCGGATAGACGCGGCAGCCCTGCGCGCTGACAAAGCAGCAGCCGCCGTGCGCGGTGGGTTTCACTTTCAGATGCCAGCGATTTTCGGTCAGATCGAAGAAGGTCTCGGCACAGGTGCGCTCATCCAGGCCAAGATGCGCGGCGATGTCCGGCAACGTACCGGGTTCGAAGAGGACATCCCCCGGCCAGTCGCAGCAAATGGCGCAGCCGGCGCACAGCGTTTCGTCGCCCGGCTGATAGTCGAGGTGGCGTTGGTTGCGCAGCATACGTCAGAGGGTGTCCGGCAGGTGGCGTAGTTGCACCGTGCGCGTGCCGGGCACGATTTCGCCGATGCGCATGGCGGTGTGGCCCAGCTGCAGCGCCTGCGAGCAGACCGCGTCGGATTGCGCGCGATCAACAACAATGACCAGGCCGACGCCCATGTTGAAGACCCGAAACATTTCGCGCGGCGCGACGCCGCCCAACTGCGCGATCAGCCGGTAAATCGGCGGAATCTCCAGCGCGCGTACGTCCAAGGCGGCATCCACCGTGGCCGGCAGAATGCGCGGCACATTTTCGAGCAGCCCGCCGCCGGTGATGTGCGCGAGGCCCTTTAGTGTGAACTGGGTGGCCAACGCCAGAGTCAGCGCGGCGTACGCGCGGTGCGGTTCGAGCAGGATGTCGGCCAAACTGCGCTTACACCCGCGCGGCACGGCATCCAGCGCCAAGTGCGCGTCCTGCAGCAATACTTTGCGCGCCAGCGAATAGCCGTTGGTGTGCAACCCGCTGGAACTGATCCCGATCGCCACGTCGCCCGGCTGAATGGTCGAACCATTGATGATCTTGCTGCGCGCGACCACGCCGACAACGCAGCCGACAATATCGTACTGGCCGTCGGCGTATGTGCCCGGCATTTCGGCGGTCTCGCCGCCGATCAACGCGCAGCCATTGGCCTTGCATTCCTCGGCCATGCCGGCGACCATGGCGGTCACCGCCGCGGGCGCCAGGCGCGCGGCCGCGACGTAATCCAGAAAAAACAACGGGCGCGCGCCTTGCACGGCGATGTCGTTGCAGCAATGCGCGACAATGTCGTGGCCCACGCCGCCAAAACGGCCCAGCGCGGCGGCGATGTGCAGCTTGGTGCCGACCCCGTCAATTGAAGAAACCAGCACGGGTTGCTGATCCGGCAACGCACTGGCGTCGAACAGCCCGCCGAACAGGCCGATGTCGGTCAGCACTTCGGGCGTGAAGGTGGCGCGCACGCGTTGCTTGATGTCGCGCACGATGGCATTGCCGGTGTCGATATTGACGCCAGCCTCAGTGTATTTCGACGGGGCAGTCATCCAGTGTTTAGTGGCAATTAAAGAGAATCATCATTGCAGTATTAAGATTATAGCAAAAAACGCGCGGCGCTGCGCGCTCATCGAGTTGCCGGAACTGGTGTGGCACTGGTGTGCTGGATGACGGGGCCTTACCCAGGCGCGGTGGTTCATTTGGGGTGTTGCTCCCCACCGATCCCGCCGCCGGCGGGACTGGTGGAAGCAGAGATTGAGAAAAGGACACCGGCGTGCCTTTTTACTCAATCTCATTCACCCACGACGCAAGGTCGTGGGGGTCTCTGCGCACCACGAGTGTGCGCTTGCGTTCGTCGTGTTTACTTAGAGTTGCCTTTGCTTCTGTGTTTGCACCGCCGGATCTGGACCTTACATCATGCCCTTCGGAAATATCGCCAATATAGAGAGCAACAAAATCAGCAAGAGGAAAATGGCCAGAAGCCACGTCAAGAGAGTGTTCGCAGACATTCCTTCAATCCATGCCGCAATTCTGTGCGGCATCGAACTCATATAGAAGAGCGGCAATAAGACCACACCGGCTATTGCAGTGAAGTGCGCCAGGACAGACCAGCCCACTCCTGGCGAAAACGTGCGGAATGGCCCATCCTGCGCATGATAAGGGCTGAACATCTCAAGCGCACGATTAAAAGGCCACAGTAGCACGCGCGAGAATCTGGCGGACAACACTGTACAGAACGCTCCCGCCAGCGCGGAACACAGCAGCCAGAAAGAAAAAATCTTCGCGTCAGATTTGCTCAACGATTTCATGTGGTTCTTCTCGTCATGGGTCATGGGCATGGCATGCAAGGAATGGCCTGCTACTATAGTACCATAAATGCGTGTGGTTGGAGGGGTTTGGTCGCTGAAAGACCGAGCTGGGCGAACTGCGGGTGGGTACGCAGAGACCCCCACGGCCTTGTGCCGTGGGTGAATGAGATTGAAGGAACACGCCGGCGCGCTTTTTAATCTCTCCTGCCATCCCGCCGCTGGCGGGACCGGTGGAGAGGTTAGCGTCGCCGGAACGGACGCCCTGGCGGTTGACAATTCGGCCGGGATAAACTAAAATATCCTATGCCTATGGTGGATGTAGCTCAGTTGGTTAGAGCGTCTGACTGTGGCTCAGAAGGCCGGGGGTTCAAATCCCCTCATTCACCCCATGCTCACTTTTTGCCACGGATTTAGACATGACAACAATGATGACTGCACGTCTGCGGATGTATCTCTTGGTGCTGGGCGCGGCCACGCTGGCGTGCGCGGATCGCGTCTGGTATGAGTCGTTCACGATCAGACCCAGGCAGATGGGCACCCTCAGAACCACCTTTTCGTATAACTCCACCAATTGGCCCAATGTCCTGACCGTGCCGATCTCGCTGGTGGTGGAAGGCTACACGTATGTCTTCAACCAGACCAACGACATTAGCGACACATTTTTCTGGAAGCGCCAGGGCACGAATCAATTCAACTACAAACAGATTATTCAGAATGTTGGGCTCGTGAAAATGAATCTCAACCTTCGGCGGCAGCGCGTCAAGATCGCCATGCAGCAAGTCAATTTGCTGATCTTGAATGTCACCAACCGGACCGGCTACCATCCGGTCACCCTCCAGATTGGCGGGATTGAAAGCAGCGAGGCACCTTACTTTGTCAATTATCAGCGCAACGGCACGCGACCGTATGCCAGCGACTTCTTCTTCGTGCGCACGACGAAGCTGAAATACGCCAGCGCCACGTCCGACAGTTTCATGCTGACCGGCATCTGCAAGTACAACGCCCCGGGCCCGCTGCCCGACACGATCAATGCGACCATCACGGTGTCCGGCCAGGGCACGATTTCCTCCTTTGCGGATCTGATCTTCACGGTGCCGCTGGCGCGCACCGGCTCGCAGCGCTACACCTTTAACGACGGCACCAAGGCCATGTCGCTGAATTTCCAGAGTGGCGCACTGTCGTTTCACAATGTCGGCCAGGCGCTGCCGATCACGATGGCACCCCATCAGACCAATTTCAACTTCAACGTCAAGCTGAACTTGGGTGGCGATGGCGGTTTCTCGCAGACGACCACCTACCGCGCCAGGACGGTCGGCAACACGACCATCCAGTATTAGCCTGCCGCGCCATCGGCGCAAGGAGCATGCGCACACGGTGCGTTGCGTGACCGCAATTCTTGTTACTAATGAATGCGCTTTCTACTTTGCAGCGTCCTTGTAGCCGCCCGCGGTGAGGGCGGCTTCTGCAGCCGCGGTCAGCGCCCGCGGCCACAATTGGCATGACACCAAGTAAGCGCATTCATTAGTATGTATGCGGCGTGTAGCGGATGCGCTGCACGTCAATCGCGCCGTGATACACTTTGAGAAACGGCTTGCCGCGCTGCACGCCTGCCAGACCGTACCCGCCTGCCGTCGCGATGAAGCACTTGCAATCGCCCTTGATCCGCGGCGCAAGGTAGAGGGTCTTCTCGACCGCATCGTAGCGCAGGCCGGTCAGCGCGTGCAGTAACCCGTAGGATGACAGGGCCCGCGCGTACCAATGGCCGCATTCGATCTCGTCGAACGGATTGCGCCGCCGGCCGTCGTACCGGTCGCGGCACACGCGCACGATTTCCAGCCCTTCCTTCACACACCCAAGCAAGATAAGATGCGTGGCGACTTGGTATTCAATCCCGGTCCATACTTCATCGCTGTAGGGGAATGGCAGCGACAGCGACTGACCTTTTGGCCAGGTGCACAACAGCAAGCCGCCTTCATCGCCGAGGGCGAAGTGCGGACGTTGGGGATTGACATGCGTGACCAACGTGCGCTTCAGGTTGTGCGCATGCACTGCGCGCAAATGACGCCGGAGTTTGCCCGCGTCCATGAAGGCGGGCACACCGCACATGGCGGCCACCCACGCGCCTAACACGCCGTCGGCAAGGCACCCGTCGCCATACTGATATTTCGGTCCTTCATGGTGCAGCAGCGCGCGCGCCTCGGCCGAATAGCTGGTCGCCAGACTTGGGGCGGCGGTCGGATCGCCCGCGTGCAGGCCCCGCCACATGATCTTCTGCACGAAGTAGCGGCCATTGAACAAATCACGTTCGAGATACACCCGGCCCTTGGCCAGCAGGGCATCGTACGCCGCCGCCGTGTCGCCCAGTGCCCGTGCCATTTCCCCGGCCGCCCGGAGCGCGCCCAGATAGAAGGTCATGTGCATGCCGTCCGGGCCCCAGAACTCGATGTCATAGGTGTTGTGGTGCGGCTCTTTGAGCACCCCCGTGTGATCCGGGTCCCATGTGTCAATGCAATACTGCATGCTCTGCTGCACCCGCGGCCACAGTGCGCGCAGCCAGGACGTGTCGCCGCTGATCCGCCACTCGCGATAGACCTTCATGATGCCGCCCAATTGGCCGTCGGCGGCGGGCAACCAAGTATGCACCGCCAAGGGATGCACCGGCAAGTCCGCGCGGAAATTTTGATGGCCGTGCTCGTCCTGGTTTTCCTGAAATTCAGTCTGGCGCAAGGACCGTTCGAGATCGGGGAAAAGGTGCGCCACGGCTTGGGCGTAGTTCCAGACATGCGTGCAAGAGCCGTGGCAGCAGCCGCTCCTGGTGTTGCTGCCTTCCCATGCCCACAGCCGGCCATCCGGCAGGCGCAGCACGGTGGGCGATTTTAGAATCGTCAAGTTGGCCGCTACCGCCTCGACCACTTCCGGTGCCAGCGTCGTGCGATAGAAACACTGGCTGAATGTCTGGCTCTGTGCGCGCAGCTCAGCATAGTGCGCCGACCAATACGCATTGACCGCCTGCAGGTCGGGGAAGCGCCCGGCGTACCACGGTTGATGGGTAGGGCGCGCCACGCCCCAGTCACAGGCCTGGCCATGGCAATCTTTTTGCAGAGTGCTGAGTTGCGTGAACGGCACGTGCCAGGCCAGCATCACGGGGATCACGATGGCCTGTCCCGGCTTGAGCGAGAACGCAACGCTGAGACTGCCGCCCGGACTGGGCAGTCCGCTCGTGAGCGGCGGGCGTGCCGGCGCCGCGCCGGTGGCAATGTCTTGCCATACCATCGTCAGCGCGTCAAACCAGTTGCCGCGGAACCAGGCGCAATTGACGGAGGCCTTCTGGCCCATGGCGCGGGCGCTGAACGCGCCCTGTTCCCATGGCGCCTCGGCCGAGCCTGCCTGCCACAATGCGAAGCCATGGGGTATGCGCCGCACCGCGTCACGCCGGTCGCCTTCCGCGCCGCCGGTCTTCATGAAATTCTCGGCGTGCAACGAATAGACGGCGTCAACCCGCTTGGCGCTGCGATTCTTGAAGCGATATTCGAGCGCGGCCACCGGCAGACTTGAATTGTCGGCATCGCCCGGGATGAACGGGCTCCAGCCGGTGACGCTGACGCTGAGCGGCAAGGCCGGATCGCGCAACATGACGGTGGCAAAGGGGAAGCGCGTCTGAAACACTGCCTGCCGGCAGCGCGGTAATCCGTCGGCCCGCCCGCGCCCGGTGTCGCTCGCCTGCGCCGCCCAGCGGCACGGCGGCACCGGCCCCTCCAACACGCGCGCCAGCGGTGTCCGGCCTTTGATGCACAGCGCGGAAAACAGCAAGGGTGAGAAGTCGAGTGCCGGCGCGTTGCGTAGCGACACGCTCCCCAGCGCGCCGGTGCCCTCAAAGCAGATCATGCCGGCCCCGATGCCGCCGAGGGGCATGCCCACATAGTTGAGATACTCGCCCGCATAGGAACCATTGTACGGTCGTGTGCGCATGGCGCCCATTATAGCACACCGGCTGAATTCCGCACAACATCTCCATGTATGCGCGGCGTCGGAACACAGCGCCGGACCATTGCGGCGCCACGGAAGGTATGCTATACTGGAAGAAACGCAGGACATGATGGTGGCTTCGCGACAGCCGCGTGAACATCAGTGCCAACCCAACCGGTAAGGAGCGTCATGACGCGATTGCTCAGCATTCAGCGCAAGTTGTTAGCCAGCCACTTTTTGGCGGTATTGCTCGTGTCCGGCAGCATCGGCACGTTTTTCTACGTCGGTGCCTACGACAGTTTGAAGTGCAGTTTGCAGACGCGGCTGCAGAGTAGCGCGGCGCTGCTGAGTCAGGTCATTGACGCGCGTGACCTGCGCGGGCTCGATCAGCCGGCGGCCGTCAGCAATCAGACTTATCTCGCGGTGTTGGCGCGGCTGCGGCAATGTCGCACAACCAACCCGGACATTGCCTATCTGTATTTGATGCGCCGGATCGGCAGCAATGTCGTGTTTGTGGTCGACTCCGACGAGACCGTCCGTCAAGCGCGGCCGGGCAGCGTCTACTCCAATGTGCCGCCCGCGCTGCTGCACGGCTTCTCGACGGCCGCTGTCGACGGCAGGATCTACGAGGATGAGTGGGGTGCGTTCATGTCGGGCTACGCGCCCCTGCAACACGGGGTGGGCGAGTATCTGGTGGGCATTGACATGCGCGCGCTGGAAGTGCGGCGGAAGTTCAAACAGCTGCGCATGATCGGGCTGGCGTCCCTGGGCATGTCGCTGATTCTGGCATTCGTGTTCAGCCGCGTGCTGGCGCGCCATTTCACACGCCCCATCGGCACGTTGATCGGACACTGCCGCGCCATTGCCGACAACCAGCTTGACGAACGCATTGCCATGCGCACCGGCGATGAACTCGACAACCTCATTGATGCCTTCAACGCGTTGTCCGCCAATCTGGCGGCAACCCGCGTCCGCCGTGACTGCGCGGAAGCCGAGTTGCACAGTGCCAATGCGCAATTGAAAAAAACACTGCATGGCTTGCTGCCCATTTGCGCATCCTGCAAGAAAATCCGGGATGACCAGGGCTACTGGCAGCAAGTGGAAACATACGTGCATGAGCACAGTGACGCCGAGTTTACGCACGGCTTGTGCCCGGACTGCGTGCGCCGGTTGTACCCCAATCTGCCACTGACATAAACAAAGCCCGCCCGCAGCACATCCCGCGCGTGTGGGCGACGGATGATTAGGCCGCCAGCAATGCGCGCACGGCGGCGGTCACATCGCGTTGCGCCATCAATGCTTCGCCGACCAGTACGACCGTTGCGCCCGCCGCTTTGACGCGCGCAATATCATCCGGCGTGAAAATGCCGCTTTCGCTGACCAACGTCATCGTGGGCAGGGCATAGCGGGCGAGGCGGGCAGTCGTGTCGAGCGTGACGCTGAAATCGTGCAGATTGCGATTGTTGATGCCGACCAACGGCGCGGCCAAGGCGCAGGCCCGCTCCATTTCATGCTCGTCGTGCACTTCGACCAAAACATCCAGGCCGCCAGTGCGTGCCGCATGGAACAGATCGTCTAGCTGGGTGCCGTCCAACAAGGCGACGATCAGCAGAATGGCATCGGCGTTGAGGGTCTGGCTTTCCTTGATTTGGAGCGGGTCGAGAATGAAATCCTTGCGCAAGACGGGCAGCGGGCAGGCGCGGCGCGCGCGGGTCAGAAAGGCCGGTTCACCGTGGAAATACTGGCGATCAGTAAGAACTGACAAACAATGCGCGCCACCAGCATGATAGGCTTCTGCCAGGGACTCGGGCTGGAAATCGGGCCGAATCACGCCGCGCGACGGCGAGGCCTTTTTTAGTTCAGCAATCAAGCCGATAGGGGAGCGATGCTGCAACGCGCGCAGGAAACCGCGCGGCACATCGGTGCGTTCGCCGCTGACGCCAGTGCGGCGCAACGCGGCAATTTCCTCGCGTTTGGTGGCCGCAATGTTGTCGAGAATCGTGCGCATCGTTCACAAGGAGTTAGAGGGTAAGTGCGTCGTTCCGAAAGCAAGTAACTGTTCGAGCTTGGCGTGGGCGGCGCCGGAGGCGATGGCAGACCGCGCGGCGTCGACGCCATCCGCGATGGAGTCGGCGCGGTCGGCCAGATAGATGCACGCCCCGGCGTTGAACAGAACGATGTCAGTTGCTGGGCCGCCGGCGCCGGCAAGGATTTGGCGAATGATGGCGGCGTTGGCGGTTGCGTCACCACCGCGCAAATCAGCGAGCGTGCAGGCGGGTAGCCCGACGTCGGCGGGTGTGAGCTGATAC
This sequence comes from uncultured bacterium, assembly GCA_964397565.1. Classification (GTDB taxonomy): domain Bacteria; phylum Auribacterota; class UBA3054; order UBA3054; family JAPLST01; genus JAPLST01. Next base: position 30,765 of record CAYNJC010000032.1, read on the forward strand.
GTGCTGATGGCGCCGTCGCGCAGTTCGGTGACGTCGCTCGGCGCCGTCAGCGTGAGTTCGTCCATGCCGTCGTGCCCGCGCACAACCAAGGCGCGCTGCGTGCCCAACTCGCGCAGTACGGTGGCGATCATGCTGGCGTCCGCGCCGGGAAACACGCCCACCAATTGCCGGCGCGCGCCGGCCGGATTGGTCAGTGGCCCAAGCAGGTTGAAGATGGTGCGGACACCAAGTTCGGCGCGTGCGGCGGCGGCATGGTGCAAGGCCGGATGATACGCGCGGGCGAACAGGAACGCGATACCAATCTGATGCAGCGCTTGGGCCGCCTGGGTGGGCGTCAGATCGAGCCGCACGCCGAGGGCTTCAAGGACATCCGCCGAGCCGCTCCGGCTGGAAGCCGCGCGATTGCCGTGTTTGGCGACAATCACACCGGCGCCGGCGGCGACCAGCGCGGCAGCCGTAGAGATATTGAACGTGTCAAGGCGGTCGCCACCCGTGCCGCAGGTGTCAACCGTCAGCGCCGGCGGGGCCGGGATGGGCACGGCCTGCTGGCGCATTGCCTGGACGAAGCCGAGCAGTTCGTCGGCCGTCTCGCCGCGCATGCGCAGGGCGACGGCCAGCGCGGCGATTTGCGCGGTGGTCAATTCGCCGGCCATGATCTGTGTCATGAGTTGGCGGGCGTCAGCGCGCGCGAGCGCGATGCCGCCGATCAACTTCGTCATAATGGCGGGGAAAAATGATGGGGGAGACATAATCAGTTTGTAGGAGTGACTTGGCCTGCTGCACATCACGGCTGATTTGCGCGCGCAGCTCGTCCACGGTGGTGAAAAGTTGGTCGTCGCGCAGGCGCTGGACCGGCTCGACCAGCATCCATTCTTCGTACAAGTCGCCGCTATAATCCATGATATAGACTTCGCAGGTACGGGTCGTCACGTCGGGCGTCACGGTCGGCCGGGTGCCGACATACAAGACGCCGCGATAGGTGGCGTTGTGCAGGTGCACGTAGGCGGCATAAATGCCACTGGCCGGCACGACCAAGTAGCCCGTGTCCAGATTGGCGGTCGGAAAGCCGAGCTGGCGGCCGAGCCCGAGCCCTTCGACCACATGCGCCCAAATGGACCAGGGTCGGCCGAGCAATGCGCGTGCGCTGGCCAGCGCGCCGCTTTGAATCGCCTTGCGAATCGCGGTCGAGCTGACAATGATGGTGCCGGCGCGCAAGGGTGGCACCTCGTCGCACAGATAGCCCTCGGTCGCGGCCATCTCGCGCAGCAAGGTATGCGTGCCTTCGCGTGCGCGCCCGAAATGGGTGTCATAGCCGCAGACGATACTGCGCGCATGGATTTTGCGCACCAGCAAGTCATGCACAAACGCGCGCGCCGGAATCTCTGAAAACTGATGGTCAAAGGGCTGGACAATGACATGCGCGATGCCCATGCGCTCGAACAGCGCGATCCGTTGCGTGAGGGTCATGATCATCGGCGGCAGCTTGTCGGGACAGACCACGCGGTATGGGTGACTGTCGAAGGTCAGCACGACCGGCGTGGCTTGCCGCGTGCGCGCCACGTCGGTCAGCGTGCTCAGTAGCTGTTGATGGCCGCGATGGACGCCGTCAAAGAAACCCAGTGTCAACGCGACCGGGGTGCTGGGTGGCGTGAAACTGGCAATGCCATTAACAATCGTCACCGCAGCGAATCCAGTTGTAGCTCGCGCGGGGAGAGCGCCTCGCCGGCGTGCTCCGGGGCGTCATCCTGGCCGGCGGCGCCAGGCGCGGTGCGCTGTTGGCGGCGCTTGCGTGCGCGCGTTTTGGCGCGCGCCTTCGAACGGCTGACGACCGTCACGTCGGCGCCGGGAAACGTTTGGATGGCGTCATCATCGTGGCGGACGGTGACCTGGCTGGTCAAGAGGGCGACATCAATGACATCGCCGGTGCCGGCCGGCGTGCGCACGCGCTGGCCGCGCAGTGGCAGGCTGTCTTGCAGCGCGCGATACGCCTCGCATTCGTAATCAAGGCAGCATTTCAAACGATTGCAGACCCCCGACAATTTAGCCGGGTGCAACTGCAACTGCTGCAATTTTGCCATGCGAATATTGACCGGCTGGAATTCGTAGAGCCACGAACAGCAGCAAACCTTGCGGCCGCAGCAGGCAATCGCGCCCATGATTTTGGTCTCGTCGCGCACGCCAACTTGGCGCAGTTCGATGCGAATGTGCAAGCGCCGCGCCAGGTCGCGCACCAAGGCGCGAAAATCAACACGTTCGTCGGCGGCAAAATAAAAAACAATCTTGCTGCGATCAAAGGTGTATTCGGCATCAATGATCTTCATGCCCAGTTTGTGATTGGCAATTTCTTCGCGGCAGGGGGTGATTTGCTCGCGGGCCTCCTTGCGATTGAGCTCGAGCTGGCGCAGGTCGCAGGGATGACAGACCCGCACGACGGCTTGGCGCTCGGGCACCTCGTCGTCACTGTCAACGCCCAGCGCCATGAGCTTGCCGATGTCCTGGCCGCGATCAAAATTGACGACGCACCAGTTGCCCAGCGCGGCGGTGCCCGGCGCACAATGAAAACACTCGATCTGGCCGTGATCGCGCAGGCGCACCCGGGCGAGACTGGTGGTGGCAGGAGAAGTATCCATATGGTAATCGGTGGTCGATGGTCGGTGATCGGTTTTCAGTTTGCGGTTTGCAGTTTGCAGAATCTAAAATTGCAGATCCTAAATTTCAAATTCAAATTGTACATTACAGACCGGTGGCCATGAGCGCACGCTGCAAGGGGACGCGCTCGCGCACGGGTGCGGTCGCGCCGGCGAGCAGGCCTTGCACGACAATGTCCACGCGGGTGTTCAAAAAGACGGTGGGACCCCGCACGGTTTCCACGTCGCGAATATTGCGCGCAATCTCATGCGGACTGTAGAGTTCCGCCACGCGGGCGATTTGGGCCTGATACCCGCGATGCAGCAAGGCGTCCGTCGCGCGGGTTGTTTGATAGACCCAGACATCGCGCCAGAGATCAAGAAGGGTTTCGAACAGCCCGGCTTTGATGGTGCGTTCGCGCGCCGCTTGCGCGGCTTCGAGTTCGTCTTCGGCGGCGGACAGCACGTCGCGCCGGACACTGGCTTCGTAATCCTTGCAGCACTCGGCGTGTGCGGCCAGCGCTTCTTTCACGTGCGCCTCATAGTCGGCGCGCTCATCTTTCAGCGTGCCGGAAAAGCGCTTGCCGAAATCAACCGCCGGCAGCGCGGCGTCCTGGCGCGCGCTCAGCACGGCCAGCAAAGCCTCGACCACGGCGCGGTAGCTGGCGCAATCTTCGGCGAGCAGCGCGGCGCGACTCCAACGGCCGCGTGCAATGGCGCAAATCAGGTCGGTGTCCTGCGCGCACGCGGGCAGCAGGGCTTGCACCCGCGCGTGCACGCGGGCCGCGCTGAGCGGGCGCAGGCGGATCATCTGGCAGCGCGACAGAATCGTGGGCAACAGGCGTTCCGGCCGGGTCGTGACCAGGATGAAATAGGTGTCTGCCGTGGGCTCTTCGAGGGTCTTGAGAAAGCGATTGGCGCTCTCCTTGCGCAGGGTCTCGGCTTGATATATGATGGCAACTTTGGCGCCGCCGCTCAGCGCAGTGGACTGCAGCGCTTGGATCAGTGCGAGCATGTCTTCGGTTTTGATTGCGCGCAGCAGGCCTTTGGGCCGGACGACATGCAGATCGGGATGCAGCGCGCGCGCGACCGTGTCGCAGGCGTGGCAGGCGCCGCACGGCGCAAACGGCCCCAGCGGTTGCTCACACAACAATGTCTGCGCAAGGCGCTGCGCAAGCTCATCCTCGCCGACATCGCCGGGGCTGGCAAAAACGACGGCATGCGGCAGGCGTTTGCGCGTCATGGCGCGTTGCAGGCAGGCGACGGCATGCGGCTGATCCTGGGCTATCTCGTCGAAGGGCCGCATGGGTGGGCGCGTCAGAGGCCGAGGCGTGGGGTGACGCAGGCGCGGATGGCGCTTGCGACGGTGGCGATCGGGCGTGCCCCGTCAATGACCACACAGCGCCCGGGTTCGCGGCGCGCGATGGTCAGATAGCCGTCCCGCACGCGTTGATGAAAGGCCAGGCCGGCGGCTTCGATGCGATCCATTTCGCCGGACGGAGTTTCCTTGGCGACGGCCCGGGCGCGGCGCAGGCCCTCGGCAGAATCGATGTCGAGGATCAGCGTCAAATCGGGCATCAGCCCGCCCGTTGCCAGAAAATTCACCTGGGTGACCAAGGTGAGTGGCAGGCCGCGACCAAAGCCCTGGTACGCCTCAGTGGCGTCGGCATAGCGCGAGGCCACGACGATTTCTTCGCGCTGCATGGCGGGCAGAATGCGCTCGCGCACATGCTGCGCCCGGCTGGCCGCGAAAAGGAACAACTCGGTTTCGTCCGCCAGCGCGGCATGGCGCACGGGATCCAGCAAAATTGCGCGAATGGCTTCGCCGACCGGCGTGCCGCCCGGCTCACGCGTCACCAGCACCGGTTGGGTGCGCTCGCGCAGCCAGGCGACCAGCAAGTCAATCTGCGTGCTCTTGCCGGAACCGTCGGGACCTTCAATGGTGATGAAGATGCCCTTGCCGGCCGGTTTGTGCAGGAGGGGCGTCATGGGCGGCGGGTCATGCTGAGGGCGTGAGCGGTATAAGCCGCGGACCGGCGGCGGTGTCTTCGACGACGAAGCCATGCTGTGCCAGCGCCTGGCGAATTTCATCCGCGCGCGCCCAGTTTTTCGTGGCACGCGCATGCTGGCGCTCTTGCAGCAATGCTTGCATTTCGTCGGGCACCTGCGCTGCATCCGGCGCCATCGCCAAGACGGCGTCGCAGGTGTTGAACCAGTGCGCCAGTGCCCGTGCGTCCGCAGGCGTCAGACTGCCGTCAGCGTGCCACTTGTTGGCCAGATGCACCAGCGCGAACATGGCGGCCAAGGCCGGACTGACATTCAGATCGTCATCCAAGGCGCAAACCCAGGCGTTCTCGGCGGCAACAATGGCGTCCGCGACGTCCGCGCGCGCTACCGCGGCACCGGTCGGCGCGGGATAACTTGCCAGCGCGGCGCGGGTGGCATCCAGCCGCTGCAAGGCGCTGCGCGCGGCGTGCAATCCCGCGAAGGTAAAATTCAAGGGTTGGCGATAGTGCGCCGACAGCAGGACATAGCGCACCTCGCGCCCACTCCAGCCCTTGGCCAGAATGTCGCGCAAGGTGTAGAAGTTGCCGAGCGATTTCGACATTTTCTTGCCGTCCACCAGGAGATGCGCATTGTGCAGCCAGCAGCGCGCGAAGGGCTGGCCGGTCAGCGCCTCACTCTGGGCGATTTCGTTTTCGTGGTGCGGGAAGACCAAATCTTCACCGCCCATGTGCAGGTCAATCGTGTCACCCAAATACTGGCGCGCCATGACCGAGCACTCGATATGCCAGCCGGGCCGCCCGTCACCCCACGGACTCGGCCAGTGCACGTCGCCGTCCGCAGGCGTCCAGGCCTTCCACAAGGCAAAGTCGCTGACGTGCTCTTTGTCATATTCGTCGTTGTCCACGCGCGCGCCGTGACGCAACTCGCGCGTGTCGAGATGCGACAAGCGGCCATACGTGCTGAAACGCGCAATGGAAAAATAGATACTGCCGTCGCCGGCTTGGTAGGCAAAGCCCTTGTCGAGCAGAATGCGCACGGCATCAATCATCTGTGGAATGTGCTCGGTCGCGCGCGGCATGACCTCCGGTGGTGCCAGCCGCAGCGTGCGGCAATCGTCGAGGAAGGCATCAGTAAAGCGGTCGGTAAACACGCGCAAGGCGGTGCCGGCGGCCTGCGCGCCGCGGATGGTCTTGTCATCCACGTCGGTGATGTTCATCACATGCGTGACGGCGAAACTGCGCGCACGCAGCCAGCGTTTGACGAGGTCAAAAGTAACGAAGGCGCGAAAGTTGCCAATATGGGCGTAATTATTGACCGTTGGGCCGCAGGTGTACATCGTCACGCGGCCGGGTGTCAACGGCGCGAACGCTTGCGCCTGGCGCAGCAAGGTGTTGGTCAGGTTCAGCATCGGTCTAGCGTGTTCATATCTCCAGAAACAGCTTCGCGGCACGGAGGCCGCTCCCACTCTGCAGGCGCAGGCGCTGCCAGAATGTGGGAGCCGGTTCCATCCGGCGATTGCTGCGGCAGGTTCGCGGCACGGAGGCTGAGCAACGCGCGCTCAATTGGGGACGTCAAACTGCGTGCCACAGACGGGGCAGCGGACACGATCGCCGACATTGAACCCGGTGATATCAACGCTGGTATTGCACGCCGGACAGGGATAAATGACTTGCTTCTGCACCGGCTGCGCGCGCACAATGCCTTGCTGTCCCGCCGACACGCCGGGTGGCGGCGGATAGGCGGTGGCAGGCGCTTGGGCCGCGGCGGCTTGGGCCGCCTCGGCTTTCTTTTCCGCGTCGTTCGCCTTGCCAATCGCATAGCCCATGGCCATGCCGATCGGCGCGCCAATGCCGGCCCCAATTGCCGTGCCAACGCCGGCGTTGCCGGTTGCACTACCGATGATCGCGCCGGTGCCTGCGCCCAAGCCGGCGCCGGCGACCGTGCCCATCGTCGTGCCTTCCTCCGTCGCTGTGCAGCCCAGCAGGGCAATGCTCAACAGCACGCTCAGCGCGCGATAGCCAGTGCTTCTCATCCAGTTCATATGCTCTCCTGATTCCAATTAACAAATGTCTCATCTATATGACGCGCAGGACGGGCGTGTCATTCAGTGAATCCGTGCATCATTAGACTGCTATAGTGTAGCAAAAAACACGCAGGGGCGCAATCGCGCAACGGCAAGTGCATTTGGGTCGCCCCGCACTTGTAGTCGCCCGCGGTGAGGGCGGCGGCTGCTGCCGCGGTCAACGCCCGCGGCTACATCAGACCTGGTCGCAAATGCCGGACCGCATACTGAATACCCAGATCTCTTGCTGATGCCCTGGTGTCACCGGATTCCTGCCCCTGCATCCTTCAACATTCCTTGCTGCTCGGAGTCCCGTCAAAGGCGGGATTCATCATTGGCTAGTCGCCCCGGGCAGCTCGCCCGGCCCATTGAAGTAATGCATGACGTCATCCAGCATGCCGTACAGACAGGGCAGCAAGACCAGCGTGACCACCACACCAAAGGTCAAGCCGCACACAATTGCCAACGCCATCGGCGCAATGAACTGCTCTTGGCCGCTGCGCACAAACGCGATGGTGGACATACCCGCGACGGTCGTGGCTTCGGCCAGAAAAATCGGACGCAGGCGTGTCGCGCCACTGCGCAGCAACGACGACCAGCGCATGTAGCGAGTGACATGCTGGTGCGTGCTGGCGGGCACCTCCAGGCCGATGCCGTGGCGGCGTTGCCAGTCGCGTCGGTAATCATTGATGAACGACAGCAGCACAATGCCGTCGTTGACAATGATGCCGGCCAGGCCGATCGTGCCCATCAACGCCATGAAGCCGAGTGGCAATTGAAACACCATGAAGCCGTAGGTCACACCGACCAGCCCCATCGGAATGACGCCCATAATCAACATCGGCTGGAAAAACGAATTGAGAATGCCGGCCAGAATGGCGTAAATCAGCACCAGCGCGATGATGCCGGCGATTGCCATGGATTTCATCGACTTGTTGGTGTCCTCCTCTTCGCCGGTGTACGTGACGCTGTAGCCGGGGTAGCGGGTCTCGAGCGTACGGAAGGCTTGCTGCACTTTGACATTCGCCTCGCGCGAGTTGATCCGCTGGTCGTCCACGTCGGCCGTGACGGTGATGACGCGCTTGCGATTCTGGCGGTTGACGCTGGCGAAGCCGGGCGCGTGGGTAATGGTGGCAAGCGCGCTCAGCGGCACCCGCGCGCCCGCCCGATTGACAATCCGCAATGCGCGCACATCCTCGAGATTGTGGCGAAAATCATCGGCGTATTTGACGCGCACCGTCACTTCATCATTGCCCCAGCGGAAGACCGAGACTTCCGCGCCTTGAAACGCGTTCATCACCGCCATGCCGACCGTCTCGGCATCACAGCCGGCCAAGGCGGCGCGACCCTCGTCCACCGCAATGTGAATTTCCTTCTTGCCTTGTTCGAAATCGTCGACAATGTCCACGATGCCGGGCAGTGTCGCCAGGTAGGCCTTGTAGTCATCGGCAATCCGGCGCAAGACCGTAAAATCATCGCCGTGGACATTGATTGTCACGGCTTTGCCGACCGGCGGCCCGCCCTCTTCCTTCGAGACGCGCGCGGTCATGAACGCGTTGTGGCGCCGCACAATGGCGCGCAGGTCTGCCAGGATCACGTCCGGCGGGCGGCAGCGCTTGTTTTCCTCGTCAATGTCCACCGTGACCATCGCCTGGTTGTTGCCGAGCTTCATCATGAATTCATTGCCGCTGACCAGGCGCGAGCCGATGCTGGTAATGACGGCCGCAAGATCGTTGGAGGGCAGTTCCGCCAGGATCTCGCGCTCGACGGCCAGGACCGCAGTACTGGTGTCCTCGAGCCGGTAGTGCAGCGGCGTTTCCAGTTCAATGAAGAAGCGATCCACATAATCGCCGCCGAAAAACTTGAAGCGCAGCAAGCCCGTCACCGGCAGCGCCACGGCTGAAATGAACACCAGCAGGGCCGCAACCATCACCAGCCAGCGCCAGCGCAGCAGGCGACCCAGCACATACAAGTAGAGTTCCGTCAAGCGACTGAAGCCGTGATCCGTGGTCATGCGCGCGCGCGCCAGCAGATTGCCAACGCCGATGCTGATCCGTTCCCACAGCGAATGATGCACGCCGGACGTCAGCAACCGCATTTTGTGTTCCTCGGGATGGACGAAGTCGGCAATGTGCGACGGCAATACGAAGAGCGCCTCGAACAACGAGACCAGCAGGGCTATTGCCACCACTTGCGGCACGACCCGGATGAATTTGCCGATGATGCCCTGCGTCAGCAACAGCGGCACAAAGGCCACAATCGTGGTCAAGACCGTGCCGACAATCGGCCAGGCGACTTCGCTCGCGCCACGAATCGTGGCTTGCTGCAGCGGCAGGCCCATTTCCATATAGCGGTACACGTTTTCGCACACCACAACCGCATCGTCCACCAGCATGCCCAACACCAGGATCAGGGCGAAGAGCGAGATCATGTTCAAGCTCTGGCCGGTCATGTACAAATAGGTGAACGCGCCAAAAAACGACGAGATCAAGCCCAGCAAGACCAGCAGTGCCACCCGCCAGTTCATGAAGAGCAACAGCATGACACTGACGATCAGCAGACTCTGGATGCCGTTGGTGATCATCGTCTGCAGGCGCTTGCGCACATACTTTGAGGAATCGCTGAAATAGAGCAGATCCACGCCGCTGGGCAGACGCAGGCGCGCGCGCTCAACCACCATGCGGATGCGATCGGCGATCTTGATCGTGTCGCCCGTTTCCTGTTTGTTGACTGTGAACGTGATCGCCGGTTTGCCGTCGACGCGGCCCAAGGTGCTGTCTTCCTCGAAGGTGTTGTGAATCGTGGCGACATCGCGCACGCGCACGGTTTGCCCGCCGCTGCGCTTGACGACCACGTCCGCCAGGGTGCGCCAGGTGCCTTCGCGCACCTGCGCCAGCGTGCGCAGCGTGAATTCGCCGGCCGTGGTGGTCTTCAGCACGCCACCGGGCACGTCCAGATTACGCGCGCGCAGCGCTTCACCAATCTGCGCCAGCGACAAGCCGTATGCCTGCGCGCGGTACGGGTCAACTTCAACCCACAGCTCGCGGTCGCTCAAACCGGCCACCACCACGCTGGCGACACTCGGGATCGTCATCAGCTCGTTCTCGATATCGTCCGCCAGACGCTTCATCGCAATCCGGTCGGCGCGCGGACTGTAGGTCATCCCCACCACCAGCACCGGGAAGGGAAAGTCGACTTCCTCAATCACCGGATTCTCGGCGCTCTGCGGCAGGTCGCGCTTGGCTTGATCAACTTTTTGCCGGACATCGTTGAGGACCGCCTGCACATCCGTCTCTTCCTCGCGCAGCTCCATGAAGATGCGTGCCAGGTTCGGGCTCGACACCGAGGTGATGCGGTAGATTTCCTCGATGTTGCGCAGTTGGTCTTCGAGCGGCACGGTTATCAGCCGCTCGACATCCTCCGGCGCGTTGAGCGTCACGTCCAACGTGGTAACGCTGATGAAATTTGCGCTGATCGAAGGGAAAATCTCGCGGCGCAGGTTGAAAAACGAGAACACGCCGGCAACCAGCAGGGTGATCACCAGCATGTTGATCAGCACGCGTTGGCGAATGGAAAATGCGGCGGGGTTCATGTGGCGCGCCAGGAGCGGTAAACCTTATTGCAGGAGCAGGGCATCACCCGCCGCAACGCCGCTGGTGACCCGCACCAGATCGTCGACTTCATCCGCCAGCGTCACGCGTGTCAGGCGATTGCTGGGCGGCAAATAGACCGTGACAAAATCGCCGTTATCCAGCGGTCGCACGGCATACAAAGGAATGAACAACGCCGCCGTATACGTGCGAATCGGAATGTGTACGCGCGCGATCATGCCGGGCTTCAACGTGCCGGCGCGGTTGTCATAAAACGCCTCGACGCGATACATCCGCGTCTCCGGCTCGATGTCGGTGCCCACCACCGCGACCAGCGCGGTACACGTGCCGTTCGCCAGCGAGTCGACCGTGAACAGGAGCGGGGCGTCCTCACGCACAAAAAGGATGTCGCGATCCTCCACATAAAACGTCAGCCGCAAGCGCCGGTCATCCACCACGTTCAGCAGCGCCTGCGGTCCACCCATCGTGTTGACGCGATTGCCGCGCTCGACCGCGCGTGCGCTGACTTTCGCGTCGAACGGCGCGCGGATCGTGCAATCCACCAGTTGCTCTTGCGCGCGCTCCAGCGCGGCCTGCGCCTGTTCCAGCAAGGCCTTGGCGACATGATACGCGAGGCGCGACTTGCGCAGCGCATCGTCACCAATCACGTTGGACGTGAATAAGCGCCGATTGTTGGACAAATCCAGCGTGGCATTAGTGTAGGCAATCTGTGTCTGCAGGAGTATGGCACGCATCTCATCCACGGTGATGCGCTTGTAGCGCGGATCAATCTCAACCAGCACCTGGCCCTGGGTCACACTGTCACCGGTCTCGATGCACACCGCCGTGATGTCGCCGTCCACGGCGGCGCTCAAGACGGCCGTCTTGTCCGCGCGCAGCTCGGCCGGATACGCGCGCAGTCGTACCAGATTCGTCGGCGCAACCACGAACAAGGGTGGGACCGGCGGCGGCGGCGCCAGTTCCGGTGGCGCCATTTTTTGGCGTACAAAGGTGACGACCGCGATGCCAAAGGCCACACTGAAGATCAACAGCAGCACGAGCAGGGCGCAACCAACCGCGCGGCGCTTGTAATTGATGGCTAACGGGGTCATGCGTTGCTTGCGAGACAGGTCACGCGTTGAAGTAGGCGCACAGCATGGCGCTGCCCACGGCGCAGGCGCGTTCGGCGGTCACGTTTGAGGGGTACAAGATGCCAATGTGCGTGCAGAAGTCAAGCAAGCCAACCAGCACATGGGCGGATGCCTCGCGATCCGCCTTGGCGCGCGCGCCGCCAAAGCGCGCAATCAGAGTGCGGCCCAACTGCAAACCACGCTCGTAAAAGATGCTGGCCAGTTGGCGCAACTTGGCGTCCTGCATGATGCGCTCGGTAAACACCATATGCAGGCCGGCATGTGCGGCGTGCGTGCGCAGTGAATCGCGCAGCAACGTCGCCAGCGTTTTGGCCATGTCGGCGCCGTGTGGCAGGTGCGCCAGAAATGTCTCCGCCGGCTGCAACAGCATCTCGACATGGTGGGTCAACAACTGCTTCAGCACATCGTCTTTGTCAACGAAATAGGCGTAGACCGTGCCGACCGAGACGCGCGCCTGACGCGCGATGCGGGCAATGGTCGTGTGCGCGTACCCGTGCGTGCTGAACGATGTTTCCGCGGCGGTCAGGATGCGCGCGACCTTGGCGCGCGCCCGCTGCTGCTGGGGTGTGCGCACGGTTGTGGCGCGCGCAGTGCGTGGGTGGGATCTGGTGCGGTTCATGGTGTCAGCAGTGTCCATAAATATGAATGTGAATACTATATCATATTTAGAATGGGCTGTCAAGCGCCGCACAGCAGTGACGGAAATGCGCGGATGCAGGCACAGGCAATCTTCTCAATGCGGTAGGTGCCGCTGCGCCACATGGCGGGACCGCGGAAGATGCTGCAGACCGCGCCGGGCGGCTTGGCCACAGCGGCAGCGGCGCCGCGCCACCCCTGCGGGTCTTTCTCTTATTGCGGAATGGTTAAGCAGTACGCGCAGTGCAGCAGTAGAGCCGCACGCCGTCGTCAATGAAGACGCGCGCGTGATTCGCAATGATGTCGGCCGCGGGCACCTCCTGATGCGGGTCGTTGCTGCCGCACTCCATGCCGGTGGCGTTGGGCATCTCCTGCGCAAGCACCGCGGTGAGCTGCTCAACCCACTACGTCGTGATCGCGCCGCCCACCGCGCGCTTGACGACGCAGGCACCGGGCAGCACGGTCCACAGTGCCGTGCTGGAACTGCCAACCAGCAGCGCGCGCCGGCGCGGCGCTATCATGCAGGGGGATGCAATGCGCCCAGCAGGTGCACGGCAACGAGCGCGCCTTTTTTCAACGCGCTCACGCCCACGGGGAAGAAGACCAGACCATCGGCAAGGCACAACGCACTAATATGCGCCGAACTATGATATTCAACGGGAACAACTGTGCCGGCTTCGGTGAAGGTGACCGGGATGGCTTCGCGGCGCCCCGTGTTCTTGCGCTGGAGGCGCGCACCCAAGGTGGCCTTAATCACGGGTGGCCGGTAGTCGTGGCCCATCAATCTGTAGAGGAACGGTTTCAGCAGTAGTTCGAAGGCGACGAAGGTGGAAACCGGATTGCCGGGCAGGCCGCAACAGAAGTTTCCGTTGGCGTGCGTACCAAACAGCATGGGTTTGCCGGGCTTCATCGCCACGGTTTCACACACCAACGTGAAGCCGAGCGCCTTGAGAATATCGGGCACAAGATCCAAATCGCCGACCGAGACGCCACCGGTAATCAGCAGCAGATCGCAGGCGCGCAGGGCGGTGCGAATCCGCGCGACCATTTTGTTCTCAATGTCTTTGACAATGCCATAATGGCGTGGCACGGCGCCGACTGCGGCGACCTGGGCCATTAATTGATGACTGTTGCTGTCGCGGATCGCCGCGCCGTGGATGGTGTGGCCGGGCGGCACCAGCTCCGAGCCGGTCGCGAGAATCCCGACCCGGGCGCGCCGGTAAACGCGCGGCCGGGTGCAGCCCAGCATCGCGAGCGTGGCGATGTGCGGGGCTTTGAGCAATGTGCCTGCGCGCAGGACGAGCGCGCCCTTGCGGATGTCCTCGCCGGCCCGGCAAATGTTCGGCGCGGTGGCACGGCCGGTGAATTGGATCGTGTGGTCAGCGAGGACGCGGACGAATTCGCGCATGATGACGCAATCGGCCCCGGGCGGGACAAGCGCGCCAGTCATGATTTTGACACATTGGCCAGGACCAATGCGGCGCACGGTCGGGACCGTGCCGGCGTGGATCGTGGTGATGACGCGCAACGGCTTGTGCAGGTCAGCGCGGCGGCAGGCATAGCCGTCCATCGCGGATTTGTCGAAGGGCGGCACATTGGTGTCGGCCAGAACATCCTGAGCCAGCACGCGATCACACGCGGCACGCAGCGTGACGGGCTCGGTGCCGAGCGTGACGGCGGCCTGCCGGATGCGCGCCAAGGCGCACTCAAATGAGATCATTGGTGCAGTCGTCATAGGTTAGTAACGTTCGGGCACGATCACTGTTCGCCAGCCCGCCTGATTTTCTCGGCGATGCGCCGCGATTCTGTTGTTGTTGGCTTCTCACCGCGCAAGGTGCGGAAGAAGACGGGCAACACTTTCACCAGGTCTTTGTCCTGCATGATATCGGCGGGGACTATGCCTTGATCTGCAGCAGCAAGATCGAAAAAACGATACCAATCATCGCTGCCGGAGCTGATGCCGAGGACCGTTGCGTAACGCGCAAGAATGACCTGTCCTTTGGGCGGTTGGATCAACCCGCGTTCCATCCTGCTGATATTTGCCGGATGACCGCCGGCGCGCTTGCAGAATTCGCGCAGGGTTAGGCGTTGCCGTTGGCGCACGGCCTCAAAGAAGCTGCCAAAACGGTACGGTTCGGATTTTGATTTGTTCATTGCACAGTCGCCACGGCTGTTGTAATAATTATACAACACTATTCGGCACTTGTCAAGTGGCCAATGTGCCTCACGCAAAAGGTACGCAAAAAAAGGAGCGGTTGCCTCGCGATAAAAGGTGCGCGAAAAACCTATGATGGAAACGCCGGTGACAAGGAGGCCGGCGCCAGGGGAATAGCAATCAAGGAACGGAGAGCGATAGTGATAAGGACTGAACGGACGATAAGCAAAGATGACAAAAACGCAGAAGCGGAAATTGCCGGAACAGATCGTGGCAGTGCAGGGCTACAACCGCAACTATGCAACCCGGTTGCTGCGCTGCGGGTATCGCGTGCAAACACTGACCGAACAAGTGGAAATGCAAGGCGCGGGTAATTTTGGCGTGAGTCTGGCGGCCAACCGGGACGATGACGGCATCCCCGATTCATATGAGGAAGCCAACGGGCTCAATCCGGCGGTGGACGACGGCGAGCGCGCGCGGCTGAATTACTTGGTGGCGTCGGGCACGCTGGTGCCGGAGCCGGGCTGTGTGTGGGTTGTGCTGCTCGTGTTGCGCCGGCTGCGGGCTAGCCCCGCGCCATGGCAAGCAGCGGCTTGAGCGCATGCAGATGGCTCGGGCAATGTTCCCCCGTGTCCAGCACGGAGATCATCCGTTCCCAGCCGCTGATATTGTAGGCAATGAACGCGCGACCGAACGTTGCAGCGGCTGCGTGCCCCACGCAGCCCTTCAGGCGCGCCAGTTCTTCGCGGGCTTGCTGGCGATACCAGGCGTTGCGCGACACAATCCGGATATCTGCAAAACCGGCCTTTTCCATGGCATCGCGATAGCGGGCCGGGCTGGCCATTTGGAAATCCAGTCCCTCCGCCGCAATGAAATCCGCCATGGCTGGCGAGACGGTTTCGGTTGCGATCAACCAGTCCGACGCCAGAAATCGACCGCCGGGTTTCAGGACACGAAAAACCTCGGCCATGAGCGCATGCTTGTCGTGGATATGAATGATGGAATCCTTGGAGAACACCACGTCGAATGCGCCCGCAGGAAAGGGCAGTGGCCCAGGCGCCACTTTGACCAGCGTGATACGTTCGTCCAATCGGTGCCGGGCAACCAGCGCATGGGCATGTGCAAGCACGCCTTCTTCCACATCGATACCCGTGGCATGGGCGACGCCATGCATCTTGACCAGCTCGATATCGATGCCGCCCGCGCCACAGCCGATGTCCAGCAGCTTCACACCGCGCAGATTGTGGTCGCCGATGATGCGCGCGACCTCGTCCGGCCCGCCCGGCGAGAGGAATCCTTCACCCCACAGCGCCTCGAGCATGCCCATCATGTTTGCAGAATAATGCGCGCCGTTCTCTGGTGCCATGTTGTGCTCTCCTTGTTGTTTCCGGCGCCCCTGCGCCGCGGATGATCTTGGATGCAGTTGCTGATGGCCCTACCGTGCGGATGGGCTGCGAAGCTCCAACGCGCGCGCTGGCTTCGTCAGCTTCATCCGCTTGTCGGGTGGCCTCGTGTTTCCTCGTGCTCTAGCAGTCTCGTGTGGAAGATCAGCAGCCACTGTAGCCTTTGCACGCGCTGCCCTTCCCGTGGAACGGCTGGCCGTCGGCGCGGCGCCGCCACAGAGCATCGACGTCAACGAGGGCAAACCCGCCCGTCGCCCTCATCAGACACACTGATCCGAACTGTGTGTTGGACGGTGTGGACGAGTTCGTGAGTGCGAATTAGCTCCTGCCAGCCTGACTTCCACCGTTCGCGATGGAAGCGTCCCTGAGGAAACACCCAGCTCGCTGGGTCATGGGCACCGCTATCTGGTGGCCACGGCCACACCATGTCGGGATGGAGCAACTCGACAAGATCATATTGTTATTCTACATTGTGCATGCTTGATGAAATTCAGACTATAGCATAGCCGCTTTGCGTTGTCAAACCATATGACAATTAAGGCCAGGGCGCTTGACATTGCAGAGAGAAGAGCAGTAATTGCGCAGCCTGGCCAGGGATCACGCGGCATGGCAAGTGCAATGGGCGGATCACGCCTTGCGCCGAATGGTCTGGAACTGATGATGCGCGGGTATGCCGTGTTGCAGACGGTTGCGGGCGCGAGTTATTCCTGACACGGCCGCTGTCGTGGTGGTGGTGTGTCGCCGTGGGCGTGTGCTTGGGCAATGTGTTTCAATGGCGTCTGCAATCGAACCAGGCTGCGTAGTGCGTTTTTCGCAGTATATCAAAAAGTGTATAATTGCCATGATAAAATTTCACCACGCGGGGAATAGCGACGATGAAGCGAGATGGTGCATGGCGGATGGCGGCGAGTGTAGTACTGTTCCTGACTTGTGGCTGCGCGTATGCTGAAGCGCGACACCGCGAATTGCTGCCGGCACCGACGCAACCACGCCCCGTTCACTTTGCGATTCTGGCGGACCGCACCGGTGGCGAGCGGCCGGGCGTGTTTCCGCGCGTGCTCGACGAGGTCGAACTGCTGCAGCCGGATTTCGTTGTCTGTGTCGGCGACATGATCGAGGGCTACAGCGAAGACGAATGCGTCGTGACCAATCAGCAGGCGCAGCTCGATCGCGTGCTGCAGCGCCTGCGCAGGCCGTTCCACCGCTTGCCGGGCAATCACGACATTACCAATCCGGCCATGGCGGCCTGGTGGACACGGCGCTATGGCCCGCGCTATTACCATTTTATGTTTGACGATGTGCTGTGCCTGATGCTGAACACTGAAGAGGGCCACATCCCCGGCGGACTGGATGCGCAGGCGGCCTACATGTGCGCCGTGCTGGCGTCAAATCGTGCCGCACGCTGCACCCTGGTCTTCATGCACAAGCCGGTCTGGCTCGAACAAGACGTGCCGGCGTGGTGGCAGACGATCGCGGCGGCGTTGAGCAACCGGCCACATGCGGTGTTTGCCGGGCATGTGCATACCTACCAGAAATATGAACGCAATGGCGCGCCCTACTACACGCTGGCCACCAGCGGCGGCGCCAGTGGCATTGAGGGAGTGTATGCCGGTACGTTTGACCAATTCGCCTGGGTGACGGTCGGCAGCGGCATGCCGGTCGTGGCGAACGTGAGTCTAGGCGGAGTGCTGCCGGATGACATCATTACGGAAGAATCGGCGGCGTTGGCGGCGCAGATGTGCGCGACCGGCATACAGTTGCCGCCGCTGCTGCTCAAAACCGACGTGTTTCGCGCCGGCGTGTTGACGCTGACGATCAGCAACTGCCTTGACATGCCGATTGCCTTCACGGCGCCGGTGAAGGTGCGCGGCGCCATTCGCGTGCAGCCGGGCGCGATTGACGAAACGCTCGCGCCGGGTGCGCAGCGTAATGTTAAGCTGGCCGTGCGCAACCTGACGCGCACCCTGCGCGAACCCGTCGGTGTAATCACGCTGCCATGGCACCTGCGCATGAATGCGCCGGGCCGCCGCGCGATGCAAACTCAGGGCACGCTCAGCGCCGGCATCACCCGACAGCAGACCTGCCCGCGCACTACCCGCGCGAAAATGGTGGACGGCGCCTTGGGCGACTGGGCTGGCATGGCCTTCATCACCGGCATGCCCGCGCAGATTGCCGGCGGGACGAAGCCGAGTTGTTTCTATCGTTTTGCCACGGCGCACGATGATGCCTATCTTTACATTGCGGTCGTGGTGACGGATAACCACCGCGTGGCCAAACCCGGCGTCGATCCGTGGAATCAGGACGGGGTGGAGGTGCGCGTGATGGGCGATCCGTGGCGCGTTCGGCAGGCAAACGAAGCACAGGCAAACGAGCTGCTGCTCGCGTTCAGTCCCGGTCGCAGCACCAACGACATGGTCTGGTTTGAGCGCGAGAAAATGCCGGCGGGTGTCGCGGCATTATGCCTGGCGACACCGAGCGGTTATGTGACGGAGATCGCCGTGCCGATGGCGTTACTCGGTAGGCCAGGGCGCACCTTCCGACTAAACATCACCGTGAACGACTGTGACGCTGCGCACGGGCCCGTGCAGAAGTGGTGGTGGCGGCCAGGCTGGTACACGCGCGAGGATTACCGCGGCTCGGGCACGTTCCGCCTGGCGAAGTGAGTGCGCCAGAAGCCATGCGCGGCGCATGGACACAAGGTCGCGGGGCTCTCTGATACTTGCCTCGCGCCGATCCCGCCGCTGGCGCATGCGCGTCAACGTAGTGGCGCAAACGCTTCTGTCGTCGCGCAGTGTCGGCATCGCCGAGGGGAACGCGGCACGCCCGTGCCGCTGAAGGGAT
>CAYNJC010000033.1:0-47347 GCA_964397565.1 uncultured bacterium
GATGAACGATGAACGATGAACGATGAACGATGAACGATGAACGATGAACGCAGAACCCAATCTCAGAACCCCACTCTACTCTGAACACGGCGCGCTGCAGGCGCGCATCGCCCCGTTTGGCGGCTGGGACATGCCGATCCAATACACCGGCATCATCGAGGAACACGTCCACACGCGCACGGCGGTGTCACTGTTCGACACCTGTCACATGGGCGAATTCCGTGTGCGCGGCGCGGCGGCGGCCCAGGCGCTCGACCGGCTGATCACCTGCCCGATCGCATCGCTTGCGCCCGGCCGCTGTCGCTATGGTTTTCTCCTCAACGAGGCCGGCGGCGTGCTCGATGATTTAATCACCTATCGCATCAGCAGTGACGAATTCATGATTGTGGTCAATGCTGGCACGCTGCCGGGTGATCGCGCCTGGATCGCGGCGCATCTGCCCGCCGGCGTGACCTTTGACGACGAATCAGCCGAGACTGGTAAACTCGATTTGCAAGGGCCGCTGGCCGGCGAAGTCTTGCAGCCGCTGACCGCCGGGGATTTGCGCGCGCTCAAGTATTTTGGCTTCATGCAGACCGCCGTGTGCGGCGTGCCCGCGCTGGTCAGTCGCACTGGTTACACCGGCGAATATGGTTTTGAAATTTATCTGCCAGTCGAGCAAACGCTGATGCTGTGGCGCGCCTTGCTCGATGACCCGCGCGTGAAACCGGCCGGGCTGGGCGCGCGTGACACGTTGCGGCTTGAGATCGGCCTTCCATTGTACGGTCATGAATTGTGCGCCACGCGCACACCGGCCGGCGCCGGCATGAGCTTCGCTATTGATCTGAAAAAAGAGTTCATTGGCAAGCCGGCGGTCGCCGCAGATGCGCAGACCGGCCCGCGCGAGCAGCTTGTCGGCCTGCAACTGACCAGCCGGCAAAGCGCGCGCGCCGAGCAGTCAATCATGTGCGGCGACAAAAATATTGGCGTGATCACCAGTGGATCCTTTGCGCCGAGCGTCGGCACGGCGGTCGCCTTGGGCTATGCAGCGAAAGAGCACACGCAGGTGGGCACAGCATTGCAGATCGACACCGGCCGCGCGCGCCTCGATGCGCGCGTGGTGCCGCTGCCGTTTTACACCAACGGCACGGCCCGCACTGGCCCACGCTGAGCATTATTTTAACGAAGAGGACTTCTGCGGGAGGGTCGCCGGCCCGGCGACCGCGCTGTCGAAGCAGGACGCGGAGGCCCGCGTCCCTCCCGAATGCGCTGCTGCGGGAGAGTCGCCGTCCCGGCGACTGCGCTGCCGAAGCGGGACGCGGAGGCCCGCGTCCCTCCCGGACGCGCTGCTGCTGCGGGAGGGTCGCCGGCCCGGCGACCGCGCTGCGCTATCTGCCGCACAAACGACAAAAAATGTCGTTTGCGGATGAGATTACTAATGAATGCGCTTACTAGGTGTCATGCCAATTGTAGCCGCGGGCGCTGACCGCGGCTGCAGAAGCCGCCCTCACCGCGGGCGGCTACAAGTACACTGCAACTTAGAAAGCGCTCTCATTATTAACTGCTGCAGGAGGTGACGTATGCGATTGTTGATGTATGTGCTTACGGTTGTCGTTGTGCTGGCCATGGCCGTGCTGTGTCTGCGCAGTTGCCGCCCGCGTACGACACCAGAACCCGTCGCACCCGCACAAACCAATGCGCCAGCCGAGCTGGCCACGCCGCCAGTTCCACCGCCGTCACCGATGCCAACATCCACTGTTGTCGTTGCATCTACTCCGAGCGACACAGCACTTGTTGCCACTGTGCTGACATCGAAGCCGGCGCGGTGCCTGCGTGGAACTGTGGTGGATGCGACGACCAAGGCGCCGATCGGCTATGCCGGCGTCGCCCTGCTCGCCAATGCCACGACAACCATTGTGTGCGATGCAAACGGTGGATTTGCGTTTGATGACGTACAGGACGGAATGGCAACGCTGAAGGCGTGGTATGAAGACTATCCGACGCAGCAATTCAGCATCTTTGTGCCGCCCACCGGCGCAACCGACGCCGTGCTCGCACTCATGCGCGCGGCGCGCATCTTCGGTTATGTTTATGACGAATATGGCCAGCCGGTCACGGCATGTTCCGTGACATGCTATCGCCCCGCTAACGTGGTCTACTTTGATAAACGCAATTTTGACAAGACTACTGCTGACGCCAATGGGCGCTTTGACTTTCCGCAGCTTATGCTAACAGGGCTGTTGCATATTAGTGCGTATGACAAAGAAAGATATGATTTAGTTAGACTCACGGTGAGTCCAGGTCAGGAATATGAGGTGCTGCTGGTTGTGTCGAATCCGCCGCCACGACCGTTTGCTTCAAATGGCTGGATTCACATCATTGCCCACGACACTGTTGGAGCGCCTGTCAGCAATCTTAGCGTGGAAGTAATTGGTCATGCAGGGTCAACTTCATTTGCCAAGAAATATGATGCCAACGGTGACTATGTGGTGGGGCCCCGTGCAGGCACCTGTGACCTATTTCTGTCAAGCGCGAACACACCATCGCTCTACTTGACAAATGTCATTGTGCGCTGTGAGGAAACCACCACGGTGCATGCCGTCATGGGCATGCTGACGGTGCCGGTGTTTGGAGAAGTCCGGCGCGCCAATGGCATGCCGGCTGCCGGCATTAAAATCTCTACAGTAGCAGAAGACAGGCAGCCCAACAATATGTATATTACTGTGACGGATGCGCAGGGCGAGTTTGATTTTTCGATGGTCTGCCCGGATTTTCTATATACGCTTGCATTGTTTGCAATGGATGGCATAGAGATAAACCAGCCAAGCGAGCCGGTCAAGCCGGGCGATTTTGTGCATGTCGTGCTCAAGCCCTACAGTGCCATTCAACTGCAAGCCGTTGCGTCCAACAGTCTACAGTACATTGCCGAGTTGGGTTGTGCATTCGCGCACGAGCCGCAGGGCGCAGCCGAGTCGGAAAGCGGCTCGCGTGTCGGCACAGGCGCGCAACACAAGCTGTATCTGCCGTCCTCCGGCGCGTATTGGCTGACGATCAAAGCCGCGGGTTACAAGCCCGTCACGCTGCAACGCACATTCCTGCCGGACGAAGACGTGCAGCTCGGCACAGTGTATTTCGAGCCAACGGCACAGGAATGACACTTGCTTTGCTTCACAGACCCCCACGGCCTCGTGCCGTGGGTGAATGAGATTGAGTGAGGGCACGCCGGTTCTCCTCTCAATCTCTGCTTCCACCGAGGCGAACTCGGTGGGGAGCTCAAACCTGAGACCCCCACGGCCTCGTGCCGTGGGTGAATGAGATTGAGTAAAGGGCCTGGCGCCGGCCTTCTTCCCAATCTCTGCTTCCACCGAGGCGAGCTCGGTGGGGAGCTCAAACCTGAGACCCCCACGGCCTCGTGCCGTGGGTGAATGAGATTGAGAAAAAGGCCTCGCGCTAGCCTTCTTCCCAATCTCTGCTTCCACCGAGGCAAGCTCGGTGGGGAGCTCAGAAAGATTGAGAGAGGGCGCGCCGGCCTTCTTCCCAATCTCTGCTTCCACCGATCCCGCCAACGGCGAGGACCGGTGGGGAGCACAGATAATGGTGCATAACGCCGCACAAACGACAAAAAATGTCGTTTGTGGATGAGAATAACTGCTGCAGGAGGTGACGGATGCGATTGTTGATGTATGTGCTTGCGGTTGTCGTTGTGCTGGCCATTGCCGTGCTGTGTCTGCGTGGTTGCAGCCCGCATGAAAATGCACCCGTGCCTGTCGTGCCACCAATAGCGGCCATTGTGCCAGCACCTGAACCAACCGCGCCACTGCCCTTGCCATCTCTCAGTCCCGTGACCAGCAACGTTGTCGTGCCTGCCGCGACGGACGCGACGCTCGTGACCCTCGAGATCGTCTTGTCTGGCCAGCGCGGCATACCGTATGAAGGCCCGGTGCATGTGCGCACATTCGACAGGTCTGAAAATGCTGCCGGCACATTCCAGACCAAACAACTTCAGGGCGAGTCGTCGCTGTGTTTTAGCAACCTGCCGGCAACGGAATGCAGTATCGCGGCGCGCCTGAAGGGCTACAGCGTTGCCGCGACGAATCTATCCCTCGAAGATGCCGCCGGAACGCTCGTGACCGTGGTGCTGGCATTAGAGCCGGCGCGGTGCCTGCGTGGAACTGTGGTGGATGCGACGACCAAGGCGCCGATCGGCTATGCCGGCGTCGCCCTGCTCGCCAATGCCACGACAACCATTGTGTGCGATGCAAACGGTGGATTTGCGTTTGATGACGTACAGGACGGAATGGCAACGCTGAAGGCGTGGTATGAAGACTATCCGACGCAGCAATTCAGCATCTTTGTGCCGCCCACCGGCGCAACCGACGCCGTGCTCGCACTCATGCGCGCGGCGCGCATCTTCGGTTATGTCCATGACGAATATGGCCTGGCGGTCACGGGTTGCGTGGTCGCCTGCTATGATGTGTGCCGCGATATGCTGAAGATCACGCAAGAGCGCGTGACAAGTGCCACGGATGCCGGTGGCTTCTTTGATTTTCCACGGGTAATGCCGGCTGAGCGCATGCGGGTGGATGCCTGTGATGCTGAAAGATTCAGTACAGTCGGACTTGCGCTGCGCCCCGGTGAAGAGCGTGAGGTATTGCTGGTTGTTTCCAATCCGCCGCCGCGGCCGCCGACATCAAATGGCTGGATTCACATCATTGCCCGAGACACCGCCGGCGCGCCGGTCACTAGAGGAAAAATAGTCTTTACTGACAATGGACTCAGCATGATTGACCAAGGATTTGACGCACAGGGCGAATGCGTTTTTGCAGAAAACGTGGGCACGTTGGACATAATGCTCATCGGTACAGGCAAGCCAGCACTCACTATGGCTGATATTGTCGTGCGCTACCACGAAACCACCACTGTGCATGCCGTCGTTGGCACACTGATACCGCCTATTTTCGGGGAAGCCCGTCGGGCCAATGGCACACCTGCGGTAGGTATTATGCTACGTGCAGAAGTGGAAGGTAAACGATCCGGCATCACTTTCGCGGGGCAGAGTGATGGGCAGGGTGAGTTCACCATTCCAATGGACCGCATAGACCTGCTGTATAAGCTCACATCGCAACAAGTGGAGATTGACCAGCCGCGCGAGCCGGTCAAGCCGGGCGATTTTGTGCATGTTGTGCTCAAGCCCTACAGTGCCATTCAACTGCAGACCGTCGCGTCCAACAGTTTTGAGCAAGTGAGAATCCTCGGTTGTACAATTGCGCGTGACGCGCAGGCAAGCGCCGAGTCAACAAGCCTGCCACTCACTTATGAAAAATCAGTTTACCGGCTCTTCTTGTCATCCTCCGGCACGTATTGGCTGACCATTACGGCCGCGGGTTACAAGCCCGTCACGTTGCAACGCACGTTCCTGCCGGACGAAGATGTGCAGCTCGGCACAGTGTATTTCGAGCCGGCCGCGTCCGAATGAGGTGTTGCCGAATACGGACGCGCTGCTGCGGAAGGGTCGCCGGCCCGGCGACCGCGCTGCCGAAGCGGGACGCGGTGGCCCGCGTCCCTCCCAGATACGCTTCTGCGGGAGGGTCGCCGGCCCGGCGACCGCGCTGCGCTATCTGCCGCACAAACGACAAAAAATGTCGTTTGCGGATGAGATTACTAATGAATGCGCTTACTAGGTGTCATGCCAATTGTAGCCGCGGGCGCTGACCGCGGCTGCAGAAGCCGCCCTCACCGCGGGCGGCTACAAGTACACTGCAACTTAGAAAGCGCTCTCATTATTAACTGCTGCGGGAGGTGAGGCATGCGATTGTTGATGTATGTGCTTGCGGTTGTCGCTGCGCTGGCCATTGCCGTGATATGTCTGCGTGGCTGTGGTCATGTGCCAACGGTGCCTGCACCTCAGGCCACGGAACCCATGCAAACAACAGCCGTGTCTGTCCTGCCTGCCGCGCCCGCCGTGCTGCCTGAGCCGCCGCCGCTTCCGCCGCCGCCAAGCCCGGTGACAAACGTCGCCAGCGCGCCAACCGTCGCGGACGCGACGCTCGTCACGCTTGACGTCATCTTGTCCGGCCAGCGCGGCATACCGTATGAAGGCACGGTGCGCGTTGATGCCTACGACATAGAATACGCCGGCGCGCGCCAGACCAAGCAAGTCCAGGGTGAGCCGGCGTTGCGTTTCTCAAACGTGCCGCCGATGAACTGCTACATCACCGCGCGACTGAAGGGCTATCTGACCACGACGACAAATGTTCCGCTCGCGGAGGCTGCTGGTACGTTCCAAACGGTCATTTTACAACTCAGTGCGCTGCGGGAGTTGCGCGGGACGGTCGTAGATGCGACGACCAAGGCGCCGATTAGTTATGCCGGCGTCGCGCTCATCGCGGGCGGCACGAACACGGTCTGCTGCGATGCTGCCGGCGCGTTTGCCTTCAACGAGGTGCAAGATGAAATCGCATCCTTGATGGCCTGGCATACGGACTATCCCACACAGCAGTTCAGCATTTTCGTGATACCCGACGGCACGTCATCTGCCATGCTCGAACTCGTGCGCGCCGCGCGTATCTTCGGCCATGTGTACGACGTGAGCGGGCGGCCGGTCGTTGCTTGCTCCGTAGCATATTACGTGTACTACAGGCAGATGCAATTCGATCAGGAAGAACAAGCAAGAACCATTACGGATGGCAACGGCTACTTTGACTTTCCGCAAGTTATGCCGAACGAGATGCTGTGTGTTGATGCACAAACAGGAGATGCATCTGGCTCCGTTAAACTAGCGGTGCGGGCCGGCGAGCAACGCGAACTGCAAATAGCGCTGACCAACAGGCCAGTAGCGCTGTCATCAAATGGCTGGATTCACATCATTGCACGCGACAGCGCCGGTGCGCCGGTCACCAACGTTATTCTTAGCTTCTACAACCAGTTTAACAGTACCGTATATGGGGCATTCGACAACATAGGAGAATGTGTTCTGCGAAAACGTGTGGGCACCTGGGACATCGTGTTGCTCTGCGCAGGAACGCCACCGCTGATCCTGACTAATGTTGCTGTACGGTACCAGGAAACCACAACCGTACATGCGGTTCTTTGCACACTACCGACACCGGTTTTCGGGCAAGCCCGCCGCGCCAATGGCACACCCGCCGCCGGTATATGCATCTACGCCGCACCCGAAGACAAACGCGCGGGCACTGGGTTCGGCGCGCAAACCGACTCGCACGGCGAGTTCAGCATTCCGGTCGCCCGCCCGGATTTATTGTACAAACTAACAGTAAACGAGGTAGAGATTGACCAGCCGCGCGAAGCCGTCAAACCAGGTGATTTCGTGCAGGTCGTGCTCAAACCCTATAGTATCGTTGAACTGCAGGCCGTCGCGTCCAACACCATGGTCTACATCGCGTCGTTGAGCTATTGGGGTGCGCGCGCGCCGCAGGGCAAAGGCGAGTTCATGAGAGGAGGCCAGGCGTACAACGGCATGCCGCACAAGCTCCTATTGCCGTCGTCGGGCGCGTATTGGGTGACGCTCAAAGCTGCCGGGTACAAGCCCGTCACGCTGCAGCGCACGTTCCTGCCGGACGAAGATGTGCAGCTCGGCACGGTGTATTTCGAGAAAGATGAGCAAGAATGAGGCACTGCGCTAGAGAAAATCCCTCTTGCATCTTTCCCGCCGCTGGCGGGACTGGCGGAGGCAGCCAGCCGAAAAGGGAGACCGACTGCTGCCGAAGCAGGACGCGGTGGCCCGCGTCCCTCCCAAATGCGCTTCTGCGGGAGGGTCGCCGGCTCGGCGAGCGATTGCAGACCCCCACGACCTCGCGTCGTGGGTGAATAAGATTGAGAAAATGCCTCCCGCCGGCCTTCTTCCCAATCTCTGCTTCCACCGAGGCAAGCTCGGTGGGGAGCTCAGAAAGATTGAGAGAGGGCGCGCCGGTCTTCTGCTCAATCTCTGCTTCCACCGAGGCAAGCTCGGTGGGGAGCTCAGAAAGATTGAGAGAGGGCGCGCCGGCCTTCTTCTCAATCTCTGCTTCCACCGTCCCGCTAACGGCGTGGATCGGTGGAGGCACAAAGCCGGACAAACGACATTATTTGTCGTTTGAAACGGCAGCTATGCCGCGGCGATGCGCTGCAGGACTTGTGCGACGGTCTCGGCGACGGTCAGCTTGGTGGTATCAAGCGTCAATTCTGGCTGGCGTGGTGGTTCGTAAGGATCGTTGATGCCGGTAAAATTCCGAATCTCGCCGCGGCGCGCGCGGGCGTACAGGCCCTTGACGTCGCGGCGTTCGCATTCTTCGAGCGGCGTGGCGACGTATACTTCGATGAAGCGCATGCACATGGCGCGCACGGCGTCGCGCGCATCGCGGTACGGCGAGACAAACGAGCAGACCACCAGTACCCCGTGCTTTTCAAGCAGATGAGCGACAAAACCGATGCGGCGAATATGTTCGTCGCGGTCGGCGCGCGTAAAGCCGGTGGTGGGAAACATGGCGCGCACGCGGTCGCCGTCGAGATACTCGACCGCAATGCCCTGCGCGGCGCACGCCTGCACGACATCTTCCGCAATCGTGCTCTTGCCCGAGCCGGACAGACCGGTGAACCAGACAACGCCGGGCTTGTGCGTCCGTGGCGGCTTTTGTGGGAGGTCAGCGGCCATTTGGCGCCTGGCGTGCCGGTTGGACGATGCCGACCGCATCCAGCGTGATCTTGATTTTTGGATCGCTGACCGGAATGAGTTCGACGCGGGTGAGTGTGCCGCGCCAGTCGCCCACGCGGCCAAACGGGAAGATGTGCGTGTACCATTGATCATTGACCGGCACTTGCACGCTTTGTTCGACAACGGATTCTCTACCAGCCTCGTTCAGCGTGCAGCGCAGGCGCACGGTCGTGCTGATGTTCGGGCCGCTCAGGCGCATGCGGCAATAGGCGACATCCAGCTCGCCGGCCGTGGCGATCGGCTCAGTCGATGCCCACAAGATCGGCAGGTGTTTCTTCTTGCTGACACCACGCCAGACGCCGTTCTGCACCACGCTGCGCGGGGCATTCGACCAGCTCAGCGCGTGAGCAGCATCGCTGAAATCCCAATACGCCGCGCACTGTTCGAGGCCGAGCATATTGAGGGTGCAGCGCATTTCATTGGTCGCGTCCGGCAGGCAGACGCGCACGGTCACGGGATACGCGCCGGGCGCGGCGTTGCGCGACCAGACCCGCCACGGCAGCGTGCGCACAGGTTCGTCGCCGCGCACAAAAAATGTCTGGGTGCGGCCCGGCTCGACCATCCAGGCCGCCGGCGCGTCAATGCTGATCGTGCCGGCCACGGGTGCGGCACTGAAATTGCGGATGTTGACCTGCCCATTGAATGTTTCGTGCTCGATGTAATCGTGCAAGGGCGGGTCGAAACTGGCGATAGCCGGCGGCGGTGCGCCAAGACGCGGGCGCGGCGCCATGCTGAAGGCGTCAACCAACGCGCCGTCCTCGCTGTAAACGCGCGCGGTCAGTTGCGTGGCGCTGACGTTGCAGACGACATAATGGTAGAGCGACGTTGCGAGCAGCGAAAACGGATCTAAGAAAAGCCGGCTGGAATGGAGCGGCGCGCCGGAACTGCCCGCAATCACATAGGTCGTGCCGGCGTAGGCACTGCGATTGTAGAGGTGATCATGGCCGGTCAGCGACAGGGAGACATTGTAGCGCGCCAGCAGCGGCACAAGGGTTTTGCGCAGGTCGATCACATTGCCGTCGCGGGCGTGATTGCCGCCGGACAAGGGTGAGACATGATAGGCCACGACGATGAAGGGCGCATCGCTGCCGGCCAACTCTTGCGCACACCAGCGGTACTGCGGCGAATCAAGCTCGAGCGCTTCGTAGCAATTCAGGTGGATGAAATGGACGGGGCCGTTGCGGTAGCTGAAATAAGCCTGGCCATGGAATTGCGAGCGGGCGCGATAGTAGACCTGCAGCCAACTGCCGGTCAGTTGTGGTTCCTCGTGATTTCCCCAGGCGACCAAGACCGGCATGGCGGCCAAGACCGGCGCGCCCGGCACGAACCAATCCGTGAACCAATCCTCACGACGACTGCCCTGCGCGGCGATGTCGCCCGTGACGATGGCGAAGTCAGCGGGAAGCTTGGCGATGCGGCGGGCGATCTTGCGAAAGGGCTTGGGGCCCGAACGATTGTCGCCGAAGACGACAAACACAAAGTTGGAACGCCGGGGATCCAAAGTGATGAAGCGCTGCCAGGGCTGGTCACTGCCGCTGACGCGATACTGATAAGTGACGCCCGGGACCAAGCCGGCGAGGGTGACGCGCTGGATGTGCCCACGCGCGGCGGTGCGCACCTGCCGATTCGTGTCAGGCGCGGCGAGGGTCAGCCAGCCATAGACATCATCGCGCGTTTCCCAGACAATGGTCGCATTGGTTGGCCCGAGCGTTTCGACAAAGGGCGCGACGACCAGCGCATCCGATGCAATCCGGGTGGGCGGTTCAACACGATAACTCGTGCAGCCCGCCAGCAGCAAGGCCGCCAAGCACAGCAACGGCCGGGCCGTGCCGCCGCTGCGCAGAATAGTCGCCACGCAGGCACCAAGGTGGAACTGGTGGTCGGTGCGTCGGTGCGCCGGTGCGCCGGTAGAAGCAAGTTCAAGAATCCTGCATCCTGAACCCTGAATCCCGCCGCTGTCGGGACTCCAAACAGCCCTGAACCCTTGCAATTGGCTGTGGTGGGACTCCAAGCAGCCAGATACCGATGTTCCGGCCACGGGGAGCACATGGCAGTCTTGATTGGGCACATACATGCTGCTATTCCTGTTGTAGTGGGGCAAGGGCTTCTTCGAGCAACAGGCGCAGCGTGTCGCGCACCGGCGCTTCGTGGTAGGAGGCACGCAGGGTGCGGCCCTTGGCGGCATCCGATAATGAACGCAACGCGCGCGGCATGACGGCGACGCGATAGACCGCATTGCTGATGACGTCCAAGGGCGTGGGATACAACCGGCCGCCGCCGACCAAGGGGGCGGCGCTGGCCGGGTCGCGCAAGCTCAACAGATCACTGCCATTGAGTTCGCAGACAATGACGGTCTGGCCCTTCATCAGGAGGGTCGCCGCCTCGGCCGCGCGCATGTCGAGCATGCCGGCGGTGTTGCTGGTGACAACCTCCGGCAACCAGGCAAAATCGGTGCCGGTCGCCTTTTGAAGGGCTTGGCCACACATGCGGGTGAGGAACTCGCGCGGCCGGCGCATTCGGCGGATCGGCGCGGAATCGCATTCGCCCTGGTCGCACCGCCACTGCAAGGTGAAGTGTACGGCGCGCAGATAGTGGGCGTTGTCGACCCGCCGCAGCAGGAGATCGGGCGGGTCGTCAACGGGATAGAACCAATCCTGCAACCACGGCGCCTGCGCATCGAAAAAGGCTGGCTCGGCGGATGCCCAAATCCAGAGGAGCCGTTGGGGCGCGGCCGGATTATACTGGCACAGCCACAGGCTGTTGCCGGTCAATGGCTCCGCGACGCCATTGATCAGCACATCCCGCGCGCTCAGTTTGGTGATCAATTGCGAACCGTAATTGGCGACCACTTTATTCTCGGTGACACCGCCCAGCAGAATCAGATTGCAGCGGGTGGCATCCGCGTCGGTCACGTCCACATCCGCCTTGACCAGACAACTGCCATAGCGCGCCGGCCGGGCGACAAAGCTCCAGCGCGCAATGGCGTAGGCACACGCCAGCATGTTGGAGACGCAGCGCGGGTCGCCGCCCGTGCCGTACACGACCAGCAGCGGCTCCCCTTCGTAGAGCGTCTGCCAACTGCCGGAACGATACGCGCGCACGCCGTCGTCGTCCACCGGCGTGGTGCGCGCCACCGTATAACCGTTGCTGGCATGCACGATAAAAATGTTGGTGGGCAAGGGCGCGGCGACTTCGTGCGTCTGGCCATTGACGACCACGGACAGCAACGATTCTTCATCAACATAGCGCGCCGGCAAAGTGACCTCGGCCAGCGCCACATTGTCCAGAAACAAGACCAAATCATTGGCAGAAAAGAAACGCGCCTGGGCCGTCGCCGGCTGGCGCGGATTGATGCGCCGGCAGCTGCGCAGCCAGTAGGCTTGGGCGTCGTTGCGATAGACGCTTTGGAGCATCACGTGCGGCGGGGCCGGCTCGCGGCGCTGATTGACCAGCCAGTCGAAGACGCGCAGATTCTCGACCGAGCTTTGCAGGCGATAACCGACATCGCGCAGCTCGGTGTAGAGCGTCGGATAGGCACGCGCGATCAGGTAGGCCGCCGCCGCGCGTGAAAATTCGACCGGCACAACCAAGTCCTTCTCGCCGTGCATAATCCACAACGGCAAGTTACGCACATTGGCCAGGGTCAAATCCGCGGAATAACCGTTCAACGGGACGCACGCGGCAAACAATTGCGGCCACAACACCGACAAATGCCAGACGCCATAGCCGCCCATGCCATTGCCGATCAGATAAACACGGTCGGGATCGACGGCATAGAAGTTGGTCATATACTCAATGACGTGAAGGACATCGCGCGCGGCCAGGCCGACATAGCCGCCCATGCGGCCGCGGCCATGCGTGCGCACGGCAATATAGGTTGGCCCTTTTTCCCGGCGCGGGAACAGGGCGGAAAAATCCTCGTCGGTATCATGCAGGAAGACGACCAACGGCGCGGGCAGGCTGGGATCGTAGAGCGGCGGCAGATCAACCAAGAAAGGCTGGCCGGAGTCATCGTCGGGCGAGACATACGCGGCCATAAACGGGTGGCGCTGGTTGGCGAAATAGTCTTCGCCACGCTGTAGCCGTGCAAGGATGCGCTCAATCTCGGTCAGCAATTTCTGAGAGGGCACATCCGTGCTGCAGCGATCCACATTCGAAGCACTGTTGGCCAAGGCGAAATAATAGCGCAACAAGCCTTCATGTTTGGCAGCCAGGCGAGCCGTGCTGCTGGTGGCGGCCAAGTCTTGCATGATATGTGCGGCCTGCGCGCTGAAATTGGTCAGCACCGTCATCAGCGGTACGGCGTAGATCGTCATCGCCAGGCGCGGCTCTTTGCCGGGCAGGCCTTCTGCGCGCGCCTCGAGACGGCAGCTCGGCAGGAGTGCCAAGGCTTCCGGGAGGGCCACCGCTTCGCCCGGTTTGGCAATGAACGCTTGGGTGGTTGCGCCACCGATCCACGCGCCGTTGACATAGTAGGTGAAATCCGTCAGGGCCGGCGCGGTCGCGAATTGGGCGCGCACGGTTTGCCACGCCGCGGTTGGGCAGAGCAGATCCACCATCAACTCGTCGCTGATGGTTTGAGCCAGGAGCTGGTGGTGGGTTCTGCGCGTGACGAAGCGCGCTGAGAATTTCCAGGCGCCAAACACATCTTCAGCTTTGACCAACAGCCGATGATGGCCTTTGCGCAGCCGCACACGCGCCCAGTTCTCGTCCGGCAGATAGCCGCGCTCTTGATACACCTCCACGACGCAGACGCCATCGAGCCAGGCGCGCACACCATCGTCGGAGCCGATGCGCAGAAAGACAGTTTCATCGTCCGGCACCTCCAGCGTGACGATCGCATACGCGATCACTTGCTCGGGCATGCCGAACAAGCTGTCGAGATCGATG
Source organism: uncultured bacterium (assembly GCA_964397565.1). GTDB lineage: Bacteria > Auribacterota > UBA3054 > UBA3054 > JAPLST01 > JAPLST01. Next base: position 13,580 of record CAYNJC010000033.1, read on the forward strand.
TCGCTACTGGTCGAGACGATGTTGGTAATGAGAGTCCACGGCCGGCCGGGAATGGCCGTGGTGGCGGTGAAGAGGGCTTGCGATTCACCGCCAATGCCCTGCAGATAGTCGGTGGCAAAGCCCAGCCGCATCGCGTTGGTGTCGCCTTCGCGCGGTTTATTTGGGAACGTGCCGACAATCAGCCAATTCGTGATGTACACGCCCGGCGCAAAGGTCACGACGGGCGCCAGATCAGCACTCGCCGTCACGGCCCACGCGCACAGCACCAGTGCTGCGCGGTGCGCCAAAGTTGTATACCAGTGGTCGCTCATTCTGCCTTGAATTTCAAATCTCAAATCTCAAATCATCTGCGCTTCTTGCCGCGCACGGCCTCGGTGACCGTCCGCGCAATGCCGGCCGCATCCAAGTGATATTCCTTGTACAACTCGGCCGGCACGCCGCTGGAGGCGTACTGGGTCACGCCCAACATGCGCACGGTGCACGCGATGCCTTGCTGTGCCAACGCTTCGGCCACGCTGAGGCCCAGCCCCGAGCGCACCAAGTGATCTTCGACGGTGACAATCACGCCCGTCGCGGCCGCGGCTTTGATGGCTGCCGCGTCAAGCGCCAAGGGCGTCGCGATGTGCAGCACCTGCGCGCGGATGCCGTCTTTCTTCAGCGCATCCGCCGCGCTGACAGCATGCAGACACAAGGCGCCCATGACCACAATGGCCGCATCCGTGCCGGGCCGCACCAAGTCGGCTGCGCCATAGCGGAACGTGTAACCGTCACCAAAGAAGGGCGTGCCGTCTTGGGCCAGGACCATCGGCAATTTTGAGCGGCCCATGACCAGCAAGGCCGGCCGGTTGCTGGTCGCGATGTAGCGCGTCGCCCGGTCGGTTTGATTGGGATCGGCCGGCACGATCACTTCCATGCCGAGCAGGTTGCGGAAGACGCCGACATAGTCTACGCATTGATGCGTCTTGCCGTCTTCGCCGACATCCAGGCCGCAATGCGTGCAGACGATTTTGGGCGCGGCATCATTCAAGATCGAGAGCCGGTGCTGATTGTAGGTTTCATCCACGCCAAAGACGCCGAAATCAGCGAAGAAGGTTTGCACGCCACAACTCGAGAGCGCGCCGGCGATCGTCGCCACGCTGTGCTCCTGAATGCCGCACTGGAAAAAGCGCTGGGGTGCCAGCGTGGCGAAATCGCCGGTCTTGACGCTGGGTTTCAAATCGCAGTCGAGGACGACAATCGGCGTGGCCTGCGGGTCGGCCAGATTAGCGCCGGCGACGTCGGCAAGGGCGGTGCCCCAAGCGCTGCGGCAATCGCTCTTCTCGCTGGCGCCCAGCGTGCGCGGCGTGCCGCTTGCCAAGGTAATGACCGTGCGTGCCGGGTGATAATCCGCCATGCGCATGGTCTGCGGTTGCGCGCGCAGCGCCTTGTACTTGTCCAGTTCATCGGGCAGGCCGAGTTCCTTGAGCGCCGCGCGACACTTGTCGTCCGGCAAGGTGGCGCCATGCCAGTGCGCATCGCCTTCCATGAACGAGACGCCCTTGCTCATGACCGTGTTGGCTAGAAGCACGGTGGGCTCGTTCTGCGCCAAGGCGGCGCGCACGGCTTGGTACAGAGCCTGAAAATCGTGGCCGTCAACCTCGCGCGTGTGCCAGCCGTCGGACGCCCAATTCTCGCGAATGTGCTGCGGCATGACCGTGGCGGTTGCACCATTGATCTGCAGACGATTCATGTCAATCAAGGCGATGAAGTTCTTGAGGGCGAATTTCTTGGCAATCCGGCGGGTCTCGCTGATCTGCCCCTTTTGCTGTTCGCCGTCGCCCATCAAGCAGAAGACGCGATACGCCAAGCCGCGCACGTCACGCGCCATGGCAAAGCCGGCCGCGGCCGAGAATCCCTGGCCGAGATTGCCGGTATCCCACTCGACGCCCGGTACGCATTGCTCGACATGCCCCGCGAAGACGCTGCCGGTCTGGCGGAAATGCGCGACGGCTTCCTCGACCGGGAAAAACCCGCGCCGGCCAAGCGCGGCATACACGCCCGGTGACGTGTGGCCATGGCTGACGACGATCCGGTCGCGCGTCTCGCCGCGCGGCTGGGCCGGGTTGACGTTGGCGCAGTGCCACAGCAGGGTGTACATCTCCAGCGAGGACAGCGAACCGCCGGGATGGCCGCAGGTGGCGAGGGTGGTCATAATCAAGACATCACCGCGCGCCACGCGGGCCTGCTCAGCGAGAAACGCGAGTTCCGCGGGCGTCAGCGCCGGCGCCACAAAATGCCTGCCACCATCCATCATGTCGTCTGCTCCATTGAGTTGCTAAACAAAAGACGTTTGTGTTACAATAGTATTCACCAAGAACAACTGCGTGATTATAGCATTGTGATCCCGCATTTGTAAAGATGCTCACCACCGCACTGAGGCACGAGACCGCATGTATTTATACCTGGTTCGTCATGGCGCCGCCGCCATGAAAGAGGCTGATGCAACGCGCTCGCTGACCGAGATGGGGCGCGCCGAATCGGAACGCATCGCGGCGTGGATGGCACGCACGCTGGTCTGCCGCGCGCCGCGTTTTTACCACAGCGGCAAGGCCCGCGCCGAGCAAACGGCGACGATCATCGCAGCCCCTTTTCGTGGCGCAACGGTCGAGGCCGGCCATGATCTCGCGCCGGATGCCGACCCGGCCTTGTGGGCCAAGCACCTGGCCAAGACGGCGCATGACATCGTCCTGGTCGGTCATTTTCCGCATCTCATTCGCCTGGCCTCGCTGCTCATCACCGGCCATGCCGAACCGCATGTGATCGCGCTCGAAAAAGCCGGCGTCGCCTGCTTGGTGCGCGATGACAATCGCGCGTGGTCCTTGCGCTGGCTGGTGCAGCCGAGTGTGCTGGTCGGGTAAGCCCCATCCGTCGCAGAACGAAACCACCTTGAAAGAAACAGCCTAGTGACGAGTGACGAGCACGGAGGTCCGTGCGTCGGCGATCGGCAAGCGGTGTTCGGTGATCGGTAGGGGAGGCACTGCATTCACGGCGGAAGCTACTAATGAGCGCGCTTTCTACTTTACAGTGTCCTTGTAGCCGCCCGCGGCGAGGGCGGTTTCTGCAGCCGCGGTCAGCGCCCGCGGTGAGGGCGGCTTCTGCAGCCGCGGTCAGCGCCCGCGGTGAGGGCGGCTTCTGCAACCGCGGTCAGCGCCCGCGGCCACAATTAGCATGTTTGCAGTGTCCTTGTAGCCGCCCGCGGTGAGGGCGGCTTCTGCAGCCGCGGTCAGCGCCCGCGGCCACAATTGGCATGACACCAAGTAAGCGCATTCATTGGTATATGATGTCTTCTGGTCGATGCGGGTGCATCGCCGGGCGCTCGAAAGCATGCGCACAAACTGGGGACATGCGGAATACGACGGCGGCGTGGATCGCGACGATCAGCTTGCGATGACCACGACGACCTATTCATTGACGATGTCGTCGTCGGCATGCATGCGCTGGTGCGCGAGCCCGTACCGACCTGCAGCACATTGCTGACCAGTGCGGCAAGACGCATGCCATGTGGTACCGCGCGCCTGCGAGAACCTCAGCGGCGCTAAACTTGACTCCCGGTCCGCAGCTTTGATATACTATAGAAATGGAAGCGTAATTGTAACCCGCTACTCGAGAGATTGCTATGAAGACGCAACAGGCAATGGCACTGCTTCTGGTGGTGCTGCTGACAATGGTCATGCTCGCCGCGGCCTTGACGGAACTGCATCAACCGACGCCGGCCATTACGGTGGGCGATCAGCCCGCGCTGGCCGAACTGTTGTCCGGCGACGTGATGGTGAAATCCGTCAGCGGCAAATATAAGTACAAGGCGGAGGACGCGGCCGATGCCGAACAAGGCTGGGCCGTGGCGGGTGAATGCCCCACGACGATGACCACGCTGAATCCCTATAGTCAGGTGACGCTGTCGGGCGCGACCTTCGGGCGCATGCGCGCGGACACGCAGACGCAGACCTTCACGCCGGCGTACGAGCAGTATAAGTTGAACAAGAAAGGCACCAGCATGACGGTCAAGTTTCCGGACTGGTATGCCGCGCGGCAGGCCGGCATACTGAGTTCGGGTCATCACGCGGTTCCCAATTTCGGCTCGTTTAAGATGCTCCTGAAATGCAACAAGGAAGGCCAGCAGGTCTTGCGCTTCATGTACCAGATCAAGAAAGCCAGTAATGCCGGCTTGATGACCGACACCAATGATTACAGTCAAATGCAGGAATATGTGCGGAGCAACGGCACGGTCAAGACGACCAGCACCGTCAACGGCTCGCTGCAGGTCGGCAGCGAGAGTCACAGCGCATCACAGGATGTGAATGTGAAGATGACGAAGAATGCGGCGGCCTATAAACTCTGCAAGTAGGCGGACGGTTTTTGTCCGCGGCGACACACACGCTGCCGCACTGCGATCATGACGCGCCGCTTCAACCCGGCGCGCCCGCCCATACCGTTACCAACCACGCCAGCGCGCTGGCCGCTGCCAGCACGAGAATAATCAGATGAAAGCGATCGGCCAGCACCCGTGAGGGCTGCTGGCGTTGCCGCCACAGATAGGCAATGGCGATGATGCCGGCACTGCTGGCCGGCACCCGCAACCACGACGGCACCAATCCCGCAGCGAGCGCATACGATACGCCGGCCGCAGTGGCGCACAGCAGCACCACCAGCAGGTGCCAGGTGTGCGGCACGCCGAGCAACATGGCGCTGGTGTGCAGGCCGGCGCGCTGGTCGTCGTCCATGTCGCGCACTTGATTGTACAATTGTCCATAGGCGCTCGTGGCGGCGATCAGCAGTGACAGCCAGCAGGCCGGACGCGCGTGTGGCGCACAAGCCCACACCGCAGCCCAATACGGCAAAACACCCAGCATCAGCACATGACTGAGCACATCCAGGAACGGTATGCTTTTCAAACGCACGCGGCGCCAAGAATAAAAAACACCGAGTAGGATGCAGCCCAGACCGGCCAGTGTCGCACGCGCACCCAACGATACAAAAAGCATGAGACTGATGGCGGCAACAATGCCCGCGGCGCATCCTGCCGCCGCGGGTGACAGCGTCTGCATGCTGACCGGATTGGCGTGACACTTTTCCGCCGTGCTGCGATCATCCTGCGCATCGGCAATATTGTTGACCATGAATGCAAAGGCAATCGCGCACCAGTTGGCGACCAACACCAGCGCTGCCGCGGTGCTGAACGGCGCGCCGGCCGTCACCACGCCCAAGACGGTCAGCACCAGCGTGAACAGCAGATTCTGCTGGTAGCGCGTCAGGTGCAGCACCGCGCCGAAGGTACGCCAAGCCGTCACGTGTGCGGCTTCCGTTGCGCCGGCGTCAGGAATGCGCCAAACAGGCGGCATTCATCCAAGCGGCAGGAATTAACCATCTGCCCCGCGTACCAAGTGATGTCCGGGCAGCCATCGCACATGTCCACCCGGCCGTCCGCGAGAATATCCGGCGCCTGAATGACCCCGATGGTCAGCACGTGTACTCGCGAGAAAAACCGCCACGGCCGGCGTAGCAGCCCGCGCAGCCAGGCGCACGCCGTGCGGCGCAAGACGGGATCAATGACTGCCAACAGCAGAGCAAGCAGGCTCACCCGCGTGCGCGTGCTGTAGGCCAGATAACGGCCGCGCCGCACATGATACATGACCTGGGCCAGCTCCAGCGTGCGGCGGCCGACGGGACCAAGCACGTGGCGTCCGGTCACGAGAACAATCCCAGCCAGCCATTTCGCGGACGTGTGGCTGGCGGTGCCGCCCAGAAAGCCGGCCGGCTGATACTCTGGAATCACGGTAGTAATGGCGGTGTTGATCTCCGCTGCCGTCACGTGCGGCGCGGCCGGCGCGTGCTGCACATAGCCCAAGGCGCGCGGATCAACCGGTGCGCCATGCGCGTCACACGCGCTATGGTTGCACAGTGATGTGTGGCGATGCGTGATGAACACCACACCATGCACAATCTGCGCATGGTCACACGCCCAGCGCATCAGCGCCGGCACCGACGCGAGCGTCGCCGCTGTCACGGTCGCGTTGAAGACCGTCACCAACCCCGGGACGGCAGCGATCATGCGCGCGAGCTCGAGGCGCAGTGCGTTTAAGGCCAGCTCATCGCACGCTGCCCAGCCGGGTCGCGCCTGGGTGCTGTCCACATGCAGGGTGAAGCCGGCCAAGCCCGCCTGTTTCAGCGCGCGGATGCGGGACGAGTCCAGCAGCACGCCATTGGTCAGCAATACCGGCTTCAGGCCGCACGCGTGAATGTACGCGACAATTTCCAACAAATCGGGGTGCAGCAATGGCTCGCCGCCGGAAATGGAAACGTTGTCGGGATTGCGCCACGCGCGCATCAGGTCGACTTCCTCACGCACCTGCGCCAACGTTTTATGCCCGGTAACGGTCGCGCGATAACAGCCCGCGCAGCTCAGGTTGCATACATCGGTTACTTCGATCCACGCGATCGGATTGTCATGCAACGACCACGGCAGGCGATACAGCAACTGGCGTTCCGTGTGGTTCATGCGCGTTGATCAAGCCGCGCACTGCGCAGGTTGAGATACGCCAGCGCGTAGCCGGCTACTCCCCAACAGAGAAGGATGAGCACATCCCGCGCCAGCAGTGGCTCTGTGCCGGCAAACGCCGCGCGCGCCAAGCGAATGGCGTAATACGTCGGCGTGCAGTACGCCAGAAACCGCTCCCAGTTCGGCAATGTCTCAATCGGCACCAGTGCGCCACTCAGAAACATCAGCACAAACGAGAGCAGGAAACAGATGTCGCTATACAGCAGAAAACGGCGCGTCAACGACGCAATGGCGCTCATGACGCCATTGGCCGCCAGCACGAAGACCAGCACGGCGGCCAGCGCCGCCATCAGGTGCACCGGCATGCCCGGCCGGCTGATGCTGCTGTACAGAGCCCATGCCATGGCCACCACCAGCAAGGTGAGCATGGCGCTGCCGGCCGCGCGCACGAGCAGCAACAGCAGGCGTGGCACCGGCGCCACCAGGATGCGGAACAGCATGCCCTGCTCCCAATCCAGAATCCACACCAATCCGCCGTTCAGTGCCGTCAGGATCATGATCAGCAACGGCACCATGCTGGCAGCCATGAACATGGCCAGCGCGCGCCGCGTTATGCGCATGTTGTGCATCTGCAACTGTGGCCCGCCCGGCTGCGCGCCGGAAATGTCGGCGGCCACACCGATGAGCATGCCGGCGATGATCCGGTCAAGTAAGGGATTGTAGCCCGCCAGCGTGATACCGACATGATGCGGGAAATTGCTGGTGATGGCGACATAGGCAACAATCGCGCGGGCACGTAACGCGTCCGTTGCGGCGGCCGGCGTGGCAAAGGTGCGCGTTTGTAACTCGTGGGCCGTACAGGCGCGCGCCACCGTGCGTGCCAAGGCCGGATTCGGCACGTACAAGCCGATCTGCACGTGCGTGCCAATATAGACAATCAGCAAGTAATGCGCAATCATCAAGAACACGGCGCTCAGCGCAATGCTCACCAGCGCATGGCGCGGCTCGCGCCACCATTGCAGCACTTGTACGCGCAGCAGCATCCACATCATGCGCCGCAGTTTCATGCGCAGACCTCTGCTGCCGCGGGCTTGGCAAACCAGCACTGCAGCGCCGCGAGCAGTGCGGCCGGCGCAGTTCCCCGCATCGTGCGCGTCAATACCCCGTGATCCAAGACATGCACCGCGTCGCACACATAGGCAGCTTCCTCAAAATAATGGGTCGTCAGCAAAATCGCGCAGCCCTGCGCGGCGAGCGTGCGCAGAATCGCCCAGACATGCTGGCGCACCGTCGGATCTAGTCCGGCCGTCGGCTCATCGAGCAGCAGCACGGCAGGCGTATGCACCAAGGCGCAGGCCAGCAGCACGCGCTGATACATTCCGCTCGACAGCGTACTGATATGCTGTGCGGCGACGGCATCAAGCTGACAGAGAGTAAGAACACGCTGGCAGGCATCCGCACCATCCGCCGCGGCCATGCCCTGCAAACTCGCCTGGAACAGCACCATCTCGCGCACGCTCAAAAACGCATACAAGGGCGTGTCGCGCGAAACGACGCCCAGTGCGGCGCGCGCGACAAGGTCACGGTCGCAGACCACCCGGCCGTTCACCTCGACCTGCCCGTGATCCAAGCACAACCAGCCGGCGCAGGCGCGAATCACGGTGCTCTTACCCGCGCCGTTATGACCCAGAACGCCGACAATCTCGCCGGCCGGCACGGTCAAGGTCACGGCATGCACCACCCAGCGGCCATCGTAGCGTTTGCCGATGTCGCGCAGGTGCAGCGCTGCCGGTGCTGTAGTCGTGGTCATGCCGTTCATAAAGCTGTACCACTATAGCAAATGCACCCGCTTTCGGCAAGACAGTTGCAACCTGCATCACATGTGTCTGGACGTGGTACTAATGACAGCGCTTTCTACTTCGCAATGTCCTTGTAGCCGCCCGCGGTGAGGGCGGCTTCTGCAGCCGCGGTCAGCGCCCGCGGCTACAATTGGCATGACACCAAGTACAGGCATTCATTAGTACATGCCTTAAGGATTTGATTTGACAAGCATCTCCAGTTATGAGAAAATACAGTCCTGAAAAATGTATCGCGGGCACTCATCGACGAAGCATTGTATACCGTCAGACACATTGGCCAGCGTATCATTCAGTGAGTAATTATTTTCAGGGAGTGCAACAATGTACTTAGCAATATTCGTCTGTTGTCTTATGCTCCCGTTGAGTATAGCGTTCGTCTACATGCTCAAAGCAGTCGCCGCAGCAGAACAACATGGCGTTGACGGATACAGCCTGCTACAGTTCAAACGGCACACCTCAAAAGGCTCTGCACGTATTGCCGATCTTAGAAAACGCGATGCTTTGTTCAACACCATGTATTCGAAAATGGTCGCGTGGGAAATCATCGCTATCATTATGGCACCGATCACGTTTATTCTAATGGTCATACTCTCAAAGTTGACGTAGTCTCATGCGCGTTCTCTTGGTCAGCATGCCGGACACGGTCCACTCGTTTGACTGCTTCATGCGGTTACCGAGCGGCGCGCTGGCGTCATTGGCCGGCAATCTGCCGGGGCACGACGTGCGTATCCTCGATTTGGTGGGCCAGCCGCGGTGCGCGCATGCCTTGCTCATTGAGGCGCTGCGCACGTTTCAGCCACACGTGCTCGGCCTGACCGCGATGACATTTCAGTTCGGCTCGTTACTCGATCTGGCGCGCTGCGCGCGCATCGAGATGCCGGCGGTTAAGATCGCCGCCGGCGGGTTTCATGCGTCATTGACCGCGGCGTGCTTTGCCGAGGTGTATCCCGACACGGTCCTCGATTACATCGTGCGCGGCGAAGGCGAGGCGACCTTGCGCGAGCTGGTGACCGCCCTTGCGGCCAGCACGCGCGACTTGACGTCCGTGCCGGGCTTGAGCTGGCGTGCCGACGGCGCGTGGCGGCATAATCCGGCGCGACCCCTGCTGGCGCTGGCCGACGTCGCCTTGCCGTGCCGCGCCGCGCGATTGGTTACTCGCTTTCCCTCAGTGGGTGGCCTGTGCGACACGCTTGAAACGTCGCGCGGCTGTGTGCATGCCTGCACCTTTTGCTCGATTCACGCCATGTACGGCCGGCAGCATCGTGTCTTTCCCATTGCACGCATTGTTGAGGATTTGCAGGAATTGCGCGCGCGCGGCGTCCAGTTGCTCATGCTCACCGATGATAATCTGGCCTGCGCTCCGGATCACTGGCGCGCGGTCTGCGAGGCCATTTGCCGGCACAACTTCAACACCATGCGCTTTGTCGTGCAGGTCGGCGCAGCGCCGTTGGCGGCGCATCCGGACATCGTCGCGCTGATGGCGCGCGCGAACATGCGCATCGCGTTTGTCGGCATGGAATCGATGCGCAGTGCGCGCCTTGCCACGGTACACAAGCCGGCCACGCCGGAAGTCAATCGGCGCGCCCTCGAACATCTGCGGCGCCACGGCATAGCGGTCATCGCCGGCTTGATCGCCGGCTTTCCGGATGACACGCGCGCAACCATCCGCGCGGATGCCGCCGCCGTCCGCTGCCTGCGCCCGGATGCCTTCAGCATGCAGGTCTTGACCCCCTATCCCAAGACAGCCCTGCGCGCACAGCTCTTGGGCGCGCACCTGGTGACCTGCCACGATTTCGACCGCTATGACTGTGTCCACGGCAATGTGCGCACGCACACCTTGAATCAAACGGCATTACAGCGCTGCGTCACGCACGCGACCTTCCGCGCGATTCTCTCGCCGGCATTCATGCTGCGCAACCGCCTGCTGCGTATGATGCCGTGCGGCATTGTCCGCGCACAACTGACCAGTTTCTTTTACGACGTCGGCAAGCTGCTGTTCGGCGATCGCTGGGGCACGCGCTACGCGCCGCGCCATCCGGTCACCACGGCCAACGCGTCGCGCGCGGTATAAGGTCGTGCCAGCCGCGTCGCCACAGCATCTGGCACATTGCGCACGAGGCGATGGCACGCGCGCCACACCTGAGGAAGATTGCAGACAAGAGCACCAAGTACACATTCAATTCCTGACCCTGTTCATTTCCACATGCGACCAATTCGTCTCGGCCAGTTCACTGACAGCTATCCGCCCGTGATCAACGGCGTCAGCACTTTCGTGGCCGAGCATCACGGCGAGCTGCTTAGCCATGCTCACGACGCACATGTTTTCACCTTCGGGTATTTGAAATATTCCGACGATCAGCGCAACGTCTGGCGATCATTTGCCATGCCCCTGGGCACTTCTCAATTTCGTATGTGGCCGCGCCTCGATCGTCGATCGTACCAGGCGGCTTGTTCGATGAACATTCTGCACATCCACGAAGCGCTCGGCATCGGCCACCTAGGACTGCGCATCGCGAAGCAGCATGGCCTCCCCTTCGTTTTCACCAATCACACGCGGCACGATTTGTATGCATTGCATTACCCGCCGGTCGTGCGCGCCTTCGTGCTCAAGTACATCACGTGGGCCATCCGGCAGTTTGTGCGGGCGAGTATGTTGACCACCGTTGCCTCGCGCGATGCGGCTCATTGGCTGCAAGCGCTCGTGCCCGACGCCACCGACAAAATCTGCGTGATGCATAACGGCATCTCAATCAATGTGCGCGATCGGTCGGTCGGTCTACCCGATCGTGGCGCGTTGCACATCCGCGCGGATCAAACACTGTTCATTTACGTGGGCCGCGTGACGCCTGAAAAGAATTTAGAGGTGCTGGCAAAGGCAATGGTGCGCGCCGTTGGCCTAGGCGCGAATGTGCATTGGTTGATCATCGGCGCTGGCTCGGCACGGCATCAAATCGAATCAATGGTCCACTCCATTCGAGCGCGCGTCAGTTTTTTGGGTGCCCTGGCGCATGCTGAGGTCCCGCACTATCTCAACATGGCCGATGTATTTATTACCGCCTCGCTGAGTGAAGTCAATCCCCTCTCTGTGATCGAGGCGCTGGCCTGCCAAAAGCCTTACGTCGGCTTGAAGGCGGCTTGGTGGGATGAGTTCGTCAATGAAAACGGCGCACAAGCCGGTGTGTTGTGCGATCACGATCCCGATCAGTTGGCGGCGGCCATCAAGCATGTTGCGGATGACAAGGCCGCGCAAGGCCGCATGGGCCAGCAAGCCAAGTTGCTCAGCCGCAACTTCGACATTCACAACGTCACTGCGCAATGGATCGAGATTTATCAGAACATTGAAGCAGCCGCCCAAAGGTGGGGAGGCAAAGGGGTCAGGAATTGAATGGCACGTTGCTGTTCGGCGATGGCTGGGCACGCGCTACACGCCGCGCCACCCGGTCACCACGGCCAATGCGTCGCGCGCGGCATACGGTCGTGCCAGTCGCGCAGCCGCCGCGCGCATGTGCCATAGTTGTTGCGGCGCTGCCAGTAGTGTCGCGACAGCATCCGGCACATCACGCACACGGCGCGGCCGCAGCGCCGCGCCTGCGGCTGCCAGCAGCAGCGCGTTCGGCAGCTCGTGCCCGGCAATGTGCGGCACAATCACCATGGGCAGCCCCATCGCCATGCTCTCCGCACAGGTCAACCCGCCGGCTTTGCTCACCATGACATCGCCGCACGCCATGACACGCTCAATCTGCTCAGTGTAACCAAGCGCAACGACGCGCGGCATGAGATCCGCGCACGCGCGCATAACTTGCTGCCGCACCTGTTCGTTGCGCCCCGCCAGCACCAGCACCTGGGCCTGCGGCGCGCGTACGGCCATGGCCCGCGCCATGCCCGTCAGATCACCCGCGCCGCGCGCGCCGCCCATCACCAGCACGGTGGGCCGCGCCGGATCGAGACCTAGTTCACGCGCGCAGACAGCGCGGTCCGGCGGCGTGCTGAATGCCGGCATGATCGGCGTGCCGTTGAGATGAATGCGCGTGCGGTTCACGCCGTGGCGCACGAGCCGCGCAACGGCGCACGCCGACGGCGCAAAGTAGCCGGCGACATGGTCCTGCACCCAGACCGCATGCGCATCACAATCCGTCAAATGAACCCAGACAGGCGGGCATGCGGTGCCGCGCGCATGTAGCGCCGCCAACAGTTCTGCCGCGAGATAATGCGTGCAGATGATCGCATCCGGCTGCTGCACTGCCACAACTGCGGCAATGCCCTCCAGACAGCGGGCGTGGGCCCAGCGGCGCAGTACGCGCCCGCCGCGCGTGTTGTACAGCGTGTCGACAAACTCATAGATAATGTCAAACAACCACGGCATGACGACCAGCGGCGAATAGGAATCCGCCGCGACCCAGCGCAGCAGACCCGGCACCAGCGTGCCCGTGTCGACATGGCTGCAGCGCAGATCGGGAAACCAGCGCTGTGCACCGGCGCACAGGGCTTCCGCCGCGCGCACGTGGCCGTAACCGGCCGCGCCGCTGAAGACAAGAATGGTTTTCATCCTTGCCTGTGGCGCATGCGGGTCATGAGGTATTTCGCCAGCGAGCGCAGCACGCGCAGCGGATAGCGCCGGTACAATGCCACGCGCATATAGCAATATAAGGTGCAGCCCTGGCAGACCTCATACGTGCCGGCCCGTGCGGCGACTGCCTGGGTGGCGCGCCATGCGCGCACAAGGTCGTCAGCAATCGGCACGCGCTGTTGTTCGTGATGCAAACACGGCGCGACGATCTGATTGTCCGGCGTGATCGTTATGGTCGCGCGGCCGGCGCGGCAGAGGGGCCGTGCACGCTGATTGCCGCCGTCCGCAATCAAGGCCAGCGCGGCGTGATCGGCCACCACCCACGGATGCCTTGCCGCGCGCATCAGCACGCGCGCGCCGGCCGCGCTCAAGCCCGCCTGGCGTGATGCGGCAAAGCACGGATTCAACGCCAGCACGGTTTTCTGCGCGGTGGCAAAAGCCAGTAACGCATCAAGCTGCACCAGTGTCGCGTCCGTGATCGTGGCCACCAAGTTGAAGCGTTGCCCAAGCCGCCGGGCACAGGCCATGCTTGCCAGCACGCGCGCATACGAGCCGGGACCGCGAATAACATCATGCGCCGCGGCGTCGGCTGCCTCACAAGAAAATTGCAGATGCTGCACCAGACCACAAAGCTGTTCGGCAAAGTCGGGATAGCGCGCACAGTTGGTAGTGAGGGTCGTACGCATGCCCAGCTGGCGCGCGCAGCGCAATGCATCAAGAATATGTGCGAACAGCAGCGGCTCGCCACCGGTGAAATCAATCAAGCGCACGCCCAGTCGCCGTAGTCCGCGCAGGTTTTCTCGCACTTCCACCAAAGTCTGTTCGCGATAGCCGGGCTCGTCCGCGCCATGCCAGACATCACACATGGCGCAGCGCGCGGTGCACCGCAAGGTCACATAATACATGCATAACCATGGTCGCATGCAGTATTGTACACAATACCGCGCATGCCGGCGTATGCGTGTGGTTTGCTATAATGAGACATGGATGCTGCGTGGTGACAACCAACGGATGCTGCAGGAGACCAAGGCGATGATAACACAAAAGCACTTCATGTTTGTGATCATGCTCAACGTGGCCTGGGCTTTGGGCGGTCCGCCGCCCGCGTTGACCCATGGCTTTTCACCTGGTTGCGCAACCAGCGCGACTTTCAATGATTCGGAGTAAGCAATGAGAATATTCCTTGCCTTCGCCATCGCCCTGCTTGCGCACGCTGCCGACGTGGACCAGTTTGACGAATTCCCCGGAAACGCCTATTATGGGAGTCGCTACAAAGGCAGGATATACGAGTCCTGCATCACGGCCAAGCAGTACAAAAAGATGCCTGCATGGGACGCCATGGGCCAGAAGCCCATTCCGGTCTCGCCTGGTCAGGCGATCCGCCTTGCACGTGCAGTCGTTGAGCGGCACGTGCCCGAGGCCGAGCGGCACGATTGGGTTCTCACGCGCGTGGAGCTCAACCACTATCCTTGCTACCCTCCGCGCGCATATACTGAGGTGCGTGAGCAGAAATGGCGCTATCTAGTCTGCTTCTGGAACAAGAACAACCCAGATTCAAGCGACTTTCCCACGCCACCTGAAATGGAAGCGAAGCAGGACCAATTCAACATCTTCGTTCTCTTGAGCGGCGAGGCATGCGAGCCGGTTCCCAGACAGGAGAAGAAGGACGCCGAACAACCTCCTGCAACTGCTGGTCCAAAAGCCGTTTTGATCAAATGAGGAGCATGATTCCGGCAGGCTTGGCGCTGACACTTCTCACTCTTTCCGGGTGTATCGGGTTTATCAACGGGTACGTTGCAGACTCGTCGCCGATGGCCGATGGTCGTTACATTCAGGACACTGCATTCACTGCCGTCAACAGTGATATCGCACTCATCCAGCAAAACCATGCGTCGGACTCAGGACCGCTTCGCAAGGGAGCATTTGACAGCATTTGTTTGGTAGACCTTCCGATCAGTGCTTGCGCGGACACGCTCTTCCTTCCGGTCAAAGGAACCGCGTGGCTGATGCATGGACGGAAAACAAACGCCGCAATAGTCCAGGCCGATACGGCAATCCATGCCACAAACTGCGCAAACATCGAGGTGCCGCAAGCGTAGCATTATTGAAAGTAAAATTCGTTGGCCGCCAACGAATTTCCTCACGCAGCGCTTGACGACTTTTTTTGAATTCGCTATACTTTAAGCCGCAATCTTGATTTGGTATATTGTAACTTTTATCACCCGCAGGCGTATGACCACCCCACAATCGCTCGATCACGGCTGGAATACGTGGGACTTCCGCTCCTACAATCACATTGTCTATCTCGACCGCGAGCGCTTCACCTTCAAGCTGCGCATCAGCGTCTACGATCCGGAGTCGGATACGCATCACACGCGCTTCCGCTGGCCGCAGATGCCGGTGCGCGGGCCGCATGCGCCGGACGGCTCATATTGGGCGTACACCTTCATGATTCCCACGGCGCACTACGCGGTCGCGGCGGCTGCGCACGACACGGCGCTGGATGTCACCTTGACACCGCAAACGATGGGCGACCGCTGCCGTCTGGTCGTCGCGCTGCAGCCGTGCGGCGAAGAACCGGTGCGCGCGGACGGCGACGTGCTCTGCACGCGCGACTGGTATATTACGCATCCGGGCCTGCTGCGACCGGAAGACGCCATGTTTTTCATCAGCATGGATTGTCCCTATCTGTTCAACGAGCCGGGCGCGCCCTGCGGTCTGCATCTCGAGCGCAAACGCACGCGCGTCAGTCTGGTGACAATCGGCAAGAGTATTGCGGCGGCAGGCACGCGCTACAAACAACAAGAATTGGCGGGTGAAGCCGGTCTGCAACGTTGTTTGATGGCCGTGCCGCGCGCGGTGACCTGGAACACGGTCTTTGATCAACGCTGGACCGGCGTGACCACACAAATCTCGCGCGACTGGGGCGCGGACTGGAACGGCAGCTACAACTTTCCGTGGGATCAATGTTTTCTCGGGTACCTGAGCACCACGGTCAGCGCCGCATTGGCACGCGCCAACTTCAAGGCGATTCTTGCCTCGGCCACGGACGAGGGCTTTCCGCCGAATTATTACACCTCGTTTGGCGTCAAGGCGTTCGACCGCTCGCAACCGCCGGTGGGCTCGTATCTGGCGTGGAAATCATATTGCATCACGCGTGACCGCAGCCTCCTGGTTGAGACCTATGCGGCCCTGCAGCGCTGGCATGCGTGGTGGTTCACCGCCCGCGATCCGCGCAAGACCGGCCTGCTCTCGTGGGGTTCGAACGACACCCCGGAGTATCAATTTCCGCATCTGAAGGTCTACAACCCGACCCAGCAGGATGCGCATATTTGCGCGCTGTACGAAGCCGGCATGGACAATTTCCCGGTGATGAACGAATTGCCGTTTGATGCCAAGAGCCATACGCTGGCGGGCCATTGCGTGGCGCTGAACTCGTTGTACACGATGGACTGCGAGGCGCTGGCGGCGATTGCGCGCACGCTCGGCAAGCCGCGCGACGCGGCCCGCTATGCCCGCGAAGCCGCCGACATGAAAGCCCGTATGCGCGCGCGCCTGCTCGACCCCGAGACCGGCATGTTCTGCCTGCGCGCCTGGGACGGCCGCTGGCTGCGCGACTGGAGCGCGATCAATTTCTATCCGCTGACCGCCGGTGTCGCCACGCCCGCCGAGGCCGAACACATCGTCAAAAAATATCTGCTCGATCCCGAGCTGTTCTGGGGGGACCATGTCATTTCGGTGACGGCCCTGAACTATCCGGCCAGCAAGAACAATGACTATTGGGCCGGGCGCATCTGGCCGCCGGTCAATTTCATTGTGTACGAGGGCTTGAAACGCTATCGCTGTGACGAAACGGCCGCCGCGTTCGCGCTGAAGAGCATGCGCACCTTTGAGAGTGGCTGGGTCAAAGCCAACCAGATTTGCGAAAACTACAATATGTTCAGCGGTGAGGGCGGCGATGTCTGGAACTCCGACACCGGCTACGGCTGGGGCGCCTTGCTGGCGAATTTCGCGCTGCAGGAATTGATTGATGTCGAGCCCTGGTCGTGCGCGTTGCGCATCGGCACACGCTCGCAACAATCATGGGGTGTGCGGCGCTATTGCGTCGGCGCAGACACGTATCGCGTGCACAGCGCGTATGATGGCCTGCGAGTCGCGCGCAACGGCGCGCTCTGGCTTGAGAGTACGTCGCCGATCGTGGCGCGCTTTGACGCGTTTGGCGCAGCACCGTTACGCGTGCAGATCAATGCCGATCGGGCAGGTCACCTGACATTGCACGGCATGAAAACCGGCGAGATCGTGCGTGTGCTCAGCGATGCCGGCACCACCATGGTGCGCGCCGGCCGTGACAAACGAGTGCAGATTGAGTATGATGTAGCACCCTAACTGACGCTTGGGTATCAACCATGAATGAAAAACCTGGTGCAGGCTCTGTGATGCGACCGCGGACAATGGTGCTGCTGGTGCTGTTGATGATGGCGGGCATAGCCGCCACCGTCTCGTTCTTGACGCGACCGCCGACACTACCCGCGCCGGATTTTCATACGCGCGCCTGCATCAATCAAATGGCCCGGATTCAGGCGGCCATCTGGGTTGCCCGCCGCGACGATCCGCGCCTGGCACCGACGCGCGTCAGCCAGTTAGTGACGAACTATCTGGCCATCGAACCGCACTGCCCACTCAACGGCGCGGAGTACAAGATTGTATTCCAAGGGACGAATTATAGCGTCTATTGTCCGAACTTTGAGCCCAACAGCCACGCCGCCCGACTGCCGTAGGAACCTAAGAATCGTCACGGCTCGGTGGTCTGTCGCAGTCACAGCAAATCCTAATTACGCGTGAGTAGTGATCGGTGATCCGACATCGGAATCCACTGGCGCGCGCCGCGAATCCGCGCGGCAAAGTGGGAGCGACCTCCGTGTCGCGCATGCTGCGCAGCCACGTGCGAGCGACTGCCATGTCGCGATGTTACCTTTGCAGCAGATCGCCGCATGGAAGCGGCTCCCGCATTCCGGCAGCGGCTGCAACGTGGGAGCAGCTGCCACATCGCCACAGCGACTGTGGCTCCCCTGCCGCCGATGGCGACACTTGCAACCAGCAAGTGAGTCGCCGGCACGGAGACCACGGGCCGCCTTGAGAAAGCCACGCGTGTTTTGCTATACTAGCCACCGTATGAAGATGGAACACCGAACGGACCTGCGCCGGTGAGCAGCACACGCGGCATTCTGCTGCGGCGTGCGCGGCGCGCGACCTGCGTTCGGGTGGGCCATCTGCTGTTGCTGGCGGCCATGGCCGCCGATCTGGTTGCGGCGCCGGCCCAGATCACGATTAATGTTGATTCGGTGCCGGAAGTGACCACGACCTGGCCGCCGGACATGGCGCGCCTGGCGGTCTATCATGAGTTCTTGCGGCGCAATCCGGACATAAGCGTTGAAGCCGCGACCATTCTGAAAATTGAGGGCGATGCCTCGGAAGGCAATGAATATCTTGCCATTGCCGGCGGCATCGCGCCAGATGTGTTTTATCTACACGGCCGGAAAATCGGCGCGTTTCGCCAACAGAGCTTCATTCAGCCGCTGACATCCTTCATCCAGCGCGATTTCGAACGGACGGGCAAGCCCTTCCGCGGCATCGGCGCACCCGACAATGTCTGGGAATTGGCCGTCGCGGACAACCAAATCTGGTGCGTGCCGTATTTGTATTATGTGATGGCCTTGTCGTATCGGCGGCAGCTCTTCGCGATTGCCGGGTTGGACCCGAGTCGCGGGCCGACCACCTGGGATGAATTCTATCGCTTCGCCCAGCGCGTCACCTGGATCCCCAGCAAAGAGCCGGGCACCCCGCAGGAAATCCCGACGCGCTATGGCTTTCAAGTTGACTTGGGTGGCAATCAGGGCTGGCAGTTCCATCAATTCGTCTGGTCAGCCGGCGGTGAAATGGTGCGGCCGTACAAGCGCTGCCCGCGCTGTGACGCGTTAACGCCCTCGCATATTCCCGCGATTGACTACGCGGGCCATCGCGTGGAGATTAGCAATCCGGACGACTACCATGCCAAGCTCGCGGGCTATCCGCGGGAAGAACTGTGTGCACAATGCGCGACGCCGCTGGCGGCCGTGACGAATCTGGAGTGGCGCCTGGTGTTTGACGAAAAAGGCGGCGCGGAAGCGCTGGCATTCTATCAGCGCCTGCGTTTCTCACGTTGGCTGCGCTGTGACAATCGCGCCGACCCGCGCCATAAGGGCAAGTACAACGCCGAGATTGACATACCCGCCGGGCTGTTCAATCGCGGCAGTGTGACCTGCGCGGTGTGCGGGCGCGTCTTTAATCTGCGCGATAAACAGGTGAAGCGGCACGTGTATGAGGGCGTGATTAAGGCCCAAATCGAGACGTACAATGTGCAGCGCGAGGAGTTCGGCATGCGCATCACGACCCTCGATGAAGTGCAGCGCGACGAGGACATTGACACGGCGGTCACATATTTTCCGTCGATCACGGGCGGGCCACCGGTCAGTTTCATTGCCGGCCACTACCTGGCGCTGAGTGCGCAGACGACCGGCGCGCGGGCTGACGCGGCCTGGCGCTACATCAAATTCATGTGCAGTGAGGACGCGATGAGCATTCGCGTCAAGGCGCTGGTGGACGCCGGCTGGGGCGCGTGGGTTGATCCGCGTTACCTGGCGCAGTTCGGGCACGAAGACATTTACAATGCCATCCCGAAAGAACGCATTGACTTTTTCAACAATGTCGGGCGCAACTCGCGCGTCGAGCCGTATTGCGACGGCTACAAGAGTGTGATCACCAAGGAGCTGCGCCTGCCGATTGATCTGGCTCTCGATCCGGTCAAACGCGCGGAGCCGAGCAATGCCGTGGCGATCTGCGCGGCGCGGGTCAACACCTATGTCATCGGCCGGCTGCCGGCGGCGGTGCTGCGCCAGCGCGAACGGCTGGGCATGCTGCTGGTGGGCGTGACGACCATTATTCTGGTGGTGGCCGGGCGCAAAATATTTCAGTTGTTGCGCACCACCGCGCAGCGCAGTACGGAGGGCTTTGGCGTGACGGAGCGGACGTGGCGGCGCACCATGCGGGCTTGGTTATTCCTGCTGGTGGCGGTGGCGTCAGTCTTCATCTGGAGCTACTTGCCGCTGCTGCGCGGGCTGGTGATGGCGTTTCAAGACTATCGCATCCTGGGCGGCTCGGCCTTTGTCGGCTTGCGTAATTTTGTTGAAGTGTTTTCCAATCGCGATTTTTATGTGTACATGTGGCAGACGTGCGTGTATGTGTCGCTGTCCTTGGTGCTCGGCTTTGCCGCGCCGATTGCCTTGGCCGTGTTGCTGAGCGAGATCCCGCGTGGCAAAGTATTCATGCGCGTTGTGTATTATCTGCCGAACGTCACGACCGGTTTGGTCACGATGTTTTTGTGGAAGCAATTGCTGTTTAACACCACCGAAGAAGGCGTGCTGAACCGGGTCTTAATGCTGACGCCGGGCTGGGTCTATTATGCCGTGCCGCTCGCACTCGGGATCAGCGTCTTGATGGCGAGCGTTGCCACGCTGCGTGCCGGCAATCATCTGGCCGGGGCCGGCATGGTCACTGTCGGGCTCGGCTTCTTGGTGGTGACGGCCTTCATCGCGCCGGTGCGCGAGCCGTTGCGCTGGCTGCAAGACCCGCTGCTGGCCATGCCCTCGGTGATTATCCCCGGCATCTGGGCCGGCACCGGCGCCGGGTGCCTGATCTACCTGGCCGCGCTGAAAGGCATTCCCGACGAACATTACGAAGCCGCCGATATGGATGGCGCCGGCTCGGTCACCAAGTTCTGGAACGTCACGGTGCCGAGCATCAAGGCCCTGATCATCATCAATTTTGTCGGCGCGTTCATTGGCGCGTTTCAGGCCGCCCAGAACATTTTCGTGATGACCGCCGGCGGGCCGGCCAACAAGACCATGACCATCGGCCTCGACATTTGGTACAACTCATTTTTGTTTCTGAAATTCGGCTATGCCACGTCGGAGGCGTGGATTCTCGGCTCGTTGCTGATCGGCTTTACGCTGATGCAATTACAGCTGCTGAACAAAGTCGAGTTCAAAAAGGCGACCGAGTGATGATGTACAATTTACAATCACGCCTGAACCCTGAATCCTGCCACACCTCAGATAGTATGGCCACGAAGAAGAGATTAACATTGAACATCGAACGAAAGACGGGAAGCCACCGCCGTGCGATCCCCGGCCGTTTTATGCATCATCGCGCCGCGCGAGAATTTGGCAGACACGAAGAAGACCAGCACTGCACCATAGTCTGTTTCGTTGCGAAAGAAATTACTATTGAACATTGACGTTGTAAAACATGAGTGCTGAACGAGTATATGATGTAGAAGAGCGTTTGCTGCACTATGGAGATAGGATCATCCGGTTCACAGAAGCACTGCCCAACTCGCGCGCGGGCAATCATATCGCCCAGCAGTTGCTGCGGTCTGGTACATCGCCAGTAGCAAATCATGCTGAAGCACAAGCAGCGGAGTCACCAGATGATTTTATTCACAAACTGCGCATTTGTCTCAAAGAACTACGCGAATCACGACGTTGGCTACAGCTTGCACAATGCGCGTTTTTCAGGCGCACGCCTGCCAAAGTCGATCCATTGATTGAAGAAACAGATGAACTGATCAGGATTTTTGTTAAAAGTATCAAGACTGCGCAGAGCCGGAAATGACTATCTTCCGTTCGACGTTGGATGTTCGATGTTGAGTGTTGGACGTTCTAAAAGGGGATTGACAGCATGGGCCTGATTGCAAAAGTAGGCCGGCGCGCCTGGCGTGTGCGGCTGATGTTCGCGTTAATGTACGGGCTGCTGATCGGCGGCGGCATCACCATGATCTATCCGTTCATGATGATGCTGTCGAATTCGGTGACCAGCAATGCGGACTGGCGCGAATTCCGGCTGGTGCCGAAATACTTTTTCGACCGGCGCGAACAATTCCGCAAATTGATGGTCGAAGCCGAGCACGATCAGGAACTGCCGTACTTGTTCGGGCACGGCGAATGGTACGGCCCGGAAGACATCCAATTGACGCAGTTGGAGCCCTTGTTGCGCCGGTCGCGGCGCGACGTGACGCGCATCGCCGACGACTGGCGCGTGTTCATGCACACCATCCCGGTGCGCTATTGGCGCCCATATTTCAACTGGCAGGGCCAGGTGCATTACACGCCCTTTATCAATACGCCGCGCTATCAGCAGTTTTTGCGGGTGCGCTACAGCAATGATATTGTGCGCTTGAATTTTGCGCATGGCACGTATTATCGGACGTTTGACGATATCTGGATGCTGCGCGACGGCTTTTGGCGGCGCCTGTGGGCCGTGCCGGATACGGCGCAGTGGAGCGACTGGGTGGCGTGGAAAGCGACCCTTGATCCGGTCTTGGCCTATCCCTATCCGATGGAAATCGAATGGTGGAAGTATGTGCGCTATTTGTATGTTTCAGCGGAACGGTTCAACGAACTGCGCGGCACGAATCTGGCCAGTTTGATTGACGTCTCGCTGGATGCGTGCCGTAACGGCGCGCTGGTGCCGCATGAGCAGGTTCTGAATTTCGTTTTTGAAAAATGCAATTCGATGTACTATGTGCTGCAGGCCGACACGAACGCCTGGCGCAGCTATGTCTGGCGCGATTATGCATCATTGCCGGAGGAGCAGCGCCGCGGCACGTTCGACGAATATCTGGCGCACTTTCCGGCCGTCGCGACCTGCCCAACCAACACCGAACAGTATGGGCGCTGGCTGCGCTATATCAATGATAAAGAGCTGGATGCGACCGGCGCGCCGGTCTACAAGCGCACGGCCGAGGAAATCGGCATCTGGTCGCCGATGCGCGAGTACCGCGAATTCCTGCGGACACGCTATAGCAATGACATTGCGGCGGTCAACGCGGCCTATGGCGTGATGTACACGCGCGGCTGCCCATACACGGCGTTTGAGGAAATTAACATGCTGCCGGTGCCGGAGTTGCTCTATTATCATTTCATTACCAACTACGGCGCGATCATGCGCGCATTCATTTTCGGCAATTACTTGACCGTGCTCAACTATGTCGCGTTGCACGGCCGCGCGCTCTGGAACACGCTGGTGTTCATTGTGCTGTGCATTGCCAGCACCTTGACCGTGAACCCGATGGCGGCCTACGCGCTGTCGCGCTACCGTTTGTCATACGGCAACAAGATTCTGCTGTTCTTTTTGGCGACGATGGCGTTTCCGGCAGAAGTCGCCATGATCCCGAATTTTTTGATGGTGCGCGACCTGGGCTTGCTCAACTCATTTGGCGCGCTGATCCTGCCGGGGTTGGCCAGCGGTTTCGGCATATTTTTATTAAAAGGCTTTTTCGACAGCTTGCCGCCGGAATTGTACGAGGCGGCCTTGATTGACGGCGCGTCCGAATGGACCATATTCTGGCGCATCACGCTGCCACTCTGCACACCGATCCTGGCGGTCATGGCGCTGGGCGCGTTCGCCGGCGCGTATGGCGCGTTCATGTTTGCGTTCCTGGTCTGCCAGGATCAGCGCATGTGGACCTTGATGGTCTTTTTGTATCAGTTCCAGCAGACCTACGGCAATTTCATGATCATGGCCTCGCTGGTGATCACGGCCATTCCGACGGTTGTGGTGTTTGTGTTGTGCCAGCGCGTGATCCTGCGCGGCATTGTGATTCCAACCTTCAAATAGGAACAAGCGCATGGCGGGTGAGCGGGTCTTGGTCGTGGGTGCGGGCGGCATTGCCAGCGCGTGGTTTCCACCCATCAAAGCGGAAGAGCTGCAGGTCTGCGGTGTGGTTGACGTGAAGCCGGACGTTGCGCGCGAGCGCATCGCCGCGTATCAAATCGAGACGCCCGTGTTCGCAACGCTGGCCAGCGCATTGAAGAAGACGCAGCCGGATTTTGTCCTGGATCTGACGGTGCCCGCCGCGCATTGCGCCGTGACCTGCGCCGCGCTAAAACGCGGCATTCCGGTCATCGGCGAGAAACCGATGGCAGCCTCAATGGCGCAAGCGCGCCGCATGCTGCGCGCCGCCGAAGCGCACGAGACGCTCTATATGGTCAGCCAATCGCGCCGCTGGACCGGGCAGCATGCCACCATTGCGCAGGCCGTGCGCAACGGCGTGATAGGTCCGCTCACCACCCTTAATTGCGACTTTTATATTGGCGCCCATTTCGGCGGGTTTCGCGATGTCATGGCTAGTCCTTTGATTCTCGACATGGCCATTCACTTGTTCGACCTGGCGCGCTTGTTCAGTGGCGCCGACGCCCGCGCCGTCTACACCAAGGAATTCAACCCGCGCGGCTCGTGGTACCAAGGCAACGCGGCCGCCACCTGTGTGTTTGAAATGGAGCGCGATATCATCTTCACCTTTCGCGGCAGTTGGTGCGCCGAAGGGTGCCACACCAGTTGGAACGGCAACTGGCGCGTCATTGGTGCACACGGCACGCTGGTGTATGACCACGATCAGGAGCCGCGCGGCCAAGTGGTGGCCGGCAGTGACGGCTTCAATCGGGCGCTCAACGACGCGTGTCTGCCGCCGGCCGCCATGCCGTATGGCGGCATGCACGGCGCTTTGCGCGAGATGCTCGCGTATCTGCGTACGGGTGCGCCGCCGCAAACGGAGTGTCATGACAATATTAAGTCACTGGCGATGGTCTTCGCGGCGATCAAGAGTGCGCGGACAGGCCGGCGCGTGGCGGTGGTGGCCTAACCAGGAGATCTGAAAATGAGTGTGTTTGACGTGGTACAGCAGCGCAGTAGTTGCAGAGCCTACAGTGACCGGCCCGTGCCGCGCGCGGCGCTCGAACGCTGCCTCGAAGCAGCCCGGCTGGCGCCTTCGGCCTGCAATTCACAACCATGGAAGTTCATCATCGTAGACGAGCCGGCGCAGCGAGCGCGGCTGGCGGACGCAGCGTTTTCCGGCGCCTATTCAATGTGTGCGTTTGCGAAAACGGCGCCGGTGCTGGTGGTCATCGAGACCCTGCGCTCGACCTACACCGCGCGTCTGGGCGCGCTCTTGCGCGGCGTGCAGTACAGCCTGATTGACCTCGGCATTGCCGGCGAACACTTTGTCTTGCAAGCAGCCGAAGAAGGCTTGGGCACCTGCTGGCTGGGCTGGTTCAATGCGCGCGCGGTCAAGAAGACGCTCGGGCTCGGCTGGCGCGCACGGATTGATATTGTGATTAGTGTCGGCTATCCGCTGGACGCAACGCCGCGCGACAAAGTGCGCAAGCCGCTGGATGAAATGCGCTGTTACAGCAGCCCCGCGGGGTAAATGCCGCCCGGGCGTCATCAGATGGCCAGCCGCGCCGAGTGGCGCTGCCGTCGGAGAACATGCGTCGCAGCCATTGACCAATCGTCCCTGCGTGTCGGCTGAAAATGCCTGACACCATTGCCATTCGCGCTCCACGCTGCTTCGCGCTACTGTCCTGGTATTGGCAGTGGGCGGTCAACTATCCTGAGCATCGCGGGATTTGACACCCGGCGTTCGAGTTCGTCACGCGCGATCATGCCCGCTTCATACAGCTGCTTGAGTTTCATGTCCATGCAGATCATGCCCTCCGCCTTCGACGTTTCGAGCACGTTGCGGGTCTGATGGGTCTTGCCTTCGCGGATATGGGCGGCGACGGCCATGTTCTTGATCATGAACTCGTAGCCGAGCACGCGGCCTTTGCCATCCTTGCGGGGAATGAGCTGCTGGGACAGCACGCCCAGCAGGCAGAAGGCAAGCTGCGCGCGGATCTGGTTGTGCTGGTGCGAGGGGAAGGTGTCCACAATGCGGTCTATGCTCTGGATCGCGTCGTTGGTGTGGAGCGTGGCAAGGACGAGATGCCCCGTCTCGGCCGCGGTTAGCGCCGCGCTTACCGTCTCGAAATCGCGCATCTCGCCCACCAGAATCACGTCTGGATCCTGCCGCAGCACGTACTTGAGCGCATTGGCGAAGGACAAGGTGTCGGCATACACCTCGCGCTGGTCTATCACCGCGCGCTTGGCGCAGTGCAGGTACTCGATCGGATCCTCCACCGTGACGATGTGGCAGCGGCGTGTGCTGTTGATCAGATCAATCAATGCGGCCATCGTCGTTGACTTGCCCGAGCCAGTGGGGCCCGTGATGAGCAGCAGGCCGTTGTTCCGCATGGCCAGCTTCCCCAGCTCGGGCGGAAGGCCGAGCTGGGCGATGGAGGGAATCGTGGTGGGAATGAGGCGGAAGGCGGCGGCGATCGTACCCTTCTGGTAGTACACGTTGGCGCGGAAGCGCAGGTCGCCCGTGACGCCGAGGGAGAAATCGAGTTCTTTCTTGCGCTCGAACACCTCTTGCTGCGTCTCGTTCAACAGGCTGTAGACAAGGCGCCGCGTGTCCTCGGGCCGCAGCGGTGTGTCGGTCACAGCGACCATGGCGCCGGTGACACGCAGCATGGGTGGCGAGCCGGCCGTGATCAGCAGGTCGCTTGCACGAATGGCTGCGGCATGCCCGAACAGACGCTTCATGTTCAGCGGCTCGTCGTCAACGAACGCGAGCTTGCTGGCGCCAGGTGGTGCTGGTGAATATATCATGCTTTCTGCTCCTTTGCCTTGGCCTCAGTGCGCTGGTCAATCGAGTCAATGCCGGTGAACATGCCGTCCATGTTGAGCTTGAACTCATCGGGATTGGTGGTATACACGAGCGCCTCGTCCGGCGTGACAACGCCCTCGCGGCACAGGCGGACGAGCGACTGGTTGAGCGTCATCATGCCCGTGTCCTTGCCGTGCTTCATCACATCATACAGCTCGGCGAGCTTGCCCTCGGCCAAGATGCGCCGCACCGTCGGCGTGGCGCACAGTATCTCGGTGGCGGCGGCGCGGCCGGCGCCGTCCGCGCGGGCAAGCAGCCGCATGGACACCATGCCCGCCAGCGATACGGCCAGGTCTGCCTGCACCTGCCGGTGTGCCTCGGGCGGGAACAGGTTCAGCATTCGGTCCACGCTCTGGACGATGTTGGTGGTATGCAGCGTACTGAGCACCAGATGGCCCGTCAGCGCGGCGGCCAGGGCCGTCTCGACGGTCTCGCGGTCCCGCATTTCGCCGATCAGAATGACATCGGGGCTCTGGCGCAGCACATGCCGTAATGCCGAGGCGAACGAGGCGGTGTCACTGCCCACTTGGCGCTGATGCACCAGCGCCAGCCGTTCCTGATGGACAAACTCGATGGGATCTTCGATCGTCACGATATGCGCATGGCGCGTGCAATTGATGTGATGGATGAGCGCGGCCAAGGTCGTGGATTTGCCGCAGCCGGTGGGCCCGACGACCAGGACAAGCCCGCTGCGCGCATGGGCCATGGCGAGGATCGCCGCAGGCAAGCCCAGACTTGAGAACTCGATGGCGCCCTCGGGTATCAGCCGCGCAACAAGGCCCAGGTTTCCCTGGTGGCGGAACAGATTGATGCGGAAGCGGCCCATGCCGGGCACGGCGTACGCCACATCCACATCGGATGTCCGGGCAAATCGTTCAGCCGCCATCGGCGTCAGCACGCGTTGGACATACTGCGCCATTACGGACGCACTGGGCGGCGCGCCATCCTGGCGCAGCACCTGGCCATTCACGCGATACGACGGCGGGATGCCCGCGCGCAGGAACAAGTCGGACGCGCCCAG
The DNA here is from genome assembly GCA_964397565.1 of uncultured bacterium. Taxonomy (GTDB): domain Bacteria; phylum Auribacterota; class UBA3054; order UBA3054; family JAPLST01; genus JAPLST01. The sequence goes on from CAYNJC010000033.1 coordinate 41,201, forward strand.
CGCGAGCATGCGGCCGAGATATTCTTCCAACTGCACGGTGGTGCCATCGCTGGTCATGCGTTACTCTGGTGTCAGGCGTTCACAGGTGACAGTACGCGACGCGTGGACTAGGGCTTGGCCTCTTCCAACAGCAAGTGCCCGCCCACATACACTTTTACGCGATAGCCCTTCAACTCCGCACCAACTTCGCGCAGCGTGCGGCCTTCACCGTGCGTCACCGGCCGCGAAGTGATCTGCACCGTTTCCAGTTTGCCGTTCTCCAGCTCGACCAGCTTGACGCCGCCGTCAATTTTGATTTCGGTGCCGCGTGCCGCGCCGCGCGCGTCACCCAGAAACTCATATTCGATCCGCGCCGGCACGGTGCCGGTCGTCGGCACATAGCTGAACTTGATGTCGAGAATGCCGACGCTGCGCGTCACTTCCTGATGGATGTAGCGGGTGTGCTGGGTATCCGTTTCGATTTTCTTGGTGCGGTAAACCACCTGCACGTTGATGGTCGGCTTGGTCTTGGCCGGTGCGCTGCCGGTGGCCCCCGCGCGCAAGCTGGCAACACAGTGCGGCGACAGCATCGCGCGCGTCAATTTCAGCTCGCCCAGTGCGGTCTGCACAATGATGAACTGCGGCGTCACCTGTTTCAGCGTGCCTTTGAACGTCGAGCCGGTGCTGAGTTCGATCTCGACCTCGGCGCACAGGCCGACGATGGTCAGCAACACCAATGCCGCGAGTAGACGTGGTTTCATGGGCAGGCTCCGTCGATGACGTTAGCGGCGAACAGCATGGCCAGCAATCGCCTTTGGGCCATGTACTATGCTCATTATATCACTAACTAGCACGCGCTGCAATGACGTGTCATGGTACGAGCAAAATGTCCCATAATCCGCGCACCTGTGCTTCCATGCTGTGCATGGCCGACTCCCCACCGAGCTTGACGCGGTGGCAGCAGAAAGTGAAGGAGAAGGCGGCGTGTTGTTGCTCAATCTCATGCCCCCACGGCGCAAGGCCGTGGGGGTCTATGAGGAAACCGCAGAGACCCTGCGGGGTCGAATATGAACAGCCGTGGGCAAGCCCACGGTCAGTGCACCATCGTCGCCGCTAGCCTGTTCTTGCGAATACGCCGACAATACAGTATACTAAATAAGAATGAAAGGTGATTGCTCCGCCACCACAGCATGCGGGCTTGGATAAACAGCCGTTGAGAACATTAAAACAATGATGACCACTGCATCTCACGCCATGTCTGCATGGCGCTCTGCCCCGCTTGCACTCTTCACACTCGTTGGCGCATGCGCGCTGAATCTGGCGGCCGGCATTGTCGTCAACGAGATTGTCTACAAAGACGGCGCATACGATAGCGGCGACTGGGTCGAGTTGTTTAACAGCAGCGACAACCCAACCAATATCAGCGGCTGGGTCATGATGGACAACGGTGGCCATACCTACACGAATCCACCGGGCACGATCGTGCCGGGGTATGGTTACGTGGTGGTGTATGGCAACTCGAAATTTCCGGTCGCCTATCCGGGCGTCACCAATCGGATTGGGCCATCCAACATCAGCCTGAGTAGCAATGACGCCGTCATCATTATGCTGCCCACCGGCACCGTTGAAGACGAAGTGCACTATGAATGTGGCAGCCATGGCTGGCCGTATGCCTACGGCACCGGCCGGTCAATTGAGTTAATGTACCCCTATCAAAGCAACAAAGACGCGGCGAACTGGCAGACGAGCACGGCGTTGGGCGGGTCGCCTGGTGCGGTCAATCCCGGGGCGATCGGCATGCGCGTCACTGGGCACAACCGCGCACCGGACGCGCCGACCAGCAGTCAGCAAGTAAATCTCACGATCCAGGCGAAAGACGCCTTTGCTGCCATCACGTCCGTGACCGTCAACATTGACTGGGGCGGCGGCTATCAGCAACAACCGATGACCAGCCAGCCAGGCGATCAGTATGCGCTCACGTTGCCACCGACGAACAACGGCCGGCTGGTGTGCTACTATTTTACGTTGCGCAACAACGCCGGTCAGCGCGACGATGCGTGGTGGAACAGCACGAATGAGCCCTACCTGTACCTGGTTGACGACACGCCCGATTACACCGGGTTTGTCATCAATGAAATCATGTACAACTCCTCGAACCTATGGCTGGGCGGCGGCTATGAGTACATTGAGATTCTCAACACCCGCACCAATGCGGTGAACATTGGCTATTGGCAGTTCCGCGACTCGACTGACAAGTTCCGCCTGCCGCCGGCGGTGACCGTGCCGGCGGGCGGCTACATTGTGCTGGCGGACAACACGCAGGCCGTCTTGGGCGTCTACGGTGCGTTGCCGACCAATGCGGTGATGTTCAGCCTGCCGGAGCTTGGCCTGGCGAACAGCGGCGAAGTGGTCAAGTGGCAGGATGCCAATGGGGTCAACCTTAATCAGTTGACATATGATGATGCACCGCCGTGGCCAGTGCAGCCCGACGGCCATGGTCCATCACTCGAATTGATGGATCCAGCGCTTGATAATCAGTTGCCGCAATCGTGGGCGGCGTCCACGAATTTTGGCACGCCCGGCTACCGCAATTCTGTGACACCGGAACCGTGCGGCATAATCGTCAGCGGGTTGATTGGCTGGAGCATCGCCCGGCATCGCCGGCAGCTGTGAAACCGGCCTGAACCGCGCTGGCGCATTCATCCAGTACTTTTCCACCGTTTCGCAACACGTCCATGCATCGTCACCATCGCCTGCTCCACTTTGTCGTGCTCCTGATCATTGTCAGCGCGGGGATTCTCGCCCTGATGCTGATGCGCACGTCGTATTTGACCGGCCCGTTCACGCTCGAACCATCCGAGCAATGGATCGTGCGGCAGGAACGGCCGGGCGAGATCGTCGCGCAGCAGACCTCCGGCCGCCGCTCCGTGATCAACGCGGTCAGTGTCCACACCTTCGACGCCGCCGATGTGATCAGCATGAACCTGGCGTCGAATCTTGAGGAAGGCACGATGGTCACCGCCGGCACGCCGGTGATGGAACTGATATCGCTTACCGACCAAGCGACAGAGAAGATGCTGGTGGCACGCACGCGGCGGCTGACGGAGCAGGTCACGCAGTTGCGCGCCGGCGAAGGCCCCGCCAAAGTGGAGGAGGCGCAAGCCAACCTCGCGCTGGCCACGACCAATCTGGCGGGCTACGCACCGATGATTGAGCGCCGGCGCGTGCTGGTGGACCAAGGCGCACTGTCGTACGATGAGCTGCAGCAGATGGAAGTCGAATATTTCAAACGTCAAATGGAAGTGAATGTGGCGCGTACGGCCATTGGCGTGCGCCAGTCGCAGATAGGGCCAAGCGTCATCGCCGCGGCGGACGCGGAACTCGAGGAGACCGTGCGCGGACTCGAACTGGTGCGCGCGCGCCTCGCGGCCCGCTGGCTGGTCACGCCCGTGCCGGGCTGCCTGACGCGCTACAGCGGCAATCCCGGCATCCTGCTGCGGGTTATGAACGTGCACGACATGCTGGCGCGCATCGTGGTGCCGATCATGTATATTGACCGGGTCAAGCCCGGCGACCCGGTCCAACTGATATTCAGCGGGGTCGCCATGCACGCGATCACCTCGACCATTGACCGGGTCGAGGCCAGTTTCGATCCCGTCCTGGGCCAATCCTTGGTCTATCTGCTGGTGCCGGTGAACAACCGCGACGGCCGGTTGCAGGTGGCCATGAGCGGCCAAGCGGTACTGCATGCTGCCAGGATCAATCCAATAACCATGGTGTGGCAGCGGCTCAACATGGCCGGCTTCGGTCGCGCGCGGGTGCGGAGTGCAGAACCATGAGCGGGGCAACGTTCGGACGCTACGAGTTGAAATACTTCCTGCCGTACGATCAAATCAACGAGCTGATCCAGTGGTCAGCACCCTATCTCATGCCGGACACGCACGCCCAGCCGGGCAGCCACGCGCGTCCGCATTATCTGGTCCAGTCCGTGTACCTTGATTCGGCGGCGCTGCGGCTGTACAAGGAAAAGATCGACGGGATCAGAAATCGCAGCAAATTCAGGGTCCGCAGCTATGAAGTGGAGCCCGCGCCGGCCTCGTCCGTCTTTGTTGAGATCAAGAACCGGCGCGATACGCAAGTGATAAAAGAGCGGATCGCCCTGCCGCTCGCGCACGTCGCGGGCATGCTGTTCGACGGCGTGCGCCTTGATACGTTGCCGCTCAACAATCATCAACGCAAGCCGCTCGAACGGTTTCTGTATTATTGCCAAATATTGGACTTGGCGCCCGTGGTAACCGTCATGTACGACCGGGTGCCGTTCACCTGCCGCGCCGATACGCAAGTGCGGCTGACGATTGACACGAATCTGTATTACTGCGACCAGCGCGGCACATCCGCGCTCTTTGCCCAGCGGGTCAAAGTGCCGGTGCCGCTACCCGGCGCGATTCTAGAGCTGAAGTTCGACCGACTGATGCCGCTCTGGATGCGCGAACTGGTGCGCCGCTTTGACATTCGCCAGCAGTCCATTTCCAAATACTGCTACTGCGTGGATGCCGCCGTGTTCAATACCTTCGAACAGATCTGACCATGCCCGCTACCGACCCCATGCTGATGCAGTGGACGAGTTTCGCGTTCAATCCCACCACCTGGATGGATATCACGATCAACTTTCTGGTCGCGCTGCTGTATGCCGCGATCGTCAGTTTTATCTACCGCCAATGCCGCGGCCTGCACACCAGCCGCTCGTTCATTCAAACGCTCTACATGCTGACCCTGATCATCGCCTTGGTGATGATGGTGATTATGGGGGTGCGCGGGACAGCGGCGGTCGCCATCGCCTTCGGCCTGATGGGCTCACTGTCGATTATTCGCTTCCGCACCGTGGTCAAGGACAATCGTGACACCGCCTTCGTCTTACTCGCCGTCGGCGTCGGCATGGCGGCCGGCACGGGCATGTGGTGGATCGGCTTCATCGGGCTGGGCCTGATTGGCATGGTGCTACTGATCGCCGAGATCACCCCCTGGGGCCGCAGGCGCCAGCGCGTCATCGCCAAGATCACCATTCGCCCTACGCCCGGTGATGGTAGCGGTGATCCCGCACCAGATCTCAGTGGTGCCCTCGCCCAACTCGGCAACAACATTCAGATGATGCACGTCCGCAGCATGCGCTTTGGTGAGCAAATGGAAATCACCTACGCCCTGACGCTCAACCCGCACGTCGAGCCCCCGTATGTTGCGCAGCAGCTTTTGAGGCTCAGCGGCGTGGATGGCGTCAATCTCTTCAATCCCGACGAAGTGGAAGAACCCTAAGCGAAGTGGCGGAGAGACAGGGATTCGAACCCTGGATACCCTTGCGAGTATACTGCCTTTCCAAGGCAGCCCATTCGACCACTCTGGCATCTCTCCACACTAGTGCATTTCAATTACTTGCTTTATTAGAAGCAAGCTGAAACTCGACAATGCATTATTTCATTGCCATTTTCACTGCCATTTTCTCTTCTCTCTACTGTCAAATAACCAGAATATCAGGCGGCTTCAACCGCGAGTTTAGCCTATAATAACACTGCCAAAAACAGCTCTCTGGCATCGCTCATGGTGATAATACTGAATCACGGGCCAAAATGCAAGCCAATCGACGACGATGACAGGTGCAAGCGCCAATGAGTATGTCGCATACGCATGCCGCAGATCGTGCATGCGGATCAGCGGCAGCCAGCGCGATGGTGCCCGTGCCGAGCGCCACGCCACCAGTGGCATCCTGTCCCGCACGAACCTGTGTGGCACTGGGTGCCGCCGCGCCGTCGGCCACCACGACGTAAAACGCCGTGCCCGGTTCATCAATCTGCGCGCCGACAGTGAAGCCGGTGATGCGGGGCATGCCAACCGCCGGCCCCATTGACCGGATTAGTCCACGCGCCGGTGCCGCGCCCATCGCCACGGCGTTGCCGGTCACGCGGGAGCGGCTGTACGCCCGGGCATCGCCGTGGTTGCAGTGCCCGGCTAGCATCAGCGCGTGGTCGAGTTGCTGCGGCAAGGCCATGAAGCGCTGCTGTTGCTGGAACAAAGAACTGGCACCAGGCAACACACAAGGACATTTCTATTGACTTGCAACAGCTAGTGTAGTGTTACAGTAATAACTTGACAATGCAAGCTTGTTATGCTATAGTT
>CAYNJC010000034.1:0-45741 GCA_964397565.1 uncultured bacterium
CCCCAACAGATTTGGCCACGTCAGGTTCGCATTTTCCCCTATAGCGGAATTTCAGCAACATCTGTTGTAGATGCGGCTTGCAGCCGCCTAAGTTGACGCGCATGCGCCAACGGCGGGATAGCAGTACGCCAGTACGTTGGTGGCGCAGGAGGTAGTCGCGGAACGCCGTTCCGCGCTGGGCAGGAAAGTGGGAGCGGCCTCCGTGCCGCGAATCTGCGTAGTTGCTGCGACAGCGATTTTATCCGCAGATGTAGCAGATATCGCACATGTTTGAAGATGCCATAAACTGTTTTGTCGTTTGCAGGCAGCGCTGCCAGATGTCCGATCGCCGCCAGCACCGCACACCAAGCAGCCACGCTGGCGGTGTCTTCGCCGCACCAGCAACGGCAGTAGGATGCCCGCGCCAGGCACCTGTGGCTGAATGGTTCAGGTCACCCTCGCATGGCCCATTCTGCGCCGGGTTACCAGCGCGAGTGCAGCCGCCACCGTCAATGCTGGTTCAGGAATCGTGACGCAATACAGCTCGATGCCGGCGCCAGTGCCGAGATTGCGCGTGTACTGCTTGCTGGCGGCGTCATTCCAGTGTTCATGCACGCCCAGGCTGGCACACCGGACGCCGTCGCGCTCCGGGTCATAGACTTGGCCCGACGGCGGATTGGTTGCCTGCGCCGCTTCATGCAGGTAGAAGTCGCAGTAGTTCAGATCGACAGCGGCGGGAAATTCGGTGCGGAAGAAGTCCAGCGCCACTGAATCCACCGCCACACCGTCCTCCGCCAGGAAAATGCTGGATGGCCAGGCGTTGCTGAACGGCGCCGAAGTCCATTTCGGCCCGGGCACGCCGTTCACCAGTTTGCAGCCATAGAATGCATCAATGATGAACAGCATCGTCTTTTCACCGAGATCTTTGTGACCCAGAAAATCCGTAAAGGTCATATAGGTTGCCACCCCGCTGTCATTCGCATCAAAATAGTCGTGGTTGTTCATAGTCCAGTCGGCATAGATGCTGGTGGCGCCGTAGTAATTCTTGCCGCAAAACGTGATGCCCTGACCAACGTGGCCCTTGAGCACGGCCATGTTGATCACGTACCGGGCATTGAGGATACAGGTGGCGATGCCTTTTGCCAGACTGGTGTTGACCGAAAAAGGAATGGCATTGGTGAGATATGTGCTCTTGACCCGCCCGTCGTTGCCCGCGTTGTCAACAAAGACGACCGCGGGGAATTGCGCGTGGCACTTGCTGTAGATATTATCCGTAATGAACCGGCTGGGCTCACAGACGCTGATATTGCTTTGAACGACCCCGGCGTTGTTGATGAGTTGCCTGAGGAGGGCGAGCACAAGATGCGGCGAGGCGTTGATGTTGTTGTTGTTCGCATGGCTGCTGGTGTTGTTCATGTTGATCTTGATGGCGATCGTCTCACCGGGTGTATAGCCAATGTCGCCGCGGCCTTTGCGCTGATTGAATCCCCTGAACAGCCGGTCCCAGCTTTGTGTATCCGTGCCCGCAGCGCCCGCGCCGCGCAGGCAGACCGCCAGCATATTGTCAATGGCACTCTGGCTGTTGCAGGCATCGTCCCACCAGCTGCCGGTCGCGTTCCACGTGGCCGCACCCGGGTCACGCACCCAGACAACGCGGCCGGGGCACACGCCTTTCGCCACGCCCATTGGGCTGTTGGGCAAATCGGTCGAGATAAAGCCCGCGTACGCATCCGGCACCGGCGGCAACACGCACCAGCCGGCAACGCCAACAGCGAACGCAACCAGCAGATGCCGGCTTCCTTTCGCAACCTTGTTCTTCATGATTTCCGACGCGGTTTCTTGGTTGCGGCCGGCACCGGTAGCTTCACAAACGGCGCAGGCAGCAAGGTTGCCAGACTGGTCAGCGTGTACTCGCCGCGCGCATTGGCTTGGATCACCAGCATGGCCGGCCCGAACTCGCTCAGCACTTGGCGGCACAGTCCGCACGGTATCGCCAATGCATGGTCGTCGTAAACCACCGCCACTGCGCAGATTTGCCGCGCGCCAGCGGCAATTGCACTCAGCGCTGCCACCCGCTCGGCGCAGACCGTTGCGCCATACGACGCGTTTTCCACATTGCAGCCGCCATGGATTGTGCCGCCGGCCGTCAGTACGGCCGCGCCCACACGGAATTTTGAGTACGGCGCATAGGCCGCCACGCGCGCCGCACAGGCGGCGCGAACCAGACGCATGATGATACGCTTCTCTATGGTTGTTTTCACGGTGCCAGTCGGTCGGTTTGTCATGGGTCACCTTACGTTACGGTTGATTCATATCTTCTCATTGTACTATAATTTCGGATTTGCTATACTGTTATACTCTTCGTATATTGCACATTAAACCGGATTGTTATGAAAACGATTACTCCTGTGAATGGTATGCGCATCACCGAAAGTGTGCGCCTGCGTCCCGGCACCTATTTTCTGCCGGACGGCCTGACCATCGCCGCAGATCATGTCACGGTGGATGGCCGGGGCGTGCATTTGGTCGGCCCGGGTGGCCACGGCACCGGTGTGACGCTGCGCCGCCGCACGCATGTCACCGTGACCGGCCTTGCCCTGTCATATTATTATTTTGGCATCGCCGCTTATCAGTGCCGCGCCTTGACTGTGCGCGACCATACCGTGCGCGCAACCGCCGCCGTGCCGTCCGACACCATGCTCCTCGACATCTGGGTGCCGCGCAAGAGCGCCTACAGCACCGCGTTGCTGTTTGAGCATGTGCGCGACAGCGTGATTGCCGGCAATGACGTGCAGCACAACATGAACGGGATTGGCATGTACGACTGTACACACATGACGGTCCAGCGCAATTATGCTTCTTATGCCGCCGGTTTCGGCATTCAGTTGAACGGGACCAGCGACTCGCTGTGTGAAGACAACAGCGCTGATTTTTGCTGCCGCTATGCCGTGCAGAAGCCGGGGCGCGGGATTGCCCGTCAGGGCATGATCGGCGCGTATGCGGTCGGGTTCTTAATTGTCAATGGCGCCAACCGCAATGTGTTTCTGCGCAATTATGCGCGGGCCTGCGGCGATTGTTTCTTCTTGTGCTCATTTGAAAACACGGCCGGGCGGCGCGCCGATGACAATCGCTTCGAAGACAATGACGGGTCGAATTCCGCCGGCATTGCCTTTGAAGCCACCTTCGCGCGCGGCACGATTTTCCGCAACAACCGCGCCAACTACAGCAAGTATGGCTTCTGGCTCGGCTACTCGTGGGACAGCGTCCTTGAAAACAATTTTGCCATCGGCAGCCTTCTGGCTGGAATTGCGGTCGAAAACGGCCGGCAGTCCGTCGCGCGCGGCAATGATTTGCAGGCCGGGATGCATGGCATTCTGCTCTGGTCGGATTGGTCGCACACGCAGTATGAGACCTCCGGCCCAGGCGCGCAAACCAGCGCGGATTGGCTGATCGAACAGAACATCCTGCTGCGCAACCAGACCGCCCTGCGCATTGCCGCGGAGCAAGACCAAGGCACCGTCCCGCTCCCGGCCTCACAGCGTAGTATGCGCAAGCGCAGGCCGCATGACCATCGCATCGCCTTCAACACTATTCAGAACAATCGCATCGGCGTTGACCTTGTCAAGTGCGACCGGACGCAACTGCGCCACAATACGTTTTACCAGAACACCGACGATAATCTGCGCACCGACGACTGCACCGCGGTTGAATTGGCCTACAATCCCGGCACGGCCGGCGCGTATCTGTGAAGAACCACGTGACACGCTTCTGTACAAGTCCCAGTTCCGGTGACTCTGACCTCCCCACCGGCCTTGAGCCGGTGGAAGGAAAGATTAGTAAGAGCACAGGCGGCGTGTTTCTTCAATCTCATTCACCCACGGCGCAAGGCCGTGGGGGTCTCTGCGCACCCGCCTGCAACTCGCTTGGTTCCGCGTAAATCGTTAGTATTGTTTTTAGCTCTGCCCTTTGGCGGCGTCACCCATGATCATTGATAAGTGATCCTAACAACTGCCTTATTTGCCACCGGATTTGACCGCCAGTTCGATTTCGCCGCGTTTCTCGCTGATCGCTACCGTGGCGCCATCCGGAATTTCACCACCGACAATTTTCCGGCCAATCTGTGTTTCGAGCGTGCGCTGAATATAGCGCTTCAACGGCCGCGCGCCAAACGCGGGATCATAGGCGTTTTTCGCAATCCGTTCGCGGGCCGCGTCCGTAATGGTCAACGCGATGCCATGCACACTCAGGCGCGCACGCAACTCGGTCAACTGCAACTCGACAATCTGCTCGAGCTCCGCCAGCGTGAGCGGCTTGAACACGACGGTCTCATCCACGCGATTCAAGAACTCCGGGCGGAATTCGCGCCGTAGCAGCGTCATCACCGCCTCCTTGACGCGTTCCGGGATTTCATCGCCTTGAATGCCCTCCAGCAGTTGCTGGCTGCCAATATTCGAGGTCATGATGATGACCGTGTTCTTGAAGTCCACCGTGCGCCCTTGCGCGTCCGTCAAACGGCCGTCATCCAGGATTTGCAGCAGCGTATTGAAGACGTCGTGATGCGCTTTTTCGATTTCGTCAAACAGCACCACGCAGTACGGCCGCCGCCGCACCGCCTCGGTCAACTGCCCGCCTTCTTCATAGCCGACATAGCCGGGCGGCGCGCCGATCAAGCGCGCGACGGCATGCTTCTCCATGTATTCCGACATGTCAATGCGCACCATGTTCTCCTCGGAATCAAACAGCGCCTGCGCCAAGGCGCGCGACAATTCCGTCTTGCCCACGCCGGTCGGTCCGAGGAAAATGAACGAGCCAATCGGCCGTTTGGGATCCTTCAATCCTGAACGCGCGCGAATGACGGCGTTCGCCACCGCATCCACGGCCTCGTTCTGGCCGATCACGCGCCGGTGCAACTCGTCATCAAGGTGCAGCAACTTTTCGCGCTCGCCTTCCATCAGGCGCATCACGGGAATGCCGGTCCAACGGCTGACAATCGCCGCAATTTCCTCTTCGGTCACCTCCTCGCGCAGCAAGGCGGTGCTGCTCTGCTCCTTGCTTTCAGCCTCTTTCAACTGCTTTTCCAGATTGACCAACGTGCCATACTTCAACTCGGCGGCCTTGTTGAGATCATACCTGCGCTCGGCCTGTTCGATCGCCAGGCGGGTCTGCTCAATCTGCTCGCGCAAGGCGCGCAAGTGGTGGATCGCGCCCTTTTCCTTATCCCATTGCGCGCGCAGCGTGGTTTGCTGCTCACGCGCCTCGGCCAGCTCTTTTTTGAGCGTGTCAAGCCGTTTGCGCGACGCCTCGTCCTTCTCTTTTTTTAGGGCTTCCTGCTCGATTTCGAGTTGCATCACCCGGCGCGTCACTTCGTCCAATTCGGCCGGCATCGAGTCAATCTCGGTGCGCAGTGTCGCGCCGGCTTCATCGACCAGGTCAATCGCCTTGTCGGGCAGAAAACGGTCGCTGATGTAGCGCTGGCTCAACACCGCCGCGGCCACCAGCGCGCTGTCTTGAATGCGCACGCCATGATGCACTTCATAGCGCTCGCGCAACCCGCGCAAAATCGAAATCGTGTCCTCGACCGACGGCTGATCAACATACACCGGCTGGAAGCGCCGTTCGAGCGCAGCGTCTTTCTCAATATATTTGCGATATTCGTCCAGCGTGGTCGCGCCAATGCAGTGCAGCTCGCCGCGCGCCAGGAGCGGCTTGAGCAGATTGCCGGCATCCATGCTGCCTTCCGCGCGGCCGGCGCCGACAATGTTGTGCAACTCATCAATGAACAAAAGGATGCGCCCGTCCGACGACTGGATTTCCTTGAGGACGGCTTTGAGCCGCTCTTCGAATTCGCCGCGGAATTTCGCGCCGGCGACGAGCGCGCCCATGTCCAGCGCGAAAATTGTCTTTTCCTTGAGCGACTCGGGCACATCCTGCTGCAGAATCCGCCGCGCCAGCCCTTCCACGATCGCGGTCTTGCCCACGCCCGGCTCGCCAATCAGCACCGGGTTGTTTTTCGTGCGCCGTGACAGCACCTGCACCACCCGCCGGATTTCCTGATCGCGCCCGATCACCGGATCAATCTTGCCTTTGCGCGCTGCATCCACCAAATCAACGCCATACTTTTGCAGCACATCAAACGTGCCTTCCGGATGGGGATTGTCCACCCGCTGGTTGCCGCGCACGGCGGTCATGGCCTTGAGCAGGCGCTCGTGGGTCAAGCCAAACTGGCGCAAGAGCCGGCCAACCGGCGTGCGATCGCGCTCGTCAACCATTGCCAAAAGAATGTGCTCGACGCTGACATACTCGTCTTTCAGATTCTTGGCGCACTGCTCGGCCGCGGTCAATAATTGTTGCAGCCGCGGCGCCATGTAGATCTGCCCGGCGCCGCCCCCGCTCACCCGCGGCAGCTTGTCGAGTTCGCGCGCAAGTGCCTCGCGCAGCGTCTTCGGGGCAATGCCCGCCCGCTCCAGCAACAAGCCTGCCAGGCCATCCTGCTGATCCAACAAGGCCGCCAGCAAATGCTCGCCGTCAATCTGTTGTTGCCCGCGCGTCGCCGCCACTTCCTGCGCCTCCACCAAGGCATTCTGCACGCGTTCCGTAAACTTGTTTGTATTCATATTGTCAGCTCCTCGCGCTATTGAATGCAAGAACAATACCACTCATTATACACAACCAGGCCAGGTCGCGCCAATGATTTTTCTGTAACCGGCTGGCACACCTGCGCCATTCTGACCGGCGCCGCCATCGGTCGCCCGGGATCAGAAGCTTGAGCAAAAAGTAAAAGAGGCCATCTGCAATCAACCGACAATGTCGATTGCTCCTGCACTCATTTACTCTTTGTCTAAAGTCTGTTGCAAGGCGGTTGTGCCGCCCCCGCAAAAATAGTATACTTTTGGCATGATATATTCAATGACAGGCTATGGCACAGGACATGCGACGGCGCGGGCGGCGCGGGTGGATATCGAGATGCGCAGCGTCAACAGCCGCTTCCTGGATGTGCGCTGCACCTTTCCCAAGGAATGCAACGCGTTTGAGTCAGTCGCGCGCGATCTGGTGCAGGCCGCCGTGACCCGTGGGCAAGTCAGCGTCTATCTCGCGGTCACCCTCACCGGCGATGCCGGCAAGTTGCGCGTCAATGAAGCGTTGGCGCGCCAGACGGTACAACAATTGCGTCACTTGGCCAAGCACCTGCGCTTGGACGACACCATGACGGTTGACACGCTGATGCGTATTCCCGGTATTATCGCCGCGGCTGACCTAGGCACGCAAACAACTGCGCTACAGCCGGCATTTGAAAAGGCGCTGCGCGCCGCGTTAAAGCGGCTCTTACAGACGCGCGCCAAAGAGGGCGCCGCCTTGGTTGCCGATCTGCAGCGGCGCATGGCCGCCGTGCAGACCGCGCTTGCCGCCGTGCAGTGCCAGGCGCCCGATGTTGCCAAACGTTTTCAGGAGCGGCTTACCAAGCGCCTGCGCGACGCCCAAGCCGCCGCCAGCATCGAGTTTGATGCCGTGCGCGTCCTGACCGAAGTCGGCGTCTTCAGCGAGCGCACGGACATCGCCGAAGAATTGACCCGCATCAGCTCACACCTCGCGCAAATGCGCGCCACGCTCAGCAAGGGCGGCGGCATCGGCAAGCGCCTCGATTTTTTGTTGCAGGAGCTCCACCGCGAGACGACCACGATCGGCAACAAAGCCAATTGCGCCGGTATCTCGCGCCACGTCGTCCAGCTCAAAGAAGAACTCGAAAAAATGCGCGAACAGGCGCAGAATATCGAGTAATCGCTGCTGTCCCCCAGATTTCATCATTTTGTAATGTGCCGCACGCTATACTACCGCGTTAGTATTGTTACTGTAATCTAGCTTATGACCCCTACGACGTATACATCATATTTTACCATCGGGCTCGACAGCGGCACGCAATCCACCAAGGCCGTGCTGATGGATGTTCGCACGGGCCGCGTCGCCGCCTCCGCCTCGGCCAACTATCCGTTGTACGAGAAAGCCGACGGCACGCGTGAGCAAGACCCGGCCGATTGGATCGCCGCGGTCACGACCACGATTCGTGCCGTCGTCCGCGCCGCCAAGCTGCAGCCCGCACAGGTACTCGGCATTGGCGTCTCCGGGCAGCAGCACGGCTTCGTGCCGCTCGACAAGAACGGCCACGTGTTGCGCCGCGCGAAACTATGGAACGACACGTCCACCCAGGCGCAATGCGAAGAACTGGTCGCCGCCATGGGTGGATTGCAGACGACCATCGCCGCGATCGGCAATGCCATCCCGCCCGGTTTTACCATTTCCAAGATTCGCTGGTTGAAGGAGCGCGAGCCGGCCCGTTACGCAAAGCTCGCGCTGATTCTGTTGCCGCACAACTATATCAACTATTGGCTGACCGGCGTGGCAGCGATGGAGCCTGGCGATGCTTCCGGCATGGCCATGTATGATGTCGCCCGGCGCGGGTGGTCGGCGCCGGCCCTGCGGGCGTTGGATCCGCAGCGCGATCTGCGCGCCTGCCTGCCTCCGCTACAGGAGTCACACGAAATCGTCGGCACCCTGCGGCCGGCGGTTGCACGCAGCTTGGGCTTGTCCACCACCTGCATCGTCGCCACCGGTGGCGGCGACAATATGATGGCGGCGATTGGCACGGGCAATGTGCGTGAAGGCATTGTCACGGCCAGTTTGGGCACGTCCGGCACCGTCTTCGCGTTTTCCAACAAACCGGTGATTGACGATCATGCCGGCGAGATCGCCGCGTTTTGCAGCAGCACCGGCGGCTGGTTGCCGCTCTTGTGCGTGATGAATTGCACCGTCTCGACCGAGCTGGTGAAAGCCGCGTTTGGCTTGAGCACGGCGCGCCTGACCGCCTTGGCCAAACGCACTGCGGCTGGCTCTGACGGGCTGATCCTGCTGCCCTACTTCCGCGGCGAGCGCAATCCGAATGTGCCGCACGGCAAAGGCGTGGTGCTGGGTTTGACGCCTTTGAATTTCACACCGGCGCATTTCTGCCGCATGGCCATGGAAGGCGCGGCCTTTAGCATGAAGTATGGCCTCGAACAATTACGGGCGCACCATGTGCCGCTCGAACAAATTCGCTTAACTGGCGGCGGTTCGAAGAACGCCTTTTGGCGGCAACTGTGCGCCGATGTGTTCGGCGTCGAATGCCGCACGCTGCAGTATGAAGAGTCGGCCGCGCTGGGCGGCGCGCTCCAAGCGCTGTGGGCACATGCCTGCGTGCGCGACGGCCTGCATCCCATCAGTGTCTGGACCGACAAGTTCGTCAAACTGGGGCGCGCGCACCACCGGCCGCATGCGGCCGCCACCGCCGTGTACCGCGCGGTGTACGCGCGTTACCGTCAGCTCGATCACGCGGTCCGACCGCTTTTTATCGCCTAAGCAGGAGCCTTTATGCAACGAGTCAGCATTGTCATTCTCTATTTGCTCATCATTGGTCTGACGGCGGTCGTCGCCCAGTTGTGGACGAGCGCACCGGATGCGACCGTGGCGTTGGTAGATGAGGACGTGCGTGTGTTGCGCCAAGAGCTGCGCGAGGTGCGCAATGATGTCAAGGAACTTGGCTACAAAACACTGCAGCAGCAGGCCGCACTCAATCGCCTCGATGCGGAGTTCGTCTTGCGCGCAAGCGCCAGTCCGGCCGTGAGCGCACCCGCCGATCCAACCATTACCGCCGTGGATACCATCGCAACCCTGGCCACCACCGCCACCGTGCACATGGCAGCCAGCGCGACGCCGGCTGGCGCCGCGCCGGCACTGCCCGCGCCGCCTGCCGCACAAGAACCATCGTTGTCGTCGCTGGTGGATGACGTTATGGCAGCCGCAGATGAGAATGTGGCAGAGGCCGAGGCCGGGAGCGATGCGCGCAAAAGCGTCGTCTTTTCAACAACGACAACCGGCACCTACATGCGGGAAGGCAGCGCGGCCGCCGCCACTCTCATCGCAGATGTGGTCGCTACCGCCCAACAAGTTTTTGCCGCCACGCACGCGCCGCAGACCACAGCGACGGACAGCATCTTGGCCCGCATGGATATCGCGGATCTTGTCTCAACTGCCGCGGCGCCTGCGACGATGGCCACCTTGCTCGACACCATAGCGACCAAGACCGCTGAAGTTGCCCGGGTTATTTCGGGCGCGCGCGCCGCGTTGCAGGACGCCATCGAGCGCGCACCGCAACCGGCGGCGCAAGCGCGCAGCACCGCTGTTGATGGTGCCGACCAAGCCCTGCCCGGCGCCACGCCACGCACGTCAACGCGCGCCGGTACCCGCGCCGCCGGCCCCGGTTATGTCATTGACTTGAGTCGTGTCGCGGCCACCTCGATTACTGTGCGCGCCGCCGCCCGCGCCACCAATGCGCCCGCCCGCCGCGCCGCGATCGAGATCACCCCCGATGACTTGGCTCCCGCGCGCGACGCGACGCCGCCGCGCAGCGCCACCGCCCGCGCGGCCACGCCGGCTGCGCCCGCCACCACGCCAACCAAGCCCACGCGCGTAACGTCGGTGCCCTCGATCTCGGCCGAGCCGGACGCCGCCATCCAGCCGCGCCCCTCGCGCCGCGCCCGTGCCGAACAAGCCCAGGCCGCCATGGATGTCACGCTGAATCTCACCGATCGCCTCGTGCCGGGCGCCACTGGCCAGGACGGGCGCCCGGTCACGATGTCCGATATCATGGATGTCGATGCACGCAAAACCGACGCCAACCCGCCGGCTGAACAATAATCACGTACTCATCTGTCACGCACACCTTACTCTATGCACACTGCCAGGATCTACATGACCACACGCCATCTCTGCCTGCTGATTGCCGCCTGCACTACCACCAGTTTTGCCGCGACCAAAGAACTTGCCTTCTCGTTTGACCCGTCGCGCTTGACGACGGAAGCGCGCGGTGCCCAGACGCTCTTTCGCTATAAAGACCCCACCTGCAGGTATGTTGAGCATGCCACCGGCGCACCGGTCCTGCCCTGCGTCGAATTTTATGTCGTCATGCCGAAAGGCGCACAGTACAAGACCTGCCGCGTGCAGGCCAGTGCCCAGTCGTATCGCGGCACGTACAAAGTCTTCACCCGCACGGTCGTGCGCGGCACCCAATCGGCCCGCAGATTTCCGCCGAATGTGATCGAATTCGTCGGCCATCGCAATGTGCGCGGCTATCGCGTCTTCGCCTTCCGCGCCTATCCGGTAAGCTGCCAGCCGGCTGATGGTTCGGTCGCGCGCGTGCTGCAGACCAAAATCGCGATCGATTTTGTGCAGCCCGCCATGCCCGCCAAGTATGCCCCGGCCAACCCGGCGGTCGTCGCCGCCCTCAAGAAAGTCGTCATCAATCCGGATGACATTGAGCCGCTGACCCAGTCCGACGAAACCAACGAGGCACTCGCTGCCGGCGCCAGTTATGGCGCGCGTGTCTTGGCGACCCGCGATGTCTTCGCGACGGACATTACCCCGCGCGCCACCGCCCGTAACGATGCCGGCACTGATTTCTTCAGCTTATTGGAAGACAATGTCTACATCAATGAGGAAAACGACATTGTCTATGCGCCCATTCGCTTCTAACCCCGCTGACCATCCATGAAGGCCCACATTTTTGTCACGTTGAAGCAAGATGTGCTTGACCCGCAGGGCAGCACGGTGCAGCGCTCGCTGCAGCAAATGGGCTACGCCAATGTCGCATCCGTGCGGATCGGCAAGTTCATGGAAGTCGAGCTGACCGGCACCGATCCTGAAAACGTCGCCGCCCAAGTCGACGAGATGTGCCGCAAGTTGTTCGTCAATCCGAACATCGAAGAATACCGCTTCGATCTGCGCTGACACACGCTGCCTATCTTATATCTCAAATTTCAAATCTGAAATTTCACATCTCGAATCCCCCCCATGCCACGCCTCTCTGTTGCCGTTGTCGTCTTTCCGGGCTCAAATTGCGATTACGACTGTTTCTGGGCCGCTTCGCAATGCCCGCACTGCCGCGTCCAGTATGTGTGGCACAAGGACGCAAACCCCGGCCGGTTTGATGTCATCATCCTGCCAGGCGGCTTCTCCTATGGTGATTATTTGCGCTGCGGCGCCATCGCACGTTTCTCGCCGGTCATGCAGGCCATCGTCGCACATGCGCATCAAGGCCGGCCGCTGCTGGGCATTTGCAACGGCTTTCAGATTCTCTGCGAAGCCGGCTTGCTGCCCGGCGCGCTGTATCGCAACAACACACTCACCTTCATCTGCGAACACGTCTACCTGCGCGTGGAAACCACGGCCTCGGCCTTCACCCGCAGCTGCAGTCCGCAACAGGTGCTCAACATTCCTATCGCGCATGGCGAAGGCCAGTACTTCGCCGATGATGCAACCCTGCAGCAGCTCGAAGAGCGCGGCCAGGTTGCCTTCCGTTACTGCTCGCGCGCGGGTGACCCCGCCGCGCAGTTCAATCCCAATGGCTCGCGCCACAACATTGCCGGCATTCTCAATGCCGCCAAAAATGTCTTGGGAATGATGCCGCATCCGGAGCGCGCCATGGATGCGCGGCTTGGTTCATGTGACGGCCAGGTTATTTTCCGGAGTTTGCTCGACGCGGTCAGCGCCTGAAGCCGTTGTTCGCACGCGCGCGACGGCAGGGCCCTACTGCTGCAGCCCGGTCAGCGCGCGCCGCACCACATCCTCGACCGCCACGTCGTCGCCCGCCGCACTAATCACCCGTTTGACCGAGGCGTAGGCGTCGACATTGCGATAGCCCAGCGCCACCAGCGCCAGGACCGCATCATGCAACACTTTGCCGCCCGTTCCGCTGGCTGTCTGCGTCTGATCCGCGGCGATCGCCAGATCCGAAATGCGATCCTTCAATTCGACAATAATGCGCTCGGCTGTCTTCTTGCCGACGCCCTTTATGCTCGACAAGCGCTTGACATCCTCGGCCACAATCGCGGCCCGCAGGCTGACCAGCGGCAAGCCGCTCAGAATGCCGATGGCGGTGGCCGGCCCGATCCCGCTGACGGCCAGCAATTGTTCGAACAACTGCCGTTCCTCGGCCCGGCTGAAGCCGTATAACAGCTCGGACTCTTCGCGCACATGGTGATACGTGATCACCCGCGCACGCTGGCCGATCACCGGCAAATCTTCATAGGTATTGAGCGTGATGAAAATCTCATAGCCAACGCCGCCGGCATTGAGCACGACGCGCATCGGTTGCTTCTCTTCCAGAATGCCGTCCACAAATGCGATCATGGCATGCGCTCCTCAATGCGCCGGGTGTGGGCATGACACAGGGCGATGGCCAGCGCGTCGGACGCGTCGTCCGGCTCGATCGGCGCGCGCAGATTCAGCAAGGTCATGACCATCGCCGCCACTTGCGCTTTGGTGGCACTGCCGCGCCCGACCACCGCTTGCTTCACGCGCCGCGGCGCATATTCGACAATCGGCACGCCCGCCCGCGTCAGCGGCAGCATCGCCGCACTGCGCGCTTCGCCAATGCGCAAGACCGCCAGTGCATTTTTGAAGAAAAACTGGCTCTCGACTGCCGCCGCGTCTAGCGCATACTCCTGCGTCAGCTTGGCGATGCCATCATAAATGCGCACGTGACACTCCCACACGGACAGCCGCGCCGCATTCCGGATCGCGCCGTACTCAACGCAGGCGATGCGCGGGCCATCCACGCGCACAATGCCATAGCCGGTGCTGCGTGTGCCCGGATCAATGCCGATCACCAGCATGGCGCTCAGGGCTCGGACAAGGAGAAATCCGTCGCCGGCGCTTGCTCCAGCACCTCGACGTAATACTTATCGCGCAGATGCAGCAGGTACTCCTCGTAGACGGACGCCAGTTTCTGATTGAACAGTTTGGCATAGATGTCGTCGTACGCTTCGGCTTCGGTCAGCACCCGGCCGGCGCGCTTGCGGTCAATGTAGACGAGGTGAAAGCCATAGCGGGTCGGGACAATGCCGCTGAATTCACCCGGATGCAGTTTGAACGCGGCCTGCTCAACGGGCGCCATGTCCTCGCCGAAGTAGCCTTCGCTGACCAATCCCCAATCACCGCCCTGCGCGCGTTTCGGGTCGTCTGAATATTGACGTGCGAGCTGTTGAAAATTGCCGCCGGATTGTAGTTCCTTTTGAATGGCGCGCGCACGCAGCAAGGCGGTCTTGGCATCCGGCTTGTTCTTGACCAGAATCTGATACATGTGGACTTGCGCCGGCTGCGTAAACTCATCCAGGTGCAGTTGGTAGTAGTCGTGCAGCTCGCCGGGCAGGACCGTCACGCGGCGCGCAACTTTGTCCTGAAACAGAACCTTGACCTTCAGGTCATCGTTAATCGTGCTGCGCAGCTCATCCATCGTTAATCCCTGTTGATCAAGAAACGACTGGAAGTCTTCCGGGGTGGCATAACGTGCGCGATACTCATCGACTTTCTTGTCAATCTCGATTTCCGGCATGGTCAGTTCCTGTTCCTTGGCTGCCGCGGTCAGCAGTTTGCGGTCAATCAACTGCTTGAGCGCGTCGCGCCGGACGCGTGCCATTTCACGGGTGACCTCTTCCGGCGGCAGTCGTTCAGCCAGCTGCTGCTGATACGGCGCCAGCACACGATCAAGCTCGATCGAGGTAATTGCATCATTGCCGACGTTGGCGACGATCCGGCTGACCCGGCCGGGTGGCACCTGCGCCGGGAGCAACGACGCCAGCAGCACGAGCGCCAGCGCCGCGCCGGCGCAGTTACAGACGGCTGTGTACCAATTCCTGGATGACACGTTCATTGCGAATCACCTTGTACTTGTTAGTGAGCGAGGCCAGCAGCTCTTCATATAACGCGCGCTCGCGCTGCTGCTCCAACAGATTGCGAATTTCGTCATGGGCTTCCTGCAACGAACGGCGGCGGGCCGGAATACGGTCGGTCAATTGAATAAGGTGCAGCCCAAACTCGGTTGCGACGATGGCGGAAATCTCGTTGCGTTCGAGCGCGAAGGCTGCGGTCTCAAAGGCCGGCGCCATCTGTCCGCGCGCAAAAAAGTCCAAGTCGCCTCCTTTGGCGCGCGACGGACAGCTGGACTCCTGCGCGGCCACCTGCGCGAAATCTTCGCCTTCCATCACCCGCCGCCGCAACCCCTCGATTTTCTGCCAGGCGTTGCTGCGTTCGGCCGGCAAGGCGTTCGCCTGCACTTCCACCAGAATGTGGCGCACACGAATCCGTTCGGGCAGGCTGAACTCCTGGGCATGCTGCGCATAGTACTCTTTGATCGCGTCCTCGCTGACACGGCTGCGCGCCGCAATCGTGGCCTCGTACAGATAGCGCATCTTGACCTGCGCCACCGCGTCATCGAGGTCGCGCAGATATTGCGGATTATCCGCATAATCCTGCTGCATGGCCGCGTGGGCCAGCACCCGGTTGTTGATCAGTTGCTCGACAAAGGTCTTGACCTCGCGCCGCAAATATTCGGGCAGTTTTTCCAAGGCCGGCCCGGGAAACGCGCGCCTGAAATCTTCGAGCGTGACGACGTCATCGCCGATGATTGCCAATACATTGCTGGCCAGTGTCGGCGTTGGTTTTGGGGCCGCCGCGACAGCGCGTGGCGTGGCCGACGTGACCGTGACATACTGCGTGCGCTCGACGACGACCGTGACCGCCAGCGCCGGGCCTGACGTGGTAGCCAGCATCGTCGCCGCCAGCAGCGCCTCTTCGCGCAGCGCGATGCGGGCTGCGTCCGCGCTCTTCGGCATCACCAATTGATCCTCTTCCCGGGCGGTACAGCCCAGCAACGCACACAGGCTCAGCCCGCCCAGCAATACTGTCTTGTAATTACGCCGCATGTGCCAGTAGTTGTTTGAGCCGTTCACTGGTATCGTGGTCAATGAGCGGCATGATGATCCGGTCGAGATCGCCCTTGAGCACGTCGTCCAAGGCATGGATCGTCAGGCCGATGCGATGATCGGTCACCCGGTTTTGTGGAAAATTGTAGGTGCGGATTTTCTCGCTGCGATCGCCGCTGCGCACCATCGAACGGCGCTGTGCGGCGCGCGCACTATCCACCTCCGCCCGCATCCGTTCCAGCACCCGCGCGCGCAGCACGCGCATGCCCTTGGCTTTGTTCTTGTGTTGGCTGCGCTCGTCTTGGCTGGAAACCACCACGCCGGTCGGCAGGTGCGTGATGCGCACGGCCGAGTCGGTCGTGTTGACATGCTGCCCGCCGCACCCGCCGGCGCGAAACACGTCAATCCGCAACTCTTCCGGCTTGATCTCAAGTTCCACCTCGCCGGCTTCCGGCAGGATCGCCACCGATGCGGCCGATGTGTGAATCCGCCCGCTCGCTTCGGTCGCCGGCACGCGTTGCACGCGGTGCACGCCGGCTTCGTATTTCAGGTGGTAATATACGTCCGTCCCCTCAATGCTGAACACCACTTCCTTGATGCCATCCAATTCCGTCACACTTGAGCTCAATGTTTCGATGCGCCAGCCTTTGCGCTCGGCGTAGCGCATATACATACGAAACAGGCTGCCGGCAAACAGTGACGCTTCGCCCCCGCCCGTTCCGGCCCGGATTTCAACGATGATATTGGCTTCATCTTCTTTGTCACGCGGAATCAGCAGGCGATGCAGGGCCGTTTCTGCTTGCAGGTGGGCGGCCCGGGCTTCGGTGATCTCTTCCTCGGCCAAGTGGCGCAAGTCACCGTCGTCCGTACCGGCGCTCAACAGCTGGGTGTTTTCCTCGATCCGCCGGTGCCAGTCACGCAGCACGCTGATGGCCTTGACAATCTGCACCAAGCGCGCGTGTTGGCGTGTCTGCTCACGCAGCTGGGCCAGATTAGCCGTGCTTTCTGGCAGCGCCAGCGCGGCTTCCAGCCGGTGCAATTCGTCTTCATAGCGAATGAGGTCTGCAATCTCCATGAGTAGTGTGTCCCGGGCCAAGGCGGCGGCGTGGCCGTGGTCACGACCGACGTGTGTGCGCCAGCCCTCGCCTTAGGCAACCACGGCCTTTTTGGCGTAGCGCTTCTTGAATTTCTCGACCCGGCCGGCGGCGTCAACGTACTTTTGCTTGCCGGTGAAAAAAGGATGACAGGCCGCGCAAATGCCGATGTGAATGTCGCGCGCCGTCGAGCCCACGCGATATTCGGCGCCGCACGCGCATTTGATCGTCGCCGGCGCGTATTTCGGATGTATGCCGTCTTTCATTGTTGTTCCTGAACGGTTAGCTGAGCGACATGCGTGGCTGTGCGCATGCCCTATTCGTACGAATTGTTATTATATGAAATCGGCGCCAATTATGCAACCACACGCAATTCTCTGGGGGGGCTCACCCTCTTGCACGCGTGCGGCGAGTATGGTACAATCATTGCAGGGCACACTACCCGCGGCCACGGAAAACAAGATGCGCCACAGCACTTTGCTCGCGTTTGCAATAACCATTGTTGTAGGGAGTTGCTATGACTATGCTGCAATCTGCCATGCTGGTTGGTCTGCTGTGCAGTTCGATGACGGCGCTGATGGCGCGCGCGGAGACGAGCTATCTCATTCCAGGGTCCAACGGCATGGATTCCAAGGAACAATATGTCCAGCACCGCCGCGGCGTGTATTACAACGGCGCGGTCTACATGTTCAGCCCGTATCACGACGGCGACTGGTTCAGCATCCGGGTGGCCAAGCTCGAGTACGACGGCAACGGCAAGCTGTCCAAGTACACCCAATTGTCGGACTTGGTGAACAACAACAATAGCTACCGGAGTTATTTCGTTGCGCCGGTCGTCATGGGCGGCAAGCTGTTTGTGTTCTATGACGTGCGCGAGGGCAGCGGCAAGAGCTGGATTGCGATGAAGTCCAGCATTGATCCGCAGGTGGGCTGGGATCAGGCCGGCAATTTTCTGAGTGGCATAAAAGTGGTGCGGGATCGGCCGGACCGCGCGGCGCCGTTCACCGCCACCGCCCAAGGCAATCTCATTTTCCTTTTTTACCGGATGGCCGCTTTTGACGGCCGCCAGAACGTGCTGGTGTGCAGCGCCGTCACGGCCGGCGGCGCCATCAGCGAATCCTGGGCGCTCGATCATGAGCGCGGTACCACCGATCAACGCGTCGCCGAGCCGGATGCCATGGACGCCAAGACTGTGCTGGATGATGGCGGCGCCACCTGCATCGTGCTGGGCTGGCTCTATTACAACAATGCCTATTGGCTGTCCCGCCTCTATTTTCAGCCCCAAGAAGGCACGCGACGCCACCCGCCCACCATTGACCTTGTCCAGAATGCGGTGCCCGCCATGGGCATGGCCGGCGTCGATGATATTCATATTCTGGAAGCGTGCGTGGGCCAAACCAACGATGCCACGGCCGCCAACGGCATCACGGTCGTGCTGGCAAACGGCTATGGAGGTGGCGGACCCAGGGACATCATCATAGCGCTAACGCAGTATGCGCTGAATGGCCCGCACAAATCCACCAGTTTCATGGACAAGATCGGTGAACGCACCGTTTTGTTGCCCCGCGACAATTCCTCCTTCTCCTGCAGCGTCTGCCCTGTTTTGTACTACTACTGCCCTCCGGGCACCCGGAATCTTGTGCAGCACCTAGGCATCGTGTACTTCCAATGGGAAGCATTATGGATAGGAAGTTTCATGGCGGGCTGGGACTGCCCGAACGAACTGTTCGTGTACAAGAACGCCTTCAACCTGGACACCAGCAGCGCCGAGAAATACCGCGCGCTGTGGTCGCTGATCGGCGTGGTCGAGGGCGTGCCGCCGTACCAGGCCGACAGCAAGGAATGGAGCACCAGCGTCAGTTTCAAGCAAAGCCAGGATGATGCCTTTGTCACCAGCGAGAGTTATGCCGCCAACTTCTCGGCCGGCATGACCGGCGGCAAAAAGAACACCTGGAGTGCGTCCGTGCAGTACACCTATGGCTTCAAGAACGTCTATGACTACAGCGAGGCGGTCAGCAGCGAACTCGCCATGAATTTCAAGTCGGACGGCGACGGCAGCGAAGGCTGGTTCATCATCTCGCAACCGACAATCGCATTCAACAAATATGCGCGCCAGGCGCGCAACACCATGGTGATTGACCCGGACTTCATCTTCAGCTATGTCAGCGCGATCAACACCACCTATGAGCCCTACGAGTTGGAACATCCGCCGCGCGGCATGCACAAGCGCCCCAAGAGCTCCGACTTCCGCAACTGGCGCATGGCGCCGCTGAACTATGCCATGTACATCACCAACGCCTGCGGCGGCGGCGGCAAGCTCAACACCCTCAAAGCCTCGAACCGGACGGCCGACAGCTCGTCCACACTGGCCAGAAAAATCACCAGGGGCTCCACCAAAAGCAGTTCCCACAAAATCAAAGTGGACCTCAAGCTTGGCGATAAGAATGTTTTCATGGTTAATTTCGGCCATGAAAGCAACTGGGAACAGTCCGTCAAACGCTCGGTGACCATCGCCAATGCCGTCACGGCCGCCATCAAATGCAGTGCCACCAACAAAATGATTACCGTCCAGCCCTACTGGTTCAGCGCGCCCGACGATGAAGACCCGCCCTGGCTGCCGGCCGCGTTCGCCGGCGCCAAACCATGGTGCATCACCTGGCAGGTGAACAGCTATCTGCCCTTGGACACCACCAACCGGGCAGTCGGCTTGGACTATGATGGCAACGGCACGCCGGATATCGTGACCACCGCGCCGGTGCGCACCGGCAACCGCACTGCCGCCGCCGGCGGTCTTAGCTATGGCTCCATCTATCTGATGAGCAAGCGCGGCACAACCCTCAACCGCGTCGCGGTGACGGGGTCTTCCGCGTATGGCTGCATCCTCGACGTCATCCGGCTTGATAACGACTCGTTCGGCTTGCTGTGCCTGGATACCCAAAGCACGTCGGCGACCGTCCGCACCATGGACGGCGGCAGTACGCCGGTCGCCGGCCTCGTCTTCGATGAGACCCATGCCTATCGCGATCACGGGCTCTTCATCGGCGATGTGGTGCACGATGCCATTCTGACGCAGAACCCGACCAACGGCTGCCTGGATGTGCATGAGCTGGCGGATGACTTGTCGGTCGCCCGGGTTCAGCGCATTTTCACCACCGACGACCCCAATTGGCGCTACTGTGGCGTCGGCGATTTCAATGGCGACAGCATTGCCGACGTGCTGGTGCGCCACGACGCCACGCTGGCGTTCCAGATGATCTTGCTGGGCATGCCGGACAGCACCGGCGCGATTCCTGCCCAAGTGGCCGCCACGCTCGAATATCTGCCGATTGACAACGCCAACGACTACAACGGCGCCGAACTCGCCTATGCCGGCTGCGGCGATTTCAACGGTGACGGCTGCGCCGATGTCCTCTTGACCACCTGGGGTGCGCCGGCCGTGCCGATGGTCGCGCTGATGAATGGCCAAAATGTGCGCCGGGCCGGTTATATCGCGGGCTTGCGCCGCCTGAATGTCGGCGTGGATCTCATCGGCGTTTCCGACTACAACGCCGATGGTTGTGCCGACCTGCTGCTGCAGTACAACAATGTGGGCGCGCGGCAGCGCACGCGCTTCCGCGAGTTGCTGCTGCAAGGCGCCACGCGCCCTGGTAAATTTGCCGTGCGCGTCATCCGTGGCAGAGGCCTCGCGCTGGGCCGCGAATTCGAACAATCCGGCGAGTCGATTTACGAAGATCTAGACTGACCCCGTTCCGGCGACGCGCTGAGCGTGCCATCCACGATGTCGGCTCCATCTGCATTCCGAGAGCCCCACCGGGCTTGTCCCGGTGGGTGAAGAAGATTTGGTAGAAGATGCCCGGCATACCTCCAATCTTCTTCATCCACGCCGCAAGGGCGTGGGATCGTTGTTGACACTTAGGTTTGCCAACCAGTTGACGCCTGC
Organism: uncultured bacterium; assembly: GCA_964397565.1. Classification (GTDB taxonomy): domain Bacteria; phylum Auribacterota; class UBA3054; order UBA3054; family JAPLST01; genus JAPLST01. Next base: position 20,802 of record CAYNJC010000034.1, read on the forward strand.
CGCCACTTCGTGTACACTATCCGCGTGATGATAATGCAGCTGACATTTTCTGTCGTATGAGTGCCCCGCTGGTCCCGCCCTGGGACAACCAGGGGCTGTTCTCAAATCATTACCTGCAGACGCAGTTTCCCGCGTTGCACCAATGGGCCGATGTGGACACCGACCTGCGCCGGCGCTTCGCCACGCTCAAACAAATCTACGCCGCCGCCCGCGCCGCCAATGTCTTCAACACCCGCAACGAACAGCAAACCGAGGACGTCTTTATCCGCCCGGTCCTGCGCGACGTGCTCAGCTTTCAGTACGATCCGCAAATGCGTGCCAACGCCAAGGCACCCGACTACGGCCTCTTCCTCTCTCAGGACGATTATCAAACTGCCAAGCAGGACACGACCTATGGCACGGCGTACTATGCGCGCCTCGCCGCCGTCGCCGAAGCCAAATACTGGGGCCGCGAACTCAATATGCGCGACCGCGCCGGCAATGACGCGGCCGCCTTGGCTGATCCCACGGCTCAAACAGTCGGCTATCTCGACACCGCCGCCATTCGCTCGAATTTCCGCGCCGTCTGGGCCATCCTCACCAATGGCGCGTGGTGGCGCCTGTTCTACTATCGCGCGAAATCGGTCACCAGCAATTTCTATCAGGTCAATGTTGACGCGATTTGCGCGCAGGACGATTTCGCCGGCTTTCTTTACTTCTACGGCATGTTCAGCGCCGCTGCGTTTGCGCCGGATGCGCACGGCCGGCGCTGGCTCGACGCTTATCTCGAAGGCTCGGCGCGCTACGCCGAGGAGGTCAGCGCGAAATTGCGTGATGTCATCTTCGGCTCGGTCTTCGAAAATCTGGCGCAGGGCCTTGTCGTCTCGCACCGCGCCACAACACGCGCCACCATCGAATCCAGCGAGGAGAAAACCCTCGTCTTTCGCGCTACGCTGACACTGCTCTACCGCATCCTTTTCCTGCTCTATGCCGAAAGCCGCGACCTCCTGCCGGTCAATGACGCCCAACGCTACGGCCAGTTCAGTTTGCGCACGATGTGCGAGCGGCTCTGGAAAAACGTCAGCATAAATTCTGTATTCAGCGGTGTCACTACAGTTTACTACGATCTACTCAAGATCCTTTTCAAGTTAGTGGATCGTGGTGATGCGCAATTGAATGTGCCGCGCTACAACGGCGGCTTGTTCGCGCACTGCGCGCCGCACGACGACACGGATCCCGCAGTTGACATGGAAGGCGCACGCTTCCTGGCCGAGCATAGCATCGCGGATGCGTTCATGGCTGAGGCGCTCAAGGGTCTGGTTTTCGATCTGAGCGAGGCGGACGAGAAACGCTTTTATGATTATAGCTCGCTCGATGTCCAGCACTTGGGCACGATTTATGAAGGCCTGCTGGATTTCACGATCGAGATTGCGAGCGAACCAATGGTGGCGGTCCCTGAAGACGGGACGGTGAAATGGAAGCCGACGCGCCTGGCCACGCCCGCCGAAATCGCGGCGGCGGAAGTCACGCGCAAGGCCGGTGATGCCATGCTGGTGAACACGCGCGGCGAGCGCAAGTGTTCCGGCGCATACTACACGCCACAGACGATTGTCAGTTACATTGTACAGCAGACCGTGACGCCGCGCGTCGCGGCCGTGCTGGCGCAGGCCGAAGCCTTCTGGCGCGGCGGTGGCCCGGGTGCGGACAATCCTATATCGTTTAGTCTGAAGGCATTCAACATTTCCGTGTGCGACCCGGCCATGGGTTCGGGCCATTTTCTGGTCCACGCCGTGGATGTGATCGCCGACCAGATCAGCCGCTGGCACGGCTTGCATCCCGAGTCGCCGCTGGCGGTGTTTCTCGAAGAGATGCGCGCGGAGCTCCTCGCTGCAGTGGCGCAGCAAGGCGTCACGATTGACACCGCCAAGCTTGAGAACCGCCATCTCATCCGCCGCATGGTGCTCAAACGCTGCATTTTCGGCGTCGACATCAATCCCATGGCGGTCGAACTGGCCAAACTCTCACTCTGGCTGCATTCCTTCACCATTGGCGCGCCACTGTCGTTTCTTGATCACCACATCAAATGCGGCAATTCGCTGATCGGCGCGCGTGATCTCGAAGACGTGGTCGCGCCCGGCAGCAAGGCCTGGAACGATGTGCTCCAAGCCATGCACTTCATGTTTGCCATTGACCGGCTGGGCGATCTCACCTATGCGCAGCTGACTGAAAGCAAGCACAAATATGATGAGTGTCGCGAGAAACTGCTGGTGGCGCTCAATCGCGCGCATGTCACCACCGCGCGTTTTTTTGTGGACGCACTGGCACAGACACAAATGCGCGGCCAAATAATGAATCTGGTTGGTCGGCGCCGGCGCATGCTCTTGCGCGACGCGCCGGCCGAGCACGACGGGCAGTACGACTTGTTGGCCGACCCGGATGAACCGCTGGAATTGCACGACCAGCCGCGCGAACTGGTCGAGCACTTGCAGAGCGCGCTGGACGCCGCCGAGCGTTATCGCTTTTTCCACTGGAAACTCGAGTTCCCGGATGTCTTCATTGCGCCAGACGGATCGGGCTTTGCGCCGGACGCCGGCTTCGACTGCGTCATCGGCAATCCGCCGTGGGAACGCATAAAGCTGCAAGAGAATGAATTTTTCGCCGCGCGCGCACCGGACATTGCCGCCGCGCCGACGGCCGCCAAACGCCGCCAGCTTATCGAGCAATTGCCGCAGACCAATCCCGCACTGGCGACTGAATATAGCGACGCCGTGGAGCGCGTCACGCGCACCATGGATTACATCCGCAAATCCAAACTGTTTCCCCTCCTCGGCAAAGGCGACCTGAACCTCTATGCCGTCATGCTCGAACGCGCCGTCATGTTGACCAAACCAGCCGGCCGCACAGGCTTTCTCACGCCTAGCGGCATTGCCACCGACAACACGGCCAAGGAATTCTTCCAGACCATCGTCGAACAGAAACGCCTGCACAAGTTCATTGACTTTGAGAACAAGAAGGTGTTCTTCCCAGATGTCGACTCGCGCTTCAAGTTCGCCATTTCGATCATTGGCGGCCGCGAGAACACCAGTGCAACAGCGCGCTGCGCTTTCTTTATTCACTCGTTTGATGAACTTGCCGACCCCGAACGCATGTTCGAGCTGACGGCGGACGATTTTGCGTTGCTCAACCCGAACACGAAAACCTGCCCCATCTTCCGCACCCGCAAAGACGCGGAAATTGTGCGTGGGATTTATAGGAAGTTTCACATTTTCCTGCGAACGGAGCCAGAGGACAAGCCAATAAAGAGCGCGGTTGCCACGGCATCTGACGCCCAACTCTGCGAAGCGCAACCGCGCTACCGCTATCTTCACAACCCTTGGCAAGTCAGACTCTCCACACTATTTCATATGGCAAACGATTCCGGTTTGTTTCGCACCGCCACAGAACTCGAGAAGGATGGATTCTGGCGCGCCGGCGTCCACTGCTATCGCAAAGGTGCTGAAGAGTTCGCAGCGCTTTACGAAGCCAAAATGTGCTGGCACTACGACCATCGTTTTGCCAACTGCATTGAAACCGGTGAGCGTCTTTTCAACAAACAAGCATCCGAGCGCACGTCAGCAGAATTTAAGCAGAATCCGAAGACACTCGTCGCATCGCGCTACTGGGTTGCGAATGCGGAGTTTGAAAAACGCATTGGCGACTATGCGCAATCATCTTGTTTTCTCTCATTTCGTGACATCACGTGCGCTACGAACGAGCGTACTCTCATCACGCAGTTTGTGCCGCGCCTTCCAGCAGGCCACACCTTGCCTCTTATATTGAGCACGCTGCCGGTCAAACAGCAAGCGTGTCTCTGCGCGGCACTATCAAGTTTTGTCGTTGATTATGTCTTTCGCCAGAAAATATCGGGCAATCACGCAACATACTTTTTAGTGATGCAGCTGCCTATTGCGCCGCCCACGGCCTATGACGCGCCATTTCACGGCGTTGATCTCAAGGCGTGGATTGGCGAACGCGTGCTCAAACTGGTATACACGGCCGAGGACATGCAGGGGTTTGCGGAAGATATGGGCTACAAGGGCAAGCCATTTGTGTGGGATGACACGGAGCGCCTGCACCTGCGCTGCCAGCTTGATGCGCTCTACTTTCAGCTCTACGGCCTCACCCGCGACGAGGCGGATTATGTCATGGACACGTTCCCGATCGTGCGCAAGAACGACCTCGAACGCCACGGCGCCTATCGGACCAAAGAGTTGATCCTGCACTACTACAACGCGTATGCCGCGGGAGACCTCGATGCCCGCGTGCACTAAGCTTGATGCCGCGCGGGACATTGCCGCGCAGTTTGATTTGCCCTTTCCGGTCGCGTCGCTCGCGCCGTGGGGCACCGGCCATATCAACGACACCTTCCTGCTGATTGCCGCCGATGGCGCGCGCTTTGTCATGCAGCGGCTGAATCCGACCGTGTTTCTGCATGGCATTTTGGTGATGGAGAACATTGAACGCGTCACCGCGCATCTGCGCGAAAAGTATCGCGCGCGCGGCCTCGATCCGCGCCGGCATGTGCTCGAACAAGTGCCCGCGCGTGCGGGCACGCTGTGGTATGAAGACGCAGACGGGGCGTTCTGGCGCGTCTATCACGCCGTGGCCGACGCACACGCGGTCATCGCCGCGCCGACGCCGCAACTGGCCTATCGCGCCGCGCGCGCATTTGGCGAATTCATCGGCCTGCTGGCCGATTTGTCCGCGCCGACGCTGCACGAGACAATCCCCCACTTTCACGACACGCCCGCGCGCCTAGCGCAATTGCAGCAGGCCGTTGCGGCCGACACGGCGCGGCGCGCATCCCACGTCGCACCCGAACTCGCCTTTGTCGCGCAACGCCACGCCGATCTGCATAGTCTGGCCGACTTGGTGAAGGCCGGCCGCCTGCAGCTCCGTGTCACGCACAATGACACCAAACTCGACAACATTCTCTTCGACGATCACACTGGCGATGCGCGCTGTGTCATTGATTTGGACACCGTCATGCCCGGCCTGGCACTGCACGATTTCGGCGATTGTGTCCGTGCGACCGCGCGCATCGGCGCGGAAGACGAGCACGATCCGCGCAATGTCGGATTGAATCTTGAGGTCTTTGCGCAGCTTGTGCACGGCTTCCGCGACGGCACAGGAACGCTATTGTCGCCGCTGGAGCAAGCCCTGCTACCGCAGGCTGCCAAAGTCATTACGTTCGAGCAGGGCATGCGCTTCCTGGCCGATTATCTCAATGGCGATACCTACTTCAAGACACATCGGCCCGGCCATAATCTCCAACGGGCCCGCGCGCAATTCGCGCTGGTGGCCGCCCTCGAGCACCATGCCGACGCGCTCGCGACCATTGTGCAGGCACGTTGATGCCCAGTGCACCAACGTGCGGTTTGCAGTTTGCGGTTTTCAGCATCCAGAACGTAGTCGCGGCACGGCCAGATCTTTCCAATACCGCACTGCGCCCTTTTATCGAGTTAGATCAGGCGTGAACAATTGACATTTAGGGACGATTGGTGCGCTACAGTTACCTGACGCGGAGTCGCGACGCGCGTCGTGAGACCCGTTGGCACATCGAAAAGTCGCGCGAACGGGGCGGGCGGCTAGTTGACTTTTTCTCGGCGTTCTGGCATAATAAGTAATAAGTTTCGCGCGTGCGATCAACTGTACCAAAGGAGTTGTATGACTGAGATCTGCGTCGGAACAAAGGCGCCTGAATTCACGCTGCCGGCCAGCAACGGCACCACCATTAGTTTGATGGATTTTCGCAGCGACAAGTATGTCGTGCTGTATTTCTATCCGGAAGATTTGACGCCGGGCTGCACCCAGGAGGCGATTGCGTTTCGCGACCTGCAAAGCGAGTTTCAGCTGGCCGGCGCCGCCATTCTCGGCGTCAGCACCGATAACCTCGAGTTGCACAGTAAATTCGCGCAGCAGTATAATCTTACCTTTCCGTTGCTCAGCGACAGCGATGGCGCCGTCACCGAGAGATTTGGCGTCCGCAAACCCAGTGAGACCCTCGGCGCGCATGCCCGCGCCCAGCGCACCACGTTTGTGATTGACAAACAAGGCAAGATCGTCAAAATATACAATCACATCAAGTTGCAGTGCCACGCCGACGAAGTGCTCGCTTTCCTGCATGGCAAACTGGAGCAGGAAGCGGCGCTGACCTATACGCCGGAGCCGCCGGCACTGTCGTAGTCGCGGCGTCTCCTTCAGTCAATTACTAATGAGAGCGCTTTTTACGTGGCCGCGTCCTTGTAGCCGCCCGCGGTGAGGGCGGCTTCTGCAGCCGCGGTCAGCGCCCGCGGCCACAATTGGTATGACACCAAGCAAGCGCATGCATTGGTATCATTGGTCAATTGTCACGTATCCATTGCCTAGTCAAGCGCCTTATTCACGAGGTTTGACGAGGAGAGGCTGCCGCTCGACGTTTCCTGCGCGATGCCCAGCATCCGCCAAAGTGCATCGCCAAACCCTTTTGTCTTCTTTGTGCTGAAAGCCACCGTCCAATCGTTGCTTGCGCCGCTCAGCGCAATTTCATAGCCGCTCCAGTTCTGGTTTCTCAGGATACCTTGCACATCTTGCACTTGAAGGGGATGACCTGCGCGTTGTGCCGTCAACGCACGTTCTTTGATCTTTAGCACATGGGACCATGGGCGAAGAGGAGGATGACTACCCACGCCACCAAAAACAGCAAGGATAATGATGATCGCCAGGCAGATCAGCACTTCCAGTAATGTTGGTCGCACAAAGCGCATGGCAGTGGCTCCCCTATTGGCGCCGTGCTACTTCTCCGTAATGACCGCGTGGGCGACGACCCAGTCGAGCGCTTTGCGCGTGCGCGCTTCTTCGTACAACGCGTCAAGGTGGCCTTCGCGCTCGAACATCCGGCGCACCCAGGCAACATCGCGGCGGAAGGCCTCGGCGTATTCTTGCAGCTGCGGTTGAATGTCCTGCTCCGTGACGTCAATCTTCTCGGCGTCGGCAATTGCATGCAAGATATACTCCGAGCGCAGTTGCAGGGAGGCCACTTCTGCCAGTTGCTTGGCCATGTCACCCAGTTGCTGCTTGATCTCGTCTTCCTTTTCACCGGCGCGCAGGCGCCGCTGCGCCTCGCTCTCGACCAGGCGCCGGGTGCGTGACTGCAGGGCGCTGGGCGGCAGCGGCACGTCATGGGCGCGCACCAGCGCCTCGGCCGCCAAGTCATGCAAGCGGCGCTGCTCGGCCGCTTCACCGTAGGACTTGTGGTTTTTCTCAATGTCGTCGCGCAAGGCTTGCACGGACGTCAGGGCGGGATTGAGTTTCTTGACGAACTCGTCGTCCAGCAGCGGCCGCCGCCGTTCCTGTAACTGCCGGCAGGTGACGGAAAACACGATGGTCTTGCCCGCCAGCTCATTGCGAAAATAGTCGGTTGGCGCCGTTACGGTGATTTCCTGCGTCTCACCATTCTTGATGCCGGCCAATTGTTCGCCGAAGCCCGGTACGGGCAAGCGCGCGTTCGAGCTAACTTCGGTCCAGGCATTCTCGCGTTTCATCACTTCCTGGCCTTCGACGCGACCGACGTAATCGACCACCAGCCAGTCGCCAAACTGGGCCACGCGCGCCTCGGCCGGCTCGGCGAAAGTCGCATGCTGGTCAAGCAAGGCATCAATCGTCTTGTCCACGTCACCCGGCGCCACGGTGACCGGCCGCTTGTTCAAGGCCAGGCCGGTATAGTTCTTCAAGTGGACCGTCGGCTCGACTTCAAAACTGACCGCGAATTGGAGCGGGCCGTCATCGGGGTACTCGAGCTCCTTGTCAAGCTGCGGCGAGGTGATCGGCTTCAGGGCATGTTTCTTGACCACAGTGCGGATGATTCCGAGCGAAAGGTCTTCGAGGGTATTGCTGCGAAACACTTTTCGGAACTGCTGCTCGATCAGCGCGCGCGGCGCCTTGCCGGCGCGAAAGCCGGGCAACTCGGCCTGTTTGCTCAAACGCGCAACCGTGCGCTCATAGGCGGCCGTCACATCCTCCGCGCCGACGGTGATATCCAGCAGCACTTCACACGGCGTTTTTGTCTTAATCGTTGCGTTGATGGGCATGGGAGTACTACGTTGTAGGGTTCAGGGTTCAGGGTTCAGGTGTTGGTTCAGGCAGGTCGGACGATTCAGCGGCATCGTTGCCGTTGCCGTTGCCATTGCCGTTGCCATTGACGGTCGCGGGCAGCACGCGTGCGGCGCAAATCAGGCGGTCTTCTTCGGTCAGGCGGAAGGCGCGGACGCCCTGTGTGTTGCGGCCAATTTCGCGGAACTCACTGGCGGCAATGCGCGACAGTTGCCCGCTTTCCGTGACCAGCACGACTTCGTCCGTGTCTTGAACGGTGAAGGCGCTGATGACTTTGCCGTTGCGCTCGGTGGTCTTCATCGTGATCAGGCCGGTGCCACCGCGGCGCTGGCAGCGATATTCGCTAAAGGTGGTGCGTTTGCCATAGCCGTGCTCGGTCAAGACCAGCACGCTGGTGTTCTCGTTGTCGACGACTTCCATGTCAATGACATAATCGCCTTCGCGCAAGTGAATGCCGCGCACGCCGCGGGTGGTGCGGCCCATTTCGCGGCAGTCCTCCTCGTTGAAGCGGATCGACATGCCGTCGCGCGTGACGATCAGGATGTCATCCTGGCCGCTGGTCTGCTTGACGCCGCGCAGGATGTCGTCGTCATCCAGATTAATGGCAATAATGCCGCCGCGGCGCGGATTGCCGTAGGCCGACAAATTGGTTTTCTTGACGATGCCCTTGCGGGTGCACATGACAATGTTGCGCTTGTCATCAAACTCGCGCACGCGCAGCAATGCCGCGATTTTCTCCTCATCGCTGACCTGCAGCAGGTTGACAATCGCCTTGCCTTTCGCGTCGCGCGCCATTTGCGGGATTTCATAGACTTTCAGCCAGTACACGCGCCCGTTGGCGGTGAACACCAGCAGGTAATCATGGGTCGAGGCGGTGAAGACATGCTCGACAAAATCCTCTTCTTTCATGGCGATGCCGCGCACGCCGACACCGCCGCGGTGCTGCGCGCGAAACGCCGCGACCGGGCAGCGCTTGATGTAGCCGCTGTGGGTGACGGTGATGACGGTCGGCTCGTCGGCGATCAAGTCCTCGATCTTCAGGTCATCCACGCGCGCAATGATATCGGTGCGGCGCTCGTCGCCGAAGTCTTTTTTGAGCTTTTGCAGTTCGTCAACAATGATGTTGAGCAGCACTTTGTCGCTGCGCAGAATGGTGTTGAGGTACTCGATCAACTTGAGCAGCTCGGCGAACTCATCTTCGAGCTTGGTGCGCTCAAGGCCGGTCAACTGGTACAAGCGCATGTCGAGAATCGCGTTGGCTTGGATCTCGGTGAAGTCGAATTGCTTGACCAGGCCGACGCGCGCTTCGTCGCGGCTTTTCGAGGCCCGGATCAGCTTGACGACTTTGTCAATGATATCGAGCGCTTTGAGAAATCCTTCGAGGATGTGGGCGCGCCGCTCGGCCTTGTCGAGATCGAAGCGGGTGCGCCGCAGAATCACTTCGCGGCGATGCGCAATAAAACATTCGAGCATCGGCTTCAAGCCCAGCGTGCGCGGCTCGCCGTTGACAATCGAGATCATGATCCCGCCAAAGGTCGTCTGCAACTGGGTGTGCTTGTAGAGCTGATTCAAGACGATCTCGGGCACTTCCCCGCGCTTCAGCTCGACCATGATGCGAATCCCGTCCTTGTCGGATTCGTCGCGCAAATCGGAAATGCCGCTGATCTTTTTCTCGTTGACCAGGGTGGCGATGCTGGTCACCAAGCTGGCCTTGTTGACCATGAACGGAATTTCGGTGATAATAATATTCTCTTTGCCCTGCTTGGTCGGCTCGACGCCGGCCTTGCCGCGCAGGCGCAGGCGCCCGCGCCCGGTCGTATACAGCTCTTTGATCTCGGCCATGCCGCAGATAATGCCGCCGGTCGGGAAGTCCGGCCCGGGCATCACCTGCATCAGTTCCTCGAGCGTACAGCGCGGCTTTTTCACGCACAAGATCAGCGCATCGCACAATTCATTCATGTTGTGCGGCGGCACATTGGTCGCCATGCCGACGGCAATGCCGGCCGTGCCGTTCAGCAGCAACTGCGGCACTTTCGTCGGCAGCACCACCGGCTCGCTGGTGGACTCGTCAAAATTGGGGGTGAACTCGACCGTGTTCTTGTCAATGTCCGCCAGAATCTCCTCGGCCAGGGCGGTCAAGCGCGATTCGGTGTACCGATAGGCCGCGGCGGAGTCGCCATCGAGTGAGCCGAAATTGCCCTGTCCGTCAATCAGCGGATAGCGCAGATTCCACGGCTGGGCCATGCGCACCAGCGTGTCATACACGGCCATATCGCCATGCGGATGGTATTTTTTGAGCACTTCGCCGACGACGCCCGCGCACTTGGTGTAGCGCCGGTTGTGCAGCAGGCCTTCGCTGAACATCGCGTACAGAATGCGGCGATGCACCGGCTTTAGCCCGTCGCGCACATCCGGCAAGGCGCGGCTGACGATCACGCTCATGGCGTAATCCATGAACGACTTCTTCATCTCGTCGGCGACGGACACCGGGACGATCTTCTCATTCTGCGTGTAGATGCTCTGATCCATTTGTTCTTACCGTGTAATAATAATCACTGGGCCACCGGTTCAGATGTCCAGATTAGTCACATATTTGGCGTGCTGCTGAATGAACTCGCGGCGCGGCTCGACTTCATCGCCCATCAGCACGGTGAACATTTCATCGGCCTCGACGGCATCTTCGATCATGACCTTCAGCAGCGTGCGCTTGGCCGGCTCCATCGTGGTTTCCCACAACTGGGACGGGTTCATTTCGCCCAAGCCCTTGTAGCGCTGAATCTGCAGACCCTTGCGGCCGTTGTCGCGCACACGCTCGAGCAATTCGCTGAGCGAGAACACCTGCCACTCGACCTCGCCGGTCTTCAGCTGCGCCAGGACCGGGCGCACATCTTCTTTCTTCGATTTCTCATCCACCGGCGCGGCAGTCCAGCTGGTCAGGGCCAGATCGCGCTTGCGCAGTTCCTTGACCAGTTTCTGAATCTGGTTGCTTTCATACAGCTCGGTGACATCCATGCGCACGGCCGGTTTTTCGCCCTTGTCCGCCGCCGGCTCGGCTGCGGTGAACAAGTCGTCGTTGTCAATCTGGAGTTCGGCCCCGCTCAGCGCCTCGTGCTCCTCGGTCAACTGCTTGAGTTGTTTGTCGTTCAAGACCAGGCGCGTTTCTTTCTCGATCCGCACCCGGTACATCGGCAGGTTGCCGTCGGCATCCTGCAGGGCGAAGTAGGCCGTCAAGTCGACGCCCTTGCGTTCAAGCGCGCGCACACATTCCTCGAGCTTGACCAGCACATCCAGCAACTCACGAAATTGGGGCGGCGTCATCGCCTTTTTCTGGGACGCCGGCGTGCACTCAATGTCTTCACAGCCGAGATCCAACAGATAGGCGTTCATCTCGTTGTCGGTGTTGAGATAGCGCTCCTTGGATTTGCGGCGCACGCGGTACAACGGTGGCTGGGCAATGTACATGTAGCCACGGCTGATCAGTTCGGGCATTTGGCGGAAGAAAAACGTCAAGAGCAAGGTGCGAATATGCGAGCCGTCCACATCGGCGTCGGTCATGATGATGACTTTGTGGTAGCGCGCTTTTTCGACATTGAAGTCACCGGCGCCGATGCCGGTGCCCATGGCCGTGATCATGGTGCGGATTTCCTCGTTGCCGAGGATTTTGTCCAGGCGCGCTTTTTCAATGTTGAGGATTTTGCCGCGCAAGGGCAGAATCGCCTGGAACTTGCGGTCGCGGCCCTGCTTGGCCGAGCCGCCGGCCGAATCGCCCTCGACCAGGTACAGCTCGCACAGGGCCGGGTCGCGTTCCGAACAATCGGCCAGCTTGCCGGGCAGGGAGGCCGTGTCGAGCACGCCCTTGCGGCGTGTCAGGTCGCGCGCCTTGCGGGCCGCCTCGCGCGCGCGGGCCGCCGTCAAGGCCTTTTCAATCACGCGCCGCGACACGCTCGGGTTCTCCTCAAGAAAGGTACTTAAGCCGTCATTGACAATCGAATTGACGATGCCCTCGACCTCGGTGTTGCCGAGCTTGGTCTTGGTCTGGCCCTCGAATTGCGGATTGGCAACCTTGACCGAGATCACCGCCGTCAGCCCCTCGCGAATGTCATCGCCGGCGACACTCAACTTCTCGGCCTTGGCAATCGAACTGTTCTTCACATAACTGTTGATCGTGCGGGTCAGGGCCGAGCGGAAGCCGCTCAAATGCGTGCCGCCCTCGATCGTGTTGATGTTGTTGGCGAAGCTGTAGACGTTTTCCGAGTAGGTTTCGTTGAACTGAATCGCCACCTCGGCCTCGAGGTCGTCGCGCTGTTTTATAAAATAAATGACCTTGTCATGCAGCGGTGTTTTGTTCTTGTTCAAGTACTCGACAAATGAAACAATGCCGCCGTCATACTTGAACTTGTTTTCCTTGCCCTCGACGCGCTCGTCCTTGATATTGATCTCAAGTCCCTTGTTCAAAAAGGCCAGTTCGCGCAAACGATTGGTCAGCGTGTCGTAGTTGATCTCGATCGTCTCGAAAATCTGGTCGTCGGGCATGAAGGTGATCTTCGTGCCGGTCTTCTTGCTCTTGCCGATTTGCTCGAGCTGGCCGCTGGTAACCCCACGCTGAAAGCGCATGTGGTAGACAAAGCCGTCGCGCATGACTTCGGCGTCCATCCATTCCGACAAGGCGTTCACGCATGAGACGCCCACGCCGTGCAAGCCGCCCGACACCTTGTAACTTTGCTTGTCAAATTTACCGCCGGCATGCAGGGTTGTCAAGACGACTTCGATCGCCGGCTTTTTCATTTTCTGGTGCATGTCGACCGGGATGCCACGGCCGTTGTCAATCACCGTGACCGAATTGTCCTGGTGAATAATGACATCTATCTTGTCGCAATAGCCCGCCAGGGCTTCATCCACCGAGTTGTCCACCACTTCGTAGACCAAGTGATGCAGGCCGCGCGTGCCGGTATCGCCAATGTACATGGCCGGGCGTTTGCGCACCGCCTCGATGCCTTCGAGGACGATAATCGTGGTGGCGTCATATTTCTGAGCCGTCATACGTGGTTCCAATCAAAATCTTGTGTTTACGCAGGAATTACCCTACAGTATGTATTACTTACTATAACAAAGTATACACAAAATGTCTGTAAAAGTCAACATTATAAAGCATTGCTGCGCAATGCTTTATAATCATTGCGCAAACAGGTGTTAAAAGCCACACAGACGGGTCAACGGGATTCAGTAATTAGTGATCAGTGATTAGTAATCAGTGCGTCAGTTTCTGCAACTGAAAACCGAAAACTGAGAATTGAGAATTTCCCACCTGCCCACTTTTTTGCTTGCCGCGGCTGCCGGCTTGTTGCTGCAAAGTGGGAGCGACCTCCGTGTCGCGATTCTGCCACATCTGCTCTACCACTGAATACTGAACACGCCGCGGTCGCAGCAGTTTTTATCCGCAGATGGCACAGATGACGCAGATTGGCAGCGCAGCACCATAATTTGTTTTGTTGCAAAAGAAATTACGAGCAAGAGATTACCACTGAACATTGAACGGCAGGCGGGAAACCACCGATCACCGAAAACCGAAAACCGCTGCCCGCTGACTTGGTTAGCTAAGGCACAGCCAGTCCCGCCATCGGCGGTGATCCCGCCATCGGCGTGGATACGCCCCGCGCTCCGCGCGGGGCATGCTGCGCGTCATTTGCCCGCCGTTTTCCGAGCAGATTCGCGGCACGGAGGCCGCTCCCACACTCTTTCAGCACCTACCACCAGAAATTAAAGAGAGGGCGGCGTGTTGTTGCTCAATCCTATTCAGCCACGGTCACGCCCACGGCGCGACCGTGGGTGTCTCCAGAGCGGGCCCGCCCTACCCGCCAGACGCGGAACGCCGTTCCGCCGCCTGCCGGCGCACGGACAGCACCGGCGCGTCCAGCAAGCCGTAGGGCACCGCCTGATAGCGGTCGCTCCAGTTGGCGCCTTTGTCGGCCGTGATGAACTGGCTCGGGCCGGTCCATTGCGGATAGTGCGGCAGATGATGGAGCGGGCCCAGCAGATTGCGGCGGCTGCTGACAACCTCGATTGCCAGCGTATTTGCGCCGTCACGCACAGCGTCGCTGATGTCGAGCTCATAGGGCGGCCAGAGGATGCGGCCGCAGTCGTGTTCGTTGACACGCACGCGCAGCAGCGTGCCCGCCCAGCCGGGCACTTCGAGGAACACGCGCGTGCCTTTGACGCGTTGGGTGGTAAAGGTGGTCTGATACGCCAGCGCGCCGCTGTAGCAGGCCAAGCCCTGCGGCACCCAATCACCGAGTGCCAGCGAGCGCGGCGCGGCCGTCATCACCGCGGTGGTGCGCTTCCAGACACAGCCGAAGTCGCCGGTGAGGTAGACTGCTTCAAGACCGTGCGCCGGCTGATAGACCGTTGCGAGCAGCAGCTCATTGCGGCCGGTTTTGAACAGGCGCGGGGCCAGCGTCAGCGTGCGGAACGACGGATCAATCCACCAGCCCGCCTGATCGTCAGCATCCACACGGGCGCCATTGAGCGTGATGCCAAAGCGTTCCGGGTGCTCCAGCACGAGTTGGCACGGTGTCACCGGCAGCTGCTCGACATCGAAGCGATAGCGCAACGACACGGCAATGCTGCGGGTGTCGGGTTGAGCAAGGCGCGTCCACGGTTGTTGCATGTCGCCGCCGCGGTGTGGCACACCGAGCGCGTCGCGCACGGCTTGGTCGACCTTGAGGATTTCGCGCGGCGCCTGCCAAGCGCCGGCGCCGATCTTGCAGCGCGGCATGTCCAGCACCAGCGCATTGGGCTCGTCGCGCACGACCTCCCAGGCAGCCCGGCGCACGCGGGTTGCCCGCACCGTGCGATAGGCCGGGCGCGGCAGCAGTGCCGGATCCGGCGTCGGATCTATCACAAACACGCGACTGCCATAGGGCAGCAGCGACGTCGTGATCCGCACGCCCTCGCCCACCTCTTCCTGCTGCGCCAGAAATACTGCGCCGGTCTGCGCGTCCCATTCCTGGGCCTGGCCGCGAGCGGGCACCGTCAGGGTCAATGGGCCGCTGTCGCCATCCTGCCGCGTATGGCAAATGAAAACAATCCAGCGGCCGGTGGCAGGATCATGGCGCAGCATGCTCATCGTCGCGGTGTACTCGGCGCCGTTCATGGCACGCAACGAAAGGCAATGGTACTTGCCACGGCCATCCGTCAGCGCCGCCAGCAAGGCCGGCACACCGTCCACAACCGTTGCGGCGCGCAACGCATGACGCGCCTGCGCACTGGGCACGGCATCGACGAAGACCGGCAAGGGATCAAGGGCCAGCACGGTGCCACCGGCGGCCAGGAATTGTTTGAGGAGGGCCACGCTCGACGCGCGGATGGTCAGCAGGTACGGGACAATCACGACGCGGTACTGGGCCGCGCCGAGCCGCAGGGTGGCTGCCTCAATCGTGCCCTGACGCGCCAGCACGTCCTCGTCGAGATAGTCAAAATCAAGATGCTGCCCGACCAGCGCGATCTGCAGTTCATTCAAGGAGTTGTCGAGCGCAGCGACGGCGTCGTGATTCGCCGCTGTAAAGACGCCCCAGGCGCTTTCGATCGGATGCAGCACGGCGATATCGCGCACCGGAACGCCCTGCGTCAGCAGCACGTTCACGCGCGCAAAATAGTCTTCGACCTGCGCATAATCGCGCCACCACGGCGACTGAAAGAAGATGGCCGCCGGGTAATCGCGTTTGGCCTCGCCTTCGAGCGTGTACCATGACAAGTGCTGGCAGCGTAGATTGACACCCAGCGCCGCCTGCCAATCCCCCACCGCTTTGTGCTCTGCCAGCGTGAATTGCCAGCCGGTGCAGCCATACAATTCGCTCAGCATCCAGCGCCGATCCGCTTGGCGCACGACCGAGCTGCATTGCTTCGCGGTGAGGATTTCGGGCGCAACGCCGCCCGTGCGGGTCAAGCCCTGCGCGCACAAAATATCAATACCGGGCGCCTGCATGAATTCATAAAAGCGCATCGCGCTGCCGATCATATTTGTCTGGCTGCAGAGCGTTTCTTCGCACAAGACATGGCCGGTGAAGAGCATATTGTGCTGGGCGCACCAGTCGAAGATCTGGCGCGCGAAGTTGGTCACAAAGAGGTGCGTGATGCAATCGCGGTAGTCGCGGCGCGCTTGTGAAAAGGCCTGGCTGTCGCAGCGGAAAAACAGTTCCGGCAGATGATCCAGCAGGTCATAACCGTAGCGCGCGCGGAACACGTCCGGCACTGCGTCGGTCCACGGCACCTGCCCGTGATCTGCCTGCAGCATGGAATTTCCGAAATTCGGTTCGTCGGTAAAAATACCGGGTACGCTGACGCCCAGGGCCGGCCCCAGCGCCTGGGCATAGCGCGCATGGGTCGCATCAATGAAGGCCCGCACGGCCTCAGCCGACAGCGTGTCAAGATAGGTGAAGCCGTTGTACCAATCCGAACACTCGGCCAGATCAATCGTACAGACAAACAGATGTTCATCCGCGGCGCACGCGGCGTCGGACACCGCGCCGATGCGCCGCACCTTATGCAATCCCTGCGGCGTGCGCCGCGCGACAAACAGGGCACATTCGCGCCCGCTCGGCGCAAACGCGCCCGGCGCGTACCAGCGCAGCGTCAAGCGACGCTGGCGGTGGCGCTCATCGCGGGTGACCAAGCCGCCGGCCGCGCCCGACGGCCAACGGTCTTCATCATACAACCAGGTTTCCATGCCCTGCGTGGTCAGTTCGTCCGCCGCGCTGCCGACCAGTCGAAACCATTCGTCCGCGAGGTAGGGCGTGGCCAGGCCGGTGCGCGAATGCAGAAAGGCGCCGCCCATGCCCATGCGTTGCAGGACGCGCACTTGGCGGCGCAGTTCATCGTGCGCCAGCGCGCCATTCCACGACCAAAACGGTTTGCCGCGATAGGCCGCCGGCGGCGCGGCAAAGGATGTCTGCAAGGTCGAGATCACGGGTTTCCTTATTGTTTGTTCGGCACGCCCAGCTTCTCCATCTTGCGATAGAGGGTCGCCAGGTCAACGCCAAGGATGCGCGCGGCCAGCTTCTTGCTGCCGCCGGTCTCCTGCATGATGCGGAGAATGTGTTTGCGTTCGGTGTCATCCACGACGCTGCGCAGGTCGCGCACATCGGTGGCCACCTCCGCAGAGCGGCACTGCAGGATATTGTCCGGCAGGTCTTCCGTGCGCAAATGCATGCTGTCGGCCAAGGCCACGGCGCGTTCAATAACATTCTCTAATTCGCGGATGTTGCCCGGCCAAGTGTACGCCATCAGCATGTCAAGCAATGCCTTGTCGACGCGGAATTTCTTGGCCAGGCGCGTGTTGGCGCGATCGACGAAATGCTGCACCAGGAGCGGGATATCCGTCGCGCGTTCACGCAGTGGCGCAATGTGGATTGGCACGACGCTCATGCGGTAAAACAGGTCTTCGCGAAAGGTGCCCTCCTTGACTTTATCCGCCAGATTCTCATTGGTCGCCGCCAGCACGCGCACATCCACTTTGAAATCCTGCGTGTCACCCACCCGCCGCACTTCACGCTCCTGCAGCACGCGCAGCAAGCGCATCTGCAGCGCGGGCGAGGTTAAGCCGATTTCATCCAGGAAAATCGTGCCGCTATCGGCGGCTTGAAACAGGCCTTTCTTGTCACTGCCGGCGCCGGTAAAGGCGCCTTTGACATAGCCGAACAGCTCCGACTCCAGCAGCGTTTCCGGCAAGGCCCCGCAGTTGATCGAGATAAAGGGTTTGTTATGCCGGTGGCTGTTCACATAGATCGCCTTGGCGACCAGCTCCTTGCCGGTGCCGCTTTCGCCGGTGATCAGCACGGTGACATCCGTATCCGCCACTTTGCGAATACGTTCAAACACGCGCTGCATGGCCGTGCTCTCGCCGACAATATTGCTGAATTTATACTTGGCCTGCAAGACGGACTTGAGCTGGTCGTTCTCCATAATGGTCGCGCGAAATTCGAGCGCGCGTCGCACGACCAGCTTCAGTTCGGCGAGTTTGAACGGCTTGAGCACGTAATCATACGCGCCGGCCTTCATCGCCTCGACCGCCGTTTCGATGGTCGAAAAGGCCGTCACCAAGATCACCTGCAGCCGTTCATCTTTTTCCTTGGCCCGCCGCAGGATGCCGAGCCCGTCTATCGGCGACATTTTCAGATCACTCATCACCAAATCATAGTCGTGTTCCACAATCAAGCGCTCGGCTTGCTCCGGCTGGCTGGTCGCGGTCACGTCATAGCCTTCGCTCAGCAAAGCGCTGCGCATGACTTCGACGATATTGGGCTCGTCGTCGACGACTAATATTCGTATGCGGGGCGTGTCCGTCATGCGTATTCCTGAGTGATTGTTCTTGGAATTTTGACAGTGAAGAGGGCGCCTTTGCCCACTTCCGATGCCACCGTGATCGTGCCGTGATGGCTCTCGATAATCCGCTGGGTGACATACAAGCCGATCCCCGATCCGCTTTCCTTGGTCGAGAAGAACGGCTCGAACATGCGCTGCTGGACTTCGGCCGGGATGCCGCTGCCGGTGTCGCGCAACGTGATCGTGACCAGCTCGTCATGCGCGGCCGGGTCGACCGCCACCTCAAACTCACCGCCCTGGGGCATCGCATCCAGCGCATTCAAACCGATGTTCAATAAGGCCTGTTTGAACTGGCGCGGATCAATCACGACCGGCAGCGGCTGGTTGAGTTCGCGATAGATGATTTTGGTGTTGGGCCTGAAGCGCCGGTTGTGATACAACAAGACCGCCAGTTCGGTCAGCACTTCATTCAGGTCGACCGGTTGAAAGGCCATGCTGCGCAAACGGGTGAACGTCACAAAATCCTCGACAATGGCGTCCATGCGCTCCACGTCGTGGATGATCGTCAGCAGTAACTGGCGGGCATCCGGCTCGTGAATCCGTTCCTGGAGCAACTCGGCCGAGCCGCTCAACGAGGTCAGCGGATTGCGAATTTCATGGGCAATCGTCGCCGCTAATTCGACAATCCCACTCAGCCGGTTGGTGTCGCGCACACGGCGTTCATGCTCGCGCTGCTCGCGCAGGTCGCGAAACAGCACGGTGCAATAGCGCATCGCCAGCGGATGCTCAATCGGCGAGACGGTGGCGGCCAGGACGACTTCGTTGCCAAGCCGATCACGCGTACGCAGCTCGACTTCGTGGCCGCGCAGCAGCCGCTCGCAGGTGACGGTTCCCTCGGCGCCCTGGATGTCCAACAAAGCATGCCAGTGCATCTTGAGCAGGGCCTCGGCGTCATGCTGGAGGATGCGCCCCGCCGCCGGGTTGGCAAAAATCACATCGCCGTTTTCATCCACGATCAGCATGCCGGTATTGATGTTGCGGAAGACATAGCTGCTTTGCTCCTGCAATTGCCGCAACTCTTCCGTTTTCTGGGCCAGCATCCGGCTGACATAGCTCGACAGATAGCCGACGCCCAGAAAAATCGTGATGTACAGATAGGTGACGTAGATCACATACTCGCCGCTGGCATGGTAGCTGGTCTGCTCGTAATAGTGGAAGTTGTACAAGACCGTGCCGCAATACAACAGCGACGAGAGCAGCGCCGTCACAATCCCGCCATACTTGGGAAAGACGATGTTCGAGGTCAGGATCACCAGGATGAACAAATTGCCGTACACTTGGTAGATCGGATCGGTGCACAGCACGATCGAGGTAATCGCCAACAAATCGATGCCGATTTGAAACGCGCCCAGGAACTGCACATGCCGCGCCCGCTGTATCAGGATGATGTACAACAGCGAGACAATATAATAGAAGTAGATGTAATGGTAGAACTTGCCGAACATCACTTCCTTGACCGCCATTCCGATCAGCAAACTGATCGTGATCACGGCCAGGCGGATGATCATCAACCACAAGACGCGGGTGTGCAGCGTGTAGCGTTCGAGATCGAGTTTCATCACGACACCACCTGTGACAGTTGGAAGATGGGCAGAAACATGGAGAGCATGATGCCGCCAATGACGACGCCTAGAAAGACGATCATCAAGGGCTCGATCATGGCCGTCAAGCCGCCCACCGCCGTATTGACCTGCTCGGTGTAAAAGACGCCGACGCGCTTCAGCATCTGCTCCAGCCGGCCGGTGGATTCACCGACCTCGATCATCTTCGCCACCATGCGCGGGATGAACTTGTTGCCGCGCAAGGCGTCGGCAATCGGCTCGCCCCTCTCGGTGCGTTGCATCGCCTCGCGCAAAACCCGGTTGATCAACTCGTTGCCGGACGTTTCCGAGACGATTTCCAGCGAGCGGATGATCGGCACGCCGCTTTCCACCAAGGTCGCCAGGGTGGAGGCGAAGCGCGCCACGCAGACTTTCTGATTCAGTGCGCCAAAGACCGGCAGCGCAAACTTCAGCCGGTCAAACTGGTAGCGTCCGCGCGGCGTGCGCGTATACTTGCGCACCACAAAAAACAGCGCGACCAAGCCGGCCAGCACAAAGAGGCCATAGCCGCGCAGGAGATGGCTGGTCGCGATCAGGAGGCGGGTTGGCAGCGGCAGTTGCGAGCCGAAATCCTGAAACATTTTTTCAAACACCGGGATCACCTTGACGATCAACAGCACGGTCACGCCGACGGCAATGGACAGCACAACCACAGGATACATCATGGCGGCTTTCACTTTGCGCTTCAAGGCTGAGGCCGATTCCATGTAGGTTGCCAGGCGCTCAAGAATCTCGGCCAGAAAGCCGCCCATCTCGCCGGCCCGCACCAGGTTGACGAACAGCTTGTCAAACACTTTCGGATGATTGGCCAGCCCCTCCGAGAAGCTGCGCCCGCGGGTGACATCCTCGACCAGCAGATGGAGTGTCTCGCGAAACCGGCCGGGATCGGCCTGATCTTCGAGCGTCTGCAGGCATTGCAGCAACGGCAGCCCGGCATCAATCATGGTTGCAAACTGGCGCACAAACAAAATAATGTCTTCCTGCTTGACCTTTCTCTTGCCGCGCGCGCGCTGCGCGCCAAACGTCCCGCCCGTCACCTCGGTAATCGAGAGAATCAAGCAGCCTTTCGCCGACAGCACTTCGATCAAGCGCGCTTGGGATTCCGCTTCCATGCGCTCGACCACGATTTTCCCGCCCGCTTCTCGATAGGTGCAACGAAATGTTTTCATGGCATGCTCGGTGGTGCTCAATCAGCGCCCGTGACGCGCAGCACTTCTTCCACCGACGTAACCCCTTGGGCCGCGCGCAATAGGCCGGAACGGCGCAGGGAGGCCATGCCTTGCTGCAGCGCCAAGGCCTTGATCTTGGGCGCCTCGGTGTTGGCCAGAATCAGGCGGCGGATCTCATCCGTGACAATCAGCACCTCAATGAATGCCAAACGGCCCGTGTAGCCTGTTTGGCGGCAGTACTGGCACCCGTTCGGGCCAAAAAAGGTCGGTTCTGCAACGAGGTCAAACGGAAACTGGGCACGTTCGAGCACGTCCGCGGTGACGGTCACATGCCGTTTGCAGCGCGTGCACAAACGCCGGCCGAGGCGCTGGGCTGCGATCAAGTTGACCGCCGAGGCGATCAAGTACGGTTCGACCTGCATGTCGATCATGCGGGCAAACGTGCTGGCGGCATCATTGGTATGAATCGTGGTCAGGACCAGGTGCCCGGTCAGGGCGGCTTTGACGGCGATATCCGCGGTTTCTAGATCGCGCACCTCGCCGACCATCACAATGTCGGGGTCCTGCCGTAAAATGGAGCGCAAGCCGGCCGCGAACGTCAGCTGGATGTCGGCGTTGACCTGCACTTGGTTGATGCCGTGGAATTGGTACTCGACTGGATCCTCGACCGTGACGATGTTCACCTGCGGCGTGTTCAGCCGTTGCAGGCAGGCATACAGCGTGGTTGTCTTGCCGCTGCCGGTCGGGCCGGTGACAAGGATCATGCCGTGCGGTGCATCCAGCGCGATCTTGAACCGTTCCAGGCTGATCGCATCCATGTCCAGCTTGTCCACATCCATGTTCTGATAGGCCTTGTCCAGCACGCGCAGCACGACTTTCTCACCATAGGTGGTCGGCAAGGTCGAGACGCGAAAGTCCACGTCGTGGCCCTTGGTGCGGATCCGAAAACGGCCATCCTGCGGCAGACGATGCTCGGCGATGTCCAACTGGGCGATGACTTTGATGCGCGAGATGATCGCGCGGTACATGATCGCCGGCGGCGCCGGGCGTTCATACAGTACGCCGTCAATGCGGAAGCGAATCGTGATCCTGCGTTCGAATGGCTCAAAATGGATGTCGCTGGCGCGTTCGTCAATCGCCTGGGTCAGAATCAGATTGACTAATTTGACGACCGGCGCCGCGCCGGTTTCGTCGCGCATCCGGTCAATGTTCAACTCGCGCTCCGCTGGGCGCGCCTCTATCACATCGTCGGCGCTTTCCATGGTGGCGATGATGTCGGCGACGTCTTCGGCCTGATGATAATGCTTGTCGAGCGTCGTCTGAATGTCACTTTCCTGCGCCACGACCGGCGTGATTTTCAGGTTGGTAATCAGCGCCAAATCATCCAGAGCGAAGATATTGAGCGGGTCGGTCATGGCGACCGTCAAGGCGTTGCCCGCCCGGCCCAGCGGCACGGCTTTATAATAGACGGCGACTTTTTCGGGAATCAATTCGAGGACGTCCGCTTCAATCCGCAGCGTGTCGAGCACGAGCGGGTTGAGGTGATGGCGGCGGGCATAGCAGCCCATCAACTGGCGTTCCGTCACGGCGTTCTTGGTTAGCAGAATTTCGCACAGATTGCCGCCATGCGCGGACTGCTCGCGCGCGGCGTCAGCGTGTTGCGCATCGGTCAGCAATCCGCACGCGATCAGATCGTCAATCAAGGTGTCGTGCAAATAACCGTTCACGCGGCGCCGGGTTCAGCTTGAAGCTTCTCCTGCAGACGCCGCAGGCATTCACGCCATTCGCTGACGCGGCAGAGATACAGGTGAATCGTGATTTGGCTGGTGCCGCGGCTACGAAACAGCTCCGGTTGCAACGGGTTGGGTGTCGCCATGGTCAAGACCGGCCCAATCCGGTCCATCGGCAGGCATTCAAAGGTGCGCAGAAAATCCAACGAAAACTCGCGCAATAGATCATCCGCAACACTGATCTGCAGAATCGGGATGTAGGGCAGCGCCGTCTCGGCTAGCAGCAACTGCAGCAGTTCATTTTCGGTGATCGCGCCGGCATCCACAAAATGCCCGGCCCAGCCACCGCCCTCCAGCGCCTGCACACGGCGGATGCCGGTCAGTTGTTCTGCGCTGATGCGATTCTTTTCCAGCAGGAATTCGTCGAGCGTCACTTCGTTGTCCCAGATTGCGCGCGTCATCGTTCCGCCTTGTCCACCTCGTCCTGGTAGAGCCAGCGCAGCTCGACCGCATCGTGCGGGTGGCTCCAGGCCGCCAGCGTGACCCGGCCGGCCACGTTTGCCGGCAGCGCGTTCTGCATTTGCAGCGCGGCGCTCTTGACCTGCACACTGTTCAAACGCCGCGCCCAGCCGATCCAGTGGCCGGGCCGCATCCGCCCCAGCGTGTCCAGCGCAATGCCGCTATGCCGCAGCGCTTCCAGCAGCCAAGCCGGCACCAGCGTCTCATCCGCCACCTCGCGCGCGCTGACCTCACCCAACTGCCACGTAAAAATGCCGATCGGGTAGCGCTGTTGCTCGGCCCGGTCAAGTTCCTCGTGCACCCGTGCGCGTAACAGCGCCGCCGGCACCAATGGCGGCAGGCGGAATGGCCGCAGCTCATCATGCACGGACGCCTGATAGGCATCCAACATGCGCTGCGCCGAGCGGACTTGGTCACTCATGTACGACACCAGCCGATCCATGCGCACCAGCTCGCTGGTGCTCACCGCGCGCGTGTCGCGCGTGCGCAAGCGCATCAGCTCCTGCACGACGCGCGACACATCAATGACGCCAAAGACCGTCTCGCGCATCACGTGCAGACCAAGACAGGCCAGCAGCAGACACATCAGCAACAGCACGCTCATCATCGGCAACTGTACTTGTACCGTGCCCGTCCGCATGGTAATCACATAAATCGCCGCCAACACCGGAATGACACCCATCAGCGCAAACGCCGCGATCAACCGCACACGCACAAAGCGCGGCAACATATATATCTGTCGTAACAGGCGCGTCATGGCCTATCCTCCATACGGTACTGATGAACTCGCGGTTGCTTGGTGATCTGGTCTTGCATAGTGATGGTAGGTATGATACCAACTCGCCCGGCGTTTGTCAATTCTGCGATGCGGTTATGCAATTACGCATATTTCCGTCGGGCCGGCGCGGCGCGCTTCGCACAATTGCAAACATTGCGCGCTTTTGTAAATGGCCAAGCCGTCCGACTTGGTCACCTCTGCTGCACCGACGTACCGATTACCGAATACCGGATGCCGGATTGCTATGGCCATCCCGCCATTGGCGGAGCCGGTGGGGGCACACCTTGTGCCTCAAAGGGGCATGGCATACCATCCCAAGGCAACGATCAGTAATCGGCTGCTTGGAGCTGGTTTGGCTAGACCCGCCCGCGGCGGAACTGTGGAAATCTCTGCACAGATGTAGTCGCGAAACGGCGTTCCGCGTGGGCTATGTCCTGGGCTACACCGCACGCCGTGCGGCGGCTGCGGGCAGCACCACACGGCGCGGCGCGGATTCCGGGATGACCGCACCCCGCCGCCGGCAGGGTGGTCAGGCCCGTATAGGAATTTCAGGAGCTCTGCAAGGGCCCCTTGCATTTAGACTGACATTATATTATACTATGGGTGTATCGCCACCGGTTTCCCGTACACAGTTTTGCGTTAACTAAGCTGCAGCCA
>CAYNJC010000035.1:0-45423 GCA_964397565.1 uncultured bacterium
CCGACACTGCGCTACGACAGAAGCGTTTGCGCCACTAAGTTGACGCGCATGCGCCGTTGGCGGGATCCGCGCCGATGGCGGGACTCCAAGCAGCTCCAAGCAGCCCTGAACCCTAAAACCCGCCGCACCGATTACTGAACACCGAAAACCGAAAACTGAAAACCGAGCCCGGCGTCGCTTGCATTTCTGGCGTAATTCGTGTACAGTTACAGTATGAAACAAGCAGACTTGCCAGACGCCGTCGTGACGCCGGCTCGCCTGCACAAGATGCGCGGCGTGCTGGCGCAGCGCCTTACCCGCCTGACGATCGTGCTCGATAATGTCCACGACCCACACAACCTCTCGGCCGTGCTGCGCAGTTGCGACGCCTTCGGCATTCAAGACGTGCATATTATTGAATCGGTCGAGCGCTTTGTGGTCAATCGTGCCGTGTCGCAAGGCGTCGAGAAGTGGCTGACCGTGCATCGCTGGCCGAGCCCGGCCGCATGTCGCGCGTACTTGCGCCGGCGGCGCTTTCGCTTGTACCGCACGGCGATGAGCCCCGAGGCAACTGCGCTGCAAGCCGTGCCGTGCGACCATAAGATCGCCCTGGTGTTCGGCAACGAGCATCGCGGCGTGGCAGCCGACACGGCCCGTCTGTGCGACGAAGTTGTCACGATCCCGATGTGTGGTTTTGTCGAAAGCTTGAATGTGTCGGTGGCGGCGGCGGTCGCGTTGGCAACCTTGAGCCATGCCGTCCGTGAACACGGCGGCACCGCAGCATGCTTGCCGGCGCGCCGCCAGCGCGAGCTGTTGCGCACCTGGCTCATGCGGCATGCTCGCGGACGTTCTGGTCGCGCCAAGGCGGGCGCATGAACGCAAGCGGCAGCAGCATTTTAGTCAGTGGCCGGCTGTACCTTGAACTGGCCGTGGAACAGGCCCGCGACCGCCACAACCATGACCGGCCAGCGCAATGGCATCACGCCGGCAATGGCGGCCACATGGCCGCCGCCGCCGCCCGACTCGGCGCGTCGGTCGCCTTGTTTACCCAGGTAGGCTTGACCGCGCATGACGATGACATGTTGCACACGCTGGCCGGCGACGGCGTGGATGTTTCTTGCGTCATCCGCCGCGCGGCACAGACGACATCCCGACATGTACACGCCGAACAGCATGGCAACACGCAGACGACGACCTTGTCGTTGCCATCCCACTGCGGCTTGACGGAACCCGACGTGGACGCTGCCGACCCGTTGCTGCTCGCACACCAGTGGCTGCTGGCCGAGACGATGTTGCCGTTGGCCTTTCTCGAACGCATGATTGAGAGCGCCGGCACGTACGGCATGCACACGGCGCTGTGCGTGGTGCACCTGCCGGCGCAGCGCCTGCCGCGCCGCCTGTGGGACAAGCTTGATTATCTGGTAATCAATCAGAGTTCGCTCGAAGCCCTGGCGCGCAAGGCGCACTGGCCGGCGCAGGTGCTGCCCGACCCGGTCGCCGTCTGCCGCATGTTTCCGGCGTTGCGTGGCCTGGTGCTGTTGCGCGGCGCACACGAGATGCAGGTGGCCGACGCACAGCGCGCGGTATGCCTGCCACTGACGCAGGACGAAGGCGTGTATGCGCGCGGCATGGGCGCGGTGGCGGCGGCCGCATTGGTGGTGGCCTTGTCCGAGGGTCGCACGCTGGCCAACGCCGGCCGGCTGGCGCACGCCGCCGTGCGCTTTTATCTCGCGCATGACGGCACGCGCGCCGCCATGCCGTTTAAGAAAGAACTTGATTGGCGCGACCTGACCAACGCAACACTAGCACAAGGAGTAGTATGAAAATTGGATTCCACGGTCTCGAACTGCCGGAAGGCAAAGTAAAATATCACGATGCCAAACTGCAGGCCCTTGAGCAGAAGTGCCAGCCCAAGAAAACCTCGCCGTATTTCGTCGAATTCGTGCGCGATGACTTTGTCCATGTCGATGCCATCCTGCTGCACAAGGCCACTCTGCTGGATTTGCTGATTCTCGACATCGAGAAACTGGAAACCCGCCGCGACCGCAGCGAGGACGCCGGCGAGACGGCCCTGCTGGCCAAATGCCTGGCCATTCTTGAAGCCGAGCAACCGTTGTGCGACGCGACCTTTGACGACGCCGAGCTGCAGGCCTTGCGCGCGCTGGCGCCGGCCAGCCTCAAGCCGACCGCCTGTGTCGATGGCGCGCTCGATCCCAATGCGGCGATTGAGTGTGTCCTAGCCAAGAGCAACACGGTCTTGTTTTACACAGCCGGCAAACCGGAAGTGCATGCCTGGCCAGTGCCCGGCGGGTCGGATATTGTGACCTGCGCCGGCAAAATTCACAGCGACCTGGCGCGCGGCTTCATTCGCGCCGACATCGTCGCGTTCGACGATTACATGCGCGTGCATGGCCTGGCGGAAGCCAAGCAGCAGGGCTTGCTCAAGGCGGTCGGGCGCGATTACATCATCCAGCCGGGTGATATCATCGAAATCCACTTCAGTGTATGAGCATCACCGATCGCGATTACTACCAGCAACGCGGCAATCCCACCTGGGGCCGTTCGCCGCATGATCAGCCCATGGGCTGGACCGCCGGCATGCCACCGGTGGTCAAATGGTTGTTGATCATCAACATCGCCGTGTTTATCATCGCCGCGATTCTGACGCGCAGCAACGCGTCGTTTTTCACGCGCCAGGTCGCTGTGGAGCAGCAGACGGTCGAGACCTGGCGCGGGCAGCAGGTCGTCATGCAACGCACCGAATTGCCGTCCCAGTTTGAATTGACCTTCGGGCTGTTGCCCTCCAACCTGATTGGGCGCGGCTACGTCTGGCAGTTGATCACGTATCAATTTCTGCACGGCAGCTTTTTTCATATCTTTTTCAACATGTTCACCCTGCTGATGATCGGGCGCTATGTCGAGCGGCAGATCGGCTCGCGGCCGTTTCTGCGCCTGTATCTGCTGGGCGGTATCTTCGCCGGCCTGGCAAATCTGCTCAGCCACATGTTCACCGACATGCCGACCATCGGCGCATCCGGCTCGATTTGCGCGGTGATCGCCGCGTTCGGCCTGATGAATCCGCAGGTGCGCTTGACCGTTTTCATCCTGTTCTTCCCGCTCTTCATCCGGGCGCGCACGTTTGTGATTGTCTTCGCGCTGATCACCGCCTTCTTTGCCATCACCGGCGGACGCGAGACGATCGCCGACTTGGCCCATCTGGGCGGCTTGGTCTTCGGTTGGATGTATGTCTACAACGTTCTGCTGGTGCGCCGCCTAGTGGATGGCCGCGCCGGCAGCGCGGCCGCACGCATGGATTGGCATGCCCTCGGCGACACGCTCAAGCGCTGGTGGCAACGCATACGCCGGCCGACGCGCGTCTACAAAGGCACGCAGTATGAAGATGCGCAGTATCGCGCGGCGCCGCAGCCGCGCCCGGCGCAGACCGAGCAATCCGCGCCGGCGTGGGACGAGCGCCTTGACGCGATCCTCGACAAGATGGGGCGCGAAGGCATGCACACGCTGACTGATGAGGAATGGGCGCTGCTCGACCGCTATCGGCGCGGCCAGCGCTAAGGTAGTGTTGCATACTAATCAATGCGCTTGCTTGGTGTCATGCCAATTGTGGCCGCGGGCGCCTGCTTGGAGCTGGCTTGGCTAGCTAAGGCACCAGCCTAGTCCCGTCAAAGGCGGGGATCCCGCCAGCGGCGGCGATCCCGCCAGCGGCGCGGATGACCGCGGCTGCAGAAGCCGCCCTCGCCGCGGGCTACAAGGACGCGGCAACGTAGAAAGCGCTCTCATTAGCAACTGTTTTTGCAGGTAGCATCTGAAGACCCCCGCGACCTTGCGTCGTGGGTGAATGAGATTGGAGCGGCGCGATGCCGCCGCTATTTTGAAGAATCGCCAGTATTGTTGACGACCGTCACGGCCTGTTGCGCCCTGGCGTTGACGACATAGACGCCAACCACCGTCAGTATGCCACCGGCAACGGAGAGCAGTTTCGGCACTTCACCCAGCCAGACAAACGCCACCAACACTGCGATCCCCGGAATCAAATACTGAAACATGACCGCCCGGCTGACGCGCATGTGTTGCAGCACGTACGCCCACACGCCATA
The DNA here is from genome assembly GCA_964397565.1 of uncultured bacterium. Lineage (GTDB taxonomy): Bacteria > Auribacterota > UBA3054 > UBA3054 > JAPLST01 > JAPLST01. The sequence goes on from CAYNJC010000035.1 coordinate 4,095, forward strand.
GGCGAATGCAGCCGGGAACACGCCGAGATACACGAGGGCGCCCACTGCGGCGGGGCTGGCCTGGCGCACGGCCTGCATTGCGCCCGGCGCGAAGATCAGCATGAACATGGTCCCGCCCCACATTGCATAGCACACCAGTTCGTAGGCCGTATATCGTCCGATAAAACGTTTTTGCGCGACGCTGTAAAGGCCGCCGGCCAGCGCGGCCAGCACGATGGTCCAGGCATCCCGGGTGATGTGCAGCCCGCCGCTTTCACTGGCCGCAATCAAGCTGACGCCCACGACGCACACGAGCACACCCAGCCAGGCGCGCAGGTGCGGTCGTTCGCCCAGAACCAGCATTGAACCAAGGATCGAGAAAATCGGGCTGGAGGCCACCAGGAAACTGGCCGGGCCGGCCGGCACGCTCACTTCGCCGAAACTGAGCGCGGTGTGATACACGCTGATGCCCATGAAGCCCATCAGCAGCAAGCCCGGCAGATCGCGCCGCAGGGGCAGCCGCACCGGCATGACCAGCGCACCACACGCCAAGGCCAGCGAGGCGATCAGCATGCGCAACAGCGCCAGATGCCCGGGTGCAAAGGTCTGCAAGCAGACACGGATGCCGGGAAAGGCCGAGCCCCAGAAGATGATCGCCAAGGCCAGCAAGATGACAATCCGCAGCGGCACGCGAGCTGCCGGCTGCGGCCGTGCGGCAGCGTTCACAAACGCGTCCATGGCGGCCGGGCATGCCGGCGCATCGTTTTGCAGGTACGCATGCTCTATTTTACATTTTCCCAAAACATTCCGCACTGATACGAACGAGAGCGCTTTCTACTTTGCATCGTCCTTGCCGCCCGCGGTGAGGGCGGCTTCTGCAGCCGCGGTCATCCGCGCCGCTGGCGGGATCGCCGCCTTTGACGGGACTAGGCTGCTGCCTTAGCTAGCCAAGCCAGCTCCAAGCAGGCGCCCGCGGCCACAACGGGCATGACAACAAGCAAGTGCTTTCATGAGTAATGCGCAATTCTCGCGCCGCGCGAGAACAAAAAAAAAAGACGCCTCGCGACGACACGGTTTGCGGTTTGTGGAAATTCGGGCACCATTGCCAAAAATTTACTGTGTCGCGAAGCGTCTATACGGAGAAGGTCTCCGTTGTAGCTCTGCGCACACTATAGCATAGCGAAGATTACACCAACATGAATTGATGCGCCACGCACAAATGGCAGCTATTCAGGGGCGGCGAATAGTCTTTTGACAGCTATTGCAGGGCTGCGTCGAGCCACGCCTGATACGCCGCGCTGATCTCGCCCAAAGGCGCGCTGATGATCTGCGGCACCACATAGGAATGCAGGGCGCCAATCGCGGCGGCGACGGTGGCAAACAACGCGGCGCGCGTCAGCACCATACAGCGCCATTCTTCTGTGGTCTCGATGACCCCCTGCCACGGGTAGATGCTCGTGATCGGCCCGCTCACTTGGCCGCAGGCAGCCAGGCGCTGTTCGACCAGCGCGCGCGCAATGCGCAGGGCTTCATCGTGCGTGGCCGTAGTAATGGTGATGTGAATGTAGGCGGACATGCTTTAGGGTTCAGGGTTCAGGAGAAATGATGAATGATGAATGATGAGTGTCTGCAAAGCATTCATCACTAGTAGTAGTTCTTGCGCCGCGAAAGAAAATGCGTTCACAGAAGATGGGCTTCAGAATAATACTGCTCAGTGTGTACTCTATATTGCATTGCTTAGTTAGCATGGCGTACATCCGGACGATGAAAGCAGCGACGTACTTGTGCGGGGTCCGCGGCGCGGTTCCTTGTCCGTGATGAGCTTCACGATGGCTGCTGCCTGCCAGCCCTTCCGCCGTCCGCTGCCGTGAGGACGCCCTTCCTTCCGCGCCTTCAATGCCGCGATCCCCTCCTCGCGATATGCTTTTACCCACAGCCCAATCGCTTGCCGCGTCACGCCAAACACCTTCGCGGCAGCGACTTGTTTCATGCCACCCATGGCCGCCTGAACCGATGTGCCCCGCATCGTTTCCTGCGCCGCCGGCGAGAGTTTTCGCACGTCGGTTGTTTTCATGCGCCCAGTATAGCATATCCCTCAACAAATCGTGTTTCATTGCCTCTTCGTGTCTTCGTGGCACAGTTTGCTGCGGTGCCACTGCTAGCCTCCAAATTTGTTCGCCGCGAACAAATTTACTGTGGACAGGTTATCGTGCGGACGGATGCGACAGGCGGATTGGCTGCGACCGTGGCGCAAGGGCTGGCGAGCGAGCCGCCGAAGAAGCTCGCGGTCGAGTGGGTGCAGCCGATCAATCAGCCGATGGAAGCGGCGCCGGCTTTGCCCTGATGAGAACATGCATGGTTTTGTTCCTGATGCGTTTGACAAACATAATGCCACATGCGATAATACTCCGTTTCTGCAGTTTTTCGCAGGGTGACGGGTGTCCTCTGCACTAACAACACTCTACACTTTCAATGAAACGGTACAGGAACGCAGCGCAGATCACGGTGGGCGTCATCGGCTATGGCGGCGCCTTTAACATGGGCCGGCAGCATTTGGAACTAGCCCAAAAAGCAGGCATGACACCAGCCGCCGTGTGCGAGCTCGACCCAGCCCGCCTCAAGGTTGCCGCCCAGGAATTCCCGGGCATCGAGACGTATCGCAATGCCGGTGAGATGCTCAAGAAATCCAAGATTGATCTAGTTATCATCATCACGCCGCACAACACGCACGCGCCGCTGGCACTGCAATGCCTGAAAGCCGGCCGGCATGTCGTCTGTGAAAAGCCGCTGGCGATTACCACCGCCGAGTGTGACGCCATGATCGCCGCCGCCAAGAAAAGCGGCGTGCTGCTGTCGACCTATCATAATCGCCATTGGGACGGCTGCATCATGCAGGCCGTCAAGGAAATTGGCAAGGGCGTGATTGGCGACATCGTCCGCATCGAAGCGCACATGGGCGACTGGAACAAGCCGCGCGACTGGTGGCGCACCAGCAAGAAAATCTCGGGCGGCGTGCTGTATGACTGGGGCGTGCATCTGCTGGAATACGCGCTGCAATTGATTCAGTCCCCGATCCGCGAAGTGTGCGGTTTCGCGCACCATGGGTACTGGGCGCCGCAGACGCCGTTCAAGAACGACACCAATGAGGACGAGGCGGCCGCCCTCGTGCGCTTCAAGAACGGCGCGTATGTCAATCTGCGCATCTCACACCTCGACATGAACCCCAAACCTGCCGTGCTCGAGATTACCGGCACGAAAGGTGTGTACCTCATGGATCACGGATGCTGGGATATCATCACGCGGGAAAGAGGCGTCACCGTCCGCCGCCATGGGCAGAATCCGCCCGGCACGTACGAGTGCTATTATCAAAACATCGCCGATGCGTTGGCCAAGGGCGCGCAACTGATTATCTCGGCCGAGTGGTCGCGCCGCCCGATTCACATTCTTGATTTGGCATGTCGCAGCGCCAAACTGGGCAAGGCTCTGCCCGCGAAATATGTCTAGTCTAGTATCATTTAATTCCCCCCTATTATAAGGACCCCTGTTATGAAAATGGATGTCGGTATTATTGGCTGTGGCAACATCAGCGGCATTTACTGCAAGCGCCTGAAGGAGTTTTCGCATCTACACGTGCTGGCCTGCGCGGATCTTGAGCGCGCCAAGGCAACGGCCTGTGCGGCTGAACACGCGATTCCGGAAGTGCTCGAGCCCGCGGCGCTGCTGGCGCATCCCGAGATTGACATCATCGTCAATTTGACCCTGCCGCTGGCGCATTACGAGGTGGCGCGCGCCGCCCTCGAAAACAAAAAACATGTGTACAACGAAAAGCCACTGGCCATCGAACTGGCCCAGGGCAAGGAACTGGTCGCCCTGGCCAAACGACAAAAACGGTTGATTGGTTGCGCGCCCGACACGTTCCTCGGCGGCGGCCTGCAAACCTGCCGCAAACTGGTGGATGACGGCGTGATCGGCCGGCCAGTCGCCGCAACCGCGTTCATGATGTGCCATGGCCACGAAAGCTGGCATCCCAGCCCGGAGTTTTATTACAAACTGGGCGGCGGGCCGCTGCTCGACATGGGGCCGTACTACCTGACCGCACTGGTCTCGCTGCTCGGGCCGGTCGCGCGCGTCTGCGGCGGCGCGGGCATGGCGTTTGCCGAACGCACCATCACCAGCAAGCCAAAGAGCGGGACGGTCATTAACGTTGAGACGCCGACGCACATTGCCGGCGTGCTTGAATTCGTCTCCGGCGCGCTGGCGACCGTGGTGATGAGTTTCGACGTTTGGGGCGCGCGCGTCCCCTGCCTCGAAGTCTACGGCACGGAGGGTACGTTGAGCGTGCCCGATCCGAACTCGTTTGGCGGGCCGGTCTGCGTCCACATTCCCGGCAAGAAAGACTGGGAAGAAGTGCCGTTGACGCACGGTTTCGCCGAGAACTATCGCGGCTTGGGCATTGCCGACCTGGCCTGTGCGGCCGTCAACAAGCGGCCGGCCCGCGCCAGTGGCGCGTTGGCGCTGCATATTCTCGAGGTGATGCATGCCATGCTCACGGCCGGCGCCACGCACAAGTACGTCAACGTCAAGTCGCGCTGCGAGCGCCCGGCACCGCTGCCGCCCGGTGACAACGAGACCATTCTGCGTGCGCTTATAACAGAATAATCTGATCCGTCCGATCCGACTGATTGCTAACCTTCACCCGGAGCACGTCATGGCCCAAATCAAAGGCCCCGCCATTTTTCTGGCCCAATTTATGGGCGACAAGAAACCGTTCAACACGCTGGAGAGCATCACGGCATGGGCAAAAGCACTCGGCTTCAAAGGCGTACAACTGCCGTCGTGGGACGCGCGCTGCATTGACCTGGACAAGGCCGCCACGTCGAAAATGTACTGCGATGATCTGCAGGCGCGCTGCAATGGCTTGGCCATCACGGAACTGGCATCGCACCTGCAGGGCCAGTTGGTCGCCGTGCATCCGGCCTATGACGAAATGTTTGATGCCTTCGCCGCGCCGGCCGTGCGCGGCAATCCCAAGGCGCGCACCAAATGGGCGGTCGCCCAAATGAAGAATGTCATCAAGGCCTCGGCCAATCTCAATTTGAAGGCTGTGCCGACGTTCAGCGGCGCCTTGCTCTGGCCGACGCTGTATCCCTGGCCGCAGCGGCCTGCGGGCCTGGTCGAGGCCGGCTTCAAAGAGTTGGCCGCGCGCTGGCAACCAATCCTGGATGTGGCCGACAAGTATGGCGTGGACCTGGCCTACGAAATTCATCCCGGCGAAGATCTGCACGACGGCATCACCTTCGAACGTTTCCGCGCCGCGACCGGCAATCATGCGCGCGCAAATTTGCTGTACGATCCGTCGCATTTTATTTTGCAGTGCATGGATTATCTCGGCTACATCGAGGTGTACGGCGAGTTTATCAAGGCCTTCCACGTCAAAGACGCCGAGTACCGGCCCAGCCCGCGCAGCGGCGTGTACGGCGGGTATCAGGACTGGAAGCAGCGGCCCGGCCGCTTCCGCAGCGTTGGTGACGGCATGGTCGATTTCAAACAGGTCTTCACCAAGCTGACGGAAATCGGCTACCACTCATGGGCCGTGCTCGAATGGGAATGCTGCATCAAAGATGCGGCGCAGGGCGCGCGTGAAGGCGCGCAGTTCATCGCCAGCATGTTGATTGACACACCCAAGAAAGCGTTTGACGATTTCGCCGGCGCCGGCTCGGACATGAAACGCAACCGCAGAATCCTCGGCCTCGGCTGAACGCACACGCGCACCTGTAGCTCTTGCTTACCAAGGAGTTGAACATGAAGAAGCTGAACATCGGTTTGATTGGCCATCAATTCATGGGCAAGGCCCACTCGAATGCCTATCTCAATGTCGCCAAGTTTTTCGCGCTGAAACGCGAGCCGGTCATGAAAATGGTCTGCGGCATCGGCGTAGACGTGCCGACCTTCGCCGCGCGCTGGGGCTGGCAGGAGCACACCCAGAGTTACAAGGAACTGCTCGCACGCGACGATGTTGACTTTGTCGACATCTGCACGCCCAATCGGTTGCATGCCGAAATGGCCATCGCGGCGGCCGAGGCGGGCAAGCACATCCTGTGCGAAAAGCCGCTGGCCATGAATGCCGCCGAGGCCGCGCACATGGTGCAGGCCGTCACGCGCGCCAAGGTGCACAATGTTGTTTCGTTTTGTTATCGGCGCTGCCCGGCCGTGGCCTTGATGAAACAAATGATTGACGCCGGCACGCTTGGGCGTGTCTATCATGTGCGCGCGCAGTATTTGCAGGATTGGATCATGGATCCGAATTTCCCGCGCGTCTGGCGGCTGGTCAAGGCCGTTGCCGGCAGCGGCGCGCATGGCGACTTGAACGCGCACATTATTGACATGGCGCGCTATCTGGTCGGCGAGATCAGCGAGGTGGTCGGCATGACCGAGACTTTCATCAAGAAGCGGCCGCTTGAAGTGGCCGGCGCCGGCGCCGGGCTGAAAGACAAGAAGGGCTCAAAGAAGATGGGCGTCGTCGACGTGGATGACGCCACTGCCTTTCTGGCGCGCTTTGCCAACGGCGCGATCGGCACGTTTGAGGCCTCACGCTTCGCCGGCGGGCACAAGAACGGCATTGTCATCGAGGTCAATGGCTCCAAGGGCTCGTTCAAATTTGAGTTTGAGAACATGAATGAGTTGTGGTATCACAATCTTGAGGAAGACGCGCGTGAGCAGGGCTTCAAACGCATTCTGGCCACCGAGGGCGTGCATCCGTATGTCAGCGCCTGGTGGCCGGCCGGGCACATCATCGGCTACGAGCACACCTTTGTCAACCTAGTGGCCGATGTCATCAACGGCATTGCCATGAACAAGAAAGTGATGCCGGATTTTGCGGACGCGCTCAAGACCCAGCGCGTGCTGGATGCCGTCCTGCAGTCTGCGGAAAACCGTTGCTGGGTGCCGATCGGCAAATAGCCGTTACTGGCAGATAGTCAGAGCAACTGCAGCGCGGCGCGCACGGTGTAGTAGGTCATCACGCCCGATGCGCACAACTTGACGACCACGCCCAGCAGCGAGCCCAGCACCACGCCGACACCTGCCCGCAGCGCATCCCATTCCTTCTTGCCCGCCGCGAGTTCACCAAGGACGGCGCCCACAACTGCGCCGACCACCAGCCCCACCGGCGCAAAGAAAAACAGGCCGATGAACATGCCCAGCACCGAGCCCCAGATGCCGGCGCGCGAGGCGCCGAATTTCTTGGCGCCCATGAGCGGAATAGCATAATCCGCGACGGCCACCACAAGTGTCACGCCGCCCAGGACCAGCAACAGCATGCCACTCAGCGGCGGCGCGAAATCGCTGGCGATGCCCAACAGCAGCACCGCCGCGAAGTTCAGCGGCGGGCCCGGCACAATCGGCAGCAGACAGCCCGCCAGCCCCAGCACGCATAGCGCGCCCGCCATTACAATGAGTATGGTCGTCACGTGCGCACCTCAGGCATGCTCCGCCGGTCCGCGCCACAGGTCGCCGGCGCGCCGCCAGCCGGCGCCGGCCACATCCAACGGCGCAGGCGCCCAGCCCGCGGCCAGCTTCGCCTGCAGCGCGTCCCACGGCATGATGCCCGACAACGCATCCGGCGTGGTCACGCTGCAGGTGCCGTTCGCCACCGCGAGCTGTAGTGCGCGCTCGAGCGGCTCGCCCTGCACCAGCGCATACAAGAAGCCGGCGATGGTCGCATCACCGCTGCCGGTTGTTTGCGGTACGCAGGCAATGGTGAACACCGGGTGCCACAATTCGCGCGCACACCAGCGCGCCGCGCTGGCTGGGCAGGCAGTACCCAACGTGGCGATGGTCTCAGTTGCCGCGCTGCGCACATACGCGCCGCGATGGCCATTCTTGATCAGCGCGATCTTTGCGCCCAGCGCCAGCACCTCGTCACCGAGCGTGTGCAGGTCGTCGCCGGTCAACGTTTCCGTGATGCTCGCGCCGCGCGCGCGCACCACGTCGAACTGCTCACGTCGCAGCATGTACAGTAGTTCCTCGGCGCTCGGCGTGAAAATGTCGACATACGGCATAACTGCCGTGAGAATTTTCCGCCAGTCAGCCTTGCCTGCCAGCGACGCGGGATCGGGCAACGCCATGTCCAGCGAGGTCGTTACGCCCAGCGCCTTGACCCGCCGGAAGAGTTCGACCAGCTCACGCCCGTCATGCGCAAACATGCTGTGCATCAGCGGTGGATAGCCGAAGTGAAACAGCGTGGCGCGCCCGACCAGCGCATAGTCAATATCATCGGCGCACAGCGTGTCGTTCGCGCCCGGGCAGTGCAGGAACATGCGATCAAAGCCCGCCGGTTCCAGCACGATCGAGTAACTCGTCGCGCTGCCAGGATTGGTCAGCAAGCCTTCCTGCACGCCGTGTTGCTCGACGATCATGCGCACGACCCGCCCAAAATAATCATCGCCGATTTTGCCCATCAGCGCAACGCGCGCCCCCAGCCGGCGCAAGCCCAGGCCAGTGTTGCTGACCGCACCGCCGGTGCTGAGTTTCACCGCGCCGGTGTCCAACAATTTGCCCGGCACAAAGAACTGTTCGGCGCGTGCCAGCGGCACATGCTCGAGATTCGGAATGATGTCCAGGCACAAGTGCCCGGCCACGATAATCAGTGGTTCTGTATGCATGCGTCTCTTTGGGTTGCGATCCGTTCGACAATGCGATCCGCGGCCACCACCAGCACCACCATGCTGGCCAATTCACCGGCGACTGTGCCCATGGCTGCGCCCGGCGCGCCGGCCCACCAGCACCCCAGCACGACGGCGCTGACACTCACGGCCGCACAGCCCGCGCACCACGGCACGATCCGCCGCTGCATGCCGCACGCGTTCAAGGTTTGATACGCAATCACCCGCGCTGGTGCCGCCACCATTTGCCAGGCCAAAATCACAATAATGGCCACACTCGGCCGATAAACTGGATCGTATAACAGGCGCACCACCGGCCGCGCCAAGATTACGCCGGTGATACTCGCCAGCGCGCCACCGGCCAAGGCGCAGACAATCATGCCGCGAAACAACGCGCGCGCCGCCGCCGGCTGGTCGCGCAGCACGCGCGTGAAGCGGGCCAGAAACACATAACTCAACAAACCCGTCAGACTGACGGCAATATAGACCAGTCGGAAGCCGGCCGCGTAGATGCCGGTCTCGGCCGCGCCACACAACACGAACACCGCCAGCATCCCCGCATTCTCATGTAACAGCAGAAATGCAGACGACGCCGTGACCGGCACGGCCGCGCGCCAGCGCGGCGAGAGCGCGCGCGGCCGCAACGGATGCTCGACGCCATAGCGGCGCTGCCACAGCCAGAACAAGAATACGTTTTCCGCGCAGAGCGCCAGCGCAAACGCGATCGGCACTGCCGCCGCGTCGTGCGTGTTGCGCACCAGCGCGCAAATCAGCCCACAATACACGACCCGCCCGCCAATGAAATAGGCCGTGATCGGCCACGACCATTCCACGCCATAGAAAAGATTCACCGCATACAACACCAGCGGCACAAACGACAACGCGTATAAGCCCGTCAATCCGCCGGCCGGCGCCGGCAGGCACAGCGCAATACCCAGCGTCAGCCCGATCGCCAGCGCCACCAGGCCAAGGCGGATCACGCCCAATTCGCCCGCCAACCGCCGCAGTTGCTGCGGCGCCGCGCCCGCCGCCTCACGCGTTGTAATCGTGTCCAGCCCGATAAACAGGACTAATGCGATGTAGTTGACAATCGTAAACGCCACACTGACACTGCCGTAGGCCGCGCTCAACAGACGATTCGCAATCCAGATGTTGGCCGCGAACATCAGCACTTTGCTGATCAGATTGCCGGCGCTGACCCACGCCATCGCATGTCGCATCGTCCTCGCCGTTGCCGCAGTTTTCATGATCAGAACGCGAATTACAGCTTGACAATCTTCGCGTTGCGCATGCCCTTGGTCGCGTTGCGCGTGTCCACCACCAGGGCCGCGTCGCGCACGACCGCGCGGTAGTCCACCGCTGAATGATTCGTCAAGATCACGACGCAGTCTTGCTTGCGCACGGCCGCGCGGGTCAACGGCACCGACGCAATGGCCTTGGTCTGATATTGGAACGTGGCAATATGCGGATCGTGGTACGTCACGCGCGCGCCGCGCCGCTGCAGGTTGGCATACACGTCCAGCGCCGGCGATTCGCGCAAGTCGTCAATGTCTTTCTTGTAGGCCATCCCCAGCAGCAGGATGTGCGCGCCGTTGATGCTCTGCTTGCGCGCGTTCAGCGCGTCGGCGATCAGCATGATCACATGCTCGGGCATCGATGAATTGATATCGTCCGCCAGCTCGATGAAGCGCGCCTTGTAGTTCAACGTTTTCAATTTCCACGACAAATACAACGGGTCGATCGGGATGCAATGCCCGCCCAAGCCCGGGCCCGGATAGAACGGCATGAAACCAAACGGCTTGGTCGCCGCCGCGTTGATCACTTCCCAGACATCCACGTCCAAATATTTGCACATGATTGCCAGTTCGTTCACCAGCCCGATATTGATGCTGCGAAACGTGTTTTCCAGCAATTTCGTCATCTCCGCCGCCGCGCAGGAGGAGACCGGCACGATCGTTTCGATGATCGTCGCATACAGCATGCCGGCCACCTTGGTGCATTGCGGCGTGACGCCGCCCACCACTTTCGGCGTGTTGTGGGTCTTGTACACCGGATTGCCCGGGTCGACCCGCTCCGGCGAGAAGGCCACCGCCACATCGCGGCCGACCACCAGCCCGCGTTCCTCAAACGGCGCCACAATCAACTCATGGGTGCTGCCCGGGTAGGTCGTGCTCTCCAAGACAAACAGCAGCGGCGGTTTGATGTGCGGCAGCAGCGCGTCGCGCGCCGCCAGCATGAACGAAATGTCCGGGTCGCCCGTCTTGCTTAACGGCGTCGGCACGCAGATCGAAACGGCATCCAGTTGGCGTGCCATCCGGAAGTCGCAGGTCGCCGTCAACGTGCCCGCCTTGACCAGCGCGCGCAACGTGTCGTTGTCGACATCCTGAATGTAATTCTCCCCGCGGTTGATCCGCGCCACTTTGTCGGCATTCACATCGATGCCGGTCACGCGGAAGCCGGCCCGCGCAAACTCGACCGCCAACGGCAAGCCAACATAGCCAAGGCCGACCACGCCGATCCGCGCCGTTTTGTTCTGAATCCGTTGCTCAAGTTTTTTCATGGTCACCTCCTCTGCTCTGGTTAGTAATTTGTCCCATCAGTCCCATCAGTCCTATTGCTGCGCCTGCAGCACTCCCCTGAAATACGCGACCGTGCGGGCCAGGCCTTCCTCGAGCGGCACACGCGGCTGCCAGTTCAGCTTTTCCTTGGCCAGCGTGATGTCCGGCTGGCGCTGGGCCGGGTCGTCGGCCGGCAACGGCTGGTAGACAATCTTCGCGCGCGACTGCACCTGCGCCAGCACTAACTCAGCCAATTGTAAAATCGTGAATTCGCACGAGTTGCCCAAGTTGACCGGCCCGAAGAAATTGTCGGTGTTCATCATCCGCACAACGCCCTCGACCAAATCGTCCACAAAGCAAAACGAGCGCGTCTGTGACCCGTCGCCATAGACCGTGATGTCCTCGCCGCGCAGGGCCTGCACGATGAAATTCGAAACGACGCGTCCGTCGTTCTCGCGCATACGCGGCCCGTAGGTGTTGAAAATCCGCACAATCTTGCTGTCCACGCCGTTCTGCCGGCGATAATCAAACATCAGCGTCTCCGCCACGCGCTTGCCTTCGTCATAGCAACTGCGAATGCCGATCGGATTGACATTGCCCCAGTACGACTCCCGCTGCGGATGTTCTTTGGGGTCGCCATACACTTCCGAGGTCGACGCCTGCAGAATGCGCGCCTTGACACGCTTCGCCAGGCCCAGCATGTTGATCGCCCCCATCACCGAGGTCTTGACCGTCTTGACCGGGTTGAACTGATACGCGCCCGGCGAGGCTGGACAGGCAAAGTTGTAAATCTGCTCGGCTTCCAGCAGGATCGGCTGCACCACATCGTGCCGGATCAGCTCAAAGCGCGGGTGCGCCAGCAGGTGCGCGATGTTCTCACGCCGCCCGGTGAAGTAGTTGTCGAGACAGGTCACTTCGTGGCCGTCGGCCAATAAGCGCTCGCACAAGTGACTGCCAATAAAACCCGCCCCGCCGGTCACCAAGACACGCTTGCCGCTCATGCTTTTTTCTCCATCGTCAATCCAAGAATATCGCGCATGGTGTACAGGCCCGGCGCGGCATCGGCCAGAAACAGGGCGGCCCGCACCGCGCCGCGCGCAAACGTGTCGCGCGTGCTGGCCTTGTGCGTCAACTCGATTCGTTCACCGTCACCGGCAAACAGCACCGTGTGATCGCCCACCACATCGCCGCCGCGCAACGCATGCACGCCAATTTCATCGCTGCTGCGCGCGCCGGTCGCGCCCACGCGCCCGTGCCGCCGCGCCGCCGGCGTCAGGCCGCGCGCCGCTTCGAGCAGTTCCACCAAGTGCACGGCCGTGCCACTCGGCGCGTCCTGCTTACGCCGATGATGCAGCTCGATCACTTCCAGATCATAGTCCGGGCCCAATGCCCGCGCCGCCTGCGTCACCAAGTGGAACAGGACATTCACGCCGACACTGAAGTTCGGCGCGTGCAGCACCGCCACGCGCCGGGCCGCATTCTGCACCGCTTGCACGCCGGCCGCATCCACGCCGGTACTGCCCAAGACGATCGCGCAGCCCTGTTGGGCATACGTCTCGATCCGCGCCGCGCAGCCGGCCGCCAAGGCGAAATCAATGACCACCCGCGTCGCGGCACACGCCGCCAGATCGGCCGTCAATCGCACGCCCAGCGGCGCACCGCCCGCCACGCTGCCGGCATCCTCGCCCAAGCGCGGACACGGCGCCGCGTCAATTGCAGCCACCAGCCGCACGCGCGGTTCGCCGGCCGCGCAGGCAAGCACGCGCTGGCCCATCCGCCCGGCCGCACCAACCACCGCCACCGCCACTGTTTCTTTTTCAACATTCATAGCATAATCAGATATTCATTAGAGTCAAATACTACTAAAACGCGCGTGATTCATCAAGTCATCGACAGATTCACACTTTCTCTATTGCAGCATCTTGTTCAGTTCCTTCTTCCATTGGTCCTCAGCCAGAACCTCGAACCGCATATTTTTGTCTTTCATTTCCAGCCCTAATTCGCTCCACGAGCGCGACGTTGCCTCTTCAGTGCAGATTTGGAATATTCTGCGAATATAAGTTGTCTTGTCGTTATCCTTTAAATGAAGTCCTTTAGTTTCGATAACATAGACGCGCTGGCAATCTCGCCCTTTTTCTTCATGGGATGCCGTAAAGATGAAATCTGGATAAATACGATGCTGACGCCAGCCCTGAATCGAGTAGTCGCAGCGCGCGCGATTGCGATACCAGAAAAAGAGACATGATTGGTTTTCCAAATACCACGCGACTGCCTTTTCAGTTTCGTTAAATGCATCCTCCGGCACTTTCTCGAAGAGATTCAATTCCAATTGCTCGCCTTTGTCCTTGGTCAGAATTCGGCTGTTCTTGTTCAAACAGATGTCATGCGGAAATGTCCAGTGCAGTTCCTTGGCAATGATAAGAAAGCGCAGCTGATCTTTCTGCAGCATTTCGCGAAACACGGCTTCCGCCAGTCGCTCCTTCTCGGCACTTAATTTTTTGCGTGTCTCCTCAATCAAGAAGACGAAGTTATTGGCCAACTCGCGTTCATCCACGCCTTTTTTGCGAAAGTGCGCCACAACGCTTGCCCCGAATTCATATGCACGCCATGGATTCGGAACGATATCACAGAGTTGGCGCGTCATGAAGACGGTATCTACCCGAATACCGCCCTGGTGCAGGTCGCGCAAGCTGCGTTGCCGAATGACCTCGTGCCGGTCTTCATCCAGCATCACATTTATCTCAACATCGGTCTGTCTCTCGTTAGAAAATGTCAATTGCAGCACAGGATTTAGATCAACTTGGTCCCACGGTATCTTCGCCGCTATGTCCATCTCGTAGTTCACCGCGCGCCAGCCAGCGCCATTGCGCACCACAAACACGGGCAGAATAGTCCGACTGGCCGCCTCTTTAAACTTTTTTCTTATGGGAATCAACAATTCTTGTTCCGCATCCCCTCGGCCCTCGTCCGCCGTGGTGATACGTTCCTGCAGATCTCCCAATCCTTCCTGCATGAATCCGGCGCGCAGATGCTCCAGTAATACATTTGCGCGCTGCCGAAAACAAAACACATAGCTTTCGTCCAAGTCAGCGCAATGCGTCTTTCGCGCATAAGGCTGACGCAATATTCGCCCCACCAACTGCGTCAGAGCGTTCTTGGATGAGGGATTGGTGAGAATGACCAGAACATAGGCAAATGAGCAATCCCAGCCTTCCTGCAATGCTTGTTTGGTGATAATGAAGCGTGCCGAGCATTCGCGCGCCAGCAGCCCGCCAATGTCATCAAAACTCTTTAACTCATCCTTTTCACTGGTCTTGACCACCACCTGCTCCGTCGGCACACCCATTACCTTGACCAAGTGCTCGCGCACTTCCTCGGAATGAATGAGGCGGCCGCCTATCTGTTTCTTCCCGGTGCGCTCAACTTGAATAAGACAAATCGGGCGGATGTACACGCCAGTGTTTGCCTCGTATTCTCTTGCTCTGTCCTCCAGCGTGCTGCGTTTCTCAAATCCTGCCAGCAAGGTATCTTTCCAGTCTAGACTGGTCTTGTTGACGACATGCAGATCGAGTTTGATCATGCCTTCCTCAAGCAGGGCACGGCCGGGAATGTCAACCAGAACATTGCTTTCCGTTGGTGTTGCCGACAATTCCGCAATCAGGCACGGATTGAAGCTGCGCAGCGTTTCTTGCGCACCCTTGCTATAGGCTTTATGCCCCTCATCAAGTATGATCAACGGCGCCAATGTGCGCAGCGTGTTGCCCAAGGATGTCTTTATCTGCCTACCCCAGAAACCACTCTGCTTCTCGTAGGTGTCTAGATTGGGAAACTGCTTCAGCTTTTCTTCGTGGGCCTTGATATCATCATCAGGCGGGAAGAAGTCCTGAAAGCCGCCGTTGTCTTTGAACACGCGTAAGGTTTCTTTTGTCTTCCGATTGGCCGAAGGCAACATCAGCATGAGCACCGCCAGATTTTCTGCCAAGTCCTGCGGCGAGAAATGGTCGGTTTTTTCAAGAATTATGGTATGCCCACCGCTGGCCAGATCAAGATTCTGGCGATACGGATGATTTCGATCCTTGAGTTGCTCGAAAGTTTGCTTGTATATTTGAGCCGTGGGTACGATCCACAAAACCAAGCCCTTAGGGTATTGTCGGTAATAAGTGTTTACCAAGTCAATGGTCTTGACTGCCAGCAGCGTCTTGCCCCCGCCCGTGGGCACCTTGAGACAGAAGGTCGGCAGCGCTTGATCGAGTCCGTTCTTGCGCGAGACATACCGGCGCACAATGCCGGCCTTGTCCCACGCCTTGGCCGGAAAGTCAATCTCCAGATCAGGATTCGCCACAGCCTTTGCGCGCCACTGCGACAGCAGTTCAAGGTATTGCTTGATTGCCGCCAATGCTTCCGTCTGATATTGTTTGAGTTGCATGGCTGCTCGTCAGAATGTCCACTGCTGTTTACGGAACATATCCAGCACACTAATGCACTCTATCCGGTAGTGCCCACAGACATCCGGTATTTTCTTACGAATCTTCGCACCGGCTGATTTTTCAGAGGTGACTACTGCCCATTCTTTCGCACGTGCCAAGGCAATCACAAAAGGATCCGCGTCCGCAATGGTTTTCTCCTTTGAGATCAAGGATGGAAAATCTTTTATGATCTCACGCGCCAGTTCAATTTGCTCCGCGTCAATCTTAACGAAGAACTTCTGCTTCTGTGCCCATCCAAGTAATTCATCGTCACAACTCTGCAATTCATCCAGCACTTCATGTGGCGCAGCTAATTTGCCGTCATGGATCAACTCATCCAGCCGCTTCCACACGTTGGGGAATACATCTTTGGCATAGTGCCTACGCCAGAGATCAATGAGGGCGCAGGTGTCGATAACATATCCGGGGAAAAAGTCACGCATAGCGGCTGCTTTCTTCCCGAACCAGTGTCTCAACACGGGGCAAGTGTTTCAAATCCAGCGAAAGATATTCTGACACGTCACGATACGTTATCAGGTCGCGTTGCGCGGCATCCAAAACCGTCGACGTGAATGTCAAGCCATTGCGCCTTACACAAGCCTTGGCTGGATGCGGTCTTTTGCGCACCTGCCTTGGCACACGCGCGAGTTCCTCTTGCCACTCATTGCGCTTTTCCTCATAGAATTCACACGTGGTGCGTCCAAGGATAAGCAGCCGTCGCAGAATCACCTCGCGGCTAACTTTGTAGCAACTCGACAACTCACTCAGTGTTTGCTCGGTCCATATGTTGTCTTTGTTTCTCCGAACTGCTTCCATTCCCATGAGCGATGACTGTGGCACAAGCAGTTCGCCGGCGAACTTGTTGCAGAACTGTTCCACCGCCTTGCCTACCTCGCTCATGTCGCAAATGCCACTAACGCCGAGCATGAGGTGCCCATACTCGTGCATAAGAGAAAATATCTTCCCATTCAGCGCGTCAGCACTGTTCAATGCGATCAGCGGGCTGTCCGCATCCGCAAAGCAAAAAGCTCGGCCTTCCGCCAAGGGAAACAAAACTTCAATGATCAGTATGCCGTGTCGCTCGATTGCCTGTTTCCATGCGTTAAGAGCCACAACTTCATCGTGCCATTCAATCTGCTTTTGAATCGCTACCCCAAGAACTTCTCGTGCGTGATCAGCCAACTTAGACGCATCATCAGACAGTGTGGCACTGCCAAGGTGCAAACAAGAATTCTTGTCTGCTGCGTGAATTTCGCCATAGACAGACTGCTGCCACCGCGCACGTCGTAATGCCAGAAGTGTCTTTACCGAGAACGGTGCTCTCAGTTCGGGAGGCAATGTGCGAAAATCCGCCGGTTTGGCTGGATCGAGTGGTGCGTGTGACAAGAAAAGCGCCGCAACAGGCCGCTTCAGGTATTTAGCCAAATCCTTGAGTTGTGCAAAACTCGGCCGCGCTTCCCCAGATTCCCAAGCAAGCACTTTGGTTTCGCTTAGCTTCAGACGCATGGCAACATCGTGCGGCGACCGCGCCATGCTCTCGCGCGCCCAGCGCAACACTTCTGGCTTCACCGTTACTTCTGGAGATGTGCTCATGGCTATCGGGTCAGTTCGTAAATCTCAAACGGCAATTGCGCGAAGTCAATCCGGTATTGATCAAGCCGCTCCTGGTCCAGATACTTCGTCGGCGCGAACACCAGCCGTCGTTTGCCGTCAGCCAGCTTCGGCAGCTTCTCTGCCAGCTCCAGCGTCAGTGACATGTTCTTCAGCTTCTCAATGTCCGGCTCGTATAAGAGAAATACCTGATAGTTCCGGCTCTCGCCAATGAAGTTTTTTTTCACGTCAACGGCCTTCTCGACGAATTCCTCGCCCGTAGCTGTGTAGAAGACATAGCGCGCCAACTCCATATACGACGGCATGTCCTTGCCATCCAGGATGCTCTGCAGCTCGATCGGCTTCCCGAGTTCGAAGTAGCTGAACGAACCACTAAGGCCCTTACGCAGATTCTCGTCTTTAGCTTTCGGCACTCCCTTGATTACGCGCCGCACGCGCTCCGCAGTGATCGTGTCCGCGTAGTCTTCGCACTCAATCAGAATGAACCGGCGCTGCCCTCCGTCATCCGCGTTCAACTTCAGAACAGCATGCGCTGTTGTCCCTGAACCGGCGAAGGAGTCCAGGGCAATCGCCTCTGGTTCATCCAACAACCTGATTATTCTCTCTAACAGTTGAACATTTTTCTCACCGTTTGGAAAATCCCATTGTGCGTCGTATTCCTGCAAGTCAGTCCAGTTCGTGTCGAGTAAAGTATAGTCAGAAGCGCCAATTAAGTACTGAACACTTCCTGTTTTTGGATTATTCCTCAGTTCTCCTTTCTCTATCATCTCTTGGGCTTTCGACTGCTGATACATCCAGTGACGGCCATCAGGCGGTTTCTGTCCGAACAACACATATTCCATAGTAGGCCTTATGCCAGGAGCGTCGAAAGCGTGCCAACGTTGTTGTTTCTTATGCAATCGCTTAGGAGGATCAATAAGACATTCTTCGCTCTTGGCATAGAAAATGACTGTGTTGTACCCAAAATTCACCGATCTGACTTTTTCGCGTTCCTGTATGTTCTTCTTGACACGGGCAACTGTGAATGTATTCCGATAATTTTCCGTCCCGAACACTTCATCCATTAGCATTCGCAAGTGAGCTTCTTCGTTGTAATCAATGCTGATGAATATTCCACCGTCGTCCTTAAGGAATTCTCGCAGCAATTTCAGCCTTGGCATCATCATGCAGAGCCATTTGTCGTGGCGGGTCAAGTCTTCGCGGTCAACCACTTTGCCAAACCATTCCTGCATCATCGGCGAATTGACGTTGTCGTTGTAGACCCATTTCTCGTTGCCGGTGTTGTACGGCGGATCAATGTAGACGCATTTGACTTTGCCGGCGTACAACGGCAGCAACGCCTTGAGCGCTTTCAGATTGTCGCCGTGGATGATCAGATTGTCGTGCAGCGACACATTTTTTGTTAAGGACTTGCCCTTGACCGGCATAAGCTGGTGATACGGCACCATCAGATGATGATTCTGCACAAACGTCTTGCCTTTGAACTGCAATTGCGCCATGTTTTCACCCTAAATGATTCGCCATTCCTTGAACTCTCATATTCATAGTATACAAAAACATCACACAAAAAGCGCAGGGTTCCCATCAGCCGGATGAGCCATGATACTCTCCAGCATCGCAACCACCGCCGCAACCGTGATGCGGCTCATGCAGCCAATGGTTTGTTGACATGGACCAAAGACTTTCTGGCACGGGCGGCAGGGCGTCTCGGCCGTCACCACATGCTCCAACTGCGTGTACGGCCCGTGCGCCAAGGGAATCGTCGGCCCCAGCAATGCCACCACCGGTGTACCGAGCGCATCGGCCAGATGCATCGGCCCGGTGTCGCTGCCGACCAGCACGCGCGCATCGCGCGCCAGCACCGCCAGTTCATGCAAGTTGGTGCAGCCGGACAGCACCAGCACTGCATCCGCGCTGACGCCCTGTTCGAGCGCCCGCCGCTTGACATCCTCGATCAGCACGCGTTCGCCGGCCGTGCCCAGCAGCACGATTGGCAAACGCCAGCGCTGCCATGCCTGCGCGCTCAGTTCCGCGAACGCCGCCGCCGGCCAGCGCTTTTTCTCGCCGCGCGTGCCCGGCACAAAGACCAGATAGCCGCGCGGCTGCAACTGCGGCCAGCGTGCGTAGACACTGCGTGTCGCCTCTTCGAGCCCGTGCCACTGCCACGTGGCGCGCCCGCCTTTGTCGCCCAGCGGCCCCAGCAGCAGCAGGCA
The DNA here is from genome assembly GCA_964397565.1 of uncultured bacterium. Taxonomy (GTDB): domain Bacteria; phylum Auribacterota; class UBA3054; order UBA3054; family JAPLST01; genus JAPLST01. The sequence goes on from CAYNJC010000035.1 coordinate 23,585, forward strand.
GCGATCCAGCGCGTGAATTTTCTTCCAATCAACAGCAATGCAATGCGTGTAGGTCGCCGACGCGCCCGCCTCCGCGCCGGCAAAGCCGACCCGCAGCGGCGCACCCGTCACCCGCGCAAACCAGGCGCTGCGCACCAGCGCCTGCGCGTCGAGCACGGCATCAAAGCGCTCGCGCCGCAGGCCGCGGCACACCCGCACGAAATTGCGCGCGGCGCGCGGCACTGTCCGCCACCGCCGCCAGGCTTGGCGTTCGAACGTCCAAATCCGATCCACCGCGCCCAGCCGCACCAGCGGCTCGTATTCCGCGTTGCACAGCCAGTGCACTTCGCCGCCGGGAAACAACGCGCGCAGGCGCGGCACCAAGGCCAGCGTCTGCGCTATGTCCCCCAGCGAACTGGGTTTGACAATCAGAACTTTCGTCGCCATGCGCCCGTGGCTTACACGGCCTCGACGTCGGTCACCTCGGGGATCGCTTCGCGCAGCACTTCCAGCACAAAGCCCTTCAGCGTGATCATCGCGCTCGGACACCCGCCGCACGCGCCTTGCAGCTTCACCAGCACGACATTGTCCGGCCGTACCCCGACCAGTTCGCATGACCCGCCATGCGTCCCCAACATCGGATTGATCTTCTCTTTGATCACTTTTTCAACTTTCTCTTTCATCCGTCATCTCCTATGGCTGACGTTATCTGTTAAACCAATTCTGTCAATTATACAATATTCTGCCCGAATTCTGCACCCCAGTTCATCGTTCATCGTTCATTGTAAATCGTACATCGTTCATTGTAATTTATAAATCACTCCGCACTTGACTCCCCCGCCCACTTCCGCTATAGTTTTACTATGCCTGCTCGACCACATGACTATCGTTCCGTCTTGTGCCTGTGCCTTTCCGGCATCGGCGATGCGCTGACATTTACGCCGTTCGTGCAGACCTTGCATGCCGCACGGCCGGCATTGGCCATTGATGTGCTGGTCATGTTCCGCAGCGCCGCCGTGCTGTTTCAGACCAATCCGGCCGTGCGTGAGGTCCTGCTGGTGGACTTCCTCAAACAGCCTGGCTGGCGCTCGCTGCGCGAGATGCTGGCCGTGCGCCGGCACAAGTATGATGCCGTCGTCGCCGCCCTGCCGGCCAATCGCTGGGAATACAACCTGATCCAAATCCTTGCCGGCGGCCGGCGCATTGGTCATCGCTACTTGCATTTCGACCGCATCAATCTGAATTTTCTCAAGCAGGATGCTGTCTACGAGGACGACCAGTTGCACGTCGTGGAGAAAAACTTGCAGTTGCTGCCATTCCTCGGCGTGGCGGTGCCGGCACAGCCGGCGGGGCTGCTCATGGCGCTTACCGATGATGACCGGCGTGTCGCGGATGCATGGTTGCAGGCACGCGCACTGGGGCAGCGCCGCTTGATCGGCCTGCATCCCGGCTCGGCCATGTTCAAGAATCACATCAACAAACGCTGGCCGGCCGCCGAGTTCGCCGCACTGGCGGCGCGCTGCGTGGATGAACTGGATGCCGACCTTCTCGTTTTCGGCGAACCCGCTGAACAGCAATTGAAGGATGGCATTGTGCAGCGGGCCGCCCGGCCCGCACGGGTGCACGCGGTGGACAACACCACCCTGCGCCAAAGCGCCGCACTGATCAAGCACTGCACTGTGATGGTTACCAACGATTCGGCCTTGATGCACGTCGCCGCCGCGATGCACACGCCGGTTGTCGCCCTCTTTGCGTACACCAATCCGCGCGGCTTGTATCCATGGCAGGTGCCGCATCGGATTGTGCGCCACGATTTGCCCTGCAGTCCTTGTTTTTACTACAGTCCCAAGCCGGCTGGCTGCCGCGTGCGCCTTGATTACGCTTGCATTCGCCACATCACGGTGCGCGAAGTTTTCGCGGCCGTGGTTGATCTGCTGCACGCGCCGCACAGCGAAGGGAACGCCGATCATCCGATCGGCTGAAGGTAGCTGCGATCACCCGATCGCAGCTCCAGGTGGAAGACACCGCGCACAACCCCGCCGACAACTGCTCCAGCTCTGCAACCATACATTATCGTGTTGCACGAGAATTTAGCGGGATATGGAAATCCCGCATCCCTTCAGCGGCACGGGCGTGCCGCGCTCCCCTCGGTGCAGCTGCATTTGCTGGATGGAACCGGCTCCCATCCCGCCGCTGGCGGGACTGGCTGATGCCAGCAACTGCATTCGCCGGATTGAAGAAACTCTCAATCAACATTGTTTGTTGTTTGCAGACAGCAGCGCCATGCGGCCCTTGGCCGTATTCTAAAGTATCGCGCCGCGCGAGAATTTGCCGCTTGCATTACGACGCCGGTTTTGCTACATTTCTAGTACTACAACAAGGATTCATCTATGCCCTTAGTGCGTTTGACCCTCAATCCCAACGAGGCCGACGAACAGCGTTTCGAGATCGCCGCGCGCTGCATCACCGTCGGCACGGCGGCGGACAACGATGTCTGTCTCGAACTGCCCGGCCTGTCCGCCCATCATTTCAAGCTGGAACGTCGCGAGCATGCGTGGCACTGCGTTGACTTGCGCAGTAAGCAGGGCACCTTCATCAGCGAACAGCGCATCACGGATCTCGTCGTTGCGCGCGGCACCGTCCTGCACGCCGGTGAGATTTGCTTCCTCTTTGATGTCGTCGAGCAAGATGACGCAGCCGCCGAGGAAACCGTCTTCATGCCGGTGATCAGCGGCACGCGCACGGACGTATCCGTCGTCGGCGCCGGCATCTGCTGGCGTTGTCACCAACCACTCGCACCCGGCACCGTTTTCTGCCCGGCCTGTGGCGCCGATCAGCGTGGCGCCTATATGCCCAGCACGTATGTCGCACCGATGGAAACGCCGCAAGCGCCGGGCGCCGGCCTGCTGCCGCTGGTCGCGCTCATTCTGAGTGTCCTCGGCCCGCTCGCGCTCTTCTTCGGCTGGCTGGCCGGGATTGTGCTCGGCTTTATTGCCATCAGCATTCTGCGCCGGCGCGGCGGCCATGCGCTCGATGCCCGCCGCGCACACATGGCCGTCTATGTCGGCTTTGGCTGGATGGTCGTCCTTGGCATGCTGATTGGCTGGTGGCTCTACGCCAGCGAGGCCACGCGCCGCATCAGACGCAACGAAATCGCCGTCATCAGCCAACTGCGCGATGTCGCCTTGGCCCAGACCTACGCCAAGCTGGCCCTCACCTTTGATCGCGACGGCAATCTGGTCGGCGAGTTCGCCTCGTTGGCCGAGCTCGTCTCCAATGGCTATGGGCACGTCGAGCCGTCGCTGGCAACCAATCCTGAATGGTCCGGCTATCGCTTCAGCATGCCGTCTGCCGACGAAGCCGAGTTCACCTGTCTGGCCGAGCCCGCGCAATCCGGTTTCTCCGGCCGACGCGCGTTCCTCATCCGTAGTGACGGCTATGTCTATGAAGCCACGCCGCGCGGTGACGCACCGCTCAATCCGGCCGCTGACTTCCGCCGCCTCGATGCCCGCAACATTATTGATGAACACGCCGACGTGCTCGTGCGCGACCTGCATCGCATCGCCGCCGAAGCCCTGCGCAGCTCCTTGTTTGAAAAGGCGCAGCGGATCGTGCGCGGCGCGCGCGAACGCTTTCCCACTGCGCGTGAGACTGCTCAGCTCGACGCCATCGAGCAGCATGCCAATCCGTTCGTGGTCGAAATCAAGTCCATGGAATTGCTCGAGCAGGCTTCCAACGCCTGCGCGCAAGGCCAGGTCCTGCGCGAAATTGAACTGCTGCAAACCGTGCGCGAACAATATCCCACCTTCAAAAATATCCACGACGTGGATGCGCGCCTGCGCCAGCGCCGCGATGCCTATGGCCAAGCGCTCGAACGCGCCGCCCAGGCATTGCTTGACAACGCCATCGCCTTCGATGTCCGCCTCCAGTTCGACAACGCCGCCGCCACCTTCAACACGGTGGTCAACCAATATCCCACCACCGCCGCCGCCAAAGAAGCCCAGCGCCGCCTCGCCCTGCTGGCCGACCATAAGACAGATCGCGCCGCCGACGCGCTCATCCAGGAAACCTTCGCCCTCAATCTCGATACCGAGGCCGAAGCCATCGCCGCCCGCATTGACCAGTTGCTGCGGGCCTTCGCCCACATCGCCGTCGTCTCGCAATCCACCACGCGCCTGCAACGCTTGCAGGAACAGGCCGTCGCCCGCATTCACCTCGCGCAAGCCGGTGTCGCGCTCGCCTCAAACGATCTTGCGCGCGCCCTTGTCTGCTTCCGCGAAACCGATAAACGCGACCCGGCTGCCCTTGCGCCGGTCGCCTCCAACTTCGCGCGCGCACTCCTCTTTGGCGTCAGTAATGCACTCGTCGCCGCCGATTTCCCCATGGCACTCGTCTACGCCGATCGTTACCAGGAATTGCGCATCGCACCCGAAGCCCTGCCACTCACCCAGATTGACACCATCCGCCTGCGCATGGCCGAGCAATGCGCGCAGCAAGGCGACGTCGCCCGCGCCATGCAGTACATCGCCGACCTCGGCGACCGCGTCCATACCGCACCCGCTTCCAGCTTCCTTGCCGGCAAAGTCTACCGCGCCGGCGGCGATTACGCCAACGCCGCTTTTTGCTTTCAACGCGTCGTCACTCAGGCTGCCTATGCCGCCGAGGCGCGCGCGCTCCTGCTCGAATCCGCCGCCAACGCCGCCGCCGCCGATGAACGCACGCTCTTTAGCGCCATCGCCGCCGACCTCGAGTGGGCCACCGCCACCCGCGCCCTCTCGCTCGCCATCCCCGGCGTCACTAATGCCCATGCCACCTCAACCTGGCAATCGGTCTGCATTGACCTGGCCGATCTCGTGGACATGTCCTACGACTTGCTCACCTATTCCGGCGCCGAAGCCGATTTTTTTGTTGAAAAACAAAAGGCCCAGGACGAACTCAACGCCGCCCTTCGCCGCCTCCAGAAAATGTTGCGCGATTCGATGCGCTCCCAGCGCAAGGCCGGCCGCGCCGCCCGCGCCGTCGCCCAATGGTGGACGCTCTGCAGCGCGGTCATCAGCAATGCCCCCACTGCCGCCCTGTCGGACGATGCCCGCGCCCAAGCCGCCCTGGTCGCGCGCAAGCAGTACTATGCCACCGCTGCCGCCGCCCTGCTCGAACGCGCCGTCGGCGCCGACGTCGCGCTTAAGTCCGGCGTGCTGGCCGAATTAAACGCATTGATTAATCAACTGCAACAGCGGCGCCCCCTGCGCAACATCCTCGCCACCATGAAAAAATACATCGCCGACCAGCGCCCGGCTGAGTACAGCCGCAAAGCCCTCAGCGCCGTCGCCGAACTCAACGGCGTCCAACTCGACGCCACCCGCCTCGGCGACGTCTTCTCGCATGCAACGCAATGAGTTCATCGTTCATCGTTCATCGTTCATCGTTCATCGTTCATCGTTCATAGTCCATAGTTCATCATAAATTGTTAATTGTCAACTGTAAATCCTGCATTGGATTCCCATGTCTCTCACGCCTTCCACCATGCTCGCGCTCGGCACACCCGCGCCGGCCTTTGCACTCCCCGATGTCATTTCGAGCAACACCATCACCTTGGATTGCCTCGCAGGCACACAAGCACTGGTCGTCATGTTCATCTGCCGGCATTGCCCCTACGTGGTGCACATCCAAGATGAACTCGCAAAACTTGGCCGGGACTACGCCGGCAAAAGCGTCGCCTTCGTCGCCATCAGCGCCAATGACGCTGCCACCCATCCCGACGACGCACCCGCACAACTGAAAGAAATGGCAACGCGACTGGGCTTTCCGTTTCCGCTCTGTTACGACGAGCGCCAGACGGTCGCCAAAGCCTATTCCGCCGCTTGCACGCCGGATTTCTTTGTTTTTGACGCCGCGCGCAGATTGGTGTATCGCGGCCAGCTCGACGGCAGCCGCCCCGGCAACACCATCCCGGTCAGCGGCCAAGACCTGCGCGCCGCCCTCAATGCCGTCCTCGCCAGCAAGCCGGTCAGCACCGCACAAACGCCCAGCATGGGCTGCAATATCAAATGGAAGCCGGGCAACGCGCCGGCCTATGCCCAGTAGCCCAGTAGCAAAGTAGCAAAGTAGCAAAGTAGCAAGGTGGCAAGGTGGCAAGGTGCGGCATTACATGTTCGTCACACGAACCAAGTTCTGTCGATTGCCGCTCGTCAGTAACTGCAATTGAAGAATGACGATCAACGATCGAAGAAGTACGAAGTAAAGCCCTGATCCCTTAAACTTTAAACCTTAGACCTAAAACTTATAACTTCTCTGCTATCAGCATCAGCCCGCGCAGGGTCAACAATCCATCCGCCGTCGCCGCCAGGCCCTGCGCGCGCAGAAATGCGCACAATTGCTCGGCACCGCCGCCGGTCACCACCACACTGCGCAGCGGCTCTCCCAGCGCCTGCACCACATCCCGCACCAGCCCCGCCAGCGCCCACTGCACGCCACGCTGAATGCCAAACGCCAGCGCGCCGGCCGTGTCCCGCCCCGGCATCGCACTTCGACATTCCTTGTTCAATATTCGATATTTCTGCGTGGGAGATTGAGAAATTTTGCTGCTACCCTTTCTTCCATCCATCCACCCTTCCATCCCGCCATCGCTCCCTCGCGCCACCCGCACTTGCGCCGTGCCTTTCGCCAATGCCGCATATTGCAGTGCAACGCCCGGCAGAATCGCGCCGCCGACAAACGCGCCGCGCCGATCCACCACTTCCAGCGTCATCGCCGTGCCCACGTCAAGTGCGCACGCCGGTGCTTTGTGCAGCATATGCAAGGCCAGCGCGTTTGCCAGCCGATCCACTCCGGGCTCGATCCGCGGCACCACCGCGAGCGGCATCCGCCGCGCAAAATCACGGTAGCGCGGCACGACAATCTTCGTGCGCGGATACAGCGACCGCGCCGCCGCCCGCACCACCGCGGTCACGGCCGGCACGACGCTGCCAATGACCAGGGCGGATGGCTTGCCATAGCGGGCCAGTGCGCGCAGGGCCGCCAACGCCGGCGCCGCCCGCCGGCTGGTCGCGGTGACGCGGCACAAGGCAATTGCCGCGGGTGTCTCGCCCACCGCCCATTTTGTCTGTGAATTGCCAATGTCAATCAGAATCTTCATGCCTCTATGATACCAAATACATTCTCGCGCCGCGCGAGAATGAGTAAACGAGCCGGCGCGGCTCGTCGGCACCCTTTCCGTTCTCCCCCCGGCGTGGTCTTGGTGGTGAATAGTGCCGGCGGCTGCTTGAAAGTCCCGTTGCCACATTTTCCAGCACTCAGCACGCCGCGTTCAACGTCTCTTTTCGGTTTCACAACCTATATACCAGATGTATATCAGAGATGCATCAGCGTTGCATCCCTTGACAAATGCCGTTGATTGTGGTACACTGTTCGTAACGATACGAATGTGATGGTTGCGGTTACCATTACGTCACTACAACTAACTCAGATTACCTCTCGAGGAGAATTGCATGAAAAAGCTGTTTGTTCTCACCCTTGCGCTGCTCAGCCTGTGCACACTGTCCTACGCCGATCCATGGGCTCATCGCGATGCCGGCGGCGGACAGAATTTCGCTGTCACCAACGTACAGAACGGCACCAGCCTGACCATGTCCTATGAGTGGAATCAGCCGTCGTGGACTGCCAGTGACATCGGTTGGGGCACCAACGCCTCGGGCACGGGTTGGACGTGGCAGGATTGCCCATGGTGGGCCGATGGTGGTGGCAGTGACAAGCGCTGCCGCACAGATGTCGCCTTCAACACCAATGGCACAAATTACTATGCCTTCCGCCTCACCTACAGCGGCGGCACCTTCTATCTTTACGGAGATCAGGATGGTTGGGCGGATATTGCAGCTCAGACTACCCTTACGCCCACGCCCAATTCTTATGTGTACGTCATTCCCGAGGGCGGGATGATCGGCCTTCTGGTCGCCGGCTTCGGCTGGCTGTTTTGGCGCAAGCACTAACACACGTGACGACCGGCAATCGACCGCGTAGGTCGATTGCCGGCCGCCGTGCATCGACTGATACGCATGTAGTAGTTTCAGTTGGCATTACGCGATCACCACCAACACAACCACCACTCGAGGAGAATCGTATGAAAAAGCTGTTTACTCTCGCACTGCTCAGTATCTGCCTGCCGCTCACAACCATGGCCATCACGATCGACGGGATGAACATCACCGGCGATTTTGCCAATGCGCCCTGGGTGGTGTATCAGGATGTTGAGTCCGCTTGGAGCTCGGCTAATTCTATTTTGGCCTGCTACGTTAACACCAATGCCACGCACCTCCTGGTCGGCATTCCCAGCATTGCCGATGGCAATGCCGTGGGCTTGATCGTGGACGGCAATCCGGGTACCGGCTCGAATGTCATGCCCAGCGGACTGACCATCCCCGATTCCATTGCACCCGGCATGGCCGGCATGACGCTCGACACGACCTTCACGCCCGACCGGCTCTTTTGCGTGCGGGTTGCCGGTGGCCGCAGCGCCGCCTGGCCGGCGCTCGAAAACATCGTCGCCGACAGTCGCACCTATTTGGGCGGCTTGGGCAATATTGCCAGCGCCAGCAGCGTGACGACGAATGGTACGCTCATCCTCGGCGCATACATGCCGGCAGCACTGGCGCTCGGACAGACCAACGTGGCCAGCGATGGCATCGAGATGGCCATTCCGTATGCCGATCTCGCCAATGCCAGTGCGACCATCAAACTCATGGTCGTCCTGACCGGCAATGATGGCACGTGGGCCAACAATCAGACCCTGGCGAACACCGGCGGCGACACCAATTATTGGATCAGCAGCCCGTCGGCGCAACACAACGCCTCGCTTATTCCCGGCAATCAATACATGACCATCACCCTACCCGTCCCTGAAGGCGGGCTGATCGGCCTGCTGAGCGCCGGCCTCGGCTGGCTGTTCTGGCGCAAGCGTTAAGGCACACCGCGACATGGCATGACGATTATCGTCACTGTGTGCGTCGTTTGAACGTTAAGGCAGGCGCCTGCGCGCCTGCCTTTTTCACTGCATTTTTCTCTCACGGAGGCACAAAGCCACAAAGAAATCATGCAATTTCATTTTCCACAATTGCTGCTTGCGCCGCGCGACTGTACCAGACAATCACGCTCCGCCTGCCTGCTGCAACCAATCATTTTATGATATTCTTCTTTGTGCCTTTGTGCCTCCGTGAGAGGCTCATTCTTTCTGGAGATGCAGCACCATGAATGAAAATGAGATTGGCACGATTGTGGTTGATTGCGCCGTGCGCCTCCACATGGAACTCGGCCCCGGCTTGCTCGAGACGGTCTACGAAGTGCTGCTCGCCCATCAGCTTCAGCAGGCGGGGCTGAACGTTGCGCGTCAGGTGCCCATCCCCATTACATTCCACGGCCTCACCTTTGACGAGGGTTTCCGCGCCGACATCGTCGTCGACAACAAGGTCATCCTTGAACTCAAGTCCGTGGAGAGCGTCAGCAACGCGCACAAAAAACAAGTCCTGACCTACCTACGGCTCGCCAAGATGAAATTGGGGTACTTGCTGAACTTTGGCGAGGCGCTGATGAAGGACGGTATCACGCGCACCCTGAACGGCTGCATCGAATAAAACCTTTTCTCTCACAGAGCCACAAAGCCACAAAGAAATCATGCAACTTCATTTTCCCACAATTGCTGCTTGCGCCGCACGACCGCACCAAACAGCCACGTTTCGCTTGCCTGCGGCAACCCATCATTTTATGATATTCTTCTTTGTGTCTTTGTGCCTCCGTGAGAGAATAATGCTGCTGCTTTGCTTGCTTGCCGCCAGTGCGGCACCCGCAACCATCACCAATACCCTTGGTGTGAAATCCATGCCCGACACCTATCCCGCCTTTACCTCGCGGTATGTCGCCGCGCGCAATGTGCAGGTTTATTTGCCCGCCTGCTATGCTGCGACGTCCGCCCCGCGCTGTGCCGTGCTTTACATGCACGATGGCCAGAACCTTTTTGACCCGGCTACGTCGTTCATCGGCGTGGATTGGGCCGTGCAGACCGCCCTCGAGCAATTGCTGGCCGCGCAGCGCGTGCGCCCAACCATCATCGTCGGCATCTGGAACACGCCGCAGCGCCTGCCCGAGTACATGCCGGCCAAGCCGTGCGCTTTGATCACCAACCCAGCCATGCGCGCCACCTTTACCAAGCGCTACGGCAAACCTTTGTCCGATGAGTATCTGCGCTTCATCGTCACCGAACTCAAACCGTTCATTGACGCGCGCTATCGCACCCAGCCCGACTGCGCCAACACATTCATCATGGGTTCGAGCATGGGCGGGCTGATCTCGGCCTATGCCCTGTGCGAATACCCGCAGGTGTTCGGCGGCGCCGGCTGTCTTTCGACGCACTGGCCCGCCGGCGACGGTGTCATGATTGACTATCTGCGCGGCGCCCTGCCCGACCCCGCCACCCATAAACTCTACTTCGACCATGGCACGGAAACGCTCGATGCCACCTATGCGCAATTCCAGCGGCGCGTTGATGATGTCGTGCGCGCCGCCGGCTACATTGACGGCACCAACTGGCTGACCCGGCGCTTTCCCGGCCACGAGCATTCCGAGCGCGCCTGGCGCGCACGCGTGCATATTCCGCTCGCCTTCCTGCTGGCGCCGCCTGCGCGCTGAACGGCGTTCCGCGTGTGAAAGCCGGCGCTTGTTGTTCGTCTCTGGACGGCAGACGCGGCGGCAGGAGGAAATTCTTTCGGGACGAAAGAAGCCACTAATGAGAGCGCTTTCTACTTTGCAGCGTCCTTGTAGCCGCCCGCGGTGAGGGCGGTTTCTGCAACCGCGGTCATCCGCGCTCCACGCCGCTGGCGGGATCGCCGCCGTTGGCGGGACTAGCCAAGCCAGCTCCAAGCAGGCGCCCGCGGCCACAATTGGCATGACACCAAGTAAGCGCACTCATTAGTAATAACGAGCTATCGCAACTCGGCGGCTGGCCTTGGGCGATTCCGCCCATGGCGGCGGTGATATGGCCGCGGCTCTCCGGCGCTGGCACGCCGAACGGGAGTTCGGCGCTACCTTCAGCGGGTCGCGGGTGACCCGCGTTCCCTTCGGCAGCCGGCCGCACCCCAGCGCCGGGCGCGGTTGACAGTGCCGGGCGGATGTGGTACACTCTAGCACGGTATTGCGGACAACCCAATTTGCAGACGAAGCTCATGATGAATGTGACTCAAGGAACGCGGCTGGCCGTGCTGATGCTGACATGGCTGGCGGCATTGGTTGCGGCTGGCGCACCACGTCAAGTGCAGACGATCTATTCGATTGGCACGCACCGGGTGAAAACCCCGGCCAGCATCGGTACGGCCATCAAATTGTTAGTGCGCGACACGCCCGAACTGCGCCACGCGTGGGCGCAAGTCGAGGCGGATGCACGCGAGGCCTTTCGCCGGCCAATCCAATTGGCGCCCCTGGGCGTCCCGGTCGAAGAGGCCGTCGCAAACAACAAACAAAATGAAGCGGCCGTGCGCACGATGGTGGACATGACGTATGCATGGTGTGTGACCGGCAATCCCCACTATCGCAACCGGATCCTTGACTATTTCGTCGCCTTGATGAGTAATTTCCCGGCCAAGACCCTGGCGGCCGACGTGACGAAATATCATCAACGCCACACGTTGTATGCCCGCGACTGGCTGCCGAAGCTGGCGTTGTGTTATGACGTGCTGTATGACGGGATGCCGCAAGACCAGCGCCGGATGATTGCGGGCTGGCTGCGGCAATGTGCCGGGCAGGTTGCGGAAAAGGATACGTTCAATCGCGTGCAGGGCACGTCGCATGCGGCGTGGTACGCGGCGGCGGCGGGCATGGTCGGGATCGCGATTGGCGATGAAGCCATGGTGCGGCAGGCGGAGCAGCGTCTGCGGCTGCTGTGCGAACGCTGGCTGGGCCCGGACGGGATGCTGGCGAACGGCTCGGTCGTGCAGCATTTCAGCGCGTTGCGCGCCTTGATCCAGTTCAGCGAGGCAAGCATGCTGCGCAGTGAGTACCCGTACCAGTGGCACGATGCGCGCGGGCAATTGTATATTCGCAAGATGCTGGATGCGCCGTTGGCGTTGGTTGATCCGTTCGGGACGATTGCGGGCAACAACCGGGCCCAGACGCGGCGGCCGCCGGGCGACCTGTACTTGATTGCGGCATTGCGCTACAATGACGCGGGCTATGGTGCGTTTGCGCGGCAGGACGCGCGCGACTTGTCCCCGGAAGTGCTGCTGCGCTACGGCGCACCGCGCAGCCGCGCGCGGGCGGAAGCCCGCCCGCCGTATTCGGTGATCAGTCCGACGCTGGGCTGGGCGTTGCTGCGCAGCGTTGCGCGCACGCCGGCTAACGAGTTGTTTGCGCGCCTGGATTACGGCGTGCATGGCGGGCGCGCCGGTCATGCCGACAAATTGGCGCTGTATTTCTGCGGCTTTGGTCGCCACATCATGACGGACGACGACGGCTATGCAAGCAGTTCGCCCCTGCGGCTTGGCTGGGCGAAACAGACCCTGGCGCACAACACCGTGGTGGTCAACTATCGCTCGCAGACGGGGGCGGAGACGGTGGAGGACACGCGCGGCGTGCCGGGCACGCTGGTGCTGTTTGACCGGACGCCGGCATTAAGCGTGGTCGAGGCCGAGGCCCGGGCAGCATATCCGATGCTGTCACTGGCCTCGTATCGTCGCTGCATTGCAGTGGCGGACATCTATGTGCTGGACATTTTCAACGTGATCGCGACGCGGGCCATCACCGCCGACTGGGTGTTTAACGGGCTGGGTAAGGATGTCGCCGTGGTGCATGCCGCGCCGGGCGAGCGCAGTTTGAACAATGAAATGGTCGAGACCAGCATTCTGGGCAGCGACAAAGACGGCTATCGCTGGATTGATGATGTGCAGAGTTACACGGCTAATGAGCAATGGGGCGTCACGTGGAGCAGCGGGCTGCACACGATCATGATGGGCCAGCCGGGCACGCGCGTACTGGTGGGCAAGAGCGGCGGCGACGGCAACCTGGTTGGCGAGCGCGTTGAGAATCGTCGTTATTCGCAGCACACGCTGATTGCGCGGCGCGCGAATGTGCTGGACACAAGCTTTGTGGCAGTGCATGAGATTCTGTACACCAACAAGCTGCCGGTCTTGTCGTTTGCGCGGTTGGAGACCGGCACGGATGCGTTGGTCTTGGAAGTAATGGGCAAGCGCTTCAAGGATATTTTCATCCTGCAAACGCGGAATGTGGCGCAGAAAGTGATGGTGGATGCACAACATGAATTGACGCTCGAGCCGCGGCGCTACGCCTACGCGCGTTTCGCGCTGCCGGCGAACACCCTGGTGGAGCACGTCAATTGTAGTGTGGCAACGCTGGAGTGAGGCCGGCGAAAGGCACGCACACGCGGCTGCATCACTTTTGGCGTTGCGCTGTGACGTTCACCCTTATTTGCCATTTGCCATTTTCTTTCGTTTCTTGACCTTTGCCCTTTCTTCATGGCCCGGCAGCATAGGCATGCACTTGCAGACCGCATTGCGCGCGTAACCCACGCGGTGACGCGCGACGGCATGGCCTTGCTGTGGGCTGTGTTTCTGGTGTGGTATCTGGCCGCCCTGGCCTTTTTCCCGCAACCGTGGTTGTGGTGGATTGCGACCGCGACCGCATTATTGCTGACCGCGACCGGTCTGCTCTGGCCGCGCATGACCGTGTGGTGGCTGCCGTGGTGTGTGATGGTGTTGCCGATTCTTGCGCGCTGGCTGCCATGGCCACACGTGAAGTTCACGTACGTGGGCGCGGCGAGCATGTGTGCCGCATATGGCGTGCGCCATGTGTGGCGACACCAGCGGGCCACCGTCCGCTGTGGACCCTTGGCATGCTATGTCGTGTTTTGTTGCGCGTGGGCAGTGGTGCTGGGTGTCGCGGCGCGCTGGCTGGCGGATGAGCCGGCAGCCGCGCGCGATTTCACGCAGGAATTGTTGCTGGCGCCGTTGATCGGCGAGTACGAATCGTTTCCCGGTCTGCGGCATGCGTGGATGTGGGCCTTAGCCTGCGCCAGTCTGCCGGCCATGCGCAGCGTGCTCCGCTCTCGGCGCGACATTCATGCCCTGTTGTGGAGCATGCAACTGGCGACCGTGGCGATTCTGGCAATCGGGCTTTATTCGTATCGCAGCGGCCAGTTGATGGTGGATTACTACGCGTATGATTTGCGCATCAGTGCCACGTTTGGCTCGCCGGCGGTGTTGGCGGATGTGATGACGGTCACGTTGTTGTGCGGAAGTTATCTGCTGTATGAGAGCTGCCGTTGGCGGGCGCGGGTGGTGCTGGCCCTGTTGATGGCCGGGCAACTGACGTGCATCGTGCTCAGCGGCTGCCGCGCGAACATCATTGTGTTGGGCATCTGCGGCGTGGTGTGGAGTGCGTGGCACGCACACCAGCAATGGCAGGCACAGCGCTGGCACAGCCTGCAGCGCTTGGCGGTGTATTGCGCCATCGGCGTGGTAGTCGCGCTGCTGGGGCTGGGCGTCTTCACCGCACTGCCGACAGCATGGCTGCAGCAGCTACCGGGTTTGCGACGGTGGGGCGACTGGCGCGGGGCGTTGAGTTCAGTACAGCGACTGCACGACACAGTTTTGATGGGTCGCTGGGATCACTGGCGTTGCGCGTTGAACATGCTGAAGAGTGCGCCGCTGTGGGGCATTGGCGTCGGGCTGTTTGAGAGCAACTATCTGGACTATCGCGCGGGCGGCGATCTGTTTCAACTGGCGCGGGCCCACAATGTATATCTGCGGATCGGTGCGGAAGGCGGACTGATGCTGGTGAGCGCGGTGTTGGTCGCGTTGGTCAGCGGCGTGTGTGTGCTCCGGCCGGCGTGGTCGGCGGCGTACGTCCATCCGGATGACGACTGGGCCCGCATGACCCGGGCCTTGAGCATCGTGCTCTTGGCGTTGGGCGTGATAGCGCTGACGTCCGACGTCCTCTTTGAAAACAGCGAGGCGATCATGGTGCTGCTGTTGATCGTGGCCAGCGTGGCGACGGCCAGCGTCCGCTGCGGGGCGGCATTGCAGGCGCGCCAGGCATGGCACGAGCGACTCCGCGCATATGACCAATGGGTGCGCCACCAGATCAGGCAACGCAATTGGGGAGGGGCCTCGCGTCTGCACGCCCGGCGCTGGCTGTGGGGTATACTGGCGGTCCTGACCATGGTGAGCGCGTTGATCGGTTGGGACGCGGCGCGCAGCCGTTGCGTGCAGGCGTTTCAGCGCGGCAAAATAGCCTATGGTTTTCACGCGTTAGCCCAAGCCGGCATCGGGGGCGCGCGCTGGAACACCATCGGGACGCATGCCATGCTAGTGGTGCAGCCCCACAAGCCGATCATGGTGTTGCAGTGTCGCGCCGTGCATGCGCGCGCCGCTCTGGCGAATGAACGGGTAACCTTGTATTTGAACGGTGAGCTGCTGGCCGACGTGCCGTTACGCGGGACGGAGCTCACGACGATTTATTGCGATTGCACCGGCATTCGCGAGATGAACCTGGCACTGGCCGTGCGCACCCGGCGCGCGTTTGTACCATGGCACGAGGGCTGGTACCGTGATCCGTTTCCCAGCAGCGTGCAGTTGACCAAGCCGGGCTGGCTGAGCACGGAGCCCTCGAACACCATTGCTGACGCGCACGGCATTTGGAACGTGCGCTGGAGTGCCTACCCCGAGTGGTATCGGGCACAGGGCTACACCAATCAAGTGTTCAGTATTCGGTGAAGCAGCGGCGCGCCAGGATCAGCGCGCCGGCACGGGCACGCAGATGACGCGGACGCCTCCGTCTGGCGTGAATGTGCAGATGATGGTCCCCTGCTGGTCTGTGCGCCACAGCTGGGTGCGGCGCGCGAATGCGTCAACGACCGCGGCCGTGGGATAGCCATATGGATTTGCGCCGACGGACAAGACGGCATGCTGCGGCGCGACGGCGGCGAGAAGCTGCGGCGTGAACCCGTCGGCGGCACCATGATGCGGAATCTGGAGCACGGCGGCCGGCCAATTCGTGCGCCCGGCCAGCAGCGCGATCTGCGCCGGCGTTGTCATGTCGGCCAACAGCAGCGCACGTGTGGCGCCAAAGACAAGTTCAAAACCAAGACTGGTCGCATTAAGATCTACCGGCGCGGGCATGAAGTCCTCGCCACCACCGGGCGGATTGAGGACCTGCAATTGCAGACGGCCCCACGAGCAGGTCATAGCGCGGGTGAGAATGGTCACCGGAATCCCCTGCCGGCGGGTTTGCGCGTCGATCGCCTGCGTGTAGACATTTGTTGCGCGCCAGGCAGGGCGATATAGGATGCGGGTCGGCACGCGCGCAAGCACATCCACCAAACCGCCACAATGGTCATCGTGGGCATGTGTGCAAATGATCGCATCCAGCGCAGTGATGTTATTGGCTTGCAGGAATGGAAGTACCGTGCGCGTACCCTGATCGGCCTGCCCGGCGCCAGAGCCGCCGTCAATCAACAGGGCTGTGTCCGCGTGGCGCACCACCGTCGCGGCACCATAGCCGACGTCCAGGAACACAAGTTGACACAGGTCGTCCGCCCGGCACAGCGCGGCACAGGCAAGCAGCGCGAAGGCGCACAGTCTGGTTTTCAGTCCATCGTTCATAGTTGTCAGTTTCTGCGCTGCACCTAACGACTAATGACGTATGACTAGGCACTGATCTACAGCCGCCCGCCCATCGTCAAGGTCATCAACGCCTTCTGGACATGCAGGCGATTCTCGGCTTCATCATAGACCACTGAGTGCGGCCCGTCAATGACGGCGTCGGTGACTTCCTTGCCGCGATCGGCGGGTAGCGGGTGCATATAAATCGAGTGCTTCTTCGTGAGATTCATGGCGCGTTCGTCACAAACCCATTTGGGATACTTGTCGATCAAGGCCAGGCCTTGCTTTGTATCACGCGTGGTTTCGAGCGGGCCCCACGATTTGGGGATGACGATGTCGGCATCCGTGAAGGCGGCATCAAATTCGTTGACGATCTCAAATTTGGTGCCGGCCACGCGGGCATTTTCGCGCGCCTGGGCCTCGATCTGCGGCATCAGTTTGAACTCCGGCGGATAGGCCAGAGTGACATCAATGCCAAAGCGCGGCATCATCAGGATCAAGGATTGCGGCACGGAGAGCGGGCGCATGTAATTGGGCGCGCACGTCCATGACACACCCAGCTTGAGGCCGCGCGTGTTGTGCCCGAATTTCTCGCGCATGGTGAAATAATCGGCAAGAATCTGGCAGGGATGATATACATCACATTGCATGTTCAGCACCGGGACCGAGGCATGTTGCGCGACCTCGCGTATGTACGGACTGCCCTCGCCATAGGCGCAGTGGCGAATGGCGATGGCATCGCCAAAGCGGCTGAGCACGTTGGCCGTATCCTTGGCGGATTCGCCATGTGAAATCTGCATTTTGTCGGGCGAGAGGTAGACCGCATGGCCGCCGAGCTGGGTCATGCCGGTCTCGAACGAATTGCGTGTGCGGGTCGAGGAATCAAAGAAAATCATGTAAAGGGTTTGATCCTCCAGATAATGACGGCGAACGCCCATGGCGAACTCGCGTTTGAGCTGGGTCGTGGCCGCAAAAATGGATTCCAGTTCGTCGGTCGTCCATTCCTGGGTGGTAATAAAATCACGGCCCTTCAATTTGGTTTGCATAATTACTCCGTGCGGAGGTGAAGAAAATCGGCCAACATTAGTTGCGTAAGTATAGCAGACTGCGGCACGTGACGCAACCGATCCGCATTCTTAGTTTCGGCGACTGGTGCAAGCGCCCCTACGGGATGCCGACACGAGGTGTGGCTTGCCACACAGATTCGCGCGGCGCGGGTGGGAGGTCTTGTTGCCGGGCTTGATGACTCCGGTGTGCCGACGGCACTACACGCATCGCCAGCTACTGTGCGCGAATACTGAAGACCTTATACTTGCCGCGGGTGAAGATGACACGATCTTCAAGCACTTCGCCGTACAGATTGGTGCCGCGAATACTGAACGTGTAGGTGCCGAAATGTGGCAAGTGCTGAGGCACAGACCAGGTTGTTGCAGCGGGCATGCTGCCGATGCTGATCCCGCCGCTGACGCCATCCGACCACACATTGCTGTAAGAGAAGGAACCCAGCAGGCCGGTGCTGACGCCGGCCGTCAGATGGTGCAGGTAGCGGAAGGGAAAGACGGTCTGATTGGCGGTGTTAGTGATGCGCAAGAGCGCTAGAACATACTCGTAGGCACCGATGTCGACGCGGGCTTCGCGTATGCGCGGATTGAAATCGAGGTCAACATTGCCGGACATCCAGGCTTGATTTACGCCGGCATTGAGACAGGCCGAAGTCGCGCGCAGGCGATAGTCCAGCGTGGCGATACTGCGGAACTGCGGATCGGTGCTGATGCAGCCAACTTGATAGGGCAAACCTGCCAGTGGCGCGGTGCAGCAGTATTGGAAACTTCGTTCGTATTCCGTGCCGACCACAGTGCTGTACCAGTTGGAGTCAGCCGCGACGGTGGCGGTGTTGAAATAACTAATGGTGTTGTAGTAATTTCCGCCGGATTGCGAATGAATGCCGCCGCCTTGATAGGCGGCATTGCTCGAGACTGTGCAGCTCTGGACAATGCCGCCGCTGTCGTGAATCGAGATGCCGCCGCCATTGGTTGCGGCGGTATTGCCGTAGGCAAGGCAATTGCGGACAGTGCCGAATGAATCACAAAAGACGGCGCCGCCGCGGTCGGTGGCTCGATTGGCAGTGAAAGTGCTATTCATGATCAAGCCTTGGTTAAAGCACAACGCGCCGCCGCCGCGCACGGCCGTGTTGGTGCGGAAGAGACAGGTGTGAATAGTGCCGCCGTCATAACACGCCACACCGCCGCCACGGCCCATGGTGCGGTTCATGGTGAAATGGCAATTGCTGACGAAGCCGTTGTTAAAGCAGATGGCGCCCCCACCATAGCTGTCTATACCGCTGCCTTGGGCACTGCCGTTCGAGATAGTGAAGCCGTTGAGCCGCGCCTCCGTGGCAATATAGAAGCAGCGCGTGGTGCCGGCGCCGTCCACAATGGTCTGTTCGGGACCGCAGACGCTGTAAACTTCGACGGCGCTGGTCAGCACGATCGGCGACGTGATGCGATACGTGCCGGCGGACACAAACACCAGCATAAAATCATAACTGATGGCAACGGCGGATTCAATGTTGCTGGCAGCCGTCGCCCATGACGTGTACGGCGCGATGTGCAGGCCGTTGGTGGCGACATAGCGCGGATCCGAGACGACAATGATGAAATCGGTGGCGAGGTACGTGGCGATCTCACCGACCGCGTTACTGACTAGGAGATAGACGGTGTAAATGCCATCATTGGTATACGACCACGAGGGCGCGCGCACATTCAGGCCGTTGGTGTCGAAGCCGCTGGGGTAGTTGAAATCCCAGTAGTAGTAAAGCGTCGCAGTGTTGGTACCCGTGACATAGCTGGAGAAGTCCACGGCAAAGGGCTTGCGGCCGGCACGCCGGTTGGCGGACAGCGCGCAGGTCAGACGCCCCAGTTCAAACGCACCGATGTCAACAATCCTATTAATGATGCGCGCTTGGGGCGTCAAGTCCTGAGCGGCAACCATCCAGGCCTCATTGCTGCCGACATTGATGCAGGGCGAATTGGTTGCGAGCTGGTAATGATTGTAGGCGGCGGCGAGAAAAACCGGCGGGTTGGTGATGGTGCCGCCCTCATCAGCTGCGCCCGTGATGGCGGGCCAGGTGCAGCAGTTGCGCCAGCGCGCATTGGCGGTCTGGTTGCGATAGTTCGTGTAGGTGGCGGCGTAGTTGTCATAGACGATCGCGTTGCGCACCAAGGTGTTGTCGCCGCAGTCAATGCCGCCGCCGCCGATATTGGCAGTGTTCTTCACGACCGTGCAGGAATGGATGCGCGCACCGTCGCCATAATTGTAGATGCCGCCGCCCTCGTCGGCGATGTTGCCATGAAAGAGACTGTTCGAGACCGAGCCATTGTTGTACACAGCCAAGCCGCCACCCCAATCGCCGACGGTGTTATACATGAAACGGCAGCGGTCGGCCGCGCCCCCGCCATCCATCAGAAGGCCCCCGCCGTCATTCATGGCCAGGTTGCCGGAGAACAGACAGTCGCGGACGAAGCCGTTGTTCAGCGCGTAAATACCACCGCCACCGGTGCCGGCCCCCGAGACGGTCGTGCGATTGCCGATCAATGTACACTGGGTCACGCTGGCTGCCACACCATTGATATACACGCCACCGCCGTAACACACGACTCTGTTATTGAGAAAGGCACAGGAGATTGCGGAACCGGCGCCGTCGAAGAAGATACCGCCGCCACCGTTGCCGCTGTCAGTAACAGGCAGTTGCTTGTTGGCGCTGAAGGTGCAGTTGGTGATTTGCGCGATGCCGGGCGCATACACGCCGGCGCCGCGATTGGAGGCGACATTGGCGGTAAAGGCACAGCCATCCGCGGTCGTGTCATTCATGACAGCGCCGCCGCCATAAACGGCATAATTGCCCTCCAGATAGCAACGCACGAGTCGCGCGCTGTTCTGGCAGTAGGCGCCGCCGCCTTGCGACGTGCCGGTGCCACAGTGGTAGTTGTTCTGAATTGTGCAATCAAGGATGGTTGCCAGATTGCACCAGATGCCGGCGCCTAAGCGCGCGGCGCCGGTCGTTGTATTGCCAGAGATGATGCAATTGCTGACCAGAATGCCGGTGGCGGTGACATAGATGCCGCCGCCATTGCCGCTTAGTGTGCCGTTGGTGATGGTAAAGCCCTCAATGGCAACGCCACTGTTATTCGAGTACAGGACGCGATGCGTGCCGCGCCCATCGAGCACAGTGGCCGCAGGACCGTTCACACTGCGCAGGATTAGACGATTGTCATTGAGGTCAATCTGGGCTGACTCACTATAGATGCCATTAGTGACAATAATGACATCGTTCGGGGTAGCGATACTCGTGGCGGCGGCGATATTGGTGGCGGCGGTGGGCCACGTGGTGTACGGTGCCGTATGCGAGCCGTTCGTCCAGACATATCTCGTCGCTGCGGAAGTCGCGGCGGCCACGCCTAGGCATAAAAACACGCACACTGCACACAGTTTCGCCAGTCGCTTCGTGACATTCTCTGTAACTGTGATCATGGTCGAATGGACAAGGGGGCTGCCCCTACTACGTCCTTTATGCTACTGTCGTCGCCCTTCGAAGCAGAAACTCACAACAGAGTTTGTTGCGGAGACCGCAATGCCAAGACGGTGATATCGTGTGATCGAGATCGGTGTGGCAAACGTACGAATATCGTTCAACGTGCTTAACGTAAACGAGTCAACCTGCACCGCGTTGGTATAGACATACACCGTGCGGCTGAGCGCTGATGGCTGACAGACACAGACGCCCGTCACCGTGTAGTTGGTGCTGAACAGAATGTCAACGCGATTGGTATCACATTCACCACTGACCAGCGAGAGAACGGCGGTGATCCTATTGTCAACATAGTTCGTCAATTGCCAATACGGCACGGGTTCGGTCGTGAACGCTTTCGGCACGACCGCAAACACGCCCGTCGCCGCAAACACGGTGCTGACATTCGTGACAACCTTGCCGGTAAAGTCCGTGCGCTGATAGACTTTCATTGCCGCCACGCCCAAGACCAAGGCGGGTGCCATCAATGCAACCACAACTACTGCCTGTAATAACCGCATCCGCATGGTTTCATTCCATCAGTGCCGGTGGGGAGCACATGCTCCCCATCGGCCACATATTTGTGTTATTCAAACTCCAGCGCGACCGCGCCGCCGCTCCAGATTTCCATTTTGCCG
>CAYNJC010000036.1:0-5187 GCA_964397565.1 uncultured bacterium
TTTACGTCTCACGTCTCACGTCTCACGTCTCACGTCTCACGTCTCACGTCTCACGACTCACGTCTCACGTCTCACGTCTCACGTCTTACATCTCACGTCTCACGTCTCACGATTCACCACCTCCCAACTTCCCAGCCTCTCAGCCTCGCAAATTCATTCCGCCTCGGCTGCCGCCCCTCGGTCCCCCGTCACTCATTTCCAACTAAACATCACCAAATAAAACACTTGTTTTGATCCGAGCCCGAAAAAGCAGCCCAAACGCGGGTTCAGACACGCAGGGTGTTGGTCGCAAAGTTGATCACCGCTTTTGCGCGCGTAAGAAAATTTAATCCGAGCAATCCTTCGATGGGACTCGGCGCAGGCAGTGTATGGCACACCACCTCGAAATCGGCAAACGAGACGCCCAAGCTTTCGAATGCAGGAATGGTAATGAGCGGCACACGAACAATCCCGCTTCCGGTTGTAATATCAATGCTCCGGCGGATCGCGCGGGGATAGCACCCCATGGCTTGCACCGCTTCCCTCGGAATCATAGTGAATGTCGCCCCCGTATCAACTGCCATTTTCAGCGCAATCTCCTTGCCGCCGCTTCTCAGCCACGCATGGCAAAGAATCACGGACAAGTGCGGATTGAACGCGAAAACGCGCATGCCTTAGAATGCGGCGGCATAACCTTTGGGGAACGTGTCGTCGGCAAACTCGATCAGGGCGCGGCGTGGCGCGGCGCGGCTCTGCAGCCGCTGGTAAATCGCGGCACGATCGGCGCTGTGGGCGATCAAGCGGCCGGACAGCGGTGTGCTGCTATCCCGGTCCACGCGCGCAACTGCGATCAGCAGCCACTCGTGTGGATGCCGCCGCTTCATAACCGTGATTGATTCTGGTTTGCCTGGCTTTTTGACCATTTTCATGATGGTTCTATTATAACCGCGGATGCGGTATAAAGTCAAGCGCTACACGAACCCGCACGTGCGACATGCGCGCGGCAGCCTCATGCGATGTAAAGGAAATTCTTTCGGAGCGAAAGAATTTATGGTGCAGTCATGCATCCGCCGCGCGCTGGAGATGCCAGGTCTTGCTGAAAGAATCAATGCACCGCGAATGATTTTTTATTACGTTATTCGCCGCAAACAAATTATTCGACATTCCTTGCTCAATATTTGCTATTCTGCTGCTATAAAAATGAATTGCCGCAATGCATTTTGCACAAAATGGTTTTGCCGCCAAACCATTTTTCTCTGACCCCTGAACGCCTGTCGCGCCGCCTCCCCATGCACGTCTCACGCCTCACGATTCACCTCTTCCCAACTTCCCGTCCTCCCATCCTCTCCCCCAGACGGACCGCGGAACTCGGAAATTTACCACGGAAGACACGGAAGCTCACGGAAACAGAGGCAAGCAATTGTAGTTGGTTCGAACAGCATACGCTCTTCTGCTTTCCGTGTGTTCCGTGTATTCCGTGGTTAAAGATCTTTGGCTCTGCTGCGGGCCGCGTCCTGCGGCCCTCGGAACTTGGACATTCACCACGGAAGACACGGAAGCTCACGGAAACAGAGGCAAGCAATTGTACTTGATTCGAACAGCATACGCTCTTCTGCTTTCCGTGTGTTCCGTGTATTCCGTGGTTAAAGATCTTTGGCGCTGCTGCGAGCCGCGTCCTGCGGCCCTCGTTCCGGAGCTCCCCACTGGTCATCCACGCTCCACGCCGGTGGCGGGACGGGACTCCAAGCAGCTGGTTACTGCTTACTGGTCACTGGTTACTGATCATCCACGCTCCACGCCGGTGGCGGGACGGGACTCCAAGCAGCTGGTTACTGATCACTGATCACGTCTCACGTCTCACGTCTCACGTCTCACGATTCACCACCTCCCAACTTCCCATCCTCTCAACCTCTCCCCAGTTGCCCCGCCACCCCTTGGATATTGAACATTCCTTGCTGCTCGGAGTCCCGTCAAGGGCGGGATTCGATATTGGATATTCTGCTGCTATAAAAATGAATTGCCGCAAAACCATTTTTCTCTGAAGCCTGAACGCCTGTCGCGCAGGGCACGATCCATGACCAAGGAAAATCGACAAAGCTAGGCCAAGAGTTCCGGAAGCCTGTCGAACAGTATTTGACAGGATCAACATGATTTGACATGATTGCGGTAAAATAGCGTGCGGCGCGATAATTTACTAATGAATGCGCTTGCTTGGTGTCATGCCCATTGTGACCGCGGGCGATGACCGCGGCGGCAGAAGCCGCCCTCACCGCGGGCAGCTACAAGGACGCTGCAAAGTAGAAAGCGCTCTCATTAGTATCATGTAAAATCATGTAAATCCTGTCAAGAAAGAACTGGTTGCTTTTGGTTGCCGCGACTCACGACTTGACGACTCGACAACTCACGTCTCACGATTCACCTCTTCCCAGCCTCCCATCCTCCCATCCTCGCAACTTCATTCTGCCTCGGCCCTCAGACCGCCCCTCCACTTGCAATCCAGCCACGATTATGCTATAGTCTTCGCTATTACGATGAACACCTAGGGCCGGTGTCCGATTCACGACTTGACGACTAACTATTGACTACTTGACGCTGCACGACTTTGCCGTTTACAACCGCCCAGCTTTCCCAGCTTCACGACTCACGCTTCACGACTCACGCCTCACCGAACCTACCACCATGACCATCAACACCATCAACACACCAACCAGCCATCTGCCTCTCAGTAGTCATAATCATCAACCTGCTGCCCATGCGCGCAGATGCGGCCAGCCTTTCATTCAGCCTCTTCGTGAGTTTGCTATGAAGCGGTCTGTCACCCTGTCTATCGCCATCTTGTTTTTCACATATAGTTCTTTTGCGGAGAAGCAGGTAATCGGGTCATTCCCACAGATGGATGGTGGATTTGAAGATCAAGCCGCTGGTACATTTGCAACACAATCGTCAATTGCCTCTGGATCACAATACACATATTGGACAAAGTCAGCAGGTACCGCAAGCACAACCGCTTCTGGCGGCCGCTCTGGCCCCAAATACGTTACTCTTCAAGCCACAGCCGCGACTCGCTTTCAATCCCCAACCTGCGCAAATGGTGCCATTGTCAACGCCACCAGCTATGTTCAGCAGTACTACTATAGGACGGCCGGTGCAACAGCACCTGCAGCGGTAGGTCAAGCAGGTCATTCTCCAGACGGCACATTACAGCCTGGGTCTTACGCGGCTAATAATCTAAGCGGCACCAGTGGTGTGTGGACAAAAAAAACAGTTGCACAAACGTCTGGAACTAGTGCCGCAAGTCCTAAATACGGCATTGGTATAATCCGGTGCAGTGCCAGCAGCACTATCGCCTTCGATGTTGACGACTTTGTTGTCTATGCAGGCTCTGCGGCAGACACAACCGCGCCCAATCCGCCTACATCTTTTTTGGGCACTCCTCTTGATACAAGTGCTGACGTATCTTGGACTGCGCCATCCGGCGGTGTAGATGGCGGTGGGTATGTGGCAGTGAGGGGCACAGCAGATCCTACAACAGTTCCAAATGCAAATGGCATTTATGCTGTTGGTAACACAATTGGTGCAGGGACGGTAGTATACATAGGTACTGCAACGAGTTGTGAAGACCAAGATCTGAGTCCTAATACTCCTTACTATTACCGTATCTATGCAGTTGACAAAGCGTTCAACTACTCAACGGCATTGACTGGCTCAATTACAACTACGCCGGAGCCGGGTGCCTGCATGCTGGCAGGCTTGTTGCTGGTCGGCCTGCGTAGTTTAAAGTTAAAAGTTTAAAGTCTAAGGTTTTAGGCTGGGCAAGGCGGAGGGAGCGCAGCCAATGTGGGAGCGGCCTCCGTGCCGCGATGCTGTCTGGACTGAGGGTGCTGCGGCAATCCATCGGGACATGGAAGCCCCTCCCACACTCGATGCAGACCAAGACCGCAGCGGGCAGCGAAATCCCTCGGCGCACGCGGCGTGCGCCACCCTACCGCCGTTGGCGGCACGGCCTGTAACGCCAGCCCTCTTTCAGCACCAAGCGCTGTTTTTTGCTATAACAAAGCAATCATCTTTTGGGATTAAGTATGAATAGAGTAAAAGTTATCTACTGGCAGGATGGCGCCCAGTGGCTTGGGTACCTCCAAGATTATCCTGAATATATGACGCAAGGAAACGATCTCAATGATTTGCAGGATCACTTGCACGATATTTGGAAAGAAATCCAGTGCATACTGCGGGGTGTCGTTTGATGCGCTTGGCCAATCGTCACTGCTGCGATTTCTTCGTGTCTTCGTGACTTCGTGGCCAATGTTCGACATCCGAGTCAACGACTCACCATTCAGCGATTCACGATTCACGACTTGACCATTCACAGCAAATCACTATCTGCACCTTGATTAGGTCTTGCGCTTTCGGCTTGCCGCTTCACTGATCACTGATCACCGATTACCGATTACCGATTACTGATCCCCATCTGCTTCCGTGAGC
The DNA here is from genome assembly GCA_964397565.1 of uncultured bacterium. Lineage (GTDB taxonomy): Bacteria > Auribacterota > UBA3054 > UBA3054 > JAPLST01 > JAPLST01. The sequence continues at coordinate 4,462 of CAYNJC010000036.1, forward strand.
TTCCGTGCCTTCCGTGGTTAAAACTCTTTGGCGCTGCTGCGGACTGCGGACCTCGGATCTCGGAACGCAGAAATTTACCACGGAATTCACGGAACACACGGAAACTGCGAAGACGCTTGCAGCCTAACTAGTCCTCGTGCCTTGGTGAGAAAATTATCACGCGGCGCGAGAATTTCAGCAGGTAGTTAGCCACGAAAGATCACAAAAGTACACAAAAGGGAGCGTCTTGGAACACACGCCGTTTCGAGAACAAAAGCGATCAGGACAAATTTGATGTGCACATGCGCTTTCGTTCTCGAACCCGCCCTCGTGATGGCGCCTGCGGGACGCAGGGCCGTGTGTTCCTCTTCCTTTGTGTTCTTTGTGTTCTTTGTGGTAAACAACTGCGCCGTGCTGCGCTGTCTTCGTGTCCTTCGTGTCCTTCGTGGTTCAAATGCAGATAAATTTAACCACGAAAGATCACAAAGATGCACAAAAAGGAGCGCAGCGGAACACACGCCGTTTCGAGAACGAAAGCGATGAGGACAAATTTGATGTGCACCTTAGCTTTCGTCCTCGAACCCGCCCTCGTGATGGCGCCTGCGGCACGCAGGGCTGTGTGTTCCTCTTCCTTTGTGCTCTTTGTGTTCTTTGTGGTAAAAAAACTGCGCTGTGCTGCGCTGTCTTCGTGGCCTTCGTGGTTCAAATGCAGATAAATTTAACCACGAAAGATCACAAAGATGCACA
>CAYNJC010000036.1:5287-43471 GCA_964397565.1 uncultured bacterium
TTCGAGAACGAAAGCGATGAGGACAAATTTGATGTGCACCTTAGCTTTCGTCCTCAAAACCGCCCTGGTCAGGGCGCCTGCGGCACGCAGGGCCGTGTGTTCCTCTTCCTTTGTGCTCTTTGTGTTCTTTGTGGTAAAAAACTGCGCTGTGCTGCGCTGTCTTCGTGTCCTTCGTGTCCTTCGTGGTTCAAATGCAGATAAATTTAACCACGAAAGATCACAAAGATGCACAAAAAGGAGCGCAGCGGAACACACGCCGTTTCGAGAACGAAAGCGATGAGGACAAATTTGATGTGCACCTTAGCTTTCGTCCTCAAAACCGCCCTGGTCAGGGCGCCTGCGGCACGCAGGGCCGTGTGTTCCTCTTCCTTTGTGCTCTTTGTGTTCTTTGTGGTAAAAAACTGCGCTGTGCTGCGCTGTCTTCGTGGCCTTCGTGTCCTTGGTGGTGAACAAAGCTGCGCTGTAAATGGACTTACAGGGCACGACGGTGCGTGGCCCTCCCGCAACCGTCGCCGAGCCGGCGCCCCGCCGACCGGATACCGGATACTGGGTAGCGCATACTTGGTCACCATCTGCTTCCGTCAGCTTCCGTGCCTTCCGTGGTTCAAACGCAGCGTCTTTTTACGACGGAATACACGGAACACACGGAAAACAGAAGAGCATGTGTGGTTCGAACCAACCAGAATTGTTTGCGCTGCTTCCGTGAGCTTCCGTGCTTTCCGTGGTTAAAACTCTTTGGCTCTGCTGCGGGCCGCGGATTGCGGACCTCGGTCCTCGGATCTCGGGCCTTGTCTCAACCTCCCAGCCTCGCAACCTCCCCGCTTCCCAGCCTCACGTCTCACGCCAGTGCCTTGGTGGCCCGTGTTTTCGTGGTCAGTTGCAATTTTGCGACGTTTATAATATAATACCTGCCAATATGATGGCCACAAACTACCATATAAAGGGCCTGGCGGCGCGCTTTCAAGGGCGAGATCCGAGGACCGAGGTCCGAAGTCCGTCCGGGAGAGACGTTGGGAGGTTGAGAGGTTGTGAAGTTGCGAGACGAGGACCACGTACCACTTCAACGACTCGCGACTCACAGTGCAATGCCTCGACCATTCACCACTTACGTTTCAGCGACCTGCTCTATGATTACCAGCAAACGAACCACGCTCGGCTTGAGCACCTGCCTTATCGTGCTCACCATCCTCACCCTGCTGCCCATGCGTACGGAGGCCGTAGATGGCACATGGATAGCTAACGCAGATGGCAAGTGGGGCAAGAAGTCAAATTGGGCAGGCAACGCCGTCGCAAACGGCGCAGCGTCGGTAACGAACATCACGGCCAACATTACTGCAAATCGAAGTGTCACGCTTAATCTGCCAGTCATTCTTGGCACACTGAACATAGGCGACCCCAACGCCACCCACTCCTTTACCATAGGGCAGCAGGGTGTAGGCAACACGCTGACGTTTAACAACAACGGCAGCGCCGCAGCATTGACCCAGACCAGTACCAGCAAAGGCGACAGCATTTCGTGCGACTTCTTGTTGAATGACAACGCGACGATCTCGAACGCCTCCACGTACACCCTCACACTTTCCGGCGTCATTTCCGGCAGCAAGAGCATTACCATCTGCGGCGTGGGCGTGGTGACGTTGTCCGGCGCCAACCTGTTCACCGGGGGAGTGACCGTCAATAATCGCGTGCTGAAACTGGAAAATGACGGGGCGCTGAACAGCACGACGCCGAACGCAGTTGACATGGAGAACGGCACGTTGCAGATCAACGGCAAAACAGTGACCGCAGCCGATTTGAAAGGGAACGGCACCGTCGAAAACGCGAATGCCACCGCGGGCAACCTCACCATTAACAAGGCCTCGGGTTCCTCGACCTTGTCCGCAGTGGTGCGCAACGGCACGGGCGGCGGCGCACTAGTTGTGATCAAAAAAGGCAGCGGCACGCTGCTCCTCACCGGCGCGAACACCTACTCCGGGCCGACGACCATTGAGGGCGGCGCGCTCGGTGGCGCGGGTTGTTCGAGAAGCGCCACGACGGTCAAGAGTGGCGCGAAGATTGCCCCGGGCAGCAGCATTGGCACGTTCAACACCGGCAATCTCATGCTCGAGGCCGGCAGTGCCGTGGACTGGGAGTATGATGACACGACCGCGGACTTGGTGGCGTCCGGCACACTCGCCTTCGCCAACCCGGTCACGGTCTACGTGAAGAAAATTGGGAGCGTAGTCAATTGTGAGCGCACCTTGTTTACGTTCAGCGGGAGCGCACCGGATCCCGATTTTTTGACGTTTGACCTGCAAGACGCGCCGGGCGTTACCGCGGTAGAAGCTTACATTGATGGGCCGAGCGTCAAAGTGCTGTTGATGCCGGAACCGGGGCTGCTGGGCTTTGCAGCATTGCTGATCGGCCTCAGGGCCAGTTTGAAGCGCCGCGGCAGCGCAGTTTCAGGCTGCTTGGAGTCCCGCCAACGGCGGGATTAAAAAGTTTTAAGTTTTAGGTTGCTTGGAGCTGGCTTGGGAGCTGCTTGGAGCTGGCCTGGATAGTCCCGCCATCGGCGCGGACCCCGCCAGCGGCGTGGATAACCAGTGATCAGTGCGGATTAAGGCACGAGGGCCGAGGACCGAGGTCCAAGATCCGCGGTCCGAAGTCCGACTCACGATTCACGACTCGACCGTTCACAACCTCCCAGCCTCCCAACCTCTCAACGTCTCCGCCGGACGGACCGCAGACCACGGACCTTGGCCTTCGAGAGATTTGCTATAATTACGGCATGACAAATAGTGATGCAGCCGTGCAGGTGCAGCCGCGTCTTGTGGCGTGGGCATTTCCCCTGCTTGCGCTCGGATTGGGCCTACTCCTGTGCATTCCGCGCTATCCCACGCCGGATGAACCGTGGTACTTGCAGGATATCAGCACGATCGCCCACACCTTGGCGGCCGGCCACTGGATCGGCAACGAGAACGTGGGTTGGCACGGCTTCATGTTCAAGATACCGCCGGCGCTGGCGCTGCTGGTCACGGGGCCGTCGTTGTTTGTGGTGACGGCGGTGTATGTGCTGTATGGCGTGGTCGTGTGCTGGCTGATGCAGCGCTTGCTACGGCGCTACGTGGCGGCAGTTCCGTTGATCGTGTGCGGCATGTGGCTGATAGTCACCAGTCGTCATTTTTTATTGTCGCTGGCGACGGTCTTGTGCGAGATGCCGGCAACGCTGGCCGCGCTATTGGTGTTTCTGGCCGTGGCGACGCGGGCCAACCGCTGGCTGCTGGGCATGGCGCTGGCCTTGGTGCTGGATGCGAAGGAAGGTGTTTTCTTTGCGTTTGCGCCGGCGGTGCTGGTGTGGATGCTGTTGGATGAATGGTGGACCGGGATGGATGCGGCACCGCGGGTGCGGGTGCGCCGCATGGCCGCGCGCGTGACGGCCGGGTTTCTGCCGGCCTGCGCCCTGCTGGTGCTCATGTTTTGCAGCGGTCTGGTGCCGCTCAACATGCGCAATGCCAATATTCTTGGCCTGACGACATCCGGCCTGCATGACATGGGCTTCAATTTCAATCCGCGGCTTGCGGCCATCAACGCACATTATACCAAGGATGATCGCGCGGGCACGCTGAACCTGGGTGCACTGGTGTCGAATGTGCTGCAGCGGCTGCGCGGCGCACCGGCGGCGCCGGGCACAAATGCGACAGCGCAGAGCAGTTGCCACGAAGGCACGAAGGCACGAAACTGCAGCCCGGTAATCAGTGATCGGTGGCCGGTGGTCAGTAGTCAGTATTCGGTGGAGAGGCAGCGCAAACCATCGCGACACGGAGGTCGCTCCCGCTCTGCAGAGGTTTCCAGTGTGCGGGTTTCAGTTTTCAGTGGCAGAGACAGACGCACCGATGCATCCCGCCGCTGGCGGGACGGCGGGCGGCCGCGTGGTTTTGCTCAATCTTGTTCACCCACGATCCCGCCGCGGCGGGATCGTGGGGGTCTCTGCATGCAGAATCGCGACACGGAGGTCGCTCCCACTTTGCAGATGCAGATCGCAACATTGGGCGTGGGCGCGCCGGACCTCTTGCGGTTTGCCCACGGCACGCGTGACCTTGCGCTTGTCTATCTGCGCAAGATTCTGTATTTTGAGACGTTCAGCTTTCTCTCGGTGCCGTTTTATATTGTGGTGCCCGCCGTGGCAATGTCGCTGGTCATGTTTCGCCGCTGGGTGTGCGCCGGCGACACCGCCAGTGCGGCGTTGCCCTTGTTGCTCTGGTCGTATTTGCTGGTCTATTGCGCGCGGATCAGCAACGGGCGTTACTTGCTGCCGGTGCTGCCATTACTATTGTTATTCATGGTCTTGTTCCTGGCCGAGATCGGGAAGCAGCGCGCGCGCACGATCATCATATTTGCGCTGACGGCCGCGCTGGTGATGGGCGGGCTGTGGTGTGAATTCCGCTATGTGCAGGTGAAATGTGCATTGAACGCGATGCTGCTGGTGGCGTATGGCGGCGTGACCGTGGCAGCGCTGCGGCGCACGCCGCACCTGACGCGATGGCTGGCGGCCTACTGTGGCCTCTTGGGCTGCGTGTGTGCCGGCGTGGCCTTAGTCTCGTTAAATGCCAACCAAGGCCAGTTCCGCAGTTGGCGCGAGTATGGCTACAATGGCCAAACGGGACAGATGATACCTTATATCGCCAAGGGCGAGCGCGTGTGGGTGAGCGGCTTTTCCCACCAGATGCTGGCGTTTTATCTGGGTGATCCGGTGGCCACGGCCGAGCACACCTGGCGGCTGCAAGCATGGCTGCCAAAAGCGCACTTGCAGCACAGGTACGCGTCGCGGTTTTATGGCTACCGGTATCGCACGCTTGAGCGCTTTCAGCGCGACACGCTGTCGAACAAGATTGATTTGGTTATATGGACACACCGTGCGTCGCAGACTAGTGTACCGGAAGTGCTGCGCGCGGAATGGTTGCGGCTGGAGCGCACGCTGTCGCTGAAGGACCGCACGGTATATTTTTTGCGGGTGAGGTGATGAGGGCGGCGGGCGGGGGGGCAGAGCCGGGGTTCAGGGTTCAGGGTTCAGGGTTCAGGGTTCAGCAACTCCCGACTTGACGACTCGACGAATCAACGACTGGGCCGTTCACAACCTCACAGCCTCTCAGCCTCCCAGCTTCTCAACTTCAGGCTTCTGCGGCGATCGTGCTTCCCTGAACCCTGAACCCTGAACCCTGAACCTCGGCTCCGCTGTCGCGCTCGGCGCTGCTTACCACAGCGCCCATTTGTTGTGGAACCAGATCCAGCCGCAGGGATAACGCCGGAGATGATATTCGAAGACGTTGTTGAGCTGCTGCACGCAGGCGTGCAGGGCGGCATCATCGGCATGGCGCGGCACGCGGATGGGCTCGTAGAACAGCAGCGTGTACTGCCAGGGCCGGCGCACATGGCGCTGCAAGAAGGCCGGGACAATCGGGCATTGCATTTGGCGGGCGAGGCGCGCGTGAATATCGAAGGTCAAGGTGGGTTTGCCGTAAAACGTGGTGGCGATGGCCAGACGTTTGCGCGCGTGCAGGTCGGGCAGAATGCCGATCGGATTATTGGTGCGCAGGGCGCGGATGACGTCCTTGATTTGATCGTAAAAGGTGTTCATCATATGCAGCCGGCGCGCGCGCCGGTTCAGCCAGTTGAGAAACGGCGAGGGGAATTTGCGCGCAATCACGCCGCCGTTGATCATCCCGCGCCGGCTAAAGCAGACCGGCATGATCTCGAAGCAGCCATAATGCATGGTGGCGATAATCACGCCGTGGCCGGCCGCAAAGCCGTCGTCAATGAACTGCCAGCCCTCGGTACGCACGACAATGCGCGGCAAGCGCCAGCCCCACCACCAGACCCACAGATAATAGCAATCGAGCGCGGCCCAGACGACATTGATGGCGACGGCGCGGGCGATGTGCTCCATGCGCCAGGAGGAAAAGCGCCCGTCATAGGCATAGGTCAGATTGCGCACGATTTTTGCGCGCAGGGCGGGATAGACAAACCACAGTGCCACGCGGCGGCCGCAAGCATACAGCCAGCGTTTCGGCACCAGCACCAGCGGCAACGACAACAGAAACAGCGGCACGAAGCACAAGCCGTAGCCCGTGTAGGCAATACTTTTGAGCCGCGGATGGCGGCTGAGGAAACTGCGCCGGTGACGGCGCGGTGCAGGGCTGGGTGCGGCGGGGTCACTCATCTTCGACCAGACCGACGAATTTGCGGTTGCAGGCTTCGCGATAATTGCAGTTGCGGCAGCGTGCCAGGTCATCCGTCTTGGGGAACTCCTCGATCGGCAGCGGCTCGTTTTTGTCAATATCGCCGCCGACCAGATACTTGCGCATCTGATTGACGGACTCCATGATGAAGTCGCAGATGGCGCCGGCCTTGCTGACATCATAGCCCAACGGCAGGGTTTCGCCGGCCTCAAGATATTCGACATACAACTGAATGGCGGACGGCAACACGCCATGCTTGGTCTGGGCCCACAGGCCGTAGATATCGAGTTGGCGCTCGTGTTCATCGCGGCGCATGCCGGTCTTCCAGTCGTGGATCACAATGCAGTTGTCCTTGCGATAGGCATAATCCGGAATGGCATAGACTTTGACGCGCGCCAGATGGAAATGTTCCGGATCGCCCTGCTGGGCGCGGGCGACCGGCAGCACTTGGGCGGCCGCCAAGCCGCGCAGCTGCGGCAAGACATGCGTGAAGAAATTCTTGACGCAGGTGTCGGTGCGGCCTTTGACGCGCTCGACCCACATATCGCGATCAATGCCCGGCGCGGCCGTGATTTCATTGTAGTACAACTCACGAATGCAGACATGGTGCTTGGGATCCTCGCGCCATTTGCCGGTTTGGTGCTGTTTCCAGGCGCCACGTAATTCGCGCGCGGCGCGCTCGAGCGCCTGGGCTTCGGAGATCGGTGCGTTGACCACCATGCGGCTGAGCACATCCAGAATGGCCTTGTCGACCGCCTCGCCGATCAGCGCCCATTTGTTGCGCATCTGTTTCAGGCGATAGGCCGCGCGCGCATCGGCCGGCGCCATCGCATCCCAGCCCTTCCATGAGCCGTGCCGGTTCAGGTAATAGCGCCGCTTGCACTCGGCAAACTCCTTGGCCTGCGAGAACGACCAGCAAAAGTTGTTTTTCAGTTCAGCCATGCGGAGTGGGTATCATGACCCGGCGCGCTGGACGACGGTGATCGTGTTGTTGAAAATAGTCGTATTGGGGATCAGATAGGTCTTGCCCTCCGCCGCGAGTATGGTATAGCGCAAGTCGATGCTCGCAACGCGGCCTTGGATGCCGGTCACCGCCACGACATCATTGCGCTTGAACGGCCGGTACATGATGATTAGCACGCCGGCCAACACGTTGGACAGCGCATCGCGCAGGGCAAAGCCGAGGGCAAAGCCGCTCAGCCCCAAGCCGGTGATCAGGGCGTTGACGTTGATACCCATGTTGCTCAGCGCCATGATCGCGCCGACAATCACGATCGTCGTGCGGGCCGTGCGCCCCAGCAGGAGAATGACGTCATGCTTGTCCTCGTCGGTGTGCGCGGCCGCGCGCCGGATGACGCTGGCGGTAACGCGCCCGGCGATCCAGAACGCGATAAAAAGCGCCAGTCCGCCCAGCACATCCGGGCCGCGACTGCGGGCCACGGCTTCCAGCCGCAGGAGTATAACGGAAACATCATTGGTCATAGTTATCTCCCCATGAGCAGTTCGGCGATTTGGACGGCGTTGAGCGCCGCGCCTTTCAACAATTGATCGCCACTGACGAACAGCGCGATGCCGTGCGTGAAGGCGGTGTCCTGACGGATGCGGCCGACCAGCACGTCGCCTTGGCCGGCCGCCTCGAGCGGCATCGGAAAGTGATTAGCGGCCGCGTTCTCGACCAGTTGCACGCCGGGCGCGCGGCGCAGCGTCGCGCGCACCTGGGCGGGCGTGACGGCCTGTGAGAATTCGACATGCAGCGCTTCCGAGTGTGCGCGGAACACCGGCACGCGGACACAGGTCGCGCTGATCATGATGTGCGCGTCATGGAAAATCTTGCGCGTCTCGTTCAGCATCTTGGTCTCTTCCTCGTTGTAGCCATTGGCGCCGATCTTCGAGTTGTGCGAGAAGACATTGAACGCGATCGGATGCGGAAACTTCTGCTTGGTCGCCGGCTTGCCGCCCAGCACATCGCGGGTTTGTTGCTCGAGCTCGTAAATGCCCCACGCGCCCGCGCCGCTGACGGCTTGATACGTGCAGGCGATGAAGCGCGTGATGCCAAAGGCCTTGTGCAGCGGCCAGAGCGGCACGAGCGCGATGATGGTCGAGCAATTGGGATTGGCAATGATGCCCTGGTGCGTGGCGACATCCTGCGGATTCACCTCCGGCACCACCAGCGGCACCTGCGGGTCCATGCGATAAGCCGAGGTGTTGTCCACCACAATCGCGCCGGCCTTCACCGCACTGGGAGTAAACTCTTTGCTGAGCGTGCCGCTGGTGCTGGACAGGACGATGTCGGTGTTCTTGAACGCCGCGTGGGTCAGTTCTTCGACCATAATCTCCGTGCCTTTGAACTGCAATTTCTTGCCGACCGAGCGCACGGAGGCCAGCAGGCGCAACGACGCCACCGGAAAATTGCGCTGCTCAAGCGTGGAGATCATTTCAGCACCAACGGCGCCGGTCGCGCCGGCAATAACCACACGATACGTCTTCATAGGGGGTTCAGCCATTCCGTGGCATGGGTGAGAAAGCCGGCATACGTGCGCACGGCGACAGGGATTGCCACGCGCACAAGCTCATCGTCGATTTGTTCATACATATGCACTAGAATATTGCGCTGGCCGGCCGCATGTTCGAGCGCAGTGCCGAGTTCTTCGGGCAAGGCGCCAACGGTCACGGCGGCGCGAAAGACACCTTTATACGTTTCCGGCACCGGCTGTTGCCGGCGTGCCAATTCATGTTCTGTCATATCCGCGGCGACTTCAAGCAGCAAAATCAAGAGCCGTTCGATTTCGTAGATGTGGTCGCTATAGTTGGCGCATTCAATATCCTCATGCTGGCGCAAGCGCGTCAGGTAGGTGAGCATCTGCTCACATTTGCGTTTATGCACCTCGGGTGACATCGGCGTTGAGCTCCATGATTTGATTGCGCAGACGCGCCGTGCGGCGCCGGAAGAAAATCTCGCAATCCATATAGCGGCGCCCATGCAACGAGACGGCGTCCGCAAAAGCATCCGCGTGCGCTTCATACACCTTGGTGCCCAAGACGACTGCTTCACGCGCCACAGTTGGCGCGCTGTCGTGATGAATCCAGGCGACATCCAGCTCGGCCGCACAGCCGGCGCTCAATGCATCATACAACGCGCACTTCACCGCGGCCGGCAGCGGTGCGCGCGTGACAATCGCGAGATCCACATCACTGTGCGCGCGCTGCTGGCCGCGCTGGGCTGAGCCGAACAGGGTGCAGACCAGCACGCGCGGCTCGCCGGCGCAGACGGCCTGCACATGGGCAATATCAAGGGTGGTTGCAGTCATGGTTTCGTTTTTCTTGCGCGCACGTCCTGGGCGCTGATCTTCGAGCCGTAGCGGCGCGCGCGCGGGTCAACCGTGCGGGTCAGGCGCACCGGATCGCGAAACACTTTTGGCGCGCGGCGCACCGGCGCGGGCGCCGCACGACGGACAATGGTGATCGCCGCCGCCATGCGCGGCCGCATGACCGCGAGCGCCGTCTCGTCCAGTTCAAAGCCGATCGAGGAGCGGCCCAACTCTTGCGCGGCGACACTGGTGGTGCCGCTGCCCAGAAACGGATCGAGCACTGTCTCGCCCGCAAAGCTGAACATGCGGATCAGGCGGCGTGGCAGTTCGAGCGGAAACGGCGCCAGCCGCGCGAATTGTTTCTCGCCCGGGAAATTCCAGTGGCCGTAGAAAAACTGATTCCATTCGGCGGTCGTCATGCGCGCTGCAGCCTTTGCGGCCTGGCTGACCGCCGCGCGCGCGCGGCTGATCTTGCCGAGCTTTTTGAACAGCAAGATGTGTTCATAATCAAGTTTGACAATGCCGTTGCGCGGATGGGGAAACGAGCCCATGATGACCGCGCCACCGCTGGTGTTGCAGGTCGTGACTTTTTGCCAGATGATCGAGCCCATAAAATCAAAGCCCAGCGTTTCGCAACTGCGGATGATGTCGGCGTGGATCGGGATTATCTTGTAGCGGCCGTAATAGGCCGCGCGGGCAAACTGGTCGCCGACATTGATGCACAGGCGGCAGCCGGGCTGCAGCACGCGCAGGCATTCGCGCCAGACCTGCGCCAGCTTGTTGATGTATTCCTCGTACGAGTCATGGAATCCGATTTGGCCGGGCGTCCCGTAATCTTTGAGCTGCCAATACGGCGGCGAGGTGACCACCAACTGGAGCGCCGCATCCGCCACTTCGGGCATCGCGCGCGCATCGCCAAGAATGACTGTGTGACGCGGCGTCTCCATGCGGCATGCCGGGTGATTACTCGGCGGCCTTGGCCGCCACGAGATCGCCGACGTCGGTCGTTGAAAAGCCCATTTTGCCAGCGCTCAAGCTTTTCAGTTTGCCGGCCACCACCCACATGATCGCCTGCTCGATCTTGTTGGCCATGGCCGTTTCACCAAGAATTTCCATCATCATCTGGCCGGAGGCGATCTGCGCCAGCGGATTGATGACATTCTTGCCGGTGTACTTCGGGGCCGAGCCGCCGATGCACTCAAACATCGAGACACCCTCCGGATTGATGTTGCCGCCGGCCGCGATGCCCATGCCGCCCTGCGTGATCGCGCCCAAGTCGGTGATAATGTCGCCGAACATGTTGCCGGTCACGATGACATCGAACCATTCCGGGTTCTTGATCATCCACATGCAGGTGGCATCGACATGGTAATACTCGCGGGTGATCTCGGGGTAGTGCTGCGCGCCCATTTCGTGGAAGGCGCGCTCCCACAAATCGTAGAGATAGGTCAACACGTTGGTTTTGCCGCACAGCGCCAGAGTCTTTTTTTTGTTGCGTTTGCGGGTGTAGTCGAAGGCGAACTTCAGGCAACGGTCCACCTGAAAGCGCGAATAGACGGCCGATTGCACGGCGACTTCGTGCGGCGTGCCTTTCATCGTCACGCCGCCCGTGCCGGTGTACAGGTCGCCTGAATTTTCGCGCACGACCACATAATCAATCTCATTGGGCCCTTTGCCTTTCAGCGGACACTCGACGCCGGGATACAATTTGACCGGGCGCAGATTGATATACTGGTCGAGTTCAAAGCGCAAGCGCAGGAGAATGCCTTTTTCAAGGATGCCGGGCTTGACGTCCGGATGGCCGATCGCGCCCAGGTAAATCGCGTCGAATTTCTTCATTTCGGCCGCGGCGCTGTCGGGCAGCGCTTCGCCGGTGCGCAAATAGCGCTCGCCGCCGAAATCAAAATGGGTGAAGTCAAGCGTGACGCCGAACTTGGGCGCCACGGCCGTCAATACTTTGATGCCTTCGCGTAGAACTTCCGGCCCGGTGCCGTCGCCGCCGATGGCGGCAATCTTGTACGTCTTCGCCATGAATGGTCCTTAGATTGTGAACGCTGCGTGAACAATTACAATAGGAAAGTGTAGCAAAAACGCGCCGATTGCGCAAGGATGAGTAGATTCGTCCGCGGCGCACGAATTTGGCGTTCATCATGTATTTCGTTGCGAAATACATTGCACAATAATTCGCCGGCCCCGGCGTCATTAGTAGCATAACGACCAACCACAAGGAGTGCAGCGTATGAAGATTCAACTTTCTCTCGGCCTTGGCCTTGCCATCGTGGGTTTGACCGCGCTGTGCATGGCCGCAGACCAACCCTGCGCCAAGGCATGCAAAGCCGGCGGCAAACCGGAGCCCGGTGCTTTTTTTGCCCGCATGGACAAGAATGGTGACGGCCAAATTGCCAAGGATGAATTCCCCGGCCCAGCCGAGGTGTTCGCCAAGCTTGACAAGAACGGCGATGGCGTGATCAGCAAGGACGAAGCGCCGAAACATGCCGGCCCGCCGCCGCAAATGCGCTTCAAGAAGGCGGACGCGAACGCCGACGGCCAAATCAGCAAAGATGAGTTCAAAGGCCCGGCCGAAGTGTTCACCAAACTCGACGCGAACGGCGATGGCGTGCTCACCAAGGACGAGATGCCGAAAGGCCCGCGTGGCAAGCGTGGCCGTCCGGAAGGCGCGCCGTCATGCGACAAGGGTGCCTGCGACAAGGGCGCCTGTGAAGGTGGTGCCGACGCACCGCCGCCACCGCCTGCCGCCGAATAATAACCACGAGCAGCTGCGAAATCGAAAGGCCGACGCGGGGTGCATGCCCCGCGCCGGCCTTTTGATTTGCACGCAACAACCGCCGCCGCCGGGCACCCAAGTCAATGTCGCTGCGCGAGTGCTGCAAACATCAGCAGGAGCAGCAGCGCGCCCGGTTCCGGCAGATTGCCATTGCTGAAATCCGCCAGGCAAGCGTTTTCAAGCAGCAATTCATCGAGCTCATCGGCACTCCACAGTTCAGCGGCGGGCAGCGTACCCAGCGTCAATGCCGTGAACATGGTGTTCGTCTCGCCGATCGTGCCGGCAAGGTTGGTAATCAGGACATTGTCAAAATACCATGCGACCTGCTGCTGGCTGGCGCGGTACGCATACGCGAAGTGATGCCATGCGCCGTCCGCAAGGCCGTTCCACGTCAGTGTCGTGGCGGAAAGCGGGACGGCCCGCCACCAGGATTGCAGCAGGGGCAGGCCGGCGTGCGGCCAGTCCAGACCACAGCGGGCGGTGTTGGTCGGATCGAGCGCCGGCAGACCGGCGGGATTGGGGCCGTGCGCCTGATGCCGCAGCCAGAACGAAAGCGTGAGATCGTGGGTGGTCCATGTCTGCGCAAGATCAAAACGCGGACACGTGGCGGTGTAGCCGTTGGTGAGCGCCAACACGCGGGTGACGCCGGCCAGCCAGCCATTGGTTATCGTGGCGCGCATGGCGGCGGTTTCGAGCAAGATCAAGCGCGTGGCGTCGACGGCATTACTGGCAACGCTGCCGGCCGCTTCGTCAAAATGGTAGAGTGCAAGTGTCTGGGGCGTGACGCCATTGGGGTTGGTCCAGGTGAGCGCCCCTATCGGCAGGACCCAGGCAAGTAGGGCGCAGAACGGCACCCGGTGCATACCTTACTCAATCAGGCCGGCGGCGTGTACGACGTCGAGCGCGGCGGCCAGGGTGGGATGCGCCAGGTGCACCAAGCGCCAATACATGCGGTAGTCTGTTTGTTCACCGGGCTTGAGTGCAACCGCCGGACCCTGCAACTCCAGTTCAGCCGTGCCATGGGCTTCCGTTTGGCCGTACCAAATTTCAACCGAGGCTTCATTGGTCGCCGCCGTGCGCGCATCGAAGGCATCACCCCACATCAGCCAGAGCAGATTCGATTGCCAGCCGGCCAGCCAGGGCCGATCGGCGGCGATAAACAGTTTCTTGCCGTCGAAGGTGGTGATGGCCTTCCACAGCACGCCGTTGGTTATCACGAACGCATTGGTTGCTGAACCCCAATAATACCGGCCGGTCGGCGCGATGACCTGGCAGGGCAACGGCAACGGATTGATCGCCCAGATCGCACTGGTAACGCTGGTTGCCGAAATGTTGCGCAGGCGCTGCTGCACCAGCACATCACTGCCGGTCGGCGCCAGCAGCAAGGTTCGGGTGAACTGCAGCACGGCAGTGGACACATGCGGACTTGACAATTGCAGACAGCGCGGGCCGAAGGAGGCACAATAGGCGCGGCCATTTTCCCAATAGGCATTGGGCGGCCAGCCCGAGACGGGCCAGCCGGCGCCGCCTTGCGGCGCGGCCCACAGCTTGGCGCCGCCATACGGGACGGTCTGATAGGGCGGGGTGAATGCGCGCACGCTGCCGGCATAATTCGGGTGTACGTCCACGACATTTGTCCCCTTGAGCAAGCGATAGCCCACCACGCGCGCGCCGATCTCGGGCACGACAAACAGTTCAGCCTCACCGTTGCCCAGACGCCAGGCATTGGTCCAGCCCATGAAAGGCACACTAACAGAGCCCTTGATCAAGGTCACCACCGCCGGCAGGCGTTGCGCGCCGCACAGGACCAGCACGCACAGAAGCAGGCGGATATGGCGTGACATGTTGAACCGCATGTGCATTAACCTATTATGGCTTTTCATAGTTCTTTTTGCAACTGCGACCCCCGCCTTTTTTAAGACGCCCGGGCGGCCTGGCAACCATCAGCCATGCCGCCCCATCCCGGTGGGCGCTTTACAGAAACGCGCGGCTGTGCTATACTATGCATTACTACAATGAGTTCTGGTGCAGGACAATCTCGCGCCGATGCGCTTGACGTGGCCGAGACGGCAACGACTGGGTATGTCAAAGTGCAAGGAACGGCGACGTTCACGCAGGCGGCCGACTTGCGCGCATTTGTGCGCGCACAGATGGCCGTCAAGCACGCCATGGTCTTCATTGATTTGGATGACTGCGTGGCGGTGGACAGCACCTTTGTCGGCACCCTCACCAGTTTGACAATGGATTATCGCCGGACCGGACTTGGGCACGTCACGTTGTTCAATGTGCATCAACATGTGCTGGACATTTTCGCGACCCTGGGCCTGAGCGCCATTCTGGAAATTGCCAACGGCGACGGGCTGGCCGCGCCGGCACTGCTGCCGCTGGCGCCGGGCGCGCACGCCAAAGTCGAGATCGCGCAAGTGATGCTGGATGCCCATGAAACGTTGGCGCGCGTCAATGACGCCAACGCCCTTGAATTCAGAAACGTGGTGGACTACCTGCGTGCAAAGCTTGGCTAAGCTGGTTCAGCATTTCCAGTGGAACGACATTGATATCGCGCATGCCGGGCTGGTGCTGCTGGTGTTCGCGTTCCTCGCCTTGCTGGCGGCCTACCGGGGCAAAGTGCAGGTCTTGCGGCGGACGCGCCAGCGGATTCAGGCCACCAACGATTGCGTCCTCGGCTTGATGAACAAAGCCAGCGAGTCGCTCAAAGACCATCTCGATTTGCACTCATTCATTCAGCAGTTTACGGACTACACCGCCCGCAGTGTGCGCGCCCAAAGCGCCGCGTTCTTCCACTATGACAAGGACAGCCGCAGCGTGAATGGCGAAGTCGTCATCGGCGTCTTCCCCTCGCTGATCAACGTGCCGCAAACCTTGATGGCCTCGCTGATTGCGAGCCCGCAGAAAATGCAGGAGTTTCTGCATGCCAATCACTTTGCCTTGGGCGAGACGCCGTTTGTCGAGGCCGTCACGCAACAGCGCCCGCTGCTCTTTGATGAGACCAACGTGCGCGAACGGCTGCGCTACAAAGTGTGTGATTGCTGGAGCATGCTGGTGGTACCGCTGCTGGCCGAGAAGAATGTCTATGGCGTGCTGGCGCTGGCCAACAAGGTGGAGCGGGCGGCGTTTACGCTCGAGGATTTGCATCTGGCGGAGCAGCTCTCGGAAATGGCCGGCGTGACCGTCAGCCATTTCATCATGTTCAAACAATTACACGAACAGCAGCAGGTGGAAAGCCAATTGCGCACGGCGGAAGTGATCATCACGCACTTGCTGCCTCAGCATATCCCGCAGCCGCCGCATTTTTCGATTGCCGTGCATTATCAGCCGGCCTACCGGCTGGGCGGCGATTATTATGATTTTGTCGAGGTGGACGATCAGCATCTCGGCCTGTTGGTGGCGGATGTGTCCGGCAAGGGCATTCCGGCCGGGCTGGTGATGGCGACGACGCGCTCGCTGATGGCCGTTCTGGCGGCCCAGCAGTTGTCGCCCAGCGCCGTCTTGCGCGCCGTGAACGCCCAATTGATCAAGCTGATCCCCGCCGAAATGTTTGTCACCGCCAATTATGGCGTGCTCAATACCACCACCGGCGCGTTTGTCTTTGCGCGCGCCGGCCACGAACCGGTGCTGTGCTGCGCGCCGCATCGCGAGCCCAGCGTGCTGAGCCAGGGCAACGGGATGGTGGTCGGCATGGTTGACAACGAGACGTTCTCGCGCGTGCTGCGCGATGAATGCTACCAGTTGCAGGCCGGCGAAATGCTGGCACTGTACACCGACGGGTTGACTGAAGCGCGCAATCCGGCCGGGGAAGAGCTCGGGCGCACACGGGTGGCCCAGTTGCTGAAGAACGTCTGTGGCATGGCCGCCCAGGAGGCCCTGCAGTGCATGGTGCATCGGGTCAAGAAATTCACTGGCGCGGCACCGATTTACGATGATATGACGATCGTGCTGGTGAAGGCGGACTGAGGCGCCCGGCTCATGACGTTCTGCGCGGAGACAAGGAACTAGGATGCTGGCGCGCACGTATTCCTTTACGCCGGTCGGTGTCGACGCCCAGTTGGTTGAGGTCGAAATTGATCTGCGCAGCAGCGGGCAGGAGGCCTTTACGGTTATTGTGGGCTTGCCCGACACCGCCGTCAAGGAAAGCAAAGAGCGCCTTGAATCGTCCCTGCGCAATGCCGGCTTCGAATTTCCGCGCAAGCGCGTGCTGGTCAATCTGGCGCCGGCGGATGTGAAAAAGCAAGGGCCGATCGTGGACTTGGCGATGGCCGTCGGTATTTTGATCGCCTCACGCCAGTTGGCAGCGCCGGACGACCGGCAGATTGCCTTGCTTGGCGAGCTGGCCTTGGACGGCACGGTGCGGCCGGTGCGCGGCGCGCTGGCGGCGGCCTTGGCGGCACGCGCCGTCGGCGTGCGCCGGCTGATTGTGCCGCGCGAGAACGCGGTCGAGGCCGCGCTCGTGCCGCAACTGGAAGTCTACGCCGCCGGCAGCTTGGGCGAGGCCGTGCGCATCCTGGAAACCCCGACCCAGTTCGACCCGGTCCAGATTGATTGCGCGGCGCTCTTCCACCAAGCCCAGCACTATGACCTTGATATGAGCGATGTATATGGCCAGGAGCAGGCCAAGCGCGCGGCCGAAATCGCCGTGGCCGGCGGGCATAATCTGATTCTGATCGGGCCACCCGGCTCCGGCAAAACGATGCTGGCGCGGCGGATCGCCACGATCATGCCGGACATGACGCTCGAGGAAGCGATCGAGACCACCCGCATTCATTCCATTCGCGGCTTGTTGAATACCGCCATGCCACTGGTCGCGACCCGGCCCTTTCGCGCGCCGCATCACACCATCTCGGATGCCGGCTTGGTTGGTGGCGGCATCAGCATTGATCCGGGTGAAGTTTCCTTAAGCCACAACGGCATTCTGTTTCTGGATGAATTCGCGGAGTTTACGCGGCGCGCGCTGGAAGTCCTGCGTCAGCCGCTCGAAGACGGCTTTGTCACCATCGCGCGCGCCGCCGGCACCCTGACCTTCCCCGCCCGCTTCATGCTGGTCGCCGCCATGAACCCCTGCCCGTGCGGCTTCTTTGGCCATCCCACCAAAGCCTGCACCTGCACCGCACAATACATCGCCAAGTATCGCAACAAGCTGAGCGGGCCGCTGCTGGACCGGATTGACATTCATGTCGAAATGCCGTCCGTGACCTATACGGCGCTGCGCGCACGGGCCGGCGGCGACAGTTCGGCCGTCATTCGCGAACGTGTCCAAGCCGCGCGTGCGCGCCAAACCGCGCGGTTCCACGGCACCACCACGCGCTGCAATGCGCACATGACCAGCGCCGCCGTCAAAAAGTGGTGCGCCTTGTCCGCCGATGCCCAACAGATGCTGAAACAGGTCATGGATGAATTGGGCTTTTCGGCCAGGGCCTATGACAAAATCCAGCGCGTGGCGCGCACGATCGCCGATCTCGCCGACAGCGAGCACATTCAGCAGCAGCACGTCCTCGAAGCCGCCCAGCATCGCAACCTGGACCGCAAATACTGGGAACGCTGATGCTCCATCTGCAACATCCTTGTGCGTGCATCCGGTCTGGTGATAGTGTCGCGGCCAAAGTCGCCGGCGTCGCGCAACTCGTGCCGGCGCTGTCACGCACCATCGCGGTGCAACGCGCGATTGACGCCCTCTTTCCTGAAATCGAAAAGGCCATCGTGCCCTTCCGCTGACATCCAATTATGCAACCAGACCTTACCCTCGCCTTTCTCAATTACAACACCACGGCCGAGCTGCGCCAAGCGCTGGCCGCCGTGCCGGCCGCACTGGCAGGCATGCCGGCCCAAGTCGTTGTGATTGACAATGCCTCGCGCGACAATCCTGCCGCGCAACTGCGGCAACAATTTCCCGGCGTGCAGTGGCTGCAAAACGCAACCAATCTTGGATTTGCGGCCGCGTTCAACCGCCTGTTTTCCTTCATCATTTCGCCGTATTACTTGCTGCTAAATTCCGACATCATTCTGCCGCCGGACAGCGTGCGCGCCATGCTCGACACGGCCCGGCGCTATTCCACGCTGGGTCTGGCCGGGGTCGCTTTGGTGCGCGAAGACGGCACGGCCCAATCGTCGTACGGCCGCGCGCCGACGTTGGCGAGTGAACTGATCAACCGCAGCTTGTGGCGGCGCATGACCCAAGTCGGCGCGCGCGCCGATGAGCCGTTCGATGTCGAAAGCGTGGTCGGCGCCGTGATGCTGGTGCCGCGCACGACGATCGAGCGCGCCGGCGGCCTTGACGAACGCTACTTTTTCTTCATGGAGGAAACCGACTGGTGCCGGCGCATTCGCGCCGCGGGCCTGCGGGTACTGCATTTCCCGCACGTGCGCGTCACCCATTTGCAGGGCCGCGCCGCCAACAAAGAACCATTGCGTTCACGGATCGAGTTTCACCGCTCACGCTTGTTGTATTTCAAAATCCACTACGGGCAGGGCGCCAGCACGCTGCTGTATGGCGGCACGCTGGCGCGCTTGGTACTCAACACCGCGGCGCATTGCCTGCTGGTGGCGCTGACGGTGGGCTTGGTGGGCAAACTGCGGCGCAAGACGGTTGTCTATGCCGGCTTGCTGGCGTGGTATGCGCTGGGCTGCCCGCAGGGCTGGGGCATGCGCCGCGCGCCGGTGCGGCGCAGTAGGCGGCACTGACCACCTACCCGGCTTTGCGCAACGCCGCCAGTTCGGCATCCACCATCAAGCGGATCAACTCTTCAAAACTGACCGTGGGCGCCCAGCCAAGCTGTTTGCGCGCTTTGCTCGCGTCGCCCATCAGCCGGGTCAGTTCGGCGCGCCGCGCCAGGTGCGGGTCGCTCACCACATGCGCGTGCCAATCCAGCCCCGCGTGCGCGAACGCCACTTCGACGCACTCGCCGACACTGTGCGTGACGCCGCTGGCAATCACATAATCGTCGGCCTGCTCCTGTTGCAGCATCAGCCACATGGCGCGCACGTAGTCCTTGGCATAACCCCAATCACGCCGCGCGTTCAGGTCGCCCAGCGTCAAGGTTTCCTGCAACCCCAAGGCAATGCGCGCCACGGCATGCGCAATCTTGCGGGTGACAAATTCGCGCCCGCGCCGCGGTGATTCATGGTTGTATAAAATGCCCGAGCAGGCGTACACATTGAACTGCGCGCGATAATTGCCGACAATCCAATGGCCGTACAGTTTCGCCGTGCCATACGGCGTCATCGGCCGAAACGGGGTGCGTTCAGTTTGCGGCATGTCCTCGGGTTTGCCGAACATCTCCGAGGATGACGCCTGGTAATAGCGCGCCTGGGGCTTGACCCGCCGAATGGCCTGCAAGAGGCGCGCGACACCCAAGCCATTCAGATCGCCGACCATGACGGGCTCATCCCACGAGAGCGGGATGTAGGAATACGATGCCAGATTGTAGACTTCGTCCGGCAACGTTTGTTCGAGCAAATTCAGCAGCGACAGTTGATCCGTCAAATCGGCGCTGTACAGCGTCACCCGCGGCTTGAGATGCTCGAGGTTCTCGTAATAGCTTTCCGGCGAAAGCCGTTCCATGCCGACCACCCGGTAGCCTTGCTCCAGCAACAGCTCGCTCAGATACGAGCCGTCCTGCCCGGCAATGCCGGTGATCAGCGCGGTCTTGCCCATCGTGCCGCTTACTTCGCGTTGCCGACTTTCATCTGCGGATAGGCCGTCAGCCAGAACGACGCCATCAGGGCATAATCGTTATCATCGCGATACCGATAGGTAATCGCCGTGTCAAGACACTTCTTCCAGTTCTTGTAGACTGTGTACTCGACTTCCTCGAGCGTGCGGTAATAGGTATCGTAGCGCACGCCAGCGCCCACGCCCCAGCCGCGCGTCCATTCGCGCGCCCAGATCTTGTCCTGGTACTCGCGTGAGAGCAGCGGCGTGAAGTCGTCAAACCAGATCCGGCCGCCGATCGAGATTTCGCTGGCGTCGTCATGCACGTAGCGATACCCGAAATCCACGTTCAACTCATCCTTGCGCCCGCGCAGCGAGCGCGTCATGTACGGACTGGCAAAGGCGCGCTGCACCGCCCAGCTCAAGTCGGCGTGCGAGTTCACATTCACCAGGGAAATGCCGCGGATTTCATCCATGTCATAGACAAAATCAGACCCGACTTGCAGCCAATCGAGCGGCTCCGCGTTGGCGTTGAAACCCATGGCTTGGCGCGGCGTATAGGTGTCGACCTTGTCGTATTCAATATAGCCGCGGCCGGCATAGTAGCGATAGCGCCGTTCGACGGTCTGGTCATCAAACAATTCGCCGCCGCGCATCCGAATGCTGTGCATGAAGGTGATATCCAGCAGGTCGGCGTTGTGGCCGTTGCGTTGCACTTGGAACGCGGTGCGCACGCCTTCATCCCAGCCCAGCACCGCGCCGCTGTCCGTGCCAAAGCCCACGCCGCTCAGCAGCCGGCCCTTGGGCTCGATGATGTGCCGCAATTTCTCGTTGTCGGAGCTCAGATATTTGCGCATCAGCTGGCCGGCGTAGGTGCCCTCCATGTCATACGTGCGCACCATCTTGAAGCTGGTGTCAATGCCGGCATACGGCACCATGTGGAACAGGCCGCCGGTCTCCTGATCCGAAAACATATTGATCGGCACGCGCGAAAAGCGATTGTAGTCAAACAGCGAGAAGATCGTCGGCTGCCGCTCGGTGTAGGTCATAATCCGGCCCTTCGTGAAGGTGCCGTCAACGCGCCCGCGCTCATAGGATGTGACCCCGCCAAACTCGCTGGCGACGCCTAGGAACGGTTCGAAATTGAAGAACCCGAAAAAGCGCTTTGGTGCCGAAATCTTCTGGTCCGTCCAGGCCTTCCAGACCGAATAGCTGGTATTGCCCTCGACATTGTCGCTCTCCAGGTAATTGTACCAGCCGGCGCGCGTCCGGCTCTCATAGAAGACCGGCACACCCAGGGATGGAATCTCCATGATCCGGCGCTTGCGGAAAATGTGGCGCAGCTCCGGCAGGCGCTCGTAGGTCGTGTAAAAATCATTGATCTGCTTGACCATGTAGACGGACACTTCATTGTCTTCATTAAGCGGCTTGGTGAAGTCAATGTAGGTGTCGCGCGGGCCATGCGTCTTGTAGTCGTCGTAGTAGAAATCCTGGACCAGGTCAATGTCGCTGAGCAGGTCCATTTCACCCATCAAGGTGCTCTCGTTCAGCCAGCCGGCGCCCGGACCAAACGTCTGGCCATGCTCCCACAGGAAGCGATAACGGAACATGCTGACGCCGGACTCGCCTTTCTTGTTGACCTTGTCACTGGTTTTCTGCTCGCCGACCACAAATTGGCGGCTCTTGTCCTCAAGAAAAAAGGTTTTCCACGCGCCGGCAATGGTGGTCACGTTGGTGTATTGATAATTGTACGCGCCATCCACGCCAAAAGCGATGCCGTGTTTCGAGTAATAACCCAGATGCGGCGTGACCTTGAGAAACTGATTGCGAAAGACATCCAGATAGGCATCAAAAAATCCGCCTTGTTGCGAAGTATAGCCCGCGATCACTTGGATCGGCGACTGGTCGTCCCGGTCGCGCAGCTCATAGCTGATCTGCGGCAGCCACATGATCGGCACTTCCTCGAATTTCAGAAAGCAATTCTGCGCGACAATCCGCGCCACGCTGGTCGGATCATTCTTGTTGCCCGGCAACACTGAAATGCGCTTGCCCTGAATGTAATACAACGGCCGCTGATATTCCGGCGGGCAGGTGGTCGCGCGCCCGTCCTCGACGTGAAAGGCGTTGACCCCCGGATCCTTGATCACTTTCTTGCCGTAGACATACCACTTGCGCTCATACCAGCGCCCTTGATACTTGAACGGACCGGCATCAAAAATCAAATGGGCGTTTTCAAACTGGCCGGCCTGCGTTTCCATGTTGTAGACCACGCCCTCGCCAATGATGTCAATGTTCTTGTATTTGAGATGCGTCCATTGCGGCGATTCGACAATTTTCAACTTGGGATCGTAGGTCGCCTCTTCGGCATGCAGAATGATGTCGCCGTAGATCACTTCGACATTGCCCGTGAATTCATAGGAGCCGTTCTTCAGCAAGCTGAACGAGTCAGCCCGGAACTTGGCTTCCTGGCCGAGCAGACCGGCGTCCTTGGTCAAGGCAACCTCGTCATCATCCGCCGCATCCTCGGCCAGCATCGGCACGCTCAGGAGCAGGGCGATCAACAACACGTTGCGCAGGTCAAACAGTGAATTCATAGCGTTGTTCCGCAATTATCACGTGCATCACGCGCGGCCCCGCCCCATGACGGAATCCCGCAGCCACATGGTACAACAAGAAAGCATGTGTCGCAATGCAATATGATAATTGTTAAGCCGACTTTCCCAAACCGCACTATAGTATAGCACAATCGTTCTGAAAATGCAAGTCGAGTGCGATTTTCGCGTTCCGGCAGGCTGCGCGGCACCCGCTGCCGCTGTCGTCGAAGTGGCTTCCCGCCGCTTTCGCTGGCCAGTGTGTGCCATGATGGCGCTGCCTTCAGCGGGTCGGGTGACCCGCGTTCCCTGCGCCGCGCGGTGTGCGGCGCATTCGAGGAAGCATCACCCGCGGAACGCCGTTTCGCGGCTCCGTGCAGACACCTCCCGCGGGTCCGCCGCCGGTGGGATTGGCGGGGGATTGCTGACCAGCGTTTTTCGCCGGGTGTGCTATAATCTGCCTATGCGTGCAAAACCAAAAGCCGCGCTGGCGTTGCTGCTGCTGGTGCCCGCGCCCAGCTTGGGCGCGGCGGCTGCCATGATCTGGTGGCCGGGGACCGCGCTCGGCACCACCATCTTTAGCGTCAGCAAACTATGGCTGTTCGGCCTGCCGCTGGTCTGGCACCTGCTGGTGAACCACCAGCCGCTCAGTTTCTCGCCGCCGCGCCGCGGCGGTTTCGCCATGGCGGCCCTGACGGGCGGCCTGATCGCGCTGGTGATTATCGCCGCTTATCTGCGGTGGGGCGCCACCCTGGTTGACCGCCCGATTCTGCTGCAGAAACTGACGGCGATTGGCTTGGCTTCGCCGTGGCTCTACTGTGGCGCGGCGCTCTATTGGATTTTGGTAAATTCCGTGCTTGAAGAATATGTCTGGCGCTGGTTCTGCGTGCGCCAGGCCGAGTCGTTCCTGCCGCCGTTGCTGGCCGCACTGCTCGCCGCCACCTGTTTCACCGCGCACCATGTCGTGGCCATGTCGGTCTACCTGCGCCTGCCGCTGCTGATCTTGTGTTCGCTCGGCGTCTTTTTCGGCGGCATGACTTGGTCGCTGTTGTATGTCAGATATCGCTCGATCTGGCCCGGCTACCTGAGTCATGCCATCGTTGATCTCGCCATTTTTGGTGTTGGCGCCGTGCTGCTGTTTGGCTAAGCTGGCGCAGCGTTTCCGTGACAGATTGTTTTTTCGTTGGACATCCTGCCATCGGGGAAGCGCACAGCGCTCAATTGCTCGTGGCAGTGGAAAAACTCCGTGATGCTGTCGGCGGAAGCCGATTGTGAAAACCGTGAACTCCATGCCTGACCCCGTTCTGGCCCGAACTTCTTGATGAGCCATGGACAAGCGACTCGGTCGACTTTAACCTGCGCGCGAGCGATCCATTTCTGTCTCCTCTTGGCTAACGTGAAGCTCAGCGGCGCGGCTTATCCGCGTCCGCTGAAGCGCATGGTTGTGCAGACCGGAATGTGACGATCTTCTTGGCGACTTCGACAATCGGGGCCGTCCAAATGCGGTCCTTCTCCCGCTCAAGGTAATCAAGCAGCATACAAAAATCGTGACTTCCCACAGTGAGACGCCGGCCGTCAATCTCATGGAATGCAAGCACCACCCACAGTCCTTTGAAGGTAAGTTCCTCAACAAGACCGATCATCTCGAAGCCGCTCATTCGTTCGGTCGCTAGCCCCCAGACACACGACAAATCGACAACGCCGGGATGATTGGCAAATCCATATTCTCCGCGGGCTCGACCAGCCAGAAAGTGCTTGGCTATGAGCGGAACATAGCTCATGCGCAATTTCCCCCTGCCCACGAAGGTGGAGTAGCATGGGTAAGCGAACGTCCAGTGCTCCTGATGCGGCGCAAGTTGAACGAGTCGTTCCTGAGCGGCGAGGATATCCTCTTCAATCTCTTCCGTTGTCTTCTCCTCTAGGCCACCCAATGCACCGGAGAAATTGTCTGAGCAGGTGTGCGACAGCGTATGGTTGCCGATCTCATGCCCTCTGGCGGCTACTTCTTGCCAAGGCGACAGCCGTTGCCTCCATTGCTTGCCGCCGGGATGGAGGTAGAAGGTCCCCCTTACCTTTCGAGTATTCAGCGCTGGTATCGCTTTCTCGAGCTGGCTACGGTCTCCATCGTCGAAGGTCAGCGACACTGCCCCGCGATAAGGGCCCCAGAGACTCTGCGTATTCATGGTGCTTTTCCTTCGCTGCCAGCGGCTAGAAGGTCATGCCGGTTCTCATAGATTTTCACAATAGCATCGGTCAAGAGCTTCGCCCGTTTGGGCGGGCAACCGTAAATGTTCCAGGAAGCCATCACAGCCTTGTTCTTCCAGATATCATCGGCAATAGGAAGATCCCAGCGAGACGGCATGATCGCCTTGAGATACTCCTGATTCAGTCTATGCCGCTTCTTGGTGTGGGGATAGTAAACTTCGCTGTGCGACAGTGGCGTATATGTACTGGAAAACGAAATCCCCAACTCTGCCGAAAGTGCTTTACGGAAGGTTGCGCAGTCGAGTCCATCGAACGCCTCGCTGTCAAAAAGGAACACGAAGGCATAGCCGCACTGTCGAGTAATATGTTTGCTTCGCCGCAACGCACGTACTCCCGGGGCATTAGCAATAGCCGCATCAAGCGCCAGGCCGTTGCGATCAATGATGGGTGCATTCTTGCGCAGGGCCGCCAGCTGTCCTCTCAGAACGGCTGCCTGAAAGCTGGTAATGCGGTAGTTTCCGCTGTGGACTTTGATCCCTTTCTTGTACTCACGGCCGCAGCTTCGCTGACTGACGACTTTCCAGTAAAAATCTTCATCCTGCATCAAGAGGGCGCCGCCTTCTCCACCGGTCATCAGCTTTGATCTCTGAAAGCTAAAGGAGCCAAAATCACCCAATGTCCCTGCGCCAGCTTCATCCCATTGGGAACCATGAGTATGTGCGCAGTCCTCTATGATATAAAGCCCGTGTTTTTGGGCGATTCGTTTGATCGTGTCCATATCTGCCATGCGATGATATAGATGCACCGGGATAATGGCTCTGGTTTTCGACGTGATGGCTTCTTCAATTTTCTTCACATCAATGCACAGGGTCGTTCCATCCACGTCAACCAGTATCGGCACTGCATTTACATCGCATACTGCGCCCGCCGTAGCTTGCCACGTAAGTCCGGGTACAATGACCTCATCCCCAGCGCCGATGTCCAAGGTCTCCAGCGCCACTTGCAGGGTGTGCGTGCCATTGGTCAGCAGAGCGCAAAACTTGGACTTGCTAAAAAGTCGCCACTCCTGCTCAAATCGTGCTGCCGCCGACTTGGCACCGGGCCAATCGTCCCAGACACCGCTGTCGTACGCTTGGAGCAGATACTTGCGCTCCAAATCCGGCCGCGAAGATAGCCGACTTCTGCCCAGAAGACTATCTGTTATCGGCTTTCCGCCAAGATACAATAGTTTACTCATAAAACCTTTCCTTTCTTTGTATCGCCATCATTAAAATGTTGTTTCTTTCTGTCAGGCGCATCGCCAAACGCTAGCCGCTGTTTGAGCTAGCATTGGTTTGCCAAATGTAGACCACAATGACATTGATAGTATGGCACCTGAGCCCAACACAGAAAGTGCGGCTGTCACCAACTCTCTACCGTCAGCATCAGTACTGTTCACCGGATTATTCCCGCAGAACTGATAGAGGTTCGACGAGTCTTGGTAGTCAATCGGGTCTCTTTGCGTCCAGCGGCCTGCCACCGGGTCGTAAAACCGGTACATGAACGAATACAGCTTCGCGTCAGACAGGTATTCCTTGGTCGAGAATGTGTAGCGCGGGATGAATGGACCAGTCTTTTCGTAGCAGTTGCCGAAGGCGTCGTAGCGGAAGGTGCTGTTGGCCGCGCCGTCGGGATTCAACACAACTAGGGTGTCGCCGCGATGATTGCTCAAGTAATAGTGCGGCTTGGGCGAGTCCAGCACTTCTACTTCAGCAATGACATCGCCAATCCCCTCGGCGATGCCCAGCCCGCGCACATACCAGCGCGTCATGTCGCAGTCATCATTGAACTCGGCCAGCGTCACTGGGCCTTGGCACGCATCATAACGCCAAACCAATGAATTGGTGCTTGGGCCTATGCCCACCGCAATGCGCTCGTTGCGCGAGTTGTAGCGGAACTCGTTGACGAAATTCGTGCCGACGATCTTGACCAGTTTGTTTTGCACATTGTAATAATAGCAATTCGTGACGTTTTTGACAATGCTGGTCGCCAAGTTGCCGGCCAGATCATACCAGTAACGCGACGAGGCCGATTGTGAGCCACGCCAGATGTTGGTGATCTTGTTGGCGATGGTGAAGGCAACTGAGCTTTTGTGGGTGAGTTATAATTGTCCAGTGTGCACGCCTGACGCACTCCGCTCCCTATGTGGTAAATGCACGCCTGACCCCACTCCCCCTCGATCTTGACCAGTTTGTTTTGCACGTTATAATAATAGCAACTTGTCACGTTTTTGACAATACTCGTGACCAAGTTGCCGGCCAGATCATACCAGTAGCGCGACGAGGCCGATTGCGAGCCGCGCCAGATGTTGGTCATCTTGTTGGCAATCGAGTAGCCATAAGATTCATGGATGCCTTGGCCGGTCGTGACCGCGCTGATACGATTCTGTGTATTGTCATAGGTGTAAGTATTTGGTGGTCCCTCTTCCCATTCACCTGAGTTGAGCCATTCGGTTTCCTCAGTCAATTGATCGCGGCTGTCGTATTCGTAAACAAAACGGCGCTCGATGCCGCTGATGGTTTCGTGCATGCCGCTGATCTGCTTGGCGTTGTTGTATTGGTAGGTGACGGTGCGATGACCGCCACCGCTGATGCTCGTTAGACGATTCTCAGTGTCATATGAGTGGAGGTGTAAGAGTATCTGGCTGCCGCTTTGGTAATATGTCTTCCAGGCGACTTTGCCGTTCTCGTTGTAGATGTAGTAACAGGACAGATCAAGTCCAGCCGGTGCCGCCCGCAAATTTGAGAGGCGATTCAGCCCGTCGTAGGTGTAGGTTGTAAAGACCAGTACAGTGCCTGGACTTGGTTTGTCGAAGGTCTGCGTGGTGATATTCCCAGCCAGGTCGAAGTTATGCAACAGGCTGTACTTGAGGGATGACGGCGAGGCGAGTTGGGTGAATCCGGCAATATTGCGATTGAGCCGGTCGTAGGCGTTGGTGAGCGTGCCGGCCCAGTCGGCGAGATTGGTCAGGTTGCCGACTTTGTCGTAGGCATAGGCGATGACCTGATTGTCAAAACCGCCGTAGATGGAAGCCATGTTACAGGTTGAAGGTGTTAAGGTGTTAGGCACACAAGTGACGTCGGCAGGCATGGCGTCTTCGCTGGTGAAGGGCACGTACGCGGAGGCAATCACGCGGTCGAGCTTGTCATAGGCATTGGTGACGGCGACGCCACGCTCGTCAACCGCCCAGATTTGGCGATTGAAGTTTTCGAAACCGGCGGCGCGGGTGCTGCCGTCGGGGAAGCGCACGCCGGTCAGTTGCTCGTGACAGCAGAAATACTTGGTCGTGTTGCCGGCAGAACCCGATGAGGAAAACTGCAAACTCCATGCCTGACCCCGCTGCCGCCCCTCCATGCCTGACCCCGCTGCCGCCCTTGCTCCATTCACGCCTGACACCAATCTAACCCTTGCCCTGAGGCCAGTGCTCCTTCTGCCTTTGTGGAGGATTTATAGAGCGACATTGTTTACAGTCGCGCACTTACTCCAACGCATAGTTTTATTGAATTTGTGAACTGCTCTAAATATTTGTCCGGCTTGATAACAGTTACTCGAATGCCAAGATTGTTTAGAGATTTTCTATCAAACGGAATATCAAAATCCGTTAGATATACTTTATAATAATTGTACGTTTTACTCGGTTCCCCATATCCTCTTACTGTACCGATCATTTTTGTGAACAATAATTTGTTTTTACAATAAAGGTCAAGCTTTAATTCCCCGTTAAATGTTTCGCGTCGAGAAGCGATTTTACTATCGTCAAGAGTAAATTCAAGACAATACGTGGCTAAATATTTGGGTTTCCATGGAAAATATTTTGTATAACCTTCTTCATAAAACTTGAAATTGTCTATGACGACAGGATTGTATATGTCATCACTTCCCTTTGCTAACAGATGCATATTACGCAAGAGTAATGGAACCGGCAAGTAACCTTGTACTATCCAATGTACGCCCAATGGTACTATGACAAGCAGGAACACACTTGCGAATATTATAACAAAGAATTTCATAATTACTCTCCTATTTATTATTTTTCTCTTTCTTTTCTTTTTCTGCTGCTTTTTGTGCTTTCTTCTCCGCATCTTTTATTTTCTTATATTCATTGCGCAATCTTGCACACCAATCTTGACAATTATTCTTTGTTTTGCCA
The DNA here is from genome assembly GCA_964397565.1 of uncultured bacterium. Taxonomy (GTDB): domain Bacteria; phylum Auribacterota; class UBA3054; order UBA3054; family JAPLST01; genus JAPLST01. The sequence continues at coordinate 34,244 of CAYNJC010000036.1, forward strand.
TGGCCGCCCAAAAGAGAGTACTCGCCATCTTTGACATTTTCAAGAGCTTTTCGCATTGTATCGTCATCATATTGTTGATGATCCATTGAGAAGTTTGCTTGATTTTCATCATGCCTTCTTCCATCTTTAAAAAAGCCAACATTATCACCAGTTCCATCTTCAAAAAAGCCGTGCTCATGGACTGTTTCAGCATTCAACGGGTCAGCAAGAGCACTAACTACAATACTCGCTACAGGACCAAGAAGCGCGGTAGTAGTAGTAGGAGATGTCCAGTTAATGCCATGGCTGCCATTTAGCGGTCGTGTGCCAAATCTAAACAAGCCAAGAGCATCTATGAAATTAAGCGCATTATTCCCGCAGAACTGGTAGAGGTTTGGCGAGTCTTGGTAGTCAATCGGGTCGCGCTGGGTCCATCTTCCAGCGATCGGATCGTAGACGCGATAGGCGTACAGGTACAATTTTGCGTCCAGCAGGTATTCCTTGGTCGAGAACGTGTAGCGCGGAGTGAACGGACCAGTCGCTGCATAGCAGTTGCCGAAGGCGTCGTAGCGGAAGGTGCTGTTGGCCGCGCCGTCAGGATTGAGCACAACCAGGGTGTCACCGCGATGATTGCTCAGGTAGTAGTGAGGTTTGGCTGGCGAATCCAGCACTTCCACTTCCGCAATAACGTCACCAATACCTTCAGCGACACCCAGCCCGCGCACGTACCAGCGCGTCATCTCACTGTTGCTGTTGAACTCCGCCAGCGTGACGGGGCCTTGGCACGCATCATAACGCCAAACCAATGAATTGGTGCTTGGGCCTATGCCGACCGCGATCCGTTCGTTGCGCGAGTTGTAGCGGAACTCGTTGACGAAATTCGTCCCGACAATCTTGACCAGTTTGTTTTGCACGTTGTAATAATAGCAATTCGTGACGTTTTTGACAATGCTCGTGACCAAGTTGCCGGCGAGATCATACCAGTAGCGTGACGAGGCCGATTGCGACCCGCGCCAGATGTTGGTCATCTTGTTGGCAATGGTCTTGCAATAGCTATACCCTGTGACCGTTTTTTTGTTATTTATGTCATTGTATGTCAATTCTAAAGGCCGGACACAATCCGTCCCCTATTTCACATCAACACTAATCGCCACAGATTCCGTTTTTGCATTTGTGCGTATATTAAGCAAAGATATATCATAACCAGCGCACAATTCATTGGCAGAATCCCTGTCTAACAACATAATATAGTTCACGTCTTCACCAAGAAATGCTTTTGCCTTACTTTCACCATTCTGCTTCAAGTCAATCTCGTATCTTGGCCTGCTGCCTAATTCCAATGCAGCCCAGTCGTTGGTTATGTACGATCTTACCATATAATCTATATAATCGTTGGTTGCATAAATGCGAGTTTTCACTATATTACTCGTTGACGAGTTCATCCAGTGTAGCACCAGCTTACTGTCTTGTATTGCCTTGCTTAATGTCGCGTAGGCAGGGAAAAAGTGATTCCACGTGAAATGCGGCGTTTTGCCCACGCAGGGATTGTACCATAGGACCTGTGTTTGCTGCTTCCCTAGCATAGACCTAAGTGTGAGCACCAGAGAATATGGCAGCAAATTATAGCTTCCAAGATCAGTACTGACAATAGAAAACTCATTTGTGAGTTTGTTGTAGCCCGCCAGTGTGCCCGCCTGTCTCAGGGCTTGCTGGCCACGCAAATATTCAATCATAGTGCGGTTGTAATCATAAGCATATAATTTTATTATTGTAAGCAAGCGCTCTTCTTCGTATCCTTTTGTGTGGTAATCTGCGACATTGATGTGACCCTTATTAGTAAATTCCAAATCTTCTGTACTGACCCCGGGTAATTCCAAGCCATAGCACAATATTCCAAGCAAGCGATAGTCACCTATACTAAACATTTCAGCTGCATCATTATATGGATTAGCTTTCTCTAACTGATGCATTCCCATTACTCGATCTGTTGCTGATGAATATACCATTGCAGAGCATGTGAGTATTCTGGATAGAGCATTGCTGGTAAGCGCACTCTGGGTTTCGTTCACCGAGTTCATATCGCACCATCCTATTCCAAATGAACCGGCGTATAATAAATATATGATGAGTCTGTTCTTCATAAACAACCTTGGTTAAGTTCTAAATACAAATAAGTTGTCAGCGAGCTTAATTGCGCTCCGGAATTTTCGATCCATGTGACATTGGGTCGCGGTCGTTTTTGTGAGTGCCTTCCATCTGACTCATGACTTTGTTTTCATTCTCGTTTATATTCTCATACTCATTTTTCGTCGGATTAGAAAAGTGACCAAGTTCATGGGCAATCAAACGCTCTGCATTTAGCGGAGCATACAGACTTTCGTCTTTTTCCGACTTGGGATCCCTAGGTGTTTCTAGTTTGTATAGTTGGTGCTTGGGCATCTTTGGATCAATAACTATTGTCAGTGACTTCCCATCTGCGCTTTCCGTTACGCCAGCTTTGTTCTTTTCATCCGAACTCATTATTATTATGCTTTCATATTTCTTGTTCAATGCATCATGAAGCTGTTTTCCTCTCTCTGTTCCTACCACTTTGTCATATGCCTCTTTGAAGGTGGCTGCTACATTCCAAGTGGCATCACCCAAGGGATCCACCATATTAATCGGATTGTTTCGACAGAAGCAATACAGGTTGATAGAGTCCTCGTAGTCAATCGGGTCGCGCTGGGTCCAGCGGCCGGCCACGGGATCGTAGACGCGATAGGCGTACAGGTACAAATGCGTGTCCGACAGGTATTCCTTGGTCGAGAACGTGTAACGCGGAGTGAATGGACCGGTTTTCTCGTAGCAGTTACCGAACGCGTCGTAGCGGAATGTGCTATTCGCTGCACCATCGGGATTCAACACCACCAGCGTGTCGCCGCGATGATTGCTCAAGTAGTAATGCGGCTTCGGAGTCTGGCCAGTCATATCGACTTCGGCAATAACGTCACCTATGCCTTGGGCTACGCCCAAGCCGCGCACATACCACCGCGTCATACTACTGTTACTGTCAAACTCCGCCAAAGTCACCGGGCCTTGGCATGCGTCGTACCGCCACGACATAGAACTGCCGTTCACGCTTGTGCCCAACGCGATCCGTTCGTTGCGCGAGTTGTACTTGAACTCGTTCACGAAGTTCGTCCCGACAATCTTGACCAGTTTGTTTTGCACGTTGTAATAATAGCAATTCGTGACGTTTTTGACAATGCTGGTGGCCAAGTTGCCGGCAAGATCATACCAGTAGCGCGATGAGGCCGACTGCGAGCCTCGCCATATGTTGGTCATCTTGTTGGCAATCGAGTAGCCATACGTCTCGTTGACTGTTCCGCCTCGAACAGCCGCAACGCGGTTTTGGGCATGGTCATACGTGTAGGTGTTCGGCGGGCCTTCAAGCCAGCCATCTGGGTCCTCAACATGGGTCAATTCGACCTCGCGGGTCAACTGGTCGCGATTGTCGTACTGATACTCGAATTGCCGCTCCGTGCCACTGATGGTTTCGTGCATGCTGACGATCTGCTGGGCGTTGTTGTAGCTATAGCTGACAGAGCAGTGTACGCCGTTGACAGCGATCAGTCTATTTTCACCATCATACGAGTATGACGGCGCTGTTTTGTACGCGCCGTTTTCGTAATAGAGCTTATTGTCAAGCTTGCCATTTGCATTGTAGTGGTAGAGGCATGAGATATTGAGATCTAACGGCATGCCGTGCACGACTTTGAGCCGATTGAGTTCATCATAGGTGTAGGTTGTAAAGACCATTAGCCTGCCTGGACTTGGTTTGTCGAAGGTCTGCGTGGTGATATTCCCGGCTAAGTCGAAGTTATGCAACAGGCTGTACTTGAGGGATGACGGAGAGGCACATTCAGTGAAAGCACAGACGCTGCGGTTGAGGTGGTCGTAAGCGTTGGTGAGCGTGCCGGCCCAGTCGGCGAGATTGGTCAGGTTGCCAACCTTGTCATAGGCGTAGCTGATGACTTGGTTGTCGAAGCCGCCGTAGATGAGGGACCAGTTACACGTTGAAGGTGTTAGGCTGGCAGGTACAGACGTGACATCCGCAGGCATTTCGTTTTCGGTTGTGAACGGCACGTAGGCCGAGGCGATTACGCGGTCGAGTTTGTCGTAGGCGTTGGTGACGGCGACGCCGCGCTCGTCAACCGCCCAGATTTGGCGATTGAAGTTGTCAAAGCCGGCGGCGCGCGTGCTGCCGTCGGGGAAGCGCACGCCGGTCAATTGCTCGCGGCAATAGAAATACTCGGTCGTGTTAGCGGCGGCGTCCATGAGCTTGCTGACGAGGTTGCCGGTGTACTCTTTCTTGACCCAGTCGTTGTTAGGATAGTCCACGCGGACGAGATGACCGGCGTCGTCGTAAGTGTTGTCCGTCCAGCGACCGGCGCGGTCGCGCACGCGGACGGGATACCCGGCGGCGTTGAAGACGTTTGAGACATACGTGCCGTCAGGAAAACGGGTCGCCGTTGTGCGATCCATGATGTCGTACGTATTTGTGGTGGCATAGCGGGCGGAATCGCTGTTGCCGGGCGCGTTGACGACGATCTGGCGGCCGAGGGCGTCATAAGAGTAGGTGGTGACGCGGTCTTCAGCATCACGGGTGGCGACGAGGAAGCCGCAGTCGCTGGCGGATGGTTCTTCATTGTCGTAGGAGGAAACCGGACCGGCGGTTCGATTGATGGAGTAGAAGCTGCGGCTGATGCGGCCGAGCGGGTCGAAGGATGTGATGACCTGGCCGGCGGTGTTGTACAGATTCGAGCTGGTGCGGTTGAATGTGTTGTCGCCGCAATCTTCGATAGTGACGAGCAGATTGCCGCAAGCGTCGTAGATATTGCTGCTGATGACGCCGCGCGGGTCTGAGACGCAGGTCTGGTCGAGCTTGTTGGGCGCGTAGAAATAGCACGTGTTGTTGTTATAGGGGTCGGTGGCGCTGGTCAGGTTGTCGTGGTCGTCGTAGGCGAAGCTGGTGGTATCACTCGGACCATCGAGGCCAGTTGGGTAGCGTACGACGGATGTGTAGCGGAAGCGGCTGTCGAGCGCATAGTGATGCTGTTTGTAGGTGTCAAGCGTGTTATCGGTTTCGCAGCCGTACCATTGCAGCGCGCGCATGTTGAGGATGAGCGCGTAGTATTTTTGATTTATGGTGCCAGTGTCGGTCGTGGTTTGCATGACGGCGCTGCCTGTGCGCGTGTGCATGTCATATGAGAAACCGGTGCGTTCATAGGTCTGTGTCGCTGCGCCGCCATTGACAATAACAAGGATTTTTGTGGGCTCGTATTTTTGCGTTTCGCGCTCGTTGCCGTTCCACACCCAGTTGACATACTCCACGCTGGTGGTGCCGGCGGGCGAGATCATGGAACTGATGCAGGGCAGGTTGTACTGAGAACCTTCGGGTTGAATTCCGATATAGTGATACTGAACCGCGCCACCGTCGGGCAAAATCACTTTGGAGAGCAGCGTGGCGGAGAATTGCCCGGCGTAGACCACGATGTTGGTATAGAAGAACAGTGCGGTGCGCACGGCAACGCCGTCCACGCAGTGCAGGGCTTGGGTGACAAAGCCGTTGTTGTCCGCCTCGAATTTGACAGCGACGGTGTTGCGATTGTTCGAGATGATGGTGGGGATGCACAGGCCGGCGTGGGTGAGCTCGGGCTGCGAACTCACTGTGTAGCCGGCGGGCACGTTGCGTGCCGCTTGATAGGAGAAATGCAGGCTGTTGGTGTTGCGGTCGTAAATGATGCGCGGCCAGTAGCAGGTGCGCGCGTCATCACTTGGATTAGCCTCGGTTATTTGAAGAAGGGGGGCGTTATTAAAATCAACCTGCTGCCCGGAAGGCCAGAAGGTGATGCGATCATTGGCATAGTCGGCGCGCGTCAGTGGCTCGGCTAACGCCACATTGTTCGAGATGACAAACGAGGCCGAGGGCAATGTGCCGCCCGAGAACGAGAAGGTGTGTTCGGACTCGATCGGGTCAGTGTTGATGAAGCGCTCCGCGCAGGGGGTGAGATTGTCGGACCAGCCATAGCCGAAAGGCGAGGGCGAGAAAGAAACACTGCTGGATGAGAGCGTTCTAGAGACCGTCGCGGGCGAGAAGGTGAGATTCAGCGACAAGTCAAACGCGCCGCCGGGCAAGGGCACCGGCAGCACATACTGAGACACAGCGGGCGTGATGGATACGTTATTCACGGCGACGTTTGGCTCAAACGACGGCTTGGCGCCATTGTCGGCGTCATCACCCTTGGGGCGCGGGTCGGCGTAATTGATCCAGATGGCGGGCTTGCTTTGGCGCACGCGCCGGCTAGGATCGGGTGTGACCGTAATGGTTTTGGTGGGCGTATAAATGGCTTTGTTTCCGTTGTTGTCATAGGTCACTGTGCACGACAGCACAAGATTGCACATGGTGGGGTGGGCTGAGACTCTTACGGTCTGGCTGTGTTCATCGTAGAGTATGGCGCTGCCACTTACCTTATGCCACTCATAGGTGCAATCTTGTGGATGCTCGCTGGGATTCGCGGTGTAGTATTCCGTCTGCCGTTCCATGATGCTTGACGCGCCGTTGATGCCCACGCTAAAACTGACGTTGGCGTAGGCGGCCGGGCAGATGCCGCTGACCGCGCTGGCCAGCACACGCAATGCGCCGTGCGCCATGCTGACGCACGCCTCGGCGGTGGAGTGCGGGCCGCAGGCCATGCACAGTGAGAGATAGCAGATCAGCAGTGATGTTCTTGTTAGCCCGCGATGTGTTCGCATTGACGTGCTCCCTGACCGTGAATTAGAAAACGAAATGTTGCGAATGAACATATTGTGCGTTGTGCGCCCGCGTTTGCGCCCGGATTAGCCGCGCCGCTCTGCGCGCGCGATGGAACTGGATTGGTGGCGTTGTCGCTGCGCCGCAGCTCGAACTGTTTGATGGGCACGGGGAAGACAACGTTATTCAGCGTGCGATTGGTGACAATTGCTTGCGGCAATGCGTCCAGCGGCGGCCAGTCCAGCGACAGCGCGCGCAGGAATGCCTGATCGTCGGGCGTGGCGCAGGCATTGGTCAAGCCGGTCAGGATGGCGGCGTCGCGCTCGGCCTCCGTCCAGGTGTTGGTCAGCATGCACTGCCACAATGCCGCGTTGATGTAAAAAGAACGCACGAGCGTATTGACGGCCTGTGTGACATTGCTATCGGCGGCAAGCGCGGCCTGCAGATGCTTGACCCCGTTGCTATATTGGAGGGCGTCCAACAGAATATTCGCCGCCATAAGGTGCTTGCGCGCGCGCAGGGACACCATATCGATGCTGGGCACGTCCACGGCCAGCAGCGCCAGCGCGTTTTCACGTTGGCCCATCTCGCTCACAATGCGGGCGGCGTTGCAATAGGCCTCTCCGATGAACACCAGACACGTCTTGTGGCTGACGCAGCCCAGATAGTAGGAGAAGGCGCGCGCAGGATCATTGTGCAGTTGCTCGCACAGCATGCCGGTGAAGAAGTGTGCGGCCCCAATAGTGAAGTCATCGGGATTGCGTGCATCGAGCAAAAAGTTGAACAAGGGTTCGGTGCGCACCTTGTTCTCGTACCAGAACATGCGTTGCGCCCACCAGAAGATCGTCATCGGCGCGCCGCGTAGCCGGAAGAGTGGGGCATACTCGTCCAGATCGCCCAATGGATCGTTGGTGTTCGCGACGCGCTGCTTTAGTTCTTCGAGCAAGCGCAGTGCGGACAGCGTGGCGCGGACGGACAGCGGCGGCTGGCTGGTGACGCTGGATGCGGTCAAGACGTCAAGCTGGCTGCCCAAAGCGGCGAGATTATGGCGTAACTGTGCATCTGCGGCGCAGGTGTCGTCAGCGCTCAAATCCCACGGCGCGGTGTCGGCGGCAATGCGGGCCTGCCAGCGCGCTGCTTGCACCAAAGCCAGTGCATAGGCGGGCGATGCCCCGTGTTCGAGCGTGTCCGCGACGCGCTCGCGCAATTCAGGGTCGAGATAGGGCAGTGTGTCGGCAAGGTACACAGTAATCTCATAGGAGCAGGTCGGCCCGCGCTGTTGTGCTGCCCAAGGCGGGGCGGGCAGCATGGCGCCATACGCCGCCGCGCCAGCCAGCATGATGCCGGCAATAAGCGCAATGCGACTCACGGGTCGCTCCGCGCAACATTGTTGGTCAGCGTGGCAAGAATCATTTCGACTTTCTGGCGCTCCGCCAGCAAGAGCGCCACCATTTCAATCGCGCGGTCATCGGCGGGCAGGCGCAGCGCCGCCGTCGCCAGCGCGTCCGCGTAGACGCGCGCGCCAGCCGGATCGTTGGCGCGCAAACTGCCGCGCCCAACCTCGATCCAGCGCTGCAATTCCTCGCACGAGCGCGGCGTGAACTCCGTCGACAAACGGATGAAATTGCTGAGTGAGTGCGTGCCCGACAAGGCCATAACGCTCGCGGCGCACGACACTTTGTCGGGTGAATCCGGCACCAGTCGCGCGTAGCGGGTCCAGGCGATTGTAATCAATGTTGGATCGGCCTTGCGCGCCAGCATGGTGTGCACATAGAGGAGCACACGCGCGCTGTCTTGGGGATCGTAGTTGATCAACGCCTCGTGCGCGGCGTACAATGCCGGCCGGTCGTCCACGGTGTGATAATAGTCAATCAAGCGATGATGAAGCATCTTGTAGGCATACCAAGATTTGCCCTGTGCGCGCGCGGCGTTGTTGGAGAGCGCCTGATAACATGCCGCGGCAACATCCGCGCCGCGGCGCGCCCCGGCCCGGCTGAGATAATCGAGCCGGACAGCCTCGATCAGCAGATCAAGCGGTCCGTCCGCGGTGCTGACTTCGCGCAAGCTGGTTTGAACAGCGCTGTCTGAATTGGTGAGCAATGCCGCCAGAACATCGGCTGCCGCGCGCAGGCGCTGTGCCCGCGCGCAGGTTTCGGATTCCACTAGTGCATTGGAAATTGCGGGCTGCGTCACACAGGAGGAAACGATCAACGCGCCATCCTGAATCGGCACTGCGTAAAGAAGTTGCGGCACAAGTGTGACAGCTACAGCGAAGGCACAGCCGGCAATGCCCGCGCGCATGAACCGCACACGCACAGCGCATTGCATTGCGGAATAAAGAAGAAAAGGGAGGAGCGAGCGGAAATGTTGCCGCAGCAGTGTGCGGCTACTTAGACAATTTGAGGGGCCGGACTGCCGGACTGCCGGACTGCCGGACTGCCGGACTGCCGGACTGC
>CAYNJC010000037.1:0-29896 GCA_964397565.1 uncultured bacterium
AAGATTCTCGACTGCAGCCTCCCGTAGGAGTCTGGGCAGTGTCTCAGTCCCAATGCGGCCGGTCAGTCTCTCAACTCGGCTACCCGTCGTCGCCTTGGTAGGCCATTACCCCACCAACTAGCTGATAGGACGCGGGTCGCTCTCAATGCGGCAGGTCCTTTCAGATCCCCACCTTTAGCCATCCGGCTTGTGCCGCATGACCACATTCGGTATTAATCTTCCTTTCGGAAGGGTATTCCCAGCATCGAGGTACGTTACCCACGTGTTACTCGCCCTTACGCCACTAAGACCTTTCATATTGCTATAAAAAATCTCCGTTCGACTTGCATGCCTAATCCACGCCGCCAGCGTTCGTTCTGAGCCAGGATCAAACTCTCCGTCAACATTTTGTTTGTTTCTTGAAAGCTTGACTCAGGTTCATCCTGTTCATACTAGCTTCTCTCAAAGAGAACTCCGTGTGTTGCCACACGAGTTCCCGCACTCGTTTCGGCATTCCTAAAACAATTCGATTGTCAAAGAACTGAACCGCACTATTTCTGCGGCGGCGAACATCATACTGTATTGTCCGCCATTTGTCAAGCACCCCATTTTCTTCCCGTGTTCAGTCCGGAACGGGGGGCTCGCAAGCGGCTCTATCGTGCCCACTTGCGCCTCATATATTTTTGAGGCGATTATTAGTGTACCACAAACTACACCAAATGTCAAGTCCCCCCTCGTTTTACGCGCACATCGCGTAAAACACCCCTGTTTACTGGCTTCTCCAGCAGCGCGCGACGCGCGCGACAGGCGCTGTTTTTGCGCCGTTTCGGTTTTTGGTTTGCGATGTGCGGCGGGCTGTTCAAGCACACGGCGCGCCAGCTGATCACGCCATCTGTGGCGCAACACGGGGAAGTTCAGCACTGGCAGGCGCGGCTGCCTGCCCGGCGGCGGCATCGCCGGATCTTGGCTGCCTGCCCGGCAAGCTGGCGCGAATACGCTGCGAGAAAGCCGGATCTTTGTCCGCCGCCTGCGCCCGCGCATAGATTTGGTGCGCAGTCGTACCGGGTTGCCTGTTCAGCCACCGTGTAGATCAATGCATAGCGGTTGTTCAACGGCCGCTGCGCCAGCCAGACCAGCAGCCCGAGTGCCGCAACACCGCACAAGCCCATGCGGTATGGCTGTGCAAAAACCACAATAGACAGCACGGCAGCCAAAAAGGCACAGGTCAAGAGCGCAGCTTGTCATTGCGGCAGGCGAGCCGCGCCGCCCTAGAGGGTCAGCGCCAGCACGCCCAACGTGGCGAGTATCTAGAGAATGCCTATCATGTGTGCCAGAACTGCACCAAAGAATATTGTCTCAGACCAAGCTCTCAAAGCCGTGCCGGATGATTTGTGCCATGAGCAGCCGCCGTTTCTGGAGAAAATCGTCGTAGGGCATGCTCTCCCAGCCGGCTGGCAGTGCGTGCATTTCGTGCATGGCCTGCCAGTCATTGTCTGAAAACCTGGGCCGCAGCTTCGGTACGTATTCTGATGGGGCGTCATCGCTCACATCCACGTTGTCCGGCCACTCCAGCAAGGCGAAGTTCGCCGTCTGATTGATCTGCTTCAGATCTTTGATGCCCTGCTCCTCAAGCCAGGCACGCGGGAAGAGGTGATGCCGCTCAAGCGCCTTTCTCTTTGTCTTCAAGGCCGGATCGAGCAGGTCCGAGACTTTCTTGTGCGAGAACAGAACCGGACTGCCGAGTTTGTTCTGCGCCGCATGGTACGCAAACAATTCCGGGTTCCGAGCGGATGAGCTATCCATCGCATTCGGCAGCGTGATGCTCCAGAAATCCGAAGTGAGCGTGTCAGAAATGATTTTGTTCATGACTGCCAGATACGACTCGGCATCCGCTGCATCTTTGATGCGGTTGAGATCGCCGTCCATTGCCGTCTCTGGTGAACTGGTATAGCGCCCAGACAAAGTGCTCGCATAAAACCAGCGCCCAATCAGTCGCTGGAGAACATGTTCGGGCACCGTGAACCTTGTCCGGCCAATCAGATAGAATGCGTAGGCATAGAGCAAGGCGCTCTCGGATGAGATCAGTTCGCTCGTGCGGAAGCCCGCGCCCACCAGACAGCTCAGGAATTGGTGCCAGTTGGTCAGGTCGAGCACAATTGCCTGCGCCTGCTTCAGCCGGGCAAACTGTGCTTCACGGTGTTCCACCGAGAACTCGCCCGTATCAAGATCCTTGCCGCGCAAGACTTGGTACACACTCTTGAGTCGCCCACGCATAAAACCAATTGCCACGGCCACGCGCAGGAGTTGATCGGGACCGGGCTGGATAAAGCGATTGAACGGCGACGGCGGATCACCGGCCTTCGGCGGCTGGTAGGACAACCGGCTGAACGTTTCCAACTCCTTGCGTCCTTCATCCCAGAATACTGACAAAAGAGTCAGAATGAAGTCGGCCTGATTCAGTTTCACGCCCTCGCTGTTGATGCGCACAAAGATATCAGCCACCTGCTCTTCGTCAACCGTGGGCGCGATTTCCATCGCCGTGAAAGGATATTTCTGCAAGTCGAACAGGCGGTCCAGATTATGAGCTATTACCTCCTTTTCAGCGTCCGAGAGTGTCTGCTTCGCCTCGCTTCCTTTCAGAAAATCATTAACCAGGGTCCAGCACGGCTTGCCTGAAGCCCAGAGCACCGAAATGTCCGCGATAAACTCCGGGTCTTTCCGGATCGCTGCATCTGCAACTTCAAACTTTCCATCTCGTGGCCGAAACGCAATCTCGATTTTCCTCTGCCGGTAGTTGTCATCCAAGACCGTCTTGCCCCGGAACACGGCATACAGCGAGGTCAGCCGTTGCTGGCCGTCCACGATTAACAGGCCCGGTGCCTGGTGCTGTTTCGGATCGGTGCCGATTGGCCTCACGCCATTGACCGCGGCATTCGCCCAAAAGAGCAAGTAACCCACGGGGAAGCCGCGATACATGGAATCGAACAAGTCGCGCACCTTGGCATTCGACCACACAAACGGCCGTTAGATGTCCGGCAGACCGATGTCACCAATGTCAATGTAATGCAGCAAGCCGGACAGATCATAATCCACGCGCTTGAAACATGTTTTCAATTCATTCATGCCTGTACCTCGTTCTGGGAATAATCATGCGACTGCTTGCTGCAAGCGCTCGCAACTGGAATTGCAGACCTGGTGAACAAAGGCAGCCGCGAGCGCGTCAGCATCCTCGCGCGATTGGCTCAGCTTAGCCTCCAACGCGTCGCACCGGGCGATCAGTTCGTTCACCTTGGCCACGATGCGTTTCTGTTCGGCAAGAGGCGGGACAGGGCACGTTGTGCTCTCGATTCGGTAAAGGGCAAGTTTTGGCTGCGCCATTTGGTTCACCTTCTCCATGAACTGACTCTGCACAAGTTGGGCATTCAACATTATTGTGAGATAAGACTTATTGAGGATGCGAAATGTCAGCTTTGCAGCGTTCTCAGTCAGGCTCATCCCATCAAGTTCTGGTGGGATCTCTCCGACCGCGCCAATTGTGCCCGCAATTGTCACATACAGATCATCCTTGGAGACCGTATATCTGCTGATGTGCCTGAAAACGTCATCCGAAATATACCGGAGGTCAGACATGTCAACAGTGCCACTCTTCATATCGGTGACGCGGATGTAGACATGTTCCGTTGGAGATGGAGCGAATGACATGCCCTTGGGTATTCGCTTGCCTCCTCGTACCAGACACATCTGGCCCAAGGGAGCCCACACCCAGCCTTGAGGTAGTTCAAGTGGCATATCCTTTGGAGCACGATCAGGATGAGTTCCCACCTTCTTTGCTTTGTTCTCTTGCAGAGTCTTTCTTTCGTTTTGAATCATCTCCAGTAAGACCTCTGCCGGTTCATCTTTAGCATCCTGCGGCACGAGGCGGCCTTGGACGGCGAGTTGGAGGATGGTTTTGCGGAGGTCGGCGACGGATTCGGGGGTGTCGATCAGGAGCGGGAAGTTGTGGAGGACGCGCGCCAGAGCGCGCGTGGTTTCAGGTTTCAGGGTTCGGGTTTCAGGCTTGGAGGAGAGTGCATGGAGGCAAGAAGCGGTCAAGGCCGTGCGGCGTTCGTTGCGCTCTTTTTGCCACGATTCCAATTCGTCGCAGCGCTTCATCAACTCGTCCACACTGGCCACAATCCGCTTCTGCTCGGCGAGAGGCGGGAGAGGGAAAGGCGCCCGTTTCGCGTCGTCAGTTCCCAAGCGCGGCATCTTCATTCCGTAGGAACGCGCTGCGGTGTAGTCCAGAAAGTCGCGGCTCTTCAATGCACAGACGACATAGTGGGGGTTCACGCCCTTGCGCGGCTTCATTGGTACGATTTCAGTGGTGCAATACCCATCGCTCTCCGCAACCAAAACCTTGTTCAGGTACGGTCGCAATTTGCCGAATAGGATGTCCCCTGCATTGAACCGCGACTTGGTACTGGTAGACTGTCGGTCACCCGCGAGAACGCGCCGGAGCAATCGTGATGTGTCTTTTTCAATATCCTCAAGATCGAGCAGCCATCCATCTGCTGGAATTCTCTCGCTGGCAGCCTTCTCTCCGTAGTTGTAGTCAACTGCAGAACCCAGACTAATCCAGTGCCAGTACGGCGGGATGGGGAATGGCCTTTTGAGTTCTGCCACATCCATCGAACCTTCGTGCTCTTCGTGTCTTTCGTGGTGAATGTTCGAATCTCTGGGGTTTTGCGGCACGAGTTTGCCGCGGACGGCCAACTGCAGGATCATTTCGCGCAGTTTGGGCACGCCGCCGGGCGCTTCGGCGATGAGCTCGAAATTCTCTATGAGCGTTGTAGCGGTCATGCTCCGCACTTCGTTTCCTTTTCAGCGGCCATGGGCACAGCGTCCGGGCGGATCAGGAGCACTTTGCCATCCTGCCACACAGCGAGCGGCCGGTTTTGTTCTTTGTGCTCAGCGACAACTTTCCTGTTGGCGGTTTGCATTGCGGCGACGGCCTTTTGTGTCAGCGTTTGCTGTTTCATCCCTTCTTCTTCCTTAGCCAGGCGCGGCCCTTGTCGGTGAGGCGGTATTTCTGGAGGCGGCTGGTGGGTTTGTCGGGGATGGTCATTTCGATCAGGCCGGTTGCCAGCAACGGCGCCACATGCCGCCGGTAGTTGAGGTAAGCGTTGGCAAGATGGCCGGCAACGAGCAGTTCCGTCTTTGAGATCGCGCGCTCCTGGCAGGCGGCTAGCATGCCAGCGACTTGCTCAACCACTTGCTCACTGACTTGCTCACCACTCAGGCCAAGTTCCGTCGCCAGCTCGCACAACCTGCTCGCGGCCAGTGCCTTATCTTGCTCAGCGACTTGCGCACCGACTTGCGTGGTGACTTGCGCAGTCTTGCGGCGTATGGTGAGGACGAAGCAGCCGCCGTCCAGGCGAAATTCCGGCTCGGGCAGGCCCGCCTCACGGCACCGCTTGATCATGTCGCCCGTCCCAGTCCCCATACGCTCGATGTATTTGGTCAGATAGAGCGGCTCGGCCAACAATGGATTCCCAGGAAACGAGGCGTGCGGATGTCGCAGCTTTTCCAAGGTCAGCGCGGGCGGCAGTGCACCGGGATTCCACACCTCGAGACGGTCGGAAAAGAGCATTACTTGTACGCTGCCGCTGCTGGTGTAGTTGCGGTGGGCCACGGCATTGACGATAGCCTCGCCGATGACCTCACGCGGGATTTCATAGACGGTGGGGGCCTGCGCGCTTTCGGCGCGGGTGCCGACCCAACGGTTGATCTTGGACATGACGAAATCCAAAGCCTGATCCACCATCTCGAATACGGTGCCCTTGTACACTTGGTATGACGGAATGGGCTTCTCTACCTCAACGCCGTGGAAATGGGCGCACTTAACTTCCGAGGAGATTAAGAAGCGCTGCGGGTGCCTGCCGAAGAGCAGAACGGCGGCGTGGGAGGGTCGTGTCTTGTCGAGCAGGTTCAGGTGCATCAAGACGTCGACCTGCTTGGAGTCTTCCGGCAGCGGGAAACCACGCGCGCGACGGGCCACCCCCACGAATCTGGAGATCCGCTCTTCGTCCAGATCGGCGAGGCTGGCGTTATTGCAGAAGGTGGCATCGAACGGGCCGGTACGGATCAGTTCTCGATCCTCCAGAAATTGGACAAGGCTTGCATAGACCGCGACGAGTAGTTCCGCCTTGGACCCAAACCGTCGCCGGATCAGTTGGTCGCCGGCTCTTCGAATCAGCGCGGCCATCTTCGGATGCCGCACCTTGTCATCCGTGCCTTTCGCGTAGATCAGCCGCGTCTTGCCCTGTTGGGTGGCACGCTCGAACTCACGCTCGGTGGGCGACAGGCCGCCGACATCCTCATGGCCGTATTCGTTGCCGAACAGGCCCAGATAGAGATCGCAGCGATCCACCTGGTCGAGATACACATCGTCGGCCCGTCGATCCGTGGCAGGCAGACATTCAAACAGGAAGACCTCGAAGAAGCGCCGCAGGAGAGCATCTCCTTCAATGTAGTCTTTGAGGGCCTGCCGCTCCTCGGCCAGTTCCTTCTGCACACTACTGATGAAGATGCGGGAACGTGTCATCGGGCGCTCTCCAATGCCTTGGCAAGTTCATCCCGCAAGGCGTCGCGGGCAGCAGCGACCTCGGCGAGAAGCTGCTTGTAGTTGGCGAGCAGTTCATCCGGATCGCCATGCTTGGCGGCTTCAGCGTTCGGGTTCTTGATATCGAGGTTGTAGTTGCGCGTTTTGATCTCGTCGAGCGTTACCTGCCAGGCCAAAGGCGTTTCCTTACGGCGGGCGCGACCGGCCGATGTATCCTTGCACCACCAGTCTTTTTCGGCTTTGAACTCCTCGACAGCGATGGGCCGGGTCTTGTTGTAATTTTTCACGCCGGGCGGATACGGATGTTCGTAGTACCAGACTGTTTTCGTCGGCTCGCCCTTTGTGAAGAACAGCAAATTGGTTTTGATGCCGGTGTAGGGGCTGAAGACGCCGTTGGGCAAGCGGATGATCGTATGCAGGTTGCACTCGAGCAGGAGATGCTCCTTGATCCGCGTCTTGACGCCTTCGCCGAAGAGCGAACCATCGGGCAAGACAATACCAGCACGGCCGCCGGGGCGCAGGAGTTTGACGATCAGTGAAAGGAACAGATCAGCCGTCTCGCGGGTGCGAAATGGTTGCGGAAAGCTGTCCTCGACGCCGTCTTCCTCCATGCCGCCGAAGGGCGGGTTCGTGACGATGCAGTGCACGGCGTCTTTCGGGCCGTAGTCGCGCAGTGGCCGCGCGAGAAGGTTGCTGCGCTGGATGAATGACGGATCATCCATGCCGTGCAGCAGCATGTTCGTGGTGGCGAGCATGTGCGGCAGCGGCTTCTTCTCGACGCCGCGCAGTGATGACTGCAGGGCGCGTTCCTGCTCGGGCGTCTTGACCCGTTTGCGTTTATGTTCAATGGTGCAGGTGAGGAAGCCGCCGGTGCCGCAGGCGGGATCGAGAACAATCTCGTCGAGTTGCGGATTGACCATCTCGACCATGAACTGCGTGACCGCGCGCGGCGTATAATACTCACCGGCATTGCCCGCGGACTGGAGGTCCCTCAGGATCTTCTCGTAGATCTCGCCCAGCAGGTGGCGCTGAGACGAGGAATTGAAGTCAATGTCTTCTTGGATTTTGTTGGCGACCTGGCGCAGGAGTGTGCCGGACTTCATGTAGTTGTAGCCGTCCTGGAAAACGGAGCCGACCACGATCGCGCGCTTGTCCGCCCCGGCGGTGACGGCAAGGGTTTTGAGTTTCGGGAACAGCTCGCTGTTGACAAAGTCGGTCAGCTCCTCACCGGTCATCCCCTCGGGGTTCGCGGCCCAATTGCGCCAGCGGAACCGGCTGGGAATGGGCGATTTGTACTTCGGGTCGCGGAGTTCCCATTCGCGCTCGCGGTCGTCAAATATCTTGAGAAACAGCATCCAGACCATCTGACTGATGCGCTGGGCATCGCCGTCCACGCCGACATCCTTGCGCATGATGTCCTGAATGGTTTTGATCAGAGTGGCTATGGACATGGGATCTTGGGACGAGGGTTCAGGCCGCGTAGAGTTGCTGCTCAAGTTCGCGGAGTGCCTGCAAATACTGTTCGCGTCCGCCAAAGGCGTCTATAATCTCGAGCGGGGTGCCGATTTCGCTAATGGGTTGGACGTTCAGGATCGTGAAATCCTCGATCGGCACGATGCCTTCATCCGCGTACTTTTGCAAGAGCGCGTTGAGCACTTCACGCGCCGTTTCAGTGTACTTGCTGAAGTAATCGCGCTTGCGGACGTTGTCGGCGCGCTCTTTGCGCGTCTTGGGCGGCTGGCCCCAGGCGATGTGACAGACTAAGTCAAACGCATCGAGGTTGCGGCCCACTTCATCGGAAAGTTCCTGCAGCAAGAGCCCGCGCTGCTCCAATTCCGCAATGATCGCTGATTTCTGCTCGGCCTGCGACCATGCCCGGAGGAACACATCAAGTGATCGGTACTGGCGCAGGACGGACTTGCGCGAGTAATCGCGGATGGATTCCGTGATGAGTTTGCCGCCGGCGCCATAATACTGAACGCGCTCGGCCAGGACGCTGACGGGGACATCATCAATCACGTATTTTACCCGGCGGCCACCTGGCGGCACGGGCGGATCGTTGTCGTCATCGCCACGGGCTAGCTCTTCGCCCGCATCGTCTTCCGGAGGAACAGGTGGCTCATCGCCATGCGGCTCATAGATCTGGACGGGATCGCCATCGAAATCCGGGTCTGCAAAGAGTTCAGTGGCCTTCTTGAAATCCATGATGGTGAAGAAGAATTTGTCGTACTCCTCGCGGATGCGCGTGCCGCGGCCGATGATCTGCTTGAAGAGGGTCATGGACTCGATGCGCTGGTCGAGCACGATCAGTTTGCAGGTCTGTGCGTCCACGCCGGTCGAGAGCAGCCGCGAGGTTGTGACGACCACGGGAAACCGGCTCTCAGGATCGATGAAATTGTCGAGTTCCTTTTTGCCTTCGTTGTCGTCGCCGGTGATGCGCATGATGTACTTGGCGTTCACCGCGGCAAGGTCGGCATTCTGGTTGACAAGCGCCTGACGCATGCGTTCGGCGTGGTCAATGTCCTCGCAGAAGACGATGGTTTTGTCGAAGCGGTCGGTGAGTCTTAGAAACTCCGTGACCTTGCGCGCGACGAGCTCCGTGCGCTTTTCAAGGACAAGCGTGCGGTCGAAATCGCGCTGGTTGTAGATGCGGTCTTCGACGAGTTGCCCGTTCTTGTCGCGTTTGCCGGCCGGCGGCCGCCAGCCTTGCAGGTCCTTGTCAATGTCGATCCGGATGACTTTGTAGGGTGCCAGAAAACCGTCGGCGATGCCTTGGCGCAACGAGTAGGTGTAGATGGGTTCGCCGAAGTAGTCTATGTTGGAGACGTCGCGGGTTTCCTTCGGTGTGGCGGTCATGCCGATCTGGGTGGCGGAGCTGAAATACTCCAGCACCTCGCGCCAGGCGGAATCGGCGGCGGCGCTGCCGCGGTGGCATTCATCAACAATGACAAGGTCGAAGAAATTCCGGGAGAACTGTTTGTAGATGTTGCTCTCTTCCTCGGTGCCCGTGACGGCCTGATAGAGCGCCAGGTAGATTTCGTAGGACTTGTCCACCTGGCGGTTGGTTATCTTGGTCATGGCCGACTCGAAGGGCTTGAAGTCGTTGATCCGCGTCTGGTCCACCAGAATATTCCGGTCGGCGAGGAACAGGATGCGCTTCCTGGCGCGGGCACGCCAGAGGCGCCAGATGATTTGAAAAGCCGTGTAGGTTTTGCCCGTGCCAGTGGCCATGACGAGCAGGATGCGGTCCTCTCCTTTGGCGATGGCTTCCATCGTGCGATTGACAGCGATCTGTTGGTAATAGCGTGGGGCCTTGCCGGAAGCATCCGCGTGGTAGTCCTGCGTGATGACGGCCTGCTCATCGGGCTTCAGATTTTTTGCAGTGCAATAACGTTGCCACAATTCGGCCGGGGACGGGAACGCGTCCAGGGCACATTCGCGTTCGACTGCGCCACTTGTGACGAGACCGTCGTGTTCCAGAAAGCCATCGCCATTGGAACTGTAGCCAAAGGGCACATCCAAGGCTTGCACACCGGCGAGGGCTTGTTGCATGCCAGCGCCGACGGTATGCGTGTTGTCTTTTGCCTCGATCACGGCGAGCGGGATGCCGGGTTTGTAATAGAGCACATAGTCGGCCCGGCGCGCCTCGCCACGCGTTACCCGCGTGCCACGCACCATCACGCGGCCGGCAGTGAACGAGACCTCTTCCCGAATTTGCGTATGAAGATCCCATCCGGCAGCAATAAGCGCGGGCGTGATATACTTGGTACAGATATCACGTTCACTCAGGCTCTTCATGTCTTGCACATCCATGCTCATCTCATTGTAACTTTCCCCTATTCACAACAGCCAGGCGGCGCCGTGCCGAAAGTATACCATAATCACAAGGAATACGCGGTGCATGCCGCGCGTTCAGGCTCTGCTGCGCAGGCGGCGGAAAAAGCGCTTGATGGCCACCCGCACCCGCATGAGCCAGGTGATCTTGCCGCCCTCCAGCCGCACTCTGAGCTCGACATAGAAGCGGCCCAGTGAACGCACCAGCAGCCTGAAGAGGTCGTCCTTGCCCTCGGTCTTGCCGCGACAGATATGGTCGTGACACCCAATCGCCACGGCTTGCACCGGCACACACAGTTGAATCTTCGTCAGCGCATCCATGTCCAGATCTTTGTCGGCCGACTCGATCTGCATCGCCGCCGCGCGAACGCCATGCCGGTCCCGGGCATATTCCTCGTAGCGCATGGTGATCAGCTTCTCCCAATCACGCAGATGCTTGGCTTCAATGCCCAAGTTCCGCAACGAGTCGATATGCGCTTTGGGAATGCACTTGCCCAGATCGGCGAGGTAGGTGCGCTTTTCGTCGTCCTCCATCCGCAGATCGGGCGCCTCGAGCACCAGCATGATCAGAATCAATGCGCCCACCAGCAGCTCGTTGAAAATCCGGTCTTGCTCGCCCTGACTTAACTGGTCAAAACCCGCCAGGTGGCGGAATTTCTTGTCGCGAAACAGAGTGAAGGCGGCAC
Source organism: uncultured bacterium (assembly GCA_964397565.1). Classification (GTDB taxonomy): domain Bacteria; phylum Auribacterota; class UBA3054; order UBA3054; family JAPLST01; genus JAPLST01. The sequence continues at coordinate 11,101 of CAYNJC010000037.1, forward strand.
TCGCGGCCGCTTGCACCAAATTCGACGCCGTCGCGGCGGCCAACTGATCGAGTGTTTCAAACTGCGGTGTGGTCATCTTTTCCAGTGAACGTTGTGCGCGTGCTGTCAGGCTACCCAGATGCGCACTGCAATCTATGCAAAATAATACCGCGCTGGCGTTGTCTTGTCAACTGGTCATCCTCGCTTTTCTGCCAGCGGCCACACACGGAACGCCGTTGCACGGCTGCGTACCGGCGCATTTCGGATAGTACACAAGAGTATCAAATATCCAACACTCAATGAAGCGGAAATTAACATCCAACCTTGAACTTTACACCTTAAACTCGGCTGCGCCGACGCCCCGTTCACTGAGCACCGACAGCAGCGCCAACGCGCGCGGCAGGCTTTCTGACGCAGTATTCAAGTCGGCTTCGATGGACATTGTGCCGTGGTAGTGCGCCGCGCGCAGGGCCGCGAAGAACGCGCCAAAATCACAGTCCTCGCTGCCCGGCGCCTTGCGATGGGCGGTCGTCGCAATATGGGTGTGCACAATCAAATCGGCATTGGCGATGATCGCGTCCGTTGTCTCGTTTTCCTGCGACCAGTGAAACGCGTCGACCAGCAAACGGATCGCCGGGTGATGCACCGCGCGCACCAGCGCGGCCGTTTCCGTAATCGTAGTGAGCAGATTGCATTCGCGCCGGCGCAGCGGCTCGACTGCAATGGTGACATGATGCGCCGCCGCCGTTTGCCCGAGCATCAGGCAAAACGCGCGCAATTGCGTGAACGCCCGCGCACGCTCAAAGCCATCCGGCACCGTGCGTGCGCCGCCGGAACCGAACACCACGATGGGCACGCCCGCCCGTTGCGCCCGCGTGCATACCGTGCGGACATGGCGCTGCAACGCCGCGCCATCCACTGCCGGCCCGACCACTTTCATGCTGCCCGGCAGCAGGCAATTCAGCGCCAGGCACGGCAGCGGCCCGGCCTGCAACCTTGCCAGTGCGACCTTGAAGGCCGCCTCGTCTTCGGTCGGCTTCAGCAAGCCGTCGACGCTCAACTCAAGATAATCATAGCCGTGTTGCGCCAGCAACGGCATCAGATCCAATCCACCACAGACGCCAAATTTCATGACCGTCGTTACAGGGTTCAGGGTTCAGGGCTGAGGGTCAGCCTTCCATATTTCATATTTCAGCTTTCAGCCTTAAGCCTTCCGCTTTCCGCTTTTCTTCGTCCCCCGTCCTTCGTCTCACGGCTCCCGCCGACCTTGGATATTGGACATTCCTTGTTGGATATTCGATGTTCGGTTCCCGCTCCTTGGTCCGCGGTCCTCGGTCAGCGGATCACCGAACCCAGGCACCAGCAGCAGAGCGGCGGCGACGATGGCGGCTGTCTCTGCGCGCAAGACATTCTGATGCAGGCGCGTGGCGCGCCAGCCAGCCGCCTGCGCGGCCGCCACTTCCGTGTCGCTCCAGCCGCCTTCGGGGCCGATCATTACGGCCACTTCGGCCGGCGCGCGGGGCGCAATCAGCTCGCACAGGTCACTTCCCGTGCGGTCGGCAATCAGCCGCAGTTGTCGTGTGCACGCGAGCGCATCGTCAAACGCAAGGGGTGCGGCCACCTGCATGGGCGCGCCACCGCATTGCCGGGCGGCATCATCGCAAATGCGTTGCCAGCGCGCCCGCTTATGCTGCGGTTCTTTGTGCAGTTTGACCACGGTAAATTCGGTGATCAGCGGGATGCACACAGGCACGCCCAGCTCGGTGCATTTTTGCAGGACGATATCAAAGCGGTCTTCCGGGAGCAGGGCTGGCAACAGGGTCAGCGCGCACGGCGGCGCCGGCGCTGGCGTGCGCCATGCACCGATGGTTACGCACAGCTCTGGTTCGAGCGTCGCAATGTCTGCCGGCGCGCAGCGGCCATGCCGGTCAAGGCACTCAATCTTCTCACCCCGCGTCACCCGGCGCACATGGCGCAGATGATGCGCTTGCTCGTCCGGCACGCTGATAATCGAACCCGCGGGCGGCAGTTCGTCAAGCAGAATGCGAAAGACAGACATGGGGCAATCGGTGGTCAGGGTTCAGGGTTCAGATTTCAGGTTTGAAGCAGCAAGTATCCGACAGCATTTTGCACTCAGGACTTTGAGAAGAGGCGCGCGACTTTTTCAAAGAAGCTCTGCGATTGCGGATGCGCCGTCTCGCCGCAGGCGGCGGCGAAGTGCTGGAGCAGCTCGCTTTGCTCGCGATTGAGATTGGTCGGCGTCTCGACCAGCACGCGCACGAAATGATCGCCCAGATAGCCCTCGAGATTGCGCATGCCTTTGCCTTTCATGCGAAAGAGCTTGCCCGACTGCGTGCCGGGCGGCACTTTCAGCAGCATGGGCCCGTGGACGGTGGGCACTTCAATGTCGCAGCCCAGCGCCGCATGCGGAAATGAAATCGGCACTTCGCAGACAATATTGTCGCCATCGCGCTGAAAGACATCATGGGCGCGCACATGCAGAATCACATACAGATTGCCGGCCGGCGCGCCGCGCGTGCCGGCTTCGCCTTCACCGCTGACTTTCAGGCGCGCGCCAGTGTCCACGCCGGCGGGTATTTTCACTTTCAGCTTTTTGCGCTGTGCGACCAGCCCGCTGCCCTCGCACGCGCGACAGGGCTTCTCGATGACGCGGCCGGCGCCGCGACAGACCGGGCACGGCTGCGCAATGGTGAAGAATCCTTGTGACATGCGCACTTGGCCGGCGCCGCCGCAATGGCGGCAGACCGCCGGCTTGGTTCCCGGCGCTGAACCGCTGCCGCCGCAGTCACTGCAATGGACATGCTTGCTGATTTCGATCTGGCGCTCAACGCCCTTGACCGCGTCCATGAAATCAAGTTCGAGATCGAGGCGCAAGTCCGAGCCACGCTGCCCGCCATCGCGGGTGCGGCGCGTGCCGCCGAAGAACGACTCGAACAAACCGCCGCCAAACATACTCTCGAAGATATCGGAAAATTCATCGGCATGCGTAAAGTCAGTCCATTGGAAGCCGCGCCCGCCAAAGGCTTGTTTGACACCCTCGGCGCCGTATTGGTCATACAGGCGGCGTTTGTCCGGATCGCTCAGAACTTCATACGCCTCGGAGATGCGCTTGAACATTTCCTCAGCCTGCTTGTCACCTTGATTCTTATCTGGGTGATACTTGACGGCCATTTTACGGAAGGCCTTCTTGACGTCTTCGGGTGCGGCGGTACGCGCCAAACCTAAGAGATGGTAATAGTCATCTTGTGCCATGAAAAATATGCGTGGGCTGGCAACGGTTATGCGGCGGACGGGTCGGGCAACGCGGCGGCCACGACGACGCGCGCCGGGCGCAGGATTTTGTCGCGAAAGGTGTAGCCGGATTGCAGTTCGGCCATGACCGTGCCCGGTGCGGCCTCGTTCGTCGGCACTTGCTGGAGGGCTTCATGGCGGTTTGGGTCAAACGCCACGCCCTTGGTCTGCAGCGGGCACACGCCGAATTTCTCGAGCAGTTTTACGAGTTGCTTCTGAATCAGGTCGAGGCCGTCAACGATCACGCGCGGATCGGTCTCATTGCGGTCGGCATCCAGCGCGCGCGTGAGATTGTCGGCGACATCGAGTAACTCATAGAGCACATCCCGGCCGGCATACTTCAGCAATTCGCTGCGCTCCTTGATGGCGCGCTTGCGGTAATTATCCAACTCGGCCAGGGCGTACATGTATTTGGATTTCCATTCTTCGGCGTGCGCAGCCCGGTCGCGCAGTGTTTTTTGTTCATCCAGGCTGAGCGGCGCATCCGGTTCGGCCGGCGTGACGGTGTCGGGTGCCGGCGTGTCAAGCGGTTGTTCGGGATTGTGTTTGTTGTGTTTTTTGCTCATGAGCAGAGTGCGGTCAAGGGTCAAGGATTCAGCGAATGCGAATATCGAATATCGAACAAGGAATATCGAAGGCCGAAGTATCTGCGCAGGACTTCATCATTGGTCATTCCTTGTTCGATATTGGATATTCATCAGGGTTCAGGGCTTGAGGGCGTTGTTGATAGTGCATGATCGTGGTGAAGCACTCATCCGGCACGCACAAATTGCCGAAGCCGCAGCCGAGCTTGAGTTCGGGCTTGTGGGCGCCATGAAAGTCGGAACCGCCGGTGATCAGCAGGCCCAGGCGCGCAGCCAGCGCGCAATACTGTTCGGATTCGTGCGCCGTGTGCGCGGCATAGTAGACTTCGATGCCGGCGAGGCCATAGGCGCACAGGGGTGCGAGCAAGGTTGCCAGGGTGGGCATGCTTTTGACGCGCAGAGTGCGCGGATGGGCCAGAACGGCGACACCACCAGCGTGGACGATCATTTCGATCGCGGTGCGTTGTGGCAGGATGCGCTTGGGCACATAGGCCGGGGCATGATCGCCGATGTAGCGGTCAAAGGCTTCCTGGATGGATTTGACGTAGCCCTTGTGTAACAACACCGCGGCGATATGCGGGCGCCCGACGACATCGCAGGCGGCATGCCGGCAGACGTCATCATAGGAGATAGCGACCCCCAGTGCGCGCAGACGTTCGAGGATCAGCGGGTTGCGCACATGACGGTTGTCACGCATGGTGGCGAGCGGCGTCAAACTGGCCGGCGTGGTGGCATCCCAGCGCGGAAAATAGCCCAGGATATGCATTTCGCCATCATCGGCGCGCTGGCTATCGGGATTGGTGTACTCGGCGCTGATTTCGACCCCCGCCACGGCCGGCATGCCCAGCGCGCGGGCCGCGGCGAGGAACTCATCGTTGCCGATGGTCGTATCGTGATCCGTCAAGGCAATGCCGGCCAGACCAAGCGTCTGCGCCAGCTGCGGCAGCCGACCAGGATCATAGGTGCCATCCGAACAATTGCTGTGCACATGCAGATCAACCATGGCGTGCGGCGGGCACGGGGTCTTGCGCGGCAGCGGCGCCGTCCCGCCAGTCAAGCAACTGCGGCGGCGCCGTGTGCGCACGGCGGATGCCGGTGATCATCACGCGGATCGTGCCGATGATATCCATGCCAAAGGTTTCGCGCACGCGCTGGCGCAGCGCGGCTTGCAGCAGGGTGGCGCGCAGGGCAACCGGCGTGTCGCCGGTCAAGCAGACGCGCACCGTCACATTCATTTTGCGGCGATCATGGGTGGTCTCAATCTTGGCCGAACACACGTCGGTACTGCCGCGCACGACGTCGCGCACAAAGTTGTTGATCGTCGTCGTGGCGATGTGCACATCGCCGTCGCCGGTCGTAACCACCACATGCGTGCGCCGCCATTTGTGCAGCTCGATCCGCGCCAGCATCGCCAGCAACACGACCAGCGCGAGCCAGGCGGCTGTGGTGGCCAGCGCTTCCTGCGCCGTGGGCTGCGCCACGTTCACGGCCACCTGCACCCAGCGGGTCCACGCCGGCGTGACCAGCGCGGCCATGCCCATCCACACCGCCAGCAGCAGTGCCGCACTGCTGAGCAGCCAAAACAAAAGCGCTTCCAGAGCTCGCCACAGTCCACGCATGTCAGGGTGCCTTGTTCGCCAGCCATTCTTCGACAAAATGCGTTGAATAGCGGTTCCCGCGCACAAACGCAGGATGCTTGATTAAATTGCGATGGAACGGAATGGTGGTCTTGATGCCGTCGATCTGGAATTCGCCCAGGGCACGCAGCATGCGGCGAATGGCGCTCATGCGATCGCGCGCGTGCACAATCAGTTTGGCCACCAGCGAATCATAATAGGGCGGGATGCTGTAGCCCGCATAGCCGGCGCCGTCCACCCGCACGCCGGGACCGCCGGGTGGCAGGTAATTGGTGATTTTGCCGGGGCACGGCATGAAATTCCGATCGGGGTCCTCGGCATTGATGCGACATTCGATCGCCCAGCCGTTCAGGCGCACGTCTTCCTGGCGGATGCCGAGCGGCTCGCCCGCCGCCGTCAGGATCTGGCGGCGGATGATATCCGTGCCGGTGACAAATTCGGTGACGCAATGCTCGACTTGCACGCGCGTGTTGACTTCCATGAAGTAGAAATGGCCGCTGTCGTCAAGCAGGAACTCAACGGTGCCGGCGTTGGTGTAGTTGGCCGCGCGCGCCAGGGCGCAGGCGGCGTCGCCCATGCGCTGGCGCAGCGCCGCGTCCACCACCGGCGAGGGTGATTCCTCAATCAATTTTTGATGGCGGCGCTGCATCGTGCAGTCGCGCTCGCCCAAGTGAATCACATTGCCGTGCTCATCGGCCATGATCTGGATTTCGACATGACGCGGCTCGGCAATGTACTTCTCGATGTAGACCGCCCCGTTGCCAAAACAGGCCTCGGCTTCCGCCTTGGCAGTATTGAAGGCGTTGGTCAAGCTGATGTCGGTATGCACCACGCGCATGCCGCGCCCGCCGCCGCCAGCCGTGGCCTTGATGATCAAAGGATAGCCAATCCTGTGCGCGATGATCAGCGCCTCTTCGGGCGTGGCCACGACCCCGTCGCTGCCCGGCACAACCGGCACGCCCGCTTGCTGCGCGATGGCTTTGGCGTTGGCCTTGTCGCCCAACTGCGTAATCGCGGCGTGGCTCGGGCCAATGAACTTGATGTTGCACGATGCGCAGATTTCGGCAAAATGCGCGTTCTCCGCCAGAAAGCCGTAGCCCGGATGAATCGCCTCGGCATCCGAAATTTCACACGCGGCAATCAGTTGCGGTATCCGCAGGTAGCTCTCGCTGGCCGGCGCGCGCCCGATGCAATAGGCCTCATCGGCATATTTGACATGCAACGAGCCGCGATCCGCCTCGCTAAACACCGCCACCGCCTTGATCCCCATTTCATGGCAGGCGCGAATGATGCGCAAGGCAATTTCGCCGCGATTGGCAATCAGGATTTTCTGAAACATGGTCAGCTCACGCGCACTTTGAACAGCACCTGCCCAAACTCGACCGGCTGCCCGCTTTTCACGCACACTTGCGCGATCGTGCCGTTTAGTTCTGCCTTGATTTCATTCATGATTTTCATCGCCTCGATGATGCACACCACCGTGTCCGGCCCGACATGCCCGCCCACGTGCGCATAGGGTTCGCTATCCGGGCTGGGCGCGGCGTAGTAGGTGCCAACCATCGGCGAGGTGATCGCGCGCAGCGTGTCATCTTCTTTGGCTTCGACCGGCGCGGCAACGGGCAGCGGCGCGGGTGCGGCCGCCGCGGCGGGCGCGGCATAGGCGTGGGCGGGCAGGCTGACCAGCGCGGGCGCCGGCGCCGCGCCACGGCCCTCGCGCTTCAGCATCAGCTTCTCATCGGCGCGTTCCAGCACGAATTCCGTCAGCCCGTGCTCATCCATTAGTTTGAGCAGCAGCTTGATCTCTTTCACATCCATTGGGTCACTCGTGGCAAGTGTTATGCATCGCGATGCATCGAACGTCTGCAATAATTATGGCATATTGTAGTCCTTTGGCCGTTTTTTGTCAAGAAAAAAGCCCCGGGCGTAACCCGGGGCCTAACTTGGCTCCGCAGGCTGGACTCGAACCAGCGACCAAGTGGTTAACAGCCACCTACTCTACCAGCTGAGCTACTGCGGAACTACATTCGCCAGCATGCTGGGAAAATATAATAGCAAATCGCGGGCGATTTTGCAACTGCTGCCGCCGTCAACGTTCAGGGAATACGAATATCGAATATCCAATCCCGCCTTTGACGCATGCGCGTCCACTTAAGCGGCTGCAAGCCGCATCTACAACAGATGTTCCTGAAATTCCGCTAGAGGGGAAAATGCGAATCTGAGGTGACCAAATCTGTTGGGGGTCCTGCGCGTGCGTGGCCGGAGGGTGAGGTAGGGCGGTCAGGCCCTGACCGCCGTTGCTGCATGCGCGTCCACGCCGGTGCTACAATGGCGCAGCGACGACCGCGGCGGTCAAGGGCCTGACCGCCCTACCTGTCTGCGCGCTCTACGCCGGCGGCTCCCGTTCTTATAGCGGAATTTCAGGACAGATGTTCTTGTTACGTTGACGCGCATGCGCCTTTGACGGGACTCCGCGCAGCAAGGCATGACCCATGACGATCCCGCCGATGGCGGGACTCCAAGCAGAGTGCTGCGCAGAACTTCGCAGCGTCCTTGTAGCTGCCCGCGGTGAGGGCGGCTTCTGCAGCCGCGGCCATCCGCGCCGTTGACGGGATCCACGCCGATGGCGGGACTAGCCAGGCCAGCTCCAAGCAGGCGCCCGCGGCCACAATGGGCATGACACCTAAGTAAGCGCATTCATTAGTAGTTTCTTTCGCCGCGAACTACATTGAGGCGCGGCGCTGGTCTTCTTCGTGTCTTCGTGGCCATTCCTTTTCCGTGTGTTCGATGTTCGATGTTGAATGTTCAATGTTAAATGTTGCTTGCAGCCTTCGTGGCCATAGTATCTGAGGTGCGGCTTGACCCTGCCTGCGCGTGCGGCTATAATAGCAGTCACAACCAACACAGGAATGCTATGAATTGGATTGTTCAACTTGACGATTGGTTTCGCGCCCACACGCACGAGGGCATTGAACTGCTGGCTGCGCTGGTGCGGCAGAACACGGTGAATCCGCCCGGCAACGAGCACTTGGCCGCCACCGTGGTCGAGCAGTATCTGTCACGCTACGAGATTGCCTGCACGCGCCATGAAGGCGCACCGGGCCGGACAAATCTGCTGGCGCGCGTCGGGCAGGGCGCGCCGGTCGTGTTTGTCCCGGCCCACACCGATGTCGTGCCGGCGGGCGGGGGCTGGCACACCGATCCGCTGGAACCAGTCGTGCGCGATGGCTGGATGATCGGGCGCGGCACGACCGATGACAAGGGGCCGCTGGCGTCGCTGCTGCTGCTGGCGGCGTTTCTGCAACAACACCGCGCGGCCTTTCGCGGTACTCTCCTGGTCGGCGCTGTGGCGGATGAAGAGCGCGGCTCGAACCTGGGCTTGAAATATCTGCTGCAGGAAAACCTGTTGAGCGCCGACTATGCGATCGTGCCTGACACCGGCGCATCCATCCGGCAGGTGTCCTGCGGCGAAAAAGGCTTGCTGCATGTCGTACTGACGTTGCACGGGCAACCGGCCCATGCCTCGACACCGGATCAAGGCGTGAACGCGATTTACGCGGCGCAGGTGTTTATCCAGCGCGTGCATGCCCTGTACGGCGAGCGCATCGGCTACACGCGCGAAGCGGCGCCGGCGCCGTTCTCACCCACGACGGTTAACGTCACCACGATCAGCGGCGGCTCGGCCTTCAACATTGTGCCCGGGCACTGCACGTTAGGTATTGATATTCGTTTTGTACCGGGACAAAGTGCGGAGGAATGGCTTGCGCGGTTGCGCTGCATCGCAGCCGAGCTGCAGGCCCAAGGACTGTGCACTGCGTTTGCCTTGGAGACCGATGACGCCATGCCCTCGTTCGTGCTGGACCCGGACAATCCGGTGGTGCAGGCCATTGACGCCAGCGTTCACGCGTTGACCGGCGCGCCGGTCGCGCGCATTGCGATGAGCGGCACGACGGTCTGCAAGCAACTGATTGAGCGCGGCATTCCTGCGGTCGGCTGGTCGCAAGACGGCAGCAGTCAGGGCCACATGGCCAACGAGCGCATGGCCTTGAGTGAAATTGGTCTGTATGGCCGGTCCTTGGGGCTGGCGTTCCTGCGCTTGTGCGGCGCGTGGTGATGCTGGGCGTTTGATCCGCGCCGTTGGCGGACCCTAGGCAGCATGGATGAACGTGCGCGGTTGCCCGTTTAACGTTGGCCGTGAAGTGGGTGGTGCCGGGAGACAGAATTGAACTGTCGACACACGGATTTTCAGTCCGTTGCTCTACCAACTGAGCTACCCCGGCGTGAGGCGTGCCAAAAACGGACGTACAGTATAGCCATTCCGCCAGCAAAAGTCAATTGAAACACCGCGCGTTCCACGCGGTTGGAGGAACGGCATTCGCGGCGAACGCTTTTTGGCGCAACCCTGCGGTGCGGCGATTGACGTGCGGCGCCGCTTTTCGTATACTATTAACTACTTGTCACAACCAATGTTGCGCAGTGCGCAAGTCACACACGGTGGTGGGGCTGCGGCATGCGCATCAAGGCCAGCGAGGGAACTGATTATGGCTAAAACGATTACCAAACGCGACTTGGTGGAAAAAGTAGCAGAAGGGCTGGGGAAAGAGCCGGTGCTCGTGCGTGATGTCATTCAGCTGCTGCTCGACACGATTATCGAGCACTTGGTTGACGGCAATCGCATCGAGCTGCGCAATTTCGGCGTCTTCTCGGTCAAGCACCGGCGCCCGCGGCTCGGGCGCAATCCGCGCAAACCAAGCGAGACCGTCCAGATTCCCGTCACGCCGACGCCGATCTTCAGAGCCGGCCGGCATGTCAAACTGCGCGTCAAGCATCAGGCCCAATGAGCGCCACCACACGTATGCGGGTCGGCATTGCCGGCGCGACGGGCTATACCGGCTGCGAACTGGTGCGGCTGTTGGCCCGCCACGATCGGGTCACGCTGGTCGGTCTGGCGCACGGGCCGGGCTCGCCCGACGAGAGCATGAGCACGCTGTTTCCGGAGCTGGCCGGCCTGTGTGATCTGCCGGTCGGCGATCTTGCAACGTTGCTGGCAACACCGCTGGATGCTGTCTTTCTGGCGCTGCCGCATTGCGCCGCGATGGCAGCCGCGGCCCAGTTTCTCGCGCGCAAGGTGCGCGTGATTGACTTGTCCGCCGACTATCGCTTGCGCGACGCACGCGTTTATGCCGCGACCTATGCCACGCCGCACCAAGACCCGGCCAACCTGGCGCACGCGGTCTACGGCTTGTGCGAGCACTATCGCGCGCAGATCGCCGACGCGCGCCTGGTCGCCAATCCGGGCTGCTATGTCACCGGCGCGCTGTTGCCGCTGCTGCCGTTGCTGAAGGCACGCTTGATTGATCCACAGCGCCTGATTATTGACGCCAAGAGCGGCGTCTCGGGCGCCGGCAAGAAAGTCGCGCCCGGCCTGCATTTCTGCGCCATTAACGAGTCGTTCAAGGCCTACAGCGTGTTCACCCATCGGCACGCGCCGGAAATCGAGCAAGAGCTGTCGGTCGCCGCCGGCGCGCCGGTGCAGGTCGTCTTTACGCCGCATCTGCTGCCGATCCAGCGCGGAATTCTGTCCACGATGTATGTCGAATCCATCCGACCAAACATGTCGTCTGAGCTCGCCGCCGCGTATCACGCCGCGTACGGCAACGAGTTTTTCGTGCGGGTGAAAGGCGCCGACGCGACGGTCGAACTGCAGCACGTTACTCACACGAATTTCTGCGACATCAGTTGGTTTGTGCGCGGCACGCAGCTGGTCATCACCAGTGCGCTCGACAACCTGATGAAAGGCGCGGCGGGCCAGGCCGTCCAGAACTTCAACATCATGACCGGCTGCGCCGAAACCACCGGGTTGATCTGAGCCAACGCTGTTGCTTCTGCGCCAACTTCTTTCGCAACGAAACAATTCATGGTTCTGCGAGGCAGATCCGTGAGTCGTCGAGTCGACCAGTCGTGAGTCGTGAGTCGCGAGTGGTTATGAGGTCGAGTGGCTGCGAGGCTGGGAGGCTGAGAACTGAGGTCCGATGTCCGTTGTCCGTCTTCTGACATGTATGCCTATAACCTGAAACCTATAACCTGAAACCTGAAACCTTCAACTTTAAACTCGGCTCCTCCGACGCACCGCCGCACCGACGTACCGACGCACTGATTACTGATCACTGATCACCCGCTCTGGCTTGGTACCGGCAGGCCGCGCCGGCGGGCTGGCAGCGCGGGCAGACGTGCGTGCCGCGCTGGCCGACCAGCAACCGTTGGATTAGTGTGCCGCAACGCGCGCACGGCGCACCGGTTCGCTGATACACCATCAATTCTTCCTGATTGCGCGCGCGCTCGTCGCTCAACAAGTGAAAGTGATTCAGACCATCACCGAGATTCGTGCCGAGATTGCGAATGCCTTTGCGCAAGACTTGTTGGATCGCCGCATGGAGGGCGGCGACGTTACTGCGTGTCAACGTGCCTCCGCGCCGGCATGGATGCAGTTTGGCGAGCCAAAGCGCTTCATCCGTGTAAATGTTGCCGAGGCCGGCGATCAGCGTTTGATCGAGCAACAGCGGCTTGAGCATGCGCGCGCGCTGGTGTAGCATATCAAACAACACGGCCGGCGTGAAGGCGGCCGCGAGCGGTTCGACGCCCAGCGCGCCGGTGATATCTTCGATGCGCGGTGTCAAGAACATGCGCCCGAATTTGCGCGTGTCGTGAAAGCGCAGGTCACGCCCGTCATCCAGCGAGAAAATGACATGTTCATGCTTTGCGCGCGGCTGGTCGGGTGCCACAAAATGCAGATGGCCGGACATGCGCAGATGAATCAGCAAATAGTGTTGATTGTCGAGCTGCAGCACGATGAACTTGGCGCGGCGCGTGATGTCGGTAATGCGCGCGCCGCGCACGCGTTGGCAGAACACGCGCGGCGCCGGCGTGGCGATGGTGCGCGGATTGAAGACTCGTACGCGCGTAATGCACGCGCCCAACGCGCCCAAGCGGCGCAGGTCGTTGACCACGGTTTGTACTTCCGGCAGTTCAGGCATGGCGCGGCAGAGCTACACGTCTGTCGAGTAGATTGCGAGTTGGAGACAAAGCGCTTGAAGAATCGCGGATCGTATGCCGGTGTGCTCGACTGCACCAATTTGCTTGATCAGACGGCTCTTATCCAATGTGCGCACTTGATGACACAGCACGAGCGAATCTCTGTCCAATCCCGTCTGCGGTGCAGGCAAGAGTGTTTCATTCAGGTAAATTGTTCGTCCCGGTTTCAATGAGGTAAGCGGCAGCGTTGTGACGACCGGCATGATTTGGTTGATATCCTCATCACTGATGACCAACACCGGCCGCGTTTTCCCCTGTTCCGAGCCGCGTATCGGATCCAGTGTCGCAAGAAAAATCCGCCACCGATACTGCATCTTATTCCCAGTCAGTGTTGTCCACCGCCGCAAAATCGCGCGTCATTTCGGCCAAATCACCCAAGAACACATGGTCTGTCATGGCACGCCGCAACGCAGCCAGTTGATCCGGACGTTGCGCGGATTCGCGCGTGAACACAATTGACACTTCTGCCAGCGTATTGGGTGGAATGTTTTCAGGTAGCGCAATATTGATGGTGTGATTGTCAAGCACGCGCGTTATTTGTTTCAGAGCTTGCATGGATATTCCCTTGATTTGGTCATGCTTATAGTATACAAATATCGCGGTTGTAGCGCAAGACGAAAGCCCTTGTTACTTGTGTGGCGGCGCGCCAAAGGCCGCGCCCATGTTGCGTAACAGATTCGCCATGATCGCGCGTTTCTTGGCCATGTTCAGTGCCGCTTGCGTGGCGCCCGCCGGCGCTGCCTCGGTGTACTCGAGATTGTTCAGCACGATGCCGCCCGCGCCGCGTGGATAGACCACCAGACCGGCGGGTTGCGTGATGAAGATTGCTTCAGCGTGGGGCGTCGGCGGTAGGACGCACGGCAGTTCGATTTCATCGAACCCGATTATTTCTTTGGCGGCGGTACCCGCATAATGCGAGAGCACTTTCACGCTGACCTTGTGCGCGTCACGTGGCGCAAACACAAAATTCTGCCGCTCGCCGTGCGGCGCACATGTCACGATGATGCCGGTGTCTTCGTTGTCATCAAACAGCACTTTGACATCCTTGACCAGATGGTAGGTGTCATTGATCGTCAGGACAATATTGGTGAAGGTCGCGGGCTGCGCGAACGCGAAGTCAATCCGGATCGGCCGGCCATTCATGCGCGGGTTGCTGTCGGTACTGTCCGGGTCGAGCGTGAAATACACGACATACTGCCAGAACTCGCGATTATCCAGGCCATCGGTCAAGCGCGGATCGGCGTGCGCGGCGAAGGCGGCCAATTCGGCGCTGTCCACCACATGCGAAAAGACGCGGTCGGAACGGCGATGTAATTCCAAGGCAAGCATCTCATCACTGTACTGCGCCACATTTTGGTCAGTCAAGCCAACTGCCAGCGGCGTCGCGAGCTCATCGAGTCGGACGCGCTCAACGCCGAAGCGGCGCAGGCGATGCGCGCGTCCGACCAATGTATTGAAGGCCGCCAAGCCATTCGTGTCGAGGCCGACCAGCATCAGCCAGCCGCCATTCGTGCAGAATTGCTGGACGAGCGCGGGCTGCTGCGCCAGCTCAGCCAGCGCCGCCGGCGTGGCGCGCACGATCGCAATCCCCTGCCGTGGCTGCAATGCGTCGCGCAGCTCGGTCACCGGACTGTAGCGCACGCCGAGACGGTCGAGCCAGGCCGGCAATACCGCGTCCGCACCGGCAACCAGCGCAACCGGCAGTTCCGGTCGCACGCCGCGCGCCAGCGCCCAGCGCAGCGCGTTGGCCAGCAAGTAATCCGCCGCGGGTTCCACGCCCAGATGCCCGCCAATCAACACTTGCGACAAGAGATACACGCCCGCACCGGCCGGCACTTCGATGAGCGGCGCGAGCGCCAGCGCCGGCCCGGCCTGCAGCAGCGGCAGGGCGCCCAAGGCAGGCGTCAGATAACTATTCTTGAAGAGCGTTTCGCTGCCCCACACAAAAAAATCATCTTCAGCTAAATTTGCAAAGACAGGATGGCTGAGCGTGGTTGGATGGGCAATCGCGCCGCTGTAACCATGCGCGCCGGCAAACGCGGACATGTCGCGCGAGGACGCGTTGCCCGGCGTGGCCACGGCGATGCCGGGCGCCGGCAGGTCGGCGCCTTGCAGCGGCGCGTCTTGTTCAAGGACAATAATGGTCGCGCCACGCGTGGCCGCAGCCGCCAGGCGCGGTGCCAGCACGCGCGTGGTTTTCTTCGTCAGCACATCCGGGGCGACCAGCACGACGCGTGCCGGCGCAGGAATGTCGTCAGCCGTGCTTAACGTCTTGTAGACACTGGCATACCGAGCGAGCCATTGCCGCAGCGCCGGCGTGGGCGCAATGACACACAGCGCGTTTGTTGGTGGCGTGAGGGCGGCCGGCAGCGGAATGACCGCGAGCTGGCGCGTGTCTTCGAAGACCAGATTGGTGCCCTCGCGCAGGCCAATCGAGAGTGTTTCCGGCGCGCGCCGCGTCAGGCGCGGAAAGGCAAGGCCGATGTCGGCGTCATAGTGGGCGCCCGGTTGCACCACAATGCCGCCTTCGCTGCCGCCAAAATCGGATTTATCGTCAATAAGCAGTTCCCACTCCAGCGAAAACGTGCGCGGGACACGCGTGTCGTTGAAGATGCCGATCGTACGCTTGACGCCGCCGGTGCCGGCATAGAACAGTGAATTTTGTTCGCGAATAAAAGCCGCGACCGGCATGCATGATTTGAGCGCGGCGGCCAGTGCCGGCGTTCCGGGGCAGACCGCGGTGACATCTTGCCAGCGCGCGCCTTCCATGGCAATACGGAAGTAGCGGGCGGCGGCACAGTCACGCTCGGCCACGCCGCGATAGGTACGCGGGCCACCGAACCAACTCATGTCTGACGTGGCAGTATAACGGAACACTTCGCCAAGCAGATAGGGATTCGCGCCACTCCAGCGATAGAGCGCGGCACTGTTGAGCACCGGCCGCGGCTCAACGGCCGGGCCGATGGCATATTCATAGGCGCAGCGCGGGAAGGTCGCACCGGTCTGCCAGCCATCATGGCTGCAATTCATTTGCGCCAAACCGCCGAGGTCGCCGGCGCCCTCCTCGAAACTCGGGCGGGTTGGGTCGAGTTCATTGGCAAGGGCGCACAAGCGCGCCGTGGCTTCCTCCCAGCGCCGATATTCTTGGGCGGAATGTTGGCGCGCCGTCATCCGCATCAGCTCGTTACCGACACGCCACATCATAATGCTGGGATGATTGCGATAGGCGGTGACGACTTGCCGGATGTGCCGTTCGAGATTCGACCAGGTCAACGGATTATCCACATTGTTGGTGCTGAGCATGCCGGCGACACAGGTTGAGAACTGGCCGGGAATACCGAGCCGGTCGAGCTTTTCGAGCGCGACGGCGCGGTCGCCAAAGATGCGCGCATGCGCGTCATTGATGCGCTGGAAGCGGTCGCATTGGGCTTCGTAACGCGCCAGCCACTCGGCTTCGTTCGCGACGCGTGGCGCGTCATCCACCCAATTCCAGAAATGCCACGGAATGCCATTCAGCAGGAAATGCCGGCCTTTCAGCATAATCTCGCGAAAGCCGAAGGTCGTGCGCTGCACATCGCTGACCGCATTATTGGCGCGCACCAGCGTGCGCAGGACATAGACGTGCGGATTGCGCTCCGGCCACCACAGCTTGGCGTTGGTCCACGCCGTGGTAATGCTGACTTGCGCCATGCCCGCGGCCGGTACCAGCACGGAGGCCGGGCCGAGCAACTGCTCGACGCCGCCGCTGCGCTCGTACACCGCCTCGCCCTGCACCGTCGCACGCGTTGGCTCCGGCAGCGTGTTGCACACCGTCACGTCGGCAATGATTTCACCGGCGGCCACATGCGTGCGGACAAACACATCGTCGACATACACCGGCCCGGTCGCAACCAACGCGACCGGATTGACCAAGCCAACCTGTAAGCTGTCGCCCTCACCCGTCGTTGAAGGCTGCATGGCATACCACGGTGATTTGATGCCAATGATCAATTCATTAGTCGCGCCGGGCGTCAGCGCGGATGTTATGTCCATGTCCCAGGGAACGAGCATGCTGGTATGGTCGCCGACGAAAATGCCATTGACAAAGACACTGGCGATCCACGTGCTGCCGTCCGAATGCACGCGATATGCCCGCGGCACGCCCTGCGGTGGCAGATACACTTTGGTGCGATAGAAAAAGCGCTGGCCCAACGACAGCTCGGGTCGCAACTGAAACGCATTGCCCGGCACCGGCACGCCCAGCCAGCGCAAGGGATACTCGGCAGTCTGCGGTAGATTCGTGATCGGCGCATACGGCGCGGCATCCATGGCAGGATCATCCCAGCGCGCGGCTTGCCACAAGCCGGTCAGGGCCAGTTGCCCGAGCAGATCGTTGCCGGCGGGCATACTGAACACCAGTGCGGCCGCGGCCTGATCCATCGGCTGATTGTATGTCTGGCCGGGCTGCAGATAGCCTTCCGGCACAAACGGCAGGGCGAGCGGCAGCAGTGCCAGGCAATCCAAGCCGACCAGCACGCGCCCGTCCGCGCCCGGCGCGTCGAACCGCAACGCCAATATGTGCGTGCCGCGCGCCACGCTCACCGTGCCACCCAGCGCCCAGCCCAGTTGATCTCCGGCACACAACTCCATCAGGCTGGTGCTCGGTACGTCCGCGCGCAACATGTGCCATGTGCCGGTGTCCACCCGCCATTCAAGCGGGGCGCGGCTGTGCTCGAACGCGAGACGCAGCCACAGGGCATGTTCGCCCCCGCTCGGCGCGTCAAAAGCGTAGCCGAGCTCGCACGCCCGCGGCGCGCCGCGCGCCGCCTCGGCCGGCGCCATGAACTGCAGGCGCGCACCCGCGGACGCCAGCGGATTGCGCTCCACCTGCCAGACAAAATTGGAACTGGTCGGTTGCTCCGCTTCAAGCCAGATCCAATCTTGTGCGGCCAGCGGCGCGGCCAGCGCCAGCAACATGATCCCCAGCAAGAGCAGATGCGTCTTCATTAGACTAGTATAGATAATGCCCCGCAGGAATGCAACGGCGGGGCTGTCTGATAGTGGATGGCATTTTGGTGAGTGCGGGGCGCCTCGGTGCCCCAACGGGGCACGGTATACTAGCCCAAGGCAACGCCCTGGGTATCGGCGCACACCGCGCATTCCCGCCCTGAAGGGGCGGGGCAATCAACGTGGTGCGTCGTCCAAACACACATCATACCCGCGCCCCTACAGGGCGCGCTGATCATGCCGTTCATTTCCCAGGGCGATGCCCTGGGCTGGTATGCTCCGCGCCGTTGGCGCGCCAGCGGCAAGCGCGCTGCCAACGCAGCGCTGCTCTCGGCATGCACCGCCGGGTTTGGGATTCTGCTTGGACTGATACCCAAACAGCCTGCGCACGAAGCGGATGGAAAAGAACATGCTTTTCATACAGGATATTATAACAGTTCTGCCGCGCAGATCAGTCGCCGGGGCCGGCGACCCTTCCACAGATGCGTTTTCCGGGAGGGACGCGGGCCTCTGCGTCCGTCTGTTTTCGGTCGCCGGGGCCGGCGACCCTTCCGCAGATGCGTTTTCCCGGGAGGGACGCGGGCCTCCGCGTTCGTCTGCTTTCAATCGCCGGGGCCGGCGACCCTCCCGCAGATGCGTTTTCCCGGGAGGGACGTGGGCCTCCGCGTCCGTCTGCTTTCAATCGCCGGGGCCGGCGACCCTCCCGCGGACGCGTTTTCCGGGAAGGACGCGGGCCTCCGCGTCCGTCTGTTTTCGGTCGCCGGGGCCGGCGACCCTCCCGCGGACGCGTTTTCCGGGAAGGACGCGGGCCTCCGCGTTCGTCTGCTTTCGGTCGCCGGGGCCGGCGACCCTCCCGCAGACGCGTTTTCCGGGAAGGACGCGGGCCTCCGCGTTCGTCTGCTTTCAATCGCCGGGGCCGGCGACCCTCCCGCGGATGCGTTTTCCCGGGAGGGACGCGGGCCTCCGCGTCCGTCTGCTTTCAATCGCCGGGGCCGGCGACCCTCCCGCGGATGCGTTTTCCCGGGAGGGACGCGGGCCTCCGCGTCCGTCTGCTTTCAATCGCCGGGGCCGGCGACCCTCCCGCAGACGCGTTTTCCGGGAGGGACGCGGGCCTCCGCGTTCGTCTGCTTTCAGTCGCCGGGGCCGGCGACCCTCCCGCGGATGCGTTTTCCCGGGAGGGACGCGGGCCTCCGCGTCCGTCTGCTTTCA
>CAYNJC010000037.1:29996-41069 GCA_964397565.1 uncultured bacterium
CCCGCGGATGCGTTTTCCCGGGAGGGACGCGGGCCTCCGCGTCCGTCTGCTTTCAGTCGCCGGGGCCGGCGACCCTCCCGCAGATGCGTTTCCCAGGAGGGACGCGGGCCTCCGCGTCCGTCTGCTTTCAGTCGCCGGGGCCGACGACCCTCCTGCAGACGCGTTTTCCGGGAGGGACGCGGGCCTCCGCGTCCGTCTGCTTTCAGTCGCCGGGGCCGGCGACCCTCCCGCAGATGCGTTTTCCGGGAGGGACGCGGGCCTCCGCGTTCGTCTACTTTCAATTGCCGGGGCCGGCGACCCTCCCGCAGACGCGTTTTCCGGGAGGGACGCGGGCCTTCGCGTCCGCCTGCTTTCGGTCGCCGAGGCCGGCGACCCTCCCGCAGATGCAGGGCGGGCCGCACAAACGACAAAAAATGTCGATTGTGGTTGACCGCGCCGGCGGGCCTCGCTATAATTTATTACTGATGACGACATTGCCGCAGACATTTTATGCGCGGCCACCGGACCAGGTGGCGCGCGCGCTGTTGGGCAAAATCCTCATCTGCACCATGCGCGGCGTGCGCGGCGCCGGCCGGATTGTCGAGACCGAGGCCTATTTCGCCAAGGATGATCCGGCGTGCCATGCCGCGCGCGGCGTCACCGCCCGCACCCGCACCATGTTTGGTCCGCCCGGCCATGCGTATGTCTATTTTTGTTATGGTAATCATTGGATGATGAATGTCGTCACCGAGGCCGAAGGCCACGGCTCGGCCGTTCTGATCCGCGCACTTGAACCGCTCGCCGGCCTCGCCGCCATGCGCCGGCGCCGCGGCGGCGCGCGCGATCTCGACTTGACCAACGGCCCGGGCAAACTGTGCGCCGCGCTCGGCATCACCGGCCGGTTCAACAATGCGCCGCTGGATGCCGGCCCGCTGTGTATCGCTGATGACGGCGTGCGCGTGGCCGCGCCAGCCACCAGTGCGCGGATTGGCATCCGGGTCGGCACGGCATTGCAGGCGCGCTTCTTTGTGCCCGGCAATCCGCACGTGTCGCGCCCCGCATCCATTCGCAGCGCAGTGGCAAACGCCGCGCAATAACGTTACAATATAGTCTGATACTGGATGCTTGTAACCTGAACCCTGATGCACCTCAGATACTATGGCCACGAAGACACGAAGACACGAAGAAATCGCAGAACCAGACTATGGCTTATTGTGCAGCCGCAGCCGCTGCGCTTTGACAACCAACACTGTCATTGCTGTTGCTGCTGCTTCTTCGTGTCTTCGTGCCTTCGTGGTAAATACATTTGTTTGACCCTGAACCCTGAACCCTGAACCCTGAACCCTTAAACTTGTAACCTCTTGTTATGTACAACTCCTGGGCCGAAATTGATCTGAATGCACTGCGCACCAATCTGGCGCGAGTGCGTGAGACCTTGCCGCCGCACTGCAAATTACTGCTGCCGCTGAAAGCCAATGCGTACGGCCACGGCCTTGAAGCGATCGCCAAAGCGGCGGTCGAGTTCGGCGTCGAGTGGCTCGGCCTGGCCACGCTGCGCGAGGCGCTCGAAATCAAAGCCTATGTGCCGGAAGCGGGCATACTGGTGCTGGGCCCGTGCGAAGCCGATGATGTCAAAGCACTGTACGTCCATGGCATTCGCCCGATCATTGTTGACCTCGACAACGCCCTGCAGATGAACGAGGCTGCGCGCCGCATGCATGCGCGCCTGCCGGTCCATCTCAAGATTGACACGGGCATGGGCCGGATCGGTTTCGACGCGGTTCACCATCACGACGATATCCTCGCCGCCGCGCGGCTTGGCAACCTCGAGGTCGAGGGTATCCTCAGCCATTTTGCCACCGCCGATGAGGATGACATTCATTATGCGATCGGCCAGCACGATCGTTTCAAGACGATTCTCAAGCTGCTGCGCGAGCGCGGCATTGAGATTCCGCTCAAGCACATTTCCAACAGCGGCGGCTTTCTCAATGTCGCGCATGCTGACTACGACATGGTCCGCCCGGGCATCCTGATTTTCGGCGGCTATCCGGCCGTGAACGGCATCGTCCGCAAAGGCATTCGCACGCAGCCATTGCTGGCCTGGAAGACCAATGTGACCTTTATTAAGGAAGTATTTCCGGGCCAATGCATCGGCTACGGTGCGACCCACAAAGTGACGCGTCACACCAAGATCGCCACGATTGAAGTCGGCTATGGCGACGGCTTTCGGCGCATCCTCTCGGACCGCGCGCAGGTGCTGATCCGCGGCATGCGCTATCCCGTGGTCGGCCGCATCAGCATGGATCAGGCGACGGTTGACATCGGCTTGGTCAACGAAGTCATGGTTGGCGATGAAGTGGTCATGCTCGGCCGGCAACTCGATGATGAGATCACGATCTTCGAGCTGGCGCGCCAAATGGAGACGATCCCGTATGAAGTCTTCACCTCGATTTCCGCGCGGGTCGAACGACGCTATATGTTCAACAGCCAGCAAGTACATAATTTTGTCTTTTCGAATTTTGGGCTGATGGCGCGCACGATCTTGCGTTGACCGTCGCCGACCAGCCATGCATGCCGCCGGGATTTCAGCGGGCAGTTCACGCGCACCTGCACAGGATCGCCGCAGCCAACGCACTGCGCTGGCCATCCCGATTGACCAACCCTTGCTCCCCGAACTGGCGCGGCAGATGTATGCTGCCGCGCCGCCCACCGGCCCGTGTAACCTGGCGCACTGCGCCGTCGTGCTGCCCACCCGCCGCGCCGGCCGGCGCTTGACCGAAGTATTGGCCGAACGTGCCGCCGCCGACAAACGTTTCCTCACACCGCCACTGCTGTTGACACCCGGCGACTTGTGTGACCGGATTGCCGCAGCCTGCGTGACCGCGCGCTGCGCAACCGCGGTCGAGGAATGCATCGCGTGGATGCGCGCGCTGCAGGATACCGCGGATGAATTGGCGCCCTTGTTTGGCGATGCGGATGGCGCGGCAACCGTGCTGCGCGATCCCTTTGCCTTTGCGTGCCGGCTGCAGCGCATGCATCATGAACTGGCCGGCGAGCGCGTCAGCTTTGCCGCGGTGGCCGCCCAGCGCCGCGCGGATGAGCGCGAGCACGCGCGCTGGCAAGCCCTCGACGCGGTCGCCCGGGCTTATCAGCACACCTTGGCCGCACACGGCCTGCACGACCGCTACGCCGCGCGCGAGCAGGCCCTGGCTCTGCTGGCGCAGACAACTGCAGACGCAAGCCAAGTGTTGGCCGGATGCATACATATGTATGTTGCCGGCGTTGTGGACTGTTTTCGGCAGTTTACGGACATGCTCGCGGCCGTCACCATCCCGGTCACGATTGTCACTCATCAGCCGGCCGGGGCTGACTGGCTCGACACCTGCGGCGTGCTGCGGCCGGGCATGCCGCCGCGCGACACCAGTCTGGACCGCCGCCTCGAGCAGATTTTCATCGGCGACACGCCTGCGGAGCAAGCGCGCACCGTGGCCGATCTGCTGGCCCGGCAGGATCAGGCCCTGGCCCTGACCGATATCGTCATCGGCGTGCCGGACAGCGCCGTGGCGCGGCCGTTGCGCGACATGCTGGCGGCTGCCGGTGTGCCGACCCACGACGCGGTCGGCCGCGCCTTTCATGAGACTGAACTCGGGCTGCTGCTCAATACCGTGGCGAACTGTCTCGAAGATTTTTCGATCGTGAATTTCTTTCGGGTGGTCGCGCATCCGGTCGTCACGCGCTGGCTTGCCGCGCGCCTCGCATGCGCCACGCAAGCCGCGCTGGATGAGCGCCTGGCTGCCGTGCGCGACTTTGCCATCGCACACGCCCTTGACCTTGTTGACGAACCGCGCGCGGAGACACCCGCCGACGTGGCGCAGTGTGTCGCGCTGGTGCAGGAACTGCTGGCGCCGTTGCATGAACCACGCCGGTTGCACGATTGGGCGGAACAATTCAATGCCGTCTTGCATGCCTTGTACGCCGCCACGGACGACGTGCCGGCCTGGGCCGATCCAGGACCCCACAGCGACGCGATCCAAGCATGGTGTGAATTGATGCGCGCGATCGCGGGCAGCGCGGTGACGCACGCCGCACTGCTTGGCGCGCCACTGGCGCTGCGCCGCTGCCTGCAATGGCTCGAGCACACGCCGCTGGCGCCGGATGCGTCGGGGGTCGCGCTCGATCTGGTCGGCTGGCTTGACGTTGCGTGCGATGATGCGCCGGTGGTGATTTTGACCGGCATGAATGACGGCATGGTTCCGCAGGTCATCACCAGCGATCCTTTTCTGCCGGATGGGCTGCGCGCCGCGCTCGGCCTGGCGCACAACGAACGCCGCCTCAATCGCGACCGCTATTTGTTGCGTACGCTGCTGGCCGGCGCCCGGCAGGTGTATATGCTCGCCGGCCGTTTTGCCGACAATGCCGATCCCTTGAAACTCAGTCGCGTGTTGTGTGAATGCTCGGCGCCCTGCCTCGCGCAGCTCCTCTTGCGCTTCTATGGCAAAGAGCCGGCGCAGAGCAACGCCACCGCGCCGCCGCCGCCATTGACTGCGCGCGCCCCTATCACGCTCGGCCCGCCGCCGGATCACGGGCTCGTCCTGCCCCAGCCACTGACGAAACTGTCCGTGACCAGATTCAGCACTTATCTGACCTGCCCCTACCAATGGTATTTGCAGCACACCGGGGTCGCGCCCGTGCACGATGTTTCGTGCGAACTCGATCCGAGGACTTTGGGCACCGTTCTGCATGAGGTGCTGGCGCACATGCCCACCGCGCCGCTCGACCAAGACGCGCTGACGGCGCGCTTGTGCGCCGCGTTGGAGCAGATCTTGCGCGCGCGCTTCGGGCCCGCATTGCATCCGGCAATCGCTCTGCAAGCAGCGGCCTGTCGGGATGTCCTGCGTGCCTTCGCCGCGCAGCACTGCGCCCGCCACGCCGACGGCTGGCGCATCGCGGGCCCACTCGAACGCAGAATATCGTTCACCCTAGACGAGACGCCCGCGCCGGTCGTCATCACCGGCACGATTGATCGGATTGATCACCAGGGCAGCCAGCGCTGCATCATTGACTACAAATCCGGAAAAACCGAGCAGCCGCGCGCGCCAGATGGCAGTTGGCGTGATTTGCAGTTGCCCTTGTATGCCTTCTGGCTCCGGCATGAAGAACCCGCCAGCATTGACATTTCCTGCGCGTACTGGCGCTTGTTCGAACGCGACGCAATCAAGCTCCAAGAGCTGACTGACCAGGATTTTACCGACGCGCACGCCTGCGCGATCGAGATTGTGACTTGCATCCAGCGCAATGACGACGAGGCCTTTGCCCGCACCGCCGACGAAACGCCCTGCCGCATCTGCGATTATCGCTATCTCTGCCAACGGGTGCTATAACAATGAATTGCCGCAATGCATTTTGCACAAAATGGTTTTGCAACAAAACCATTTTTCTCTGCAACCTGAACCCTAAATCCCGCCGTTGGCGGGACTCCAAGCAGCCCTGAACCCCGAATCCTAAGAACGTGTCCCCCACCCCGTCCACCTTCCACCCGCGCGAGGCCATTCTGGCCTCGGCCGGCAGCGGCAAGACTGAAGAGCTGGCCTTGCGCTTCATTCGCATCCTGCTGCGCGACCCGCGCCCGGAGAGCATTCTGGCGATCACCTTCACGCGCCTGGCCGCGCGCGAAATGCTCGAGCGCATTGTCCGTCTGCTGGCGCAGGCCGTGCTCGATGACGCGGCCCATCAGCGCCTGTGTGCGAATCTCGCCTGCACGCCGGCTCCCACGCGCCGCCAGCTCGAACAGGTCTTGCGCTTGATTGTCGACAACCTGCATCGCTTGCATCTCGGCACGATTGACAGTTTCTTTAGCGAGGTCGCACGCTGCTTCGCGCTCGAACTGGGGCTGGATCTGGACTATACCTTGCTGGACGATGCCGTCCTCGAGACGCTCTATCTGGATGCCTTGCGCCAGATCTTCCAGGCCGCGCGGCAACCAGTCTGCCTGGCCCGCGTCCAGGAAATATATGACGGGCTCACTGAAGACAAAGATCGCCGCAAAATCAGTGCAACGCTGGCCGATGTCATTGAGACCATCTATGGCGCGTTTCTTAGCAGCGACGCGGCCGCATGGCGCTGGGGCCGCACGGCGGCACAGCCACTCGATGCCGGACAATGGCAGGCGCTGCAAGAGCGCTGCCGTGAACTCCTGCCGGACAAACGCGCCGCGAGCTTTTTCGAGAATCTTCACCGCGCCGACTGGGCGTATGTGTTCAAAAACGGGCCGACCGCCAAACTGCTTGGTGGCAGCAACCTTTACTACAAGACGCCCCTGACCGGCGAACTGGCGGATGTCCTGCGTGCCATCCTTGCCCATGCCGAAGCCTGCGTCATCGGCGCCTGCCAGCGGCGCACGGAAAACATGCGCGCCTTTCTTGAACTGTTCAACGAGCACTATCAGGCCTTGAAAACGGCGCGCGCCTTGTTATCGTTTGACGATGTCGCCCGCGTGCTGCAGCGCGTGCATGCACAGCAGGCCATCATGTACGAGCGGCTTGACAGCCGCATTGATCATCTCTTGCTGGATGAATTTCAGGACACGAGTTGGACGCAATGGCGCGTGCTGGCGCCGCTGGCCGACGAGATTTTGTGCGACCCGAGCGAACGCCGCACGTTTTTCATGGTCGGCGATGTCAAGCAGGCGATCTACGGTTTTCGCGGCGGCGACGCGCGCCTGTTTGCCGAAGTACTGGCCTGGTACAATCACGCGGGGCCGCGCATCCTCGAGCAGCCGCGCAATGTCAGTTATCGTTCGGGCGCGAATATTTTGGCCTTGGTCAATCAAGTCTTTGACGAGCCGCGCAACGACCTTGAGTTTGCGGACGATTTCCGCCGCTGGCGCCGCGACACAAAATTCGCGCCGCATCTGCCGGCCGCCACCGTGACGTTCCCCGGCTATGCCGAGGTGCGCGTGCAAGAGAACGATGCGCAGGCGGATGGCGACGAAACCGTCACGCTGCTGCAGGCGCTCCAGCCCTGGCGGCGCAATCTGCGCACGGCTTTGCTGTTCCGCACGAATGATGGCGTCAACGAGTATCTGCTGCGCTTGCGCCAGGCCGGCATTCCGGCCTTCACCCAAGGCAAGAGCCGTTTGTTTGAAAATGCCGCCGTGCAGGCCGTCCTGGCCGCATTGCGCTGGGCGTCCGCACCGGAAGACAGCTTGGCCGAACGGCAACTGCGCACGTCATTTCTGGCGGCGCGCGTGCCGGCGCGTGATGCCGCGGAATGGCTGGCGGCCGTGCGCGCGCGGCTGGTCTACACTTCGTACGCCGAGACGCTGCAATGGTTGTGCGCGGACGCGCTGGACACGCTGGACACCGCCGACCGTGCGCGATTGATCCAGTTGTTTGGCGTGGCCGAACAGTATCAAGCGCAGGCGACCGCTGACCCGCGCGATTTTGTGGCACATGTCGAGGCGGTGGCACCGCGCGAGCCGCAGGCCAGCGAAGGTGTGATTTGCTCGACGATTCACACCGCCAAGGGCTTGAATTTCGATGTCGTTATTCTGCCGGAGATGAATCTGGCCCGCCCCAATGGCGGGCAGCACCGGCTATTCACGCGCAAAGAAGACGTGCCGGGCGCGCTCGAAGAGCCGCGCACGACCTGCGTGCTGGCGCGGCCACCGCTCGACGTCTGCCGCGGCGGCACACAGCTAAAGCCGCTGTACGACGCGGTCATGCGCGATGAGACCATGAGTTTCTGCAATATGATGTATGTCGCCTTGACGCGCGCATCGAAAGCGCTCTATGTCATCTGCGCCAAGCACAAAGAACAGGATTTCGCCGCATATCTGCTGGCGATGCTCGCGGAGCATGCCACGCCCACGCCGGCGAATATGCCCGCCAATATTGTCTTTCAGCACGGTGACCCAAAGTGGTTTGAAAGTTATGCACCGGTTGCGGCGCCGGCGGAGGCCGGGGTCGCGCCCGTGCCGCGCATCACCTTGCGTGGCCTGCCCACCCGCCACCGCCCCGCCGTGCGACCGTCAAAACTGGCGCTGAGCAGCACCACCCAACGCGCGCAATGGTTCACGCGCGACTGGCTGCAACCCGCCCAGCACGGCACGCTATTGCACAACTTGCTGCAACACGTTTTATGGCGCGATGCCGCGCTGACGGACGCCGCCGTGCGCGCATTGGTGCGCCGCACGGATCCGGGCATGTCCGCCGATGACTGCGCAATGATCGAGCGTGAGCTGTTGCGGATTCTGGCTACGCCGAACATCAGCGCGCTGCTCACGCGCCCCGCCGAAGCCTGCGAAGTCTGCACTGAACTTGCATTTGCCGCCTTGTTGCCCGCCGCGGCTGATGACCACCTGCGCCATGACGCACTGCTGCGCGGCGCCATGGATCGCGTCGTGTTGTATCCATCGGCGGCCGCGCCACAGCGGATTGAAGTGTATGATTTCAAGACCGGCCGCGTGCCCGCCGGCGAGTCGCCCGACGAACACGCGCTACGCTATGCCGAGCAGTTGCAGGCCTATCGCACAGCCCTGGCGCGCGGGTACAATCTGTCGGAAGATAAAGTGACCGCCTGGGTCGTGCTGACCGCCTGCGATGCCGTCTGCCGCGTGGCCTGACCCTGCGCTGATTTCACCACGAAGGTCACGAAGAGCGCGAAGGAAGCAACCAATATTTTATCTTGGCCACTGATTGACGCAGATTGTCGCTGACCGTGCTGCAGAAGTTGCAAAATGCAATGCCGATTGATGCAGATAGCCACGTGTAGCACGGATTTCACACTCGGCGCGCCCCGGTTGTGTTTCTGCGGGAGGGTCGTCGGCCACGACGACCGTGCAACCCGCCGCCTAGGTGGCCTGGCGCTGCGCATGTGTCCCGCTGGCGGCGTTTGCGCCGTCCCGCCGTGTGGCGGGAGGGTTGGGGGATTTTGTTGCCTGCTGCGCAACCGCAGCGTTTGTGCCACGAAGAGACACAAGTAAACGCAAACCTGCGGAAACGTAAAACACCTTGCAGAGAATCTCTCACAAAGCCACGAAGCCACAAAGAAGAGGAGCACAGTTTTTTGATGGGCTGCGCTGCCGCACCATAAATTGTTTCGTTGCGAAAGAATTTCCTCTCTCAAACGACATGAAATGTTGATTGAGCCAACTCCTTGACTCCTTTACTCCTTGTTGCATTCTGCCGGCAGGCTACAGCAGATATTGTCCGCAGATGGCGCCGATGTTCAAGCGCAAAAGCAATAACCGCGAAAGATCACAATAGAACACAAAGAAAGAACTTGAGTTCAGATGCTGCCCTTTGTGTCTTTGTGCCTTTGTGAGAGACAATTTGCGCGGCGATTGGCTTGGCTGCATCGGCGCACGCGCTCAAACGACCCGGACTGTCGTCGGTGCAGCTCAGGCAGGCATTTTCATGGCAGTGCTCTGCCGTGGTCCGACCCCAATGAACACAGCGTTTTTGCCGCGAAGAGACACAAGAAACGCAAACCTGCGGAAACGTAAAATGCCTTGCAGATAATCTCTCACAAAGCCACGAAGCCACAAAGAAGAGGAGCGCAGTTTTTTGATGGGCTGCGCTGCCGCACCATAAATTGTTTCGTTGCGAAAGAATTTCCTCTCTCAAACGACATGAAATGTTGATTGAGCCAACTCCTTGACTCCTTTACTCCTTGTTGCATTCTGCCGGCAGGCTACAGCAGATATTGTCCGCAGATGGCGCCGATGTTCAAGCGCAAAAGCAATAACCGCGAAAGATCACAATAGAACACAAAGAAAGAACTTGAGTTCAGATGCTGCCCTTTGTGTCTTTGTGCCTTTGTGAGAGACAATTTGCGCGGCGATTGGCTTGGCTGCATCGGCGCACGCGCTCAAACGACCCGGCCTGTCGTCGGTGCAGCTCAGGCAGGCATTTTCATGGCAATGCTTTGTCGTGGTCCGACCCTCACTAGCCACCCCCACTGGCCCCAGGAAAGCCAAGCGTAAATTCGTTCGCGGCGAACGAATTTTGCTTTTTTGAATCTTGTGTCTTTTCGTGGCAACATCTCGGCGCTGCGGCAGCATTCGCCACGCGGAACGCCGTTCCGCGGCTACATATCGGCGTATCCCGCCGCTGGCGGGACTCCAAGCAGCTGACCACCGACGTACCGGTGTATTGGCCACTGACGCACCGATTACTGATCACCGATTACTGATCACTGATTACTGATCACTGATTACTGATTACTGATTACCATCCAACACCCTTGGTGCCTTGGCGATAACAGTTACTAATGACAGCGCTTTCCACTTTGCAGCATCCTTAAGTAGCCGCCCGCGGTGAGGGCGGCTTCTGCAGCCGCGGTCAGCGCCCGCGGCCACAATTGGCATGACACCAAGTAAGCGCATTCATAAGTCATGACGGTTCAGCATTTTCGCAGTGCCACGTTTTGTTGGCGTTTTTGCAATTTTTTTAGGCTTTATTGAAATCTTATAGTATTGCAAATAAGTTGTTTGCGTTTTCGGGTCGCAATGTGCACTGCACCTTATGCGCGCGCGAGCTATAACCAAACCGCACGCGCAAACCGAACCCGAGAGCCACATGCAAGCCGACGTAAAACACCTCCTCTTCCCGCTGATGACCGCATTGCTGGTCGGACTGGCCTGCGCCGCACCGGTCAGCGAAGTGGATGTCGTGCGGGCTGCCCAGACATTCATTGCCGAGCAAGCGCCGGCGCTGAACGCAGCAACGGCCCAGACCATACCGGGTGCCGGCGTCGGAGATGCGGTGGCACGGGTGATCCGTGTGGGCAGCGCCGGCGCCACGGTTGGTTTTGTCGCTGAATTCGCGTCGTCTGGATTCGTGCTGCTGCGTGCCGACGATAGCTTGCCGGCATTGAAGCTGTATGCCGCGCAGGGCACCTTTGCGAGTTTGCCGCCCGCCATGCAAAACGTGCTGACGTGGGAGCTCGAGCAGGAAGCACGCGCGTTGGCCAGCAATCAGGTCGAAGTCATCGCGCAGCGTGCGCGCAACCAAGCCGAGTGGCAGGCACTGCGCCAGGCGCGCTGCGTATCGAACCCGGCGCCGCACGTCAGCACGGCGGACTGGTCGGACG
>CAYNJC010000038.1:0-40619 GCA_964397565.1 uncultured bacterium
ATATTTTGAAGAAGCTTTCTCATTGTAAAGCCGTTACTGAAACACTACACTAGTGTTGCAGCCACGAGCTGCATGCTGATACGAGTCTTCATACGGTTCTCCGGGTGATGAGATTTATTGAGTGCAGATTGTTGCATAATTTAAGGTGTCCGCTCGCGCGCTTACTCGATTTCAAACACCGGTTGATTATCTTTGTAGATCGTCAAATTGCCGTTGGTATTGGCGGCCACATAGCTGCTGGCGCCAAAATACGCGCGGCTGGTGCCGCTCATGTGCAAGGCGCCCTTGACGGTTACGTTGGTCTGCAGCATGGTCTCGGCGCTGACCAGCAACTGCTCGGCGCGCGCCTGCGTCATCACCGCAACTTGGCTGGTGGCCGCGCCCTGCACCTCCAGCGCGCGCATGACTAGCTCCCCGCTGCAGGTATCGCCGGCGCGGAACAGGAAGATGTTGGTGAAATTGTCATAACTATTGACGACGGCGGCATTGGTCGCGGCATTGATGATGTCTTTGTACGAGTTGCCCTCGAGAGAGCCGGCATTCAGTGCCATGGGCACAGGCGCGATCAATTGCGGCGCGCCGAAAAGTGAAAAGGTATTGGTGGCAATGTACCCGCCTGCCTCGTATTCCGGCGTAAACCACACCGCCATGTACATGTCTTGCGTCAGACTGAACAATGTTGCCGGCAACCCTGCCATGTTCGGTATGTCGGTGTCGCCCAGCAAGACATTGAAAAACCCGTTGGACATGTTCAGCATGACCGCATTCGTTGGCTGACCCATGCCGCCACCATCGTTGGCCCAATAGTTCGTGGCCATGGTGGCGTTGCAGATCGCGAATTTGAACCAGGCCGGGCCGTAATACGCCCCACCCTCAACTTCAACTACTCCCTGATAATTGATCACCGGCCGCGCTTGCGCCCGCGCCGACAGCGGCACGGCAACGAATGCGCTCACCACCACGGCACACAAAAGGCGGACATGCATGCGCTGTGACTTTATGCGTGCCGCCTCGTGCGCGCAGACACACGGCTCAAGAGGATTATGACCAGCGCCGCGGCACCGTATGGTTCGGGAACCTGCGTTAGATACACCACCGTCGGCGCGCTGGACAACCCAAACATATTGCTGCTCACCAGTGTCAGCGCAACCTGCGCGTCCAGCGCCAAGGGCAGCGTCATTGACCATTGATTGTAGTCTTGTACCTGCGTAATCTGCTCGTCCGGCAGACGCACGTCGTTCGTCGTGGCATAGATCAACCCATAAAATGGATAATTGACACTGTTGGGCGGTTTCGTGCCGGTGATCAGCAAGGGCGCGTCGGCATTGTCATAGCTGCCCGTGGTGCCCGGCAAGATCAGGATGGGCGTCATCAAACCCGGCGCCGGCGGCGGCCCGGCCATGAAAATTCCGGCCCAATAACTGTCCGTCAGGCGCGCCCCGCGTGCGATGACCTGGCGCTCCCCGCCGATGGGGAACCCAACGCTCCAGCCCGTCGCGATATGCTTGCCCGGCTCAATCCGCGCCGCACCGGCGGTAAAGCCATTGCGCGTGAGTTGTGCTGCGGCCAAGGCGACGGATGAAATCGCGCTCACTGCAAGAAGACAACAAAACATGCCGCGCGCGCCGCGCACGGCAAAGGGCAGAAACAAACATGCGCCACGTGATCGCGTGATCACGGGCGCGGTTGCGTGGATGTGGTCCTCAGAGACTGCAATGTTCGTCACTAGATCCCGCTGCGGTTGGCCGCCGCAGCCTTGATGATCCCACTAGAGCAAGATACCAAAAAACATGTTTGCGTGAGAACTGTAGCATAAATGATGCGCTTTGTCAAGCCGCATTATACAAGTTGTTGTGGGTAAGTGGAAATGTCACCCTGTTTCAGCGTTAGCGCAAACTGCGCCGTGAGCCGTCCCGCCGGCGGAGGAACGACGAGCTCACGCAACATACCCTGCCCGTCGTGATGCCCGTGTGCGCCCTGCTGCAGTTGATGCCTGCGCCACGCGCCTGCTGTTCCGCGCCACGTGCCCGCGCACGCGGCCCAGGCCTCTCTCTTGGTTAGGAGTTTGGTGCCGGCCGCATGCCCCCACGCGGCATGCCCAGCGCGAAGACAAACATCACGATGGCAATGCCCGACGCCGCCAAAAACACCGCGCCATGCCCGTAGCGCACCCACAGCAGACCGCCCAGCGTCGGTATGCTCATCGAGACCACATGATTGATCGAAACGCCGAGCGAGAGCGTCGGCGCAATGTGCTCGGGCCGCTCGGCGATCGAAGCCAGATACGTGTCGCGCGCCATGCCCGTGCCGAACAAGAGTTGATCGGCAACCAGACAACTACACAGCAGCAGCAACGCCACGGTCTGGTCCGGAATCAAGTGCGCCGTGCCATAGCCGATGCACACCAGAAAAATGCAAACGGCGTCGGTTAAGACGACGGCGCGCTGGCCAAAGCGGTCAATCGCGCGGCCCAGCAGCGGCTGCACGACCATGCCCAGCACCGCCGCAATGATCCAGAGTTGCGCGAAGACATACGCCGGTTGATGAAATATGCGCACCAAAACCCATGGGCCGAAAGTGATGAATATCTGCTTGCGCGCGCCAAAGAAAAACTCAAGCACATAATAGCGCCAATACGCCCGCCGCCAGACGAATTTTGGGCGTTGCAGGTGCGCGTCCGGCATACGCATACACATGTATGCTACTGTGGCCGCCAGCGCCACGCTACCCGCCACGATGAAAATCAGTGTGTAATTCTCATGGTAATAGCGCATCACGATCCAGACAAACGCGCAGCCGACAATGCCGGCGGCAATGCCCGCGCCGTTGATCTCGCCCAAGCGCGCGCCACGCCGGTCGCCCTGCGCCAATGCCATGCCCAGCGACGAACGCACCGGCATCATCAAATGCGTGCCGATGCTCCACAGCACCATGAACACCAGCATGCTGCTCCACTGCGACCCGCGCCAGGCCAAGCCCAGGATGCCGAGCCCGACGGCGCCGGCACACGCCGCGCCGATGCGCGTCTCGGGCAGGAAGAACAACAGGCCGGCGAACAGGGCGGTCAGGAAGCCGGGCAGCTCGCGCGGAAACTCGAGCATGCCGCGCTTGTCCGCACTAAGATTGTAGGTGTCACTGAGAAAATTATTAAAGGTCGTCTCGAACATGCCGCCGGCCATGCCCAACAGGGAAATGGCGATCAAAAAAAAGACAAGATTAGCACGGCCGGATAAAGCCGCGCGGCGGGTGGGATCGGCAGCTGCGTCAGTGGGCGCCGTAGTCATGCTGCGCCTATTATACTACAAGTTCAGTTTTCAGTTTTCGGTTTGCAGTTTTCAGGAGCAGAGGAAAATCGTTGGCAGTACCTTCTCGCGCAGCGTGACCATGCATAATTCCTCTTCTTTTCCTTTTTACTCTTTGTTACATTTCTTTCTGGACATGAGTGATTTCTTTCGCCGTCACCGAATTTGTGACGTGACAGTCGTGCTGCAGCTGGCTATCTATGCTCAGAACCAGTGCAGCATCAGCGCGGTGTAGGGCTGCTGGTCCGGCGCGCGGGAGAAATACAGGTCACTGCGCATCTGCGCCGGCGTCACACGACCTCTGAATTTGCAGAGATACTGCGGCATGGGCGTGGCTGTGCCCCAGAAATTGGTCGGCGTCACTGTCGCAGTCAGCATCCATTGTGGAAACAAACACTCATAGTCCACAGGATACGCTTTGCGCAGCGCCAGGCGCTGGTCACACGCAACTTTCTCCGGCGCGAGCAAGTACAGCAGCACTTCTGTCTTCGCGCCGGCACAGGCCGTGAGTGCCAATGGATAGACCGGCTGGTTCGCCTTGAAGCGTAGAATCAGCGGTGCAGCGAGCCGCGCTACCATTGCTTCGCGTGACGTCAAGTCAACACTCGCATCAATCTTCGCAACAACAAAGCACCACGTCTGGCTGACATACTGTTCGACCGCCGTCTTTTCCGCGGCGCCAAAGTGAAAGCCGTTGGTGTTCAACCATTGCACCAATGCCTCGGGCTGGTCCGCTCGCACGACTTGCACGTCATAGATGCCGACCTTCTCGGCTTTGATGACTTCAATGCGAGCAGGCATGCCACACAAGCCAATAGCATTCAATACTATGAATCCATAAGCCACCAAACTCAAAAGAAAAACACTCGGATGCGCATCAAACCAATGCACAATGCGGACGCGTCCGAAGAAGTATCCAATAAACAAGCATAGTAAGAGCAACGGCGGAATTAGCACCAAGGCAGTCCTGGTCACACCAATGACCTGTGGCTGCGTGCTGAGGCTTAGCCTTTGAAACAGATTTTCAGCAGCATCGGCCCTCATAGTTGCCAGTTCAGGCACGCTGGGCACGGGTACGACCCAGCCCAGCGCTGGCGGCATGCCCGGCCGTTGCTCGAACGCACTCTGCACCAGCAGCGTCTCGTTGGTGCCGTCGAATACGATCAGGGCGCGCTGATACGGCATCTTAGGTGGCACGGCGTCGGGGACAATGAAGAGCCCATCGCCACATGCTGTCAGCGCGAAAAACAAACTGACCGCAAACACACGCAGCATGAGCATTGCCCCGTTCATGGCAGTAATTATACGCGCTGCCACCAAAATGCGCAACTACTAATGAGTGCGCTTGCTTGTTTGCATTCCAATTGTGGCCGCGGGCGCCTGCTTGGAGCTGGCTGGGCTAGTCCCGCCATCGGCGTGGATCCCGCCAGCGGCGCGGATGACTGCGGCTGCAGAAGCCGCCCTCACCGCGGGCGGCTACAAGGACGTTGCAGAGTAGAAAGCGCACTCATTAGTATTTGCAGTTTTCAAAGCGGCCAACGGCCGCACTATGCTCATGCATTGTTCTCCTTTACTCTTTTACTCTTTGTTAATATTCTTTCTTGACATTAGTGATTTCTTTCGCGGCGAAAGAAATCATGGCGGATTGTCGCGCGATTTCGTATAATATGACGTAATGAAGAAGGACACCCCAGAGCGAACGGCGGCACAGTACGTGCGCGCGGAGATTCAGCGGCTCGAGGCCTATGTGCCCGGGCGGCAGCCGCGCACGCGCATAGTCAAGCTGAACGCCAATGAAAACCCGTATCCGCCGTCGCCGCGCGTGCTGGCCACGCTGACAGCCGTGGGCGCCGATGCCGCGCGCTTGTATCCCGACGCAACGGCACAGCCCGTGCGCGAGGTGGCCGCACAGGTCTTTGGCGTCGCGCCGGATGAAGTGGTCGTCGGCAATGGCAGCGATGATGTGTTGACCATGATCGTGCGCGCGTTTCTCGGCGCCGGCGATCGGATTGCCGTGGTTGACCCGACCTACACGCTGTATCAGACCATTGCGGCGATGCAGGGCGCGCAGACAGATGTCTATCCACTGGATGCCGCATATCAATTGCCGCCGGCATTTTTCACGGCGCAGGCGCGCGTGACGTTTCTGCCGAGTCCCAATGCCCAGACCGGCACCTTATTCGACGAAGACAGCATTGCGCGGCTGTGCGCGCAGCGCGATGGCGTGGTCGTGATTGACGAGGCCTACGCGCCGTTTGCGGGCGCGACGTGCGTGCCGTTGCTGCGCCGTTTTGCGAATTTGATCGTGCTGCGCACCCTGTCGAAGTCGCACAGTTTGGCGGGCATGCGGATCGGCTTTGGCCTGGCGCGGCGCGCGACAATCGCCGCGCTGATGAAAGTGAAAGACTCGTATAATGTCAATGCAGCCAGCCAGGCGGCCGCCGTGGCGGCCTTGCAGGACGCCGACTACACGCGGGCAACCGTGGCCAAGATTGTGGCGACGCGCGCATGGTTTGCGGCCGCGCTCCAAGAACGTGGCTGGCAGGTGACACCCTCGGCGGCGAATTTTGTGCTGGCGACGCCGCCGCGCGGCGTGGCGCGCGACATCATGGCGCAGTTGGAACAAGCCGGGTACCTGGTGCGGCACTTTGCGACGCAGCGGCTGCATGCCGCATTGCGCTTCAGTATCGGCACGGACGAGCAAATGCGCGGATTGGCGCAGGCGCTGGACGACGCGACTGCGCCCCGTGCCGCCACCAGCATTGTTTCATCATCGGCAGGCACGGAGGCCCGTTAATGCATATTTCCCCCGTTGGCTATGCAAAGCTGTTTGGTTTGGCCGCGACCGTGACGCTGATTGCCCTGCTGGTCGTGTGGTCGCGCGCGCACTACGCCATTGACGGTGTCATCGCGGTTGAAGGCCAACCGACACCGGCCAATCAGGAAGTGCGTCTCATGGCCATCAGCGCGGACGATGACATCGCCAGGTTGACCAACGAGCTGATCGCCACACAGCAGGCCTTGTCGCAGACGATTGTGACGCAACTCGCCGCGCGGGTCAGCGCGGCCAAGGCGGCCGCGCTCGCCACACGCACGCTCGATATCACTTCGCTGGATGTCTCACGCCGCGCCGACAACAGCGCCGGCGAGCTTGGCCCGTTGACACCCGCCGAAGAAACTGAAGTGGCCGCGCGCATGGAGCGCTACCTGAGCTATTCGCTGTATTGTCGCGAGCGCATGAAGGACTGCCGCGTGGGCAGCGCGTTTTACGAGCACGGCGCGCAATTTTGGGAGGACAAAGTCGCGCAGCTGCGCGACAGTGGGCGGCTGGCTGCCGACGAGGCGACGCGCGCCTATGAAACGGAGTGGCTCAACCATCAAGGATTGGGCGAAGAACCGTCGCAACGCGTGCGCTCGTTCGTCAGTAGCAATGCTGTCTTTCTCGCCCTGCACAAAGAGATGCAGACCAAGTTGGCGCACATGAAAAAAGACCGCGCGCCATCCAAAACAATCAAGGACGGCGGGATTATTGCCGGTTGCGCCATAACCACCAACGACGTGATGACGCTGGTGGACGAGGCGCGGCGCGCCCTGCAGCAACGCCAGCAAGACGCCTTGCCGCGCGCGGAAGAAAGCATGTTAAACGCGACCATCGCCGTCGCACACGCAGACGGCGACGGCCGCTTCACCTTCACGGGCGGCAGCGTGCAACCGGGCCGCTATATTGTGTTTGCCAGGATGGAAGCCTTGAGTTTGGATGGCGAG
This sequence comes from uncultured bacterium, assembly GCA_964397565.1. GTDB lineage: Bacteria > Auribacterota > UBA3054 > UBA3054 > JAPLST01 > JAPLST01. The sequence goes on from CAYNJC010000038.1 coordinate 7,068, forward strand.
CGCATGGAGTACATGTGGTATGAGCCCGTCTATGTGCCACTCAAACGTTTCGCCTTTAACAAGCGCGCCATGGTGCGTTTGACGGAGTTGAATACGCGCCAGCCGGCCGTGCTGCAGGCGGCCGTGCCGACGCGCGAAGCGTTGTTTGCCACTATTCTCACCGACCTCCGGAGCAGCGCCCCATGAGTGCCCGCACCGCGCACATCACGCGCACCACGACCGAAACCAAGATTGAAGTCACGCTCGCGCTTGACGGCAACGGCACGTACGCCGTGCGCACCGGCGTGGCATTTCTCGATCACATGCTCGAGTTGTTCGCCAAGCACAGCGGTTGCGACCTGCAACTCGCGGCCACGGGCGACACGCACATTGACGATCATCACACGGTCGAGGACATCGGCTTGTGCCTGGGTGAGGCGCTGGCCACCGCGCTGCAGGACAAGAAAGGCATCCGGCGTTACGGTTTCTTCCTGTTGCCAATGGACGAGGCGCTGGCGGAAGTCGCACTGGATTTGTCGGGCCGACCGTTCCTGGTGTTTGACGCGGCGTGGCAGCAGGAAAAAGTGAAACTCTTCGATGTAACCTTGGTCGAAGAATTCTGGCGCGCGCTCGCCATGCGCGCCGGGATCACCTTGCACATTCGCGTCAAGGCCGGCAAAGACGCGCATCATGTTTGCGAGGCCGTCTTCAAGGGCGTGGCGCGCGCCCTGGCCATGGCCGTCGAGCGCGACCCGCGCTGCCCCGGCATTCCCAGCACCAAAGGGACCCTGACCATATGAGCACCTTGCGCCCGATTCTGACGCGCGCGCTGAATGCCGTGCCGTTGACGCGCGCCGAGGCCATGGTCTTGGTGACGTGCGCGCTGGATGAGCTGATGCCGGTCGCGCAGCACATTCGCACGCGCTTCTTCTCGGATCGCATTGGCCTGTGTGCGATCATCAACGCCAAGTCGGGCGCCTGCAGCGAAGATTGCGCGTTTTGCGCACAGGCCGCGCGGCACGCCACCGGCGTGAAACCGTACGCACTGCTGTCGCCCGCACGGTTGGCCGCCGCATTGCGCAAGGCCGCGGTCCTGCCGGCCGGTTGCGTCGGCATTGTCACCAGCGGGCGCGACGCGCTGCAGGGCCCGGAACGCGCGCGGTTGCTGCGCGCCCTGCGCAAACACGGGCCGGATATGCCGGGCATGCTGAGCGTCAGTCTGGGCCACCTCGATGACGAAATCCTGCGTGCACTGTGGGACGCCGGCCTGCGCCGTGTGCATCATAATCTTGAGACCTCGCGGCGTTTCTTCCCACAGATCTGCACGACCCACACCTACGACGAACGCATTGCGACCGTGCGGCGCGCGCAGGCGCACGGCTTGGATGTCTGCTGCGGCGGCATTTTTGGCTTGGGTGAAACGTGGGATGACCGCATTGATCTGGCCTTCGAGCTGCGCGCGTTGGGCATTCGTTCCGTGCCGATCAATTTCCTCGCGCCGATTGCCGGCACACCGTTACAACATGCCGCACTGCTGGCGCCGCGCGACGCCCTGCGGATCATTGCGCTCTTCCGCTGCATCCTGCCGGACGCCGATCTCAAAGTCGCTGGTGGCCGCGAAACGGTCCTGCGCGAAACCCAGGCACTGATCTTTCACGCCGGCGCCAGCAGCTTCATGACTGGCGCGTGTCTGACCACCGCCGGCCGCGCGGTCGAACAAGATCTGCAACTGCTGGCGGACTTGGGCCTGACGGTCGCGCGCGCTCAGGGCGCGCGCACCGCCACGGCCACGCCGGCCGTATGACGGCGTGCGCCGACCAGCAGCGCGCGCGCCACATCGTCATCACCGGCGCCAGCCGCGGCCTCGGGCGCGCCCTGGCACTCGCCTTTGCCGCGCCGCACGTCACCCTTGGCATTCACTATGGCCATGCCGATGACGCCGCCCGCGCCGTGGCCGATCGCGCGACCACGCGCGGCGCACAGGTTTATCTCATCCGTGTTGATTTGTCCGCCGCACAGGCCGCCGAGCAGATTGCCGCACAAGTGCACGACCACGGCGCTGCCCTGGATGTGCTGATCCTGAATGCCGGCGTTATGCACGAGGCCCCGCTGGTGCGCACCAGCGGCGACGCCTGGGATCGTGTCTTCGAAATTAACTACCGGCAACAGGCACGTCTAGCCCAACAGCTTGGCACGACATTGCTGGGGCGCGGCAGTCATTTGCTGATGATTGGTTCGCTGGTGGGCATGCGCGGCGGCGCAGGGGTGGTGGCGTATGCCGCCGCCAAAGGCGCGTTGCTGGGCTTTGCTCGTGATGCGGCGATCCGCTGGGGCATGCGCGGCATTTGTGTCAACGCCATCCTGCCCGGCATTCTGGCAACCGACATGTCCCGTAACTTGACCACTGCCGCGGCACGCGCCTTGGCGCATGAGAATGTGTTGGGTGCGCCCGCCACGGTGGACGAGATCGCCGCGTTTGTCGTGCACCTGTGCGGCACCCGGCACATTTCCGGTCAAGTGTTTGCACTGGACAGTCGCGTGTGGCCTGACGGTGCAGAAATCCAAGGCGCGGCGGATGCGCACTAATAGCAACGCAACAGCACTGGACACGCAGTTGGCGCACGCATTGGACGAGCGCGCCGCGCAGGGCTTGTTGCGCACGCGGCGCACCGTGACGTGGCGTTCGGCCGTTGAATGTGATGTTGACGGCCGGGCCTGCGTGGCGTTTTGTAGCAATGATTATCTTGGTTTTGCGCATGACCCCACCACGCGCGCGGCGGCGGCCGAGGCATTGGCAACGTATGGCACGGGCGCCGGCGCGTCGCGTCTGATTTCCGGCGAGTATCCGCTGGTGCGCGAACTCGAGCAGCGCCTGGCGGCGTTCAAACAAGTCGCGGCCGCCTTGGTGTTCCCTTCCGGCTACATGGCGAATCTGGGCGTGATTGCCGCTTTGGCCGGCGCGCGCGACCGGGTCGTCATTGATCGTCTGGCGCACGCCTCGATTGTGGATGGCGCGCGGCTGGCCCGCGCGCGGCTGTGTGTCTTTCCGCACAATGATGTCGCCGCGCTGGATCACATTCTGGCGCAACCGCATGGCGGCCGCACGCTGGTCGTGACCGAGTCTGTCTTTTCCATGGATGGCGATTGCGCGCCGCTGGAGGAACTGGTCGAATGCTGCGCGGCGCATGCGGCCACCTTGGTGGTGGATGAAGCCCACGCGCTGGGCGTGTACGGCGGCGGGCGCGGCCTGGTGGTCGAGCGCGGCTTGGCGGCGCGCGTGCCGGTGGTGGTCGGCACGCTCAGTAAAGCGCTCGGAAGTCAGGGGGGGTTTGCAGTCGGATCGCACTTATTGGTAGAATATCTATTCAACGCCGCGCGTGCGTTTGTGTATACGACCGGGATTATGCCGGCGGCGGCCGGCGCGGCGTTGGCAGCCGTGCGCGTGCTGGCACACGATAGCGGGCGCGTCACGCGCCTGTGGCGGAACACGCAGCAGGTGCGCGCCGGCCTTGTGGCGGCGCGCGTGCCGGGCAACGGGCCGATCTGCCCGCTGATCGTGGGCGACGCCCAAGCCGCTGTCGCGGCGGCCACCCGCCTGCGCGACGCGGGCCTGTTGGTGCCCGCCGTACGACCGCCGACCGTGCCGGTCGGCACTGCGCGCCTGCGGATCAGCGTATCCGCCGCGCATACCGAAGCACAGTGCGCCGCGCTGTTGCGCGCACTTCACTCATTGCCTGCAACCAGTTAAGGACTCCCGCATGACGCAGCCAGGCGTACTGCACAGCGAACGCCGCGCCGGTCTGTTCGACCCGCTGACCAAGTTCATCCGCATGCGCGTGATGAACCGCTACCTGTTTCGCATGACCTTGACGACCTTCCTGATGGCGTTGCTGGTGATCACGTTTGTCATGCTGACCGGCAGTTTGGTGCAAATCATCGCCTTGATTTTCAAGAATGTCAGTGTCCTGGTGATTGTCCAACTGCTGGCCGTCACCCTGCCGTCGGTGATTTCGTATGCCTTGCCATTCTCAATGGCGGCGGCCTCCCTGCTGGTCTTCAGCCGCTTGTCGGCCGATGGCGAGATCACCGCCATGAAGGCGACCGGCATCAGTATCTATCGCATCGCCGCACCGGCCCTGGTACTGAGCCTGCTCGTTGCCCTCCTGGCGGTGCCGGCCAACAACACCATTCTGCCGCGCGCCCACTTTGCGCGCTCGAATATTGTCGCCAGCTATTCGCAGTCGGACACGCGCGGCTGGATCGAGACCGGTAAGTGGACGCCGCTCGGCCGCTATCGCTTTTATGTCAACCAGCGCGAAGGCGATGTTTACCGCGACATTTCCATCACCGAAGATTTGGAGGACGGGCGTTCACGCCTGATCAGCGCCAAACGCGGCTATATCCGGCCGATCCGCAAGGAAAACCGCTTGCTGCTCGAACTCTATGACTTTACCTCCGAAGAGCACAGCCCCGAACGGACCAACTCGTATCTGCGGATCAGCTCCGGCCGCTTTGACATGTACATCGATATCAGCGAAGTTTTCAAGCGTGGTCGCAAAGTCCTGGAAACAGCCGCCAAGCCCGGCCACATGCCCACCGCCGTACTGCAAGATCGGCTCGCCACCAATGCCTGGCAGATTACCGCTATTGCGCAACGCCGCAGCCGCACCGTCGAAGACTTGATCCAGGGCTTGGCCGACAGCCGCCGACAATGGGCTGCGCTGCAAACCATGCCGGGCTGGCGCCGCGTCCTGAAGCTGCGCGGGCGCAGGCCGCGCCATGCCCTTGAAGACATTGACGGCCGCCTGCTCATCGCGGAGTACCGCAACGATCTGATCAAACTCGAGGGTGCCAACGGCCCGTCCCTGGCGCAACTCAATCGCTGGCACAAATCCTGGGTCAAGGAACTGTTCTATACTCTGGAAATGCGCAGTGACTATCGCACCGAAATCCAATACCGCTTGTCCTACGCGTTTGCCAGCATTGCCTTCACGATCATTGGCATTCCGCTCGGCATCCGCGCGCATCGCAGCGAAAAGACGATCGGCTTCCTGATTTGTCTTGGCCTCGTTGCCGTGCATTATGCCATGGTGATCAGCATCAAGGCTTTCAGCGGCACCTACACCATCCAGCCTTACTACTTGATTTGGCTGCCGGATATAGTGTTCATGCTGACCGGCCTGGCCCTGCTCTGGCGCATTCACAAGTACTAATACATTTCTCCGCGACGGAGAAATTATAAACGCGCCGGGGCGGCGCATCGGCAGCGCTGGTTAGCTCTGTTTCTTCATCGAATACCGAACACCGATTACTGAATATCGCTGCCGAAGGCAAGCGCCCTCCGCGCCACGCTTCTGATCCGACATCCGCGCCCTTGGCGGAACTCTACGCAGGCGGCGCGGTTACAACAGATCCGCATGTTGCCGGTGACGCGCATCGCCGGTTCGTATGCGGACAATCCCAATCACCATAAATTCTTTCGCCGCGAAAGAATTTTAATGCACTAACTGGGAATGAATCGGAATTGTCAACATTCAGTTACTAATGAGTGCGCTTTCTACTTTGCCGCGTCCTTGTAGCTGCCCGCGGTGAGGGCGGCTTCTGCAGCCGCGGTCATCCGCGCCGTTGACGGGATCCACGCCGATGGCGGGATCCCCGCCTTTGACGGGACTAGGCTGGTGCCTTAGCTAGCCAGGCCAGCTCCAAGCAGGCGCCCGCGGCCACAATTGGCATGACACCTAGTAAGCGCATTCATTAGTAGTATGTCTTTTGACCGCTAATTGTATGAACTGTGCACAATGTAGAGTAACAAGTTGTGTCGACGCGCTGCGCGCGGCACCACCAGCGGCTCGACCTGACGGCCTTGCGGCGAGCACATTCGCCGCAGCACGCAGGTCAGCCACAGCCCCGTGGGCGTTGGCGGGGCGCAGGGCTACCGCCGCAGCCAGCGCAGCACGAGCAGCACAACCCACACGCAGCACGGCTCCGGCACCAACGTGCCCGACGCCAGCAAGTAATTCAGCCGCGCGGCCTCGCCGTCGTCCACAGCCGGATTGAGCCCGTTGGCTTCTTCATACGAATCGGGGATGCCGTCATTGTCCCGGCTGGCCGCCAGACTCACGCCGAAATTACCCGCGCCTTGCACTTCCACTTGCTCGGTCAGCGCCTGCACACGATTCAAATAGCCCGCGTTGGCCGGCGTGGCGTTGCGCGTCGCATTCGCGCCCAGCTTGACGTACACGCGACCGCCGGCATTGGTGTCCTTCAATCCATAATACGCGGCGCCGGCATCACTCTGCAGCACAGCATGCCCGTTCATTAACAAGTCAAGATTGTTCGGCACGAGGCCGAAACGGACCCAGGTCGTGCCGCTCGCCGTGTAGGCCGCGTCCAGTGTATCGCGCCCGTGCGCCAGCGTGATGGTCTTGGAGGTCCCGCCATACGCGAACGTGAAGCCATTGGACCGCGGTGTCGCCGTGTACGTTTGGTCTTGCTGGCCTTCGTCGCGAAACGCCGAGCAGCGATTGAAGTACCCGTCCGCATTGGCAAGTTCCGCCTCGGTCGCATCGCCGGGATTGCTGATCGGCGAACCGATGATTTCGCGCGCGTCGTAGCGTTGCACATCCGGACACCAATCCAGCGCAAACGTCTTGATCAAACGCCCGCCATATTTCTCGAAACAGGCATAGAGCAGATTATTGGCAATGACATATTCATTTTCCCCGTCGAAATCGAGGTCAACTTGGCGCGTGACCGTGTTCGTGCCAAAACCGGCGCTGAGCACATTCGTCGCCCAGTGCGCGGCCGCGACAATCACGCCGACATCGCGCGTGTGATTTTGCAGTTTCAGCGCCCAGCCGCTGATCGCGTCATAGCTCGTGTCATCGCTCGGCCACGGTGGCTTGTAGCCACTGCCCTGATACCCGGCCTGATCCTCGTCATGCCAGGCGGTCTCGTAAATCATCGCCGCATAGCTGAATTCCGCCAGCGTCTTCAGGCGCCCGGCCGGCATGCCCTGCACCGCCGCCCACGTCAGCGCCATCAGCGAATTGCTGGTGTTCAAATCGCCCTGCTTGAGGCCACTCGGCAATGGCGTCGCACCGATCACATTGGGCACATAGCTGTAAAAATCCTGCTCGCCGCCGCTGAAGCTCGTGCCATAATACCAATTGTCATAACTTTGCTTGGGATTGCTGACATTGTCCTTGCAGGCGTGGCGCAGCCATTCATAGGTCGAGGGCTCTTTGTTGACCACGGTGCCGTGGTCAATCACCCAGGCGCTTTCGTTCGCGCGCGCCTGCGCCAGGGCATCCTTCAGGGTCGTGACCTGAATCCAGGGATGCATGGCCAGCCAGCGCGCGGTCTTGTGCCAGAGCACATAATTGTTGTTGCCCTGCGGGTCGGTGAACGAGCGCCCACCGTACGCCTCCCAGTCGTCGAAGATCACTGTGATCTGGCCTTGATCGCTGCTGCGCGCCTTTTCCAGCAAGGTGTAACGCGTGTCAATCCGCAGGCCGTCATCCTGGTTCCAGAATTTCGAGTTGTCTTCGCGATCGTTGATCATGAAGCAATACACGCCGTTGATTTTGTGCACCTTGTGCTGATACGCCTGCTCACCAATGGTTGTGTCAATCCCGCTCTCGCCCGGTTTGAAGCCCGCCCAGGGCGTCTCACTCGGGTAAAACCAGAAATGCAAATGATTGACTTCATCCAGATACGTGGCCGGATACGCGCTGGCGGCGATATCATCGAAAGTGCGGCCGTCCAGCGGCGTCATGCCCGTCGTCGTGCTGCGAATGACGCGTTCGGGCACATGCATCACCTGGACGTCGCGCGGCGTCAGCCCGAAATAGTTGCTCATCACATCGGTGAAGCGATCAATCGTCATCGCATTGCACGCGCCCTCGAAATACGGCATCATCTGCTCGGCGAACACACCGCCGACCAGCGCGCCGGGCTGGCCGTCAGATTGATCATTGTCCACAAAGTGCTTAAGCCAGTTTAAGAAGGTCGGGCCATCCTGCAATTGCTTTTCGGATGTGCTCTGGTCAGTCACGGCCCATCTCAGCGCGGCCAGCAAGGTGCCGCTCAAATGATAGTTGGCGGCGAAATTGAACATCTGATGCGTTTCGAGCGCGCGCCGGAACCCGACATCCAATGTGCCGCCGCCGTAATTCTCGTCGTGAATGTGGCCGCCGATGCCGTCAGCCTTGTTGAGCGATTGATTGGCATGTAATATGGCCGCATACTTGGCGCGCCCCGTCGTGTTGGTGCTCCACAGCGCGCCGCTCGAATCGCCGCGCAACGCCACCATATCCTTGGTCGTGATGACTTCGATGCGGACCGGGCTGGTGCCATCCCACCCCACACCGGTGAGTGCCGCCTGTTTGACGCCGCATTCCATGCCATCCAGGTCCGAGCGGAAATATTGACCAAGATAGTTGTTGGTGCCGAGATTTGTCCCCGCCGCATTTTTCAGCGTGGCATTGCCCGCGCCATCATAGACACACAAGGCCAGATCCCACGCGACCGCGGCTGTGCCGGGAATGCCGTCCGGATAGCCGCTCGCACCGCCGCTGGCGCAATCAATCAGGACATACACATCGAGAAAACCATTTTCGGCGCCCACGCCCAATTCAAAGAAATCCGCGCGCGCAAAGAAATTGTTGCTCTCAAAACGGCTGTAGGCCGCGACCAGATCGCGCGACCAATAATAGCCATCGTTGTCCTGGCCACTGATGCTGTAGTTGCCCTGCGGATTCAGGCCGCGCAGATCCGCGGCATCCCATTCAAGTAGTTCCTCGTAATAGTAGCTGCCGTCCCACCACGGATCCGGGCTCAGCAATGGTCCGCGACCAATCGTGATCGGCCGGCGATGCGCGCCGGGTGGTGGCGCGTTCGTGCTCTGCACCGCGATGTAGTTGTCTTTCGTGTTGGTGGCGGCCGCGCCACTGCTATCGGTCACAATCAATTGCACATTGTATGAGCCAACGCTCGCATATTGATGCGCCGGATGCTGGGCCGTGCTCGTGCCGCTGTCGCCAAACGCCCAGCTGCGCGCCGCAATGGGAAACAAGCCGGTGCTCGATGCATCAGTGAAATTGACCGTCAGCGGCACAGGGCCGGCCGTTGGCGTGCCACCGAAGTTGGCCGCCAATTGCGCGCCGGCGCTGCCACCCACAATCACGGCGGAGACGGCATGCAGCACATTCGTGTTTTCGCTCCAGGCGTCTGCGCCGTGTTGATAGCTGGTGCCGCCATTCGCCGCTTTGATCATGCGATAGGCATACCAGTTCGTGCCGCTCGTGGTGAAGGTCAGCAATGTTTTGCAGCGTTTGTCGGTGCCGCTGCCGTCCTGGAACCAACCACATTCAACCCAGGTCCAGCCCGAGCCGTCACGCGTCGCGCCATAGCCGAACGCGCTGCCCGTGGCGCCGTCCCACCCGCCTTCGCCCCACTCAACCGCAACAGTCAGCGCAGTGCCGGCCGGTACATTGGTGGTCTGCCACGGTTGTTCCGTCGGGTAGCGATGCCCCCACGGCAGCGCCTGCGCGGTTGCTACAAAAAGCATTATGATTGTCCACATTCCGCAGAAGATCTTCATTTCTTATCCTCAATTCTTGTGCATACGCCGCACGTACGCTGGCTCACATTCGTCCGGTCATCCGGTCCGTGGGTTGCGCCCACGGCTATTCACACTCGACCCTGCGCGGGGTCGAACAACCGCACACGACAGTTCGCTCGTTTACGGCTGCACACCGTTTGTCATCCGGCATCGGTTGCCAGGCCAGGCCACGCGGACGCCGCAGGCGTCCAATGTGACTAGCCGTGGGCGCAACCCACGGGACGCAGCCAACCACATCCCTCGACCCCGGCGGGGTCGAACAATTAATCCAGAAAGCGCTTATCATACACAACACCTGCGGCGTTCAACATCTCCTTCAGCTCTTCTGCAAACGTCCGTTTTCTGTGATGTTCTTGTTGAGACTTAATGTATTCAATCACCGCATCCTTGTCGTTGTGGGAACACGTAAACGCGCCGTATCCGTCTTGCCAATGTGAAAAGCGCGGGAACACGCGTTCCTTACCTATCCATTGTGATGAGGCAACTTTAATGTCCTTGACAAAATCCGCCAAGGGGACGCTGGGATGAATGCTGGTGAGCAGGTGGATGTGGTCGTCCACGCCATTAATACGGTACAGATGAGCTTTGGTGTTGTTGACAATACCCCAAATGTAGCGAAATAGCCCTTCGCGCCGTTCACCGACGAAGGCCGGTTCACGCTTCTTCGTCGAGAAGACAATATGATAATACAACTGTGTGTAGGTTGCCATGGCAGCCATCGGCGTTCGCGTTATCCGCACGTTGCACGTACGGCTATTCACATTCGACCCCGCACGGGGTCGCAATCATTCGGTCATCGTGTCCGTGGGTTGCACCCACGGCTATTCACATTCGACCCCGCGCGGGGTCGCAATCATTCGGTCATCGTGTCCGTGGGTTGCACCCACAGCTATTCACATTCGACCCCGCGCGGGGTCGCAATCATTCGGTCATCGTGTCCGTAGGTTGCACCCACGGCTATTCACATTCGACCCCGCGCGGGGTCGCAATCATTCGGTCATCGTGTCCGTGGGTTGCGCCCACGGCTATTCACATTCGACCCCGGCGGGGTCGAACAACCGCATTGTTTGTCATCTACAATCGGCATTTCATGTCGTGTGTGCATTCACTATCCGCGCCACCGGCGCGTCCATGCGCCCAGCATCAGCGCACCCAGCACCAGCATGCCCGGCTCGGGGATAATGTCGTACGTGTACTGCAAAAATTGATTGCCGGGTGCGGTGTTGTACTTGCCGACACTGTTCTGTGTGCCGACTTTCCAGTCATTGCCGCCATTGTTGTCCCAGATGCTGCCATTATCGGTGAACACACAATCAACTTCGCTCCAGGTGCTGCTGACAAAGAACGTGTGCGACCAGACGCCGCCCGGTGTGCCGGCCATCGCCGGCCGCGGACTGACCGTGCCGGCCCAGTTGTTCCAGCCCAGATGGAGGTAGACCGGATTGGCGGCGGCAAGACTGCGGCCCGCCGCGTTGTACGTGATCGTGCACTGCGTGCCGGCCAGCGGCGGATTCGGCGCAAACGCCACCACGCTGTCCCCGCCCGGCGCGCCGCTGGACAACTGGCCTTGAATGCCGGCGGTGTTGCCAATGCCCGGCAAGCTCTGATTCGAGATCCATTTGCTAGCCGGCGTCATGGCACTGGTGATGATCGCCTGTACTTTCAGCGTCCCCGTCGTCGGGCCCATGATGTCGAGCAATTCAAACGGCAGCTCCATTTCCCAGCCGGTGCCGACACTGCCGGCGCCGCTGGTGTTGGTCGCCGTGATGCCGCCGACATTGCTATTGTTAAAGCCGTAACGGAAGCCGGTGTTGGCGTTGACCAGAATGCGCGCAACGTTCAGATCGCCCGTGCCGGTGCCATAGTAGCCATCCTTGCCCGATCCGTCGAGCTGCTCGAAATCAAGGTAATGGCCGCCGCCGTAGGTGTTGGGAATCACGGCATACTCGGGCATGAAGCCGGCATCAAACGTGACGCCGACCAGGTTGGGCAGTTTCGGCGACGTGAAGCTCATGCCGTTGCTGAACGCGGCGATGCCGCCGGGCCGACTGTCAATGAAGAGCATCATGCAATTGCCGTTCAACTCGAGATTGCCGGCAATGCCGACCAGCAGTGCGGACTGCGAATTGGTCAGATAGAGCGCATCGAGTTCAGAGCCAGCGCCGGGCGTGGTCGCGTCGCCAAAGCCGGTGGGCGTGTCTTGCAGCGCGCGCGCCGCCGCGGCGAAGTCAGCCAGCAGATTCGTGCCGTCAATCGGCGAAATGTAGTGGGCGGCAATCGTGATGTACGCGGTCTTGCGATTGGTGCTGACGCCGGTCGGGCCGCGGGCGATGAGCTGGACATCATAGACGCCCGGCGCGGCATAGGCATGACTTGGATGCTGCACACCGCTCGCGCCGTCGTCGCCAAACGACCAGACGCGGCCGGTGATGCTGCCGCCGGATTGGTCGGTGAACTGCACCACGGTGCCGGGCGGGCCGTACAATGGTGTCGCGATGAAGTTCGCCTGCGGCGCGCCGGGCGTGGTGACGGTGATGTAGTCCATCTGCGTGTTGGTGGACGTGCCGAAGGCGTTCGAGACAATCAGCGTCACCGTGTAGGCGCCGGCGGCCGCGTAGACAATGTTGGGGCTCTGTGCGGCGCTCATGGTCCCGTCCCCAAACGACCACGTGCGCCAGGTGATCGTGCCGCTCGAGGTATCCGTGAACTGGAGGGTCAGGGGCGCGTCGCCCGAGCGCGGCGTGGCGCTGAACGAGGCTGCCGGCGGCTGATCGCCCGCCACGGTTACTTTGTGCCAATCGCTGCCGCTGTTGTTGTCCCAGGTGCCCGCGCCGTTGTTGAAGACGCAGTCAATCTGCGCCGCGTTATTGCTGACAAAGACCGGGTACACCCACGTCGCACCGACCGTGCCGGTCATGACCGGGTCCGGGCTGAGGCTGCCGGCCCAGTTGTTGAACCCCAAATGAATGCGCACCGGATTGGCCGCGACAAGGGCGCGGCCGGCGCTGTTGTAACTGATCGTGCACTGCGCGCCGCGCACGGGCGGGTCGGGCGCATAGGTCACCGCGGCGTCGCTGCCGCCGCCGCCGCTCGTGGTCGCGCCGACATAGACATGTTGAATGTCCGACGTGGTCGAATGGCCCGCGTTGTCCACGGCGATAATCGCATAATCGTAGAGCGTGTTGGTGCTGGTAATAAGTTTCGTCCAATAATGATGGGCGATGACATTCGGCAATTCGTAATTGATGTTTTCCAGCCCGTCAAAGCCGGCCATGGTTTTGGGAAATTCGCCGCGATCAGTCATGAGTTGCTCTTGCCAGGCGTTGACCTCGCTGCCGCCGGCAAAAAGCTCATTGTGATTGCTGGCCATGCTGTTGACGCCGTCCTTGTCGGTGCGGAAGAGCACTTTGATCGTGCTGATGCCACTGCGATCGAAGGCGAAGGTCCAGACATAAAAATCTTTGGCCATGGCGGTCAGGACATATTTCGTCTGCGGCCCGAAGCTTTGCCCGCCGGGATTCCACGGATAGCGTTGCGGAATCCAGCACGTCGGGCCGACCCGGTCAGGGTTCGAGCCCAGCGCGGTGGTGGCCCAATCATAGGCCTCGTTGCAGGCGATCGTCACGCGGATTTCATTGTCGCCCGGATTGCCATAATATTGAAAGCCGCTATCGAGCGAGCCGAGGTAGAAGTGCCATGCCTTTTCGGCCGCACTCGCGCCGCTGGCGTAGGGTTCAGCCACGCGCCCGGCGCTGATGCTGGCCGCGCCGACGGTCGCCTCGGCATCCAGCACATAATTCAGGGCCGCCATCCGAATCGCGTAGTCGCGCAGTTTGTAATGCCAGCCGGTCTCGATGTCCACCGTGCCGTCCTTCCACAAGAACCAGGTCCAGTTCAGCATGAAGGGCGAGCCGAAATCGCCGTCGGCATTGACCCAACCGCCATCCTCGACATGCACGATGTCGGCCGGATCCAGCGGATGATCGGCCAGGAACTGCTCGACCGTCGTCGGCCGGATCGAACTGCTGCCGGTCAAACTCGGCACGGCTTCGTGATAATACGAATAGCCGCCGCCCCAGGCGTTGTCGCCATCGTGGCACATCATGGCCAGGCAGGGATGCGCGCTGTCGTTGTACGGTGCAATATTGGCGTCGATCGGGCCGCTGCCCATGCTCGCGTAACCGTCTTTCCAGGAGAGCGACATCTCGGCCGGCACGACCATCATTTTGTACTCCTGGCCGGTCTGCGGGTCGTATTGGCGCGCATAATGCGGCTGGACCGAAAACGGGATCGCGTTGCAGGGCGAGCAGCCGCGGTCAATGTGCTCGCGATACCAGTTGGCCCCATTCGGGTTGAGTTGGTCGGCCTTGTTGGGCGGGTCGCACAATTCGCCGCCCGAACCATTGACATACGGGAAATTCGGGCAGGCGCGCGAGAGATGCGTGTTCGCGATCGCCACCCAGGTGAAGCCCTCCTTCACCAAGGTTGGAATAATGCGCTGCGAAAAACACATTTCCGGGGGGAAAAAGCCTTTGGTGTAGGGCTCGGACGTGCCATAATTTTGTTCGACCAAATATTTGTGGATGCGAATTTCGAGTTCGAGCGTGCGCGGGTCGGCAAACGCCGCGATCGGATGATGCGCGGGTATGCAAATGAAATCCAGGCGCGGCTTGCCGCCCGGTGTGTGCCAGGTGCGCGCCTGGCCGTTGGCCGTCCAGCCGCTGGAATAGCCATTCCAGCCATTGTCGCCCAGTTGTTTGATATTCTGCAGCAACGAGCCGGACATGGTGCATTGCGCACCGGATTCGCTGGCCTGGCCCATCCCGCCAACCGAATCTTTCATGCGATACTGATAGCCGGCCTTGCGATCGTCCACGCCAAAAATATCGCTGAGCGTTTCGGTCGGGTGATTGCCACGCGCGCCGGCGTTGTCCATCGTGTCCTTGGCTTTTTCATAGCCATTGCCGCTGCCGCTGGTGCTCTTCGGCCAGTAGATCGGCTGATGCATGTGCCAGAGATAGGTCGTGTGCACTTTATTGGCGTCGCTGGCGTGACCCGCGCTTGGGGCAATAACCAGCAGGGCAAGACTGGTCCAGCAACCATAGGAGATGCTTGTCATGACAGAGGTGTGCTGCGCAGGTGATGGTGTGTGCCGTTGGTGGCCAGGGCCGACACGGCCGCATGCGCGCCACACGTGGCGCGCGTGACCAAGGTTGGTTTCAGCAGAAGCTTGCGCGGTGCGAGCGCCGGTTGTTGCAGGCGCTGCAAGAGGAATTCGACGGCCTGGCGGCCCATGCCTTCGCGATCCTGGGCAACGGTCGTCAGCGGTTGTTCAAGCCAGGCGCCTTCATGCAGTCCGCCGAAGCCGATCAGCGAAACATCCTCGGGTATGCGCAGCCCGGCTTCGCGCAGGCGGAAATAGGCCCAGACGGCCAGCAGATCGCTCATCGCAAAAATTGCGCTGGGGGCCTGGCGGCCACGGCACAAGGCACACAGCGCGTCGGCCGGCGCATTTAATTCCCACGGACCGGACAGCACCCCGCGCGCATGATACGGCACATGCGCCTGGGCCAGCGCCCGGCGATACCCGGCCAAGCGCGTCGTCCGAATTACCGACGTGTCGCCAAAGGCCAGGCAGGCGATGCGCCGATGGCCGAGGTCCAACAAGTGCTGGGTGGCCAGATGCGCGCCATATACGTCATCCGTGCCGACAAAATCGAAGGGCACGCCCTGCACGGCTGCGTCCACGCATACTACCGCCGTGCCGTTGGCGCGCAGATTTTCAAAGACGCGCTTGTTGTGCTGTTTGAAGGGGATCGGTACGATGATGCAGCCATCCACTTCATACTGTCGAAACAACGAGATCTTGCGGCGTTCAGTTTCCTCGTTGTAGTGTGATTGCGACAACAGCACTTGGTAGCCGGCTTTATCGGCGGCTTGCTCGATGCCGTGCACGATGTCCGGGAAATACGAGTAGGCCAACTCGGGCACGAGCACACCCAGCACGCCGGACTGGCCGGTATGCATCATACGCGCGGCGCGCGAGGGATGGTAATCGAGTTCGCTGGCGATGCGTTGGACATGCGCGCGGGTGGCCGGGCTGTAGCGCGGGTCTGCGCCGGCCAGTATGTTAGAGACCGTGCTGACCGACAGGTGAGCGGCACGGGCGATATCTTTCAGCGTTGTGGGCATTGCGGTGCTCGGGCATGGTCGCGTGACATTACAATATTCGTATCGTTACGATAGTATAGCATGCCGCGCGCACGCTGTCAAGCGCACGGGTAGACCCACTGAAATTCCCCTGCACGTTGGTGATCGGTGCGGCGGCGAGCCGAGTGTAAGGTTTAAGGTTTCAAGGTTAAGGCATAAAAGCCAGAAGGCGGACAACGGATCGCGGACCTCGGACCTCGGTGATCGGCTGCTTGGAGTCCCGCCAGCGGCGGGAGTGTCGGCATGCAGTCGCGGAACGGCGTTTCGCGTATGCGGCCCGCGGCCCGCCCCTCCATCATCATGCGTCATCCTGTTGATCCTGTCCAAACCATCTTCGACTTGTGATCAGTAATAAGTAATCAGCATTGAACATTACATTATTTTGTTGCGAAAGAATTTACCGCAGATGATGCAGCGGGGAAAACCAAGGCACCAAGACCAAAGGCCAAATAGAAGCGGTGAGCATGCTTCACCATAGCCCGCCTTGCAGTACCATAAATTTTTTCGCCGCGAAAGAATTGAGCAGATTTGTGTGTTTTGTGCCTTTTCGTGGCAAAGATTCTGCGCAGCGCTTGATTCAGCTTCCCAGTTGTCGCACTACAAAATCCGCGCCGGGTGGCGCAGCTACAACAGAACGGCGGGCAGGGCCTGCCCGCCCTACCTGCGCCAGATTCGCGACGCGGAGATCGCTCCCGCTTTGTCGGTAATCAGTGATCAGTCAAGGGACATCAGCTGACGGGCACAAACGACACAAAATGTCGATTGAAGCGGAACGCCGTTGCGCGGCTACAACCAGAACGGCGGGCAGGGCCTGCGCGATGCTATTCCACGACCACTTTATACACTTCGATGCGGTCGCGCAACCTTACCAGAAGCTCATCTTGGCCGTCTTGGTCTGAGTCATATAACGTGATCAGATTGCTGCTGGGCGCCTCAAGCGTCTCGCGCGCCAGCGGAATGCTGAAGCGCTCCTCCAGCGTGGTCTTGTCCAGCAGTTTGATGTGCGCATTGAAATAGGCATGCACCGAGCGCGGACCGGCTATCTGCTCAACCACATTGATCATTTCGGGGTCATGTTCGTAGTACAACACCACAATGTATTCGCCATACGACGTGCGCATGAAGCCGCAGATGCGCGGATAAGCAGAGATCGTCAAGGCATCGGTGACCACATTGGTGCTGCCATGAAAAACACGATAGTACTCGCGCAGCAGTTCCTTGATGCGTGCGACGGGTACCATTGCTTCATCAGCAACGGCCGGCGGCACCAGCGTCGTGGCAGCATTTGTCCCATAATACTCCGTCAACAATTCGCGGACAAATGCCGTTGATACTTGCTGGGTCGTATTCGAGTATGGCACGCGCTGCAACACGCGCAATTGCGCGTCCAGCAACACCAGTTCGCCGTTGCGCAGCGCCGCCAGCACACAACTTTCGCGTGCGTGATAGTTCGGATACACACACGCACTCTCAACCGATGACGTGTTGCTGAATTGAAACAACGTCCGGCCGCGCTTGTCCAGCAGGTAGATGTCACCGGTTTCCTCGACCTTGCGCGGCCATGTCGTCGTGCGCATGAAGACGAGAATCTCATTGTCACCGTCGTGATCAAGGTCAACGAATTTCGCCGTGGTGCCCGTGTAATGCGAGCCAAATTGGCGGCACCATTGCAGGTGGCCAGCCGCATCGAGCGCCAGCACGTATGAGTTGCTGTCGGTCGTGCCGTCCGCAGCCGTGTGCCCATTCCACGGCGCATACGTGCTGACCACCAACATCCTTTGTCCAGTGCGGCAATCAGTGTCGTCAATATCAACATCATCGATATGCGGCGCCGTCTCATATTTCCATTTCAATGCGCCGGTGGCGTAGTCGAACACCAGCAGCGCGCGCGGTACTTGCACATACCCAGTGAACCAGCTCGCCACAAGCTCGGGGCAATAATCGCCGTCGAGATCCACCACGTCGTGCGGCGCCAAACTACCATACTCGCGATACCAGCGGTTCGTGCTGAGCTTGTGGTATTCCTCGCGCATCGAAGGCGTGTTGGCCGGCACGAGACGCTCAAACAGATACCCCGGATACTTAAACCGCTGCGGTTCGGAACACAATGTGCTGTTCAACACCCGCGCGACATGCGTCGTGCCCCGCCGCTCAACCAGGAACAATTCTTGCCCGCCATCGCCGTTGTAATCCTTGACGAGCGCAACGCCGCTCTGGCTGTCTAAACGCCTGCGTGCCACAAGTGCACCATGCGCGTTGTACACACTCAGGCGGTTACTGATATCAGCCATAAATTCCGGCGTGCCATTGCCGTTTAGATCCACCATACGCAGCGCGCGACAGTCGGACACATCCGCAAACATTAATGTTGCGCTGTTGGTCAAATGTGGCGACGTCATGCGCATGGCGGCGTTTGTCGGCACGAAAATGTAATCACCGACGTTACCGCGCAGCTTGCTCGAGACTGGCATTTGGGTGTGGTCGTAGCGCGCGCGTGACTGGACCGCAACCTCGCGTTTCACCGCGTCATTCACCGTATCGGCGGTGATGAATGGCCGGCTGCCAAACGCATGCAGCGTCTCGCGAAACACGCGGCCAAATAATCCGTCAATCGCTTTCTGTGCGGCGCCACTGGCCGCCAGCACATTTACCACCGGCTCCTGCACCAGCTCGCGCAGATAATGAAAATCCGGGAGCGAATGGCCAAACGTGTAACCAGACCGCATGCAGATCATGCCGGCATAGCAGCAATCCAGCACTAGATAGACATGCTGCACATCGCACGCGCGTGCAAGTTGCTTGATGGCGGGAATCGGGATGTTACGCGACGCCAACACCCGCTCGTCGCGGCTGCCATCATACGGTATCAGATAGCTCATGTTCGACTTGTGCCGATCCAGATAACCATGCCCGGCAAAATAGATCAGCAACGACCCGCGCGGCCCGGTCTTGCGCATCAGTTCTTCCAGCTTGTCCAAGATGTTCCGGCGCGTCGCGTTTCTGTCAGCAAGACGCATGATATCGTTGAACTGAAATGCGCGTAACTGCTCATCCAGCGCAGTAATGTCGTTCACACAATGGCCTAAGCCATCAAAACCGGTGCGGGCATAGTCGTAGTCGTCTATGCCAATCAGCAGCGCGCAAGATGTGTTATACACGTCCAGCATGTGCGGCGCATAGGTGCCATCTTCGATGTCATAGGCGGTCAACTGTACTGTGCGTGCCGGTGTCCATTTTGTGACACTTTCCGGCCCGCCACGAAACGCTGGCATTTTATGATGAGGAAACCGCGCGTAGATGAAAACTACCGCGCCGATCAGCAGCAGACACGCCGCCGCGCGCAATAACCATACTTCGGTGTCCGCAACGAATGCCAGCATTTTTCGGATGCGCCAAGCCCGCGTCACCATGGTCGGCAGTGTCTCAATCTGCGCCGCGTCTCGCGCATGGCTTTCCAGTGCGGCGGCCACCGCCGGGTCACGCGCCAAGAGTGCCTTGGCCGCTGCCTGCTCCGCATCTGTTGCCGTGCCCTCGGCCACCCGCGCCAAAAGCGCATAGTCAACCGTATCGATGCACAGTTTTGTCTGGTGCCGCTCACGCCGTGCGCGATACATGCGCGCCAAACATTGTTGTAGCTTGTTCTCGTTCACTATTTCTTCTCACTTGTGTCGGAGCGCGAATCCCGCACCGCCGATCAGAAGCTGACCTGCATTCCCCATACGCCCGGTTCCATCGTGTTCATACATATATACGTCAAACACGGCAGAGTGTCCCATCGGCTTTCGTCAACCGTTGCAGGCGCGTGACGATGGCGGCCAATTCACGCGCTATTTTCGACTTGCTGCAACCAAACATGACGGCAATTGCGCGCACATTGTGGCCTTGATAGTAATGCAAATCAACCAGTTGCCGTTCGCGCACTGCGAGCTGCACCAGCGCCCGTGTCAGCAAGGCCTCTTCCTCATGCGCGCACACGCAGGCCACCGGCCCGGCCGCATGGCAATCCGGCGGATCCAACACCAGCGGTTCGCACGGCGGCGCGGCGCGCTGATGGTCGATCACATGATGCCGGAAACTAATCGAAAGAAAGGTGCTCAAGCGCGCGCGACCATCGTACTGGCGCAGTATCCCGGCCCGCGCGACACCGCCCAGCAGCTTCACCAAAAATGACCCCAGCAAATCATCAAACTCGGTGTGGCAGTTCAATTGCGCGACAACGCAACGAAATCCGTTGCGGTAGCGTTGGAGAAACTCTGCCCATGCCGCCTCATCGCACGCGCACAAGCGCGCGACCAGCGCCAGATCCTGTGCGCACAGCGGTGCCTCTGCGCCAGTGTGAGCCGGCGGCACAGTATTGCCGACCATACCTTCCCTAATCATTGCGCGCCATCATGGTCTAGACCAATCAAGTATCCTTTGTGCCGTGATAATGGTGCATAAGTATAGCAAGACCGCTTCTGGTGCACAAACGCCCACCGTTTTGGTTAGGTGACGCCGTGCGCCACAAACGCGGATGGAGTCTATGACTTCATATGCTGCCCGCTGACTTGGTTAGCTAAGGCACCAGCCAGTCCCGCCAGCGGCGGTGATCCCGCCAAGTGGGGGTGATTCCATCCCGCGAATGTTGCTGTTGCCCAATGCAGTAGCGCCGTCCGCGCCGCTGGCGGACGTGCTATACTGCCTCGCCAGTGAAACTGCCTGGGACAAATCACCCCGAACTGCGTATATACTCATGAGAAGCAGTGCTGGCAGCGGTGGATACTGGTTGTGCCTGCACAATCTCAGGTTTTATGGAAGTACAACTCGTGTATTGTTGAAGTGAAAAAGTGCAAAACGAAGTACGTCATGAGCGTAGATGAAGAGACAACCAACAATCATGGTAACGGCAATCTGCCGTTCTGTAACCCGGGCGACCGCATTCGCATCGCGCGTCACCGTAGTGGTCTGTCACAGGAAGAGCTTGCCGAGAAACTGCACGTCGAGCGCAAACTCATCTCGCGCATCGAGAACAACGAAGGCGGCATTCGTCTCCGCACCATCCAAGCTGTACTCTGCGAGGTCGGCCTGCGCATGTGCGCACACTGCAGCGGCGTCTGCCCGTACCGCCGCGCGGTTCTTGAAGATGACGCCCGTGCCTGACCACGCCTGCCACCATGACTTCCACTCGTCACTCGCAACTCGTCACTCTTACCTCGCGCCAAAGGCGCGCTGTCCCTTGCGGTGGTATAGACTCCCCCCGCGCGTTGTGCTATATTGCCTGCATCATTTGGCTTCTGACTCTGTGACAGAATACTGGTTGAGACACTTTGCCAACCAGATGATTTTATTGACCTGCGAAGCCATGGCGTGATTGAGTCTGCCCCTCTTCGTGGGACAAACCGTCATGGCGCTCGTATATATAGGTAAGAATACGCTGCGTTACGCGTAACACAGTAGATCTCTGCAATCGTTATGGAGTCTTTATGAACGGTAGGAAAAGCTGGTGCTGGGTCGTCATTGCGCTTGGCGCGTTGGCTCAACAAGGATTTGGCGCACTCTATGTTAGTGCGCACGCGCAGAATGCTCAATGGCCATATACCAATTGGAATATCGCCGCCAGTAGCATACAGGACGCCGTCAATGCGGCCCCTGCCGGCGAGACCGTGTATGTGGCCGCAGGCATCTATGACTATGGCGAGTCGGTCATTTCAAATGCGCCTGTCGAAACCAGTCTCAGCAATCGTGTTATCATTACAAGTGCCATCACTGTTGTCAGCACCGGTGGCCCCGCCGCCACCATCATTGTGGGCACAGGCCCGCTAACCAACTGGGCGGTGCGGTGTGTTTGTATCACCAACGGTCTGCTTGCGGGATTCACGTTATCTAATGGATATACTCGCCAAGATGGTGATTGGCGCTTCGACGGCAGCGGCGGGGCCGTCTTGAACCTCGGCGGCATTGTCAGCAATTGCCTGATCACCTCCTCGCACGCCTTCTATTATGGCGGCGGCGCTGCGTCCGGCACCTATGTGGATTGTGTCTTTGAAAACAATCATGCCGATTTTGGTGGCGGCGGCGCGTTTTGGGCCACGCTCCAACGTTGTGTGTTTCGCGGTAACCACGTGGACACGTGGGGCGGCGCCGTCTATGGGTGTGCCGCCTACAACTCACTCATGACCTCAAACGTTGCCTTGTTCGGCGGCGCTTCGTTCATGAGCCAATTGGCAAACTGCACGCTCTCACGCAATGTTGCCGATTTCGAGGGCGGCGGTTCCTACTGGGACACTGTCGAAAATTCGATCGTGTATGACAACAGCGCTACTCATGCTCCCGACGCCTTTGAAAGCGAATTTTCCTTTTCGTGTACCGCACTGCCTGTGACAGGGGCTAACAACATCACGAATGCGCCCGGATTTCGCAACGCTTTCAATGATTTTCGGCTGACGTGCCTGTCGCCCTGCCGCAATGCCGGCAACCTTGCATATGTCAATGGAACAACCGACCTCGACGGCCACCCCCGCGTCATCGAAGGTCGTGTGGATATGGGCGCCTATGAATATGATCCGGCGTTTTTTGCTCCGTTTATTGACATTACCAATGCAGTGTCACCACCGGCGATGAATTGGGTGCCCTATCATCGCACCAGTTTCGCCGCCGCTGGTACGAATTGGAATGTCTACGGCAACATGGCCTGGTGCTTGTCCGTGAATTACACCAATTGGTTTTACCATGCCGGCACCGCGTGGGGCGCGACCGCAACCGGCTTGGTTGAAGGCTGGAACTCGCTGACAATCATTGGCACGAATTTTTGCAATGTCTGGACAACCGACACAATCCGGATTTACCGGCAGACCAGCAATGAGGTCGCGCCCTGCGTCGACATTACTAATGCGTATCGCACCTTGCCGGTCGGCACGACCAGGGCCGGCATTGGCGGCACCAATCTGAACATCGCCGCTGGCAATCTGTGGTGGTCGAACAATCGCGCGGCGGGCGTCTTCCCGTTCAAGGCCAGCGGTGAAAACGGATGGTTCACAAATATCATTCATAATCTCTTGCCCGGCACGAATGTCATAACGGTTGCCGGCACCAACCTGTATGGCTGGCCGGCCGCCGACACGTGCCTGATCTTCGTCGGCTGGCCGCTGCCGGTGATTGACATCACCAATGCGCCTGCGATCGTGTCGTATCACGTGAGCAACGCATGGGTCAGCGGCACCAATGACAACATCGCCGGCAAGATGGGCTGGAGTCTCAATGGCAGCTCGACCAATTGGTTTGCACGCGCAGATTCGAACTGGATGGTCAACGTAACCGGCCTGCTGCACGGTGACAACTTGGTAAGCATCATCGGCACAAATGTCTGGGACATGTGGACCAACGATATTGTCTGGATTCACCGCGAGACCAGCAATGAGGTCGCGCCCTGCGTCGACATCACTAATTCGTATCTCGCCTTGTCGGCCGGCACGACCAGTGTCGGCATCGCCGGCACAAACGCGAACATCGCTGCCGGCAATCTGTGGTGGTCGAACAATCGCGTGGCGGGTGTCTTCCCGTTCAAGGCAAGTGGCAAGAATGGGTGGTTCACAAATACCATTCATAATCTCCTGCCTGGCACCAACGTCATCACGGTTGCCGGCACCAACATGTACGGCTGGCCGGCCGCCGACTCTTTACCGATCTTCGTCGGCTGGCCGCTGCCGGTGATTGACATCACCAACGCGCCGGCAATCGTAAAGTATCATCTGGACAATGCCTGGGTCAGCGGCACCAACAAAAACATTGCCGGTTCGATGGTATGGAAGCTCAATGCTGGCCCAGCCACTAATTGGTTTGCGCGCGCCGGCTCGGGCTGGACAACCAACATAACCGGCCTCGTGTACGGCGACAACACTGTGTATATTCTCGGCACGAATGCCTGGGACATGTGGACCAATGACAGTGTCATCATCCACCGCGAGACCAGCAATGAGGTCGCGCCGTGCGTGGACGTCACCAATGCGTATCGCGAGTTGCCCGTCGGCACGACCAGTGCCGTCATCGGCGGCACGAACCTGAACATCGCTGCCGGCAATCTGTGGTGGTCGAACAACCGCCTGGCGGGTGTCTTCCCGTTCAAGGCCAGCGGCGAAAACGGCTGGTTCACCAATATCGTCCACAATCTTGAACCCGGCACGAATGTCATCACGGTTACCGGCACCAACATGTATGGCTGGCCGGCCGCTGACTCGTGCCTAATCTTCATTGGCTGGCCACTACCGGTGATTGACATCACCAACGCGCCGGCAATCGTAAAGTATCATCTGGACAATGCCTGGGTCAGCGGCACCAACAAAAACATTGCCGGTTCGATGGTATGGAAGCTCAATGCTGGCCCAGCCACTAATTGGTTTGCGCGCGCCGGCTCGGGCTGGACAACCAACATAACCGGCCTCGTGTACGGCGACAACACTGTGTATATTCTCGGCACGAATGCCTGGGACATGTGGACCAATGACAGTGTCATCATCCACCGCGAGACCAGCAATGAGGTCGCGCCGTGCGTGGACGTCACCAATGCGTATCGCGAGTTGCCAATCGGCGCGACCAGTGCCGTCATCGGCGGCACCAACCTGAACATTGCCGCCGGCAATCTGTGGTGGTGGAATGATCGTGGGCCGGGTGTCTTCCCGTTCAAGGCCAGCGGTGCAAACGGCTGGTTCGCCAATGCTGTCAACAATCTTCAACCCGGCACGAACGTCATCACGGTCGCCGGCACCAACCTGTATGGCTGGCCAGCCGCCGACACATGTCTGATCTTCGTCGGCTGGCCGCTGGCGTTTGTGGATATCACCAATGTCAATGCAACCGTTGACTATAGCATCATGACCTGCGCCATTGGTGGCACGAACATGCATGTGGTTGGCCAGATGTGGTGGACCAATCTCCTCACGGCGGGCAATGGCACACTGCCCGCCACATCGCCATGGCTCATTGCCAATATCGAGCTTGAGGTCGGCGCCAATACCATTGTTGTTGCCGGCAGAAACATGGCTGGAATAACTGCGGCGGATACGATCACCGTGACCCGCCTGCCAGAGCCGTTGCCGTTCATCGACATTACGAACGTCTTAAATGATGTTGTCGTGACCAATGGCTACGAAGTCGACTGGCTCTATGTGGCAGGCACTAATCTGAATCTGTTCGGCAACATGGGCTGGTACGTCAATGATGGGCAAACCAATTGGTTTGCGCCTAGCGGCGTGAGCTGGGCAGTCACACTCACCGGCCTGTGGCACGGTGACAATCTGGTGACCATCCTTGGTACGAATGCTTGGCATTCGTGGACTAACGACAAGGTTCGTGTCTATCGTCGGTCCCTCCCTGATGTCGCGCCGTTCGTAGACGTTACCAACAAGTACCAAGAGTTTTTGTACGGCACCACCAATGCTGTTGTCGCCGGCACGAACTATAATGTAGTCGCGCTGTGGATTGAAGATTGGTCAAACAATATGGCATGGTCTGCCAACGCGTTCCAAGCCGACATTTTCGGTCTTCACACCGGCACAAACCTGATCGTCGTCAATGGGACCAATCAGTACGATCACTATACCAATGACACGGCCATCATCTTCGTTGAGCCCGAGCCGCGCCCGTTCATCGACATTACCAACACTTATGGCCCGCTGCCTTTTCCGAATAATCAAATCACCCTCGGTGTGACCAATGTAAATGTCGCCCGTGTGCTGACCTTCACGAATGAGGCGACCGGCGACACCCGCACATTCCCCGCCACGCCCGACTTGGTCATCTCCAACA
Source organism: uncultured bacterium (assembly GCA_964397565.1). Classification (GTDB taxonomy): domain Bacteria; phylum Auribacterota; class UBA3054; order UBA3054; family JAPLST01; genus JAPLST01. The sequence goes on from CAYNJC010000038.1 coordinate 32,662, forward strand.
TCACGCTGGTGGTCGGCTCGAACGTCATGCGCGTCTGGGGATACAGCCAGTATGGTATGCTCGGCGCCGCGACGGTCTCCGTCGAGCGCTTGCCCGCCCTGCCGCCTTTCGTTGACATCACCAATCCCAGTCCCCGCATGGTGTACGAGTCGTTGGCGGCAATCAACGGCACCAATGGATCAGAAACTTATCTGGTCTACTGCTCGAATGCCCTGACGCACGCGGTGGTGCAGCCATTCCAGTGGGGTGACGCCATCGACCTAATCGAGGCCACACAAGACATCATTGTGCTTGGCACGAACGGGGTTGGAACGGTTGCGTCCGATGTGTGTCAAATCACCTACCACATCCGCCGTCCCAAGATTTTCGTCATGTTCGACGACGTGATCTTGACCAATGGCGCAGTCGTTGACTGTGGCATCGCCCTGACCGGCAGGGCCACACTGGCTTACTTCACGCTCGGGAATGCCGGTGACGCGCCGCTAACCAATGATCTTGTCGTCTTTGGCGCGGTATTCTCCGTTTCGCAGTCACCTGCCTCCATTGTTGCGCCAACTAACGAGAGCCCGTTCATTACCGCATTCTTGCCCGTCTTGACCGGCGATTACGCGGGCACGCTCTGCATCACCAACAATGATTTGGATAGCACGCCGTTTATCATCAACCTGCGCGGCGCGGCCGTCGCGACGTTCCACCACATCTGGTACTCAACCTGCCGTTTGAACACTGGCATACGCTGCGAGTTCCATTACAATGCCGCCGAGAATCCCAAGCCGGACATGGATGCCTTCTGCTTCATGGTCAATAACAGTGTCTGTCTGAACGATCGCCAGATGAGCGATCCGGCCTATTGGCATTACAGTCGCGCGGCAAAGTCCTATGTCTATCGCAATAAGATCGCCGGCAGTGGCCGGGTGGTTGTCACCTTGGACACCAAGCGCCAGCAAGGCTCCATTTTCATCAAGAAGCTCTTGTTGCCCACCGAGCAAAACGACTACTTGCCGATTAGCTTTACTCTCGGCGCGCTGGACACGTTCGAACTGCCCTATTTCAGTGGCGCCGGCAAGAGCACACGTGAACACACGGAGGTCATGGGCTTCCAATCCAACTTGGTGGTCGTCACCGACGCGCAGGTGCGTTTCAAGAAGAAGAGTGTGGCGGCCGATGACGTGCTGCTTTTGCGCGGCGTCTGCTTCACCAATGCCGCTGTGGTGCTGGGCAATCAATTCACTGCCCGTTTCTCATGGCGCATGCTGGGCGCATCCATGCAAGTGTTTGACTGTGTCATGAAACGCGCGGCAAATAATGTCTGCTACGCCGAGGGCGCCTCCAATCTGACCGCGTGGATCAACTTCGCCAAAGGCCGTTGGGAACTAAAGGCCACGGGGCTCAACCTCGTCCAGCCACAACCCAACCAGGCGGTCGTGCTCGAAACACGCCTGCAGCTCGGCGCCGATCCGGCGGCCCTCGACGAAACGGTCCATTATCGCGCCAGATCACAAAAGAACCGTAACATTCTGTATTAACAAATAAGAGACAAGGAGTAGTTATGAAGTGGTTGATTTCACATGCCGTCGCCTGTAGTATCTGCCTGTCCGTCCTGTGCCTGCCTGTGCGTGCCCAAGTCGACACCCAATCCGGTTCGCCAGTCGTGGCGCCGATGCTGAATGTGGTGTACACCCAGATTCGCTTGGGTAACGGCATCTTCTGCGCATTCAAGTATAATGCCGCCACCGCGTTTGAGTTCCCCAAGGATCAGTTCCGACTGTCCATCAACGGCCTTGACTGTATTAACACCAACGACTTGAACGATCCGCATTTTTGGCATCGTAATCGGGCGCGATCCGAATACCGCTATATCAAGAATGTGCCGCACTCAGGCCCCGTCAGCGCCGTCGTTAACGCGGCGAAACAATACGGCTACGTTACCGTCTACAATTACGCCAATTTCGCGACCGATGACGCCTACTTGCCGATCATCCTGCGCATGGGCGCAAGCCAAGCAACCATGTGCCCCTACTTTGACGACGCCGGTTCGCCGTGGCGCACGCACAAACGCAAGTATGGCTGCATGGAGCAAACCCTGTTTGTCAATAGCCTCGCACTGGCGGACAAGGGCGCGAGCGATAACCTCTCGATGGAAGGCCTGATTACCACCACCAACCGCCCCGCTGAAAGCAATATTGGCGCAACGCTCAATGTCACGTTGAATGGTGTCACAACGCCCTTCACCATCTCGCTGGTCAAGACCGGCAGTGAGATGTATAAGGGCCGGAGTTCCACGCCCGCGGCCAGTTTCAAGTACAACGCCACCACGGGCAAATGGCGCCTGCATGCCCGCAACGTCGCGCTTGGCTCGCTCGTACCCGGCGACAAATATGTCGTCATCGATGTCGCGCTGCAATTGAGCGGCACCGTTGCGTTTGATCAGGCCACTGCCGTGCGCGCCCGCGTGCCACGCAAAGGCCTTGTCATCTACTGAATACTCTCAACGGAAATCCCAAGAGGCAAACTCAATCGTGTCCGGAAAACCAGTGACAATACAAAGAAGCAGATAGCCAACTAATCACCCATCACAAAGATACCGTATGACATCCATGCTCAAAATTACCAGCGTTATGACGTTTGCATCCGCTTTCTGTCTGTTGCAGGGCTGTAGTTCGGTGATGACACCAACAGGATTCTCGATGCCCTCAGGCGGTTTCATCTACACCGGGGTGACGTACCCGAGTGTGATCGACAACGGCCCGGGCACGCAGGTACCCCATCGTGTGCTCAAGAAAGTGCATGGCACCAGCGAGCAGACCTGCATTCTCGGCATGGTGGCTTTTGGCGACGGCGGTGTGGCCAGCGCAAGCAAGGATGCGCTCAGCGAGGTACAGGGCGGAGATGATATCATCATCCGGCAGGTTGATACCCAGGTCAAGTCCATTCTCATGCTGTTCACCCAAGTGACGACACATGTCCGCGGCGATGCCATCCAGTATACCCGAGCAACCCAGTGAATGAGCTGAGTCCGCAATTTCGGCTGCTATGGCAGAGACTACGAAATGACCGATGACCAATGATGAATGACCAATGAAAAATCAGCAGCGCTGTCCCTTGCGGTGGTATAGACTTCCCCCGCGTGTTGTGCTATATTGCCTGCAACGTTGGGTTTCTGACCCTGTGACAGAAAACTCGTTGGGACACTTTGCCGGCTTGTCCGTTTATATACTGGAAACACCCAATGTTGCTCAGGTGTACCACGTGGTTCGGTCAGAGCAATTCTACAAAACAACCAACAACAACGAGGTGCAAGATGAAAACCAAACAATTAACTCTGCTGATTGCCATGATTGCGTTCGTGGGAGTATCTATAGTTAGTGCCGCCACGGAATTATGGCGGCAGGAACTTGGGGAAGTTGAAATTTACCAAGTTGTTGCAGACAGCGCCGGCGGTTGTGCAGTGGTTTTCTATGACAGCCAAGTGGAAGTCTACTATATCAAACTGTACAACAAAGTGGGAAGCATGTTGAAGAACTTGAGTAACGCCACGTGGCTGCGTGTCGTATACAACAACAAGCGCTGTTTGCTCTACGAGTCCTACAATGCTGTGACCGACGTTATAGAAGTACACCGCATGGACAAGAAAACTGGGATGGACGATGTGATCAGCAACTCAAGCGGTGATGCGTATGCTGATGACACCTACAATTTCGGCAGTGCGCCATATAACCCTAGTATCTTTTGTGACGGCAAAGTCTTCTTCACCATTATGTACAATAGCAGGACCGACAGTAAATCAACTCTGGTAGCCTACAAGCTCAAATAATGCATCTGAGCAGTCCTATATGGTTCTTCAGGGATTTCTGAGCAGAATGATTACCGGTCCAACCTACGTGTTGAGTGTACGATACGCGGTGGGACATGAGCATAGAGAAAGAGACACCCAATAATCATAGCAATGACTCTGTGACAGAAAACTCGCTGGGACACGTTGCCGGCTTGTCCGTATATAGTATAGAAACGGCAACCTGCTGCGGCAGGATTATTGACAGTTTATTTGCGGATGCTCACCCTCTCACACTGGAGCGACAATGAAAACAATTATCTCGGTTGGCCTCACGTGCCTCGCGCTATGCTCGCTTTGTCTTGCCGGCGATATTGTCAAACAGGAAAACGTCGCCATTCCATTTTCAGAACTAGCCGGAACAATCAGAAAGGAGGCTCCGAGCGGTCTGCGCTCTTACGTCAACGCACAATACTATGTACGCCTGGCGGAGTTTACTGGTGCATCTAGTGTGAGAATCTTGGATGGCCGAACTGTGGATGCGATGCGGTCACAAGGGCAATCGATCGAGATTCTGAAGAGGAAGTATTCCCGGGCCGAATTTGACGTGCTTTCTCAGACGCCGGCGGCGTTGCTTGCAGACGCCGTTCTTGCCAATGAGTTTCTTACCATGCTCCTCAGTGACTCTGGTGATTGTCAGATGCGGCTCAGTACTGACGGCAGGTATCTGCTCTATCCAGGTTACACATCGTCCTTTTCCGTTAAAGTGGATGATCACACCTATTGTACGCATGAAGCCATAGATGCATCAACATTACTCAGCGTGAGCGAGGAACTGGCGGTCAACGGGAACACAGCGAGTATCAAGTACAGCACAGAGGAAGGCGTGGAGATCACTCAAAGCTTTATTCTCGAAGGCAAAGCGTGCCGATTTGAGGTGACTGCGCGAAACACAAGCGCAGCAACGCATCGCCTACAAGTTAGGTATCTGTTTGACACGCAGATAGACGATAATGATGGTGCGCCATTGTACGCCGCTCCGGTCGGCACGTGTATCCGCGAACTCGACGTTCGGCCTCTCAGTTTCACACAATGGCAATCGTGGCTTGATCCCGTGCAGAGTCCTGATGATCTGTACGGCATTGGCGGAGTTCTCAGTTTGCCTACACGGGTGGTATTCGCATGGTGGCCGGCTGCCATTGACTACGCTTGGGACTACAACCCTGATACAAACCAAGTGTTCTACACACCGGGCTACGTGACATCGCCACAAAGTGACAGTTGCGTGCTCTACTATATGGACATCGGCACCCTGTCACCGTCGTCATCGAAAAGCGTCTCAACGACATACGGCACCGACTTCTCGAATGCTGGTGGGGTCAAGCAGTCTTTGTTGTTTGCAGTCGCGCAGTGCAGAGATGCCGTTATGCGGAAGTTTGACAATGATGTTGATTCCCTTGCGCTTGGATTTGCCTATGCGCTGAAAGGAATCTATGCCTCGCCCGACAAGAACAGCATTATTGACATGCTTGGCAATGGCAAAGATTTGTTAACCATTGTAAACATTTTATACAACCATAGTCTTGGCGGCGTCTTGAACATGGCGATGCAGAAAGTAGCACTGTATCACCTTGATAGAATGAACGCTGATATGGCTCAGAGAATGCGTAAGACTTATGACAGGATTCTCAGGACTGCTAACATCAATGTAGAGTCCGACATCGCACTGGTCATCGAAGCAGTAAAGGGCCATTTGATGAACGACACTGATGGAATACACCTGGCCGCGCAGCGGTCCGCCATACTCTCAAAGTTCGACACGCTCTATCAGTCCATCGAAGCGCTGACCACGGTGAATGACAGTCCATATATGCAAAGGCTTCTGCAGCAACTCCGGTCTGAGGTGGTTCAGGATTTTAACGCTGCGGTGCTGGCAGAGCGAACAGCCAAGTGGTTCAGACCTTCTCAGCGCAACTATCGGTTCGCCCAAATTGGGCAGGTACGTCAGAACGCGTACAATGTGAAACATTTCATGGAGTTATCGGCCTCTGCACAGGAGTCCTTTCGCTTTGTCGGTTGGGGTGCTGGCGCAGTTATAGCCGGTGGTCTCAAGATCGGTCTGCTAATTTTTTGCCCGCCCGCTGGGATTGCCGGTTGGATTGGGGACTTTGCTTTGGCCTCTACAGCAGGAGGGATTGTCGTATTTGGCGGTGAAGTAAACGCCCGTGGTATTGACATTGTATGTTCCTTGGCGATGTTTGCACAGAGCCTTCAGATGAACGGCGCCTTCAACGAGGAAAAGGAAAACACCCTGATCTTGGTGGACGATCTTGCCTCATACGCACTCAAGACAGCGAATGGCACTGCGCTGTTCGAGGGTGGGCAGGTGATCGTGGAGAATTTCACTGTGGCAGACATCGTGCTGCCGCCGGATGGTACATATGTCGGATCAGAGGTCGGAACTGCCACTATACGAAATCTGAGCGCTTTGGGCACAAGGGTCAACATGTTTTTTGACATTGTTGGCCTTGACCAAGCGGCTCGTAAGCAGACCGTGTCTGTTTCTTCAATACCCGAAGCGTTTGATGTGGCTGCCGGCAATTCACGGCAAGTGACCTTTGGTTATGGCGCACCGGACATGCAGGCACTTGATCGCTACTACCAATACGAAATGAAGTACCATGTTTCTGCAGGCACATCGCTGTTCACGCAAGATGACTTCGCAGGCGGCGATCGTTTCTTTGCCGTTGGCAGATCTGATGTGTGTGAAGCCGCGAACAACATTAATCGCAGAGTACTGATACAGTCTCAAATTGGCCAAGGCCAAGCGTTGAACACCACATTGTCTGGCAGTAGTTCGAAACGAACAGTCATTGAGGCGAGTTATCCGAGGGGTGACATTGATCTCCATCTGTATGATGCAAACGGCAACCATGTTGGGGTGAACTACTCCACTGGTCAGATTGACAACCAGATTCCAGGAGCCCTCTATTCCGGTCGAACTGCAAATCCCGAAGTGATCGAAGTGCCGGGGTCGGCTAACACATATAATGTCACGGTGGTCGGCGTGGATTTACTGTATCCGGAATCTGTTGTGGTCGCTGCCACTGAAGTGCAGCAAATGCCTGCACTACTGGTCTGCAGCCCAGTTGCTCTTGTGATGCAGGCTATGCCAAGCATGGTAGTGACAGGCACCTTGGTATTGTCTGAGATGGGCGGCTGCTCCAACGCAACGATTGACAGTCTCTCCGCCAGTTCATTAGCAAGCGCCTTTACGAACATGTCGGCATCGAGTGTGAGATTCGAGAATGTGCCCAGCATGGTGCCTGCCGACAGCAACTGCATGGTCCGCTTGTTTATCACCCTGGGCAAGGCCTTGCCGTTTGGCGTCTACGCTGGCAGCATCAGCATAGTATGGAGCGGAGGAACAATTATGCTGCCGCTCACAATTAGCATTGGTGATGCTAGCAACGCCATTCGCGTTAAGGCGGAGTTCAAGCATAAGAGTGGCAAAAAGGGGGATTTGCTTATTACGCGCAAGAAGGGCGACTTGGTATCACCTCATCTCCGCCAATACTTCGAGAAGGGATGGGTCCTCGAATTGAAGGATGGCACAACCATGCAAATTGTGGACGGGCCACACGGGATGAAACCCAAGAACAAGAAGAGCACAGTTTGGTTTCTCCAAACCAAATCCAAGGGAAGGAAGGGCACATCAGATGACGCTCAGATTAAGTACTGTGAGAAACTGAGCATAAAACAGAAAGGATCTGTAACCAACTGCACGACGTGGCTGGAATACAAACTGGGCCGCAAGATACCGCCAACACAAGCATTGTACATCCTTCCGGCCGTGGAAACATGTATGTGGCAACGACTGAATTCCACTCTCAACTATTGACTTTGGCGACCCGGGCACAACGGGTTCAGGAATCCACATTTTGCATTATTGCATAAAAAGAGCAGCCAGGGTCAGGCATGGAGTTTGCCGTTTTCGACTTGATCGCGGCGGGCGGAGCAGATGATGGATGTGCCTTCCCGGCGTGCTGCGTGTTAGGTCGCGACGGCCAGAGACGGCGTTACCTGCGGCACAGTATTCAGTTTTCCGTATTCGGCAGGCATGCCGAACGCTGTATATCGCCACCAGTTTTCCTGGACACAGAATAGTAGAATAAGATAACCAGGA
>CAYNJC010000039.1:0-39192 GCA_964397565.1 uncultured bacterium
ATCAGAGGACATTTCTATTGAACGTAGCATAGGACATTATAACTGAATTTTGACAGCCTGCGCCGTGGCCCTGATTCGGTGCCGCGCAGATTCTGTTGGCAACCGCGGCACGCCTTTCCGCGTGCAGCAGCAATTTTCACCATGAACTACACGATGCGCACGAAGAAAGCAGCAACCATTCCCGAGCCGCAGATTGTCGCTGATTGGCACGGACAATCATGGCAGCTTTCTGCAAGGTGGGAGCCAGTTCAGCTGGCGATGCTGCTATCATTCGTGCCCGCCGGCGTCCCTGATTCAGCGCCATTCATGCCTGAACCCGCGCCGCCCTGGCCCGCTTAAATGGCCAATTTCACTGTGCAAAGAGGCCCTTTAAGACTGAAATAACAGCCATTTCGAGGCACAATTCATTCCGTGCCATGGCTTTGCTGTGGTCCGACCCGAATGCATCCTGACCCGAATGCAGCGCTCTGCTCGGAATTACGGATATCACTGCAGCATGATTGGTTTTCATTGCACCTTCTTGGCTTGCTCCTGTTTCTCGCGATCGTCATTGTGCAACCGCGACAGTGTATCACGCAATTTCCGGCATGCTTGTTTCTCACGCAAGTTCAATTTCTTATCGAGCAACATCTGATCAGTGTAGGTCGTCATCTGACCGATGGTCTCGCTGCTCATGCGTGGTCGCACAGTGCCATATATAAGTCTGTTGGCTATATTGACAAGATACATCGAGCGAATACATTCATCCTTCTTCATCAGCGCTTCGTATCTGCTATAAAGCTCCCAGGACTTGTCAACATCGTCGGTATCATATGCATAATAAGCCCCCAATACGTTCGCCAACGAGGTGAATATAAATGGGTTTTCTTGATCAACAGCATTCTCAACTGCTTCACTGAGACCTGATTCCAGTTCATTACCTATGGATTTTGGAATATTGTCAGATACACGATGCATACAATGGAACAAGTCCAATGCGTACAGGCAACGGCACATGGCATGTTCTTTCGGACTTGTTGCACGGGCAACCATGACGCTGCTTGCCAGATAAGTAAACTTCCCACCGACCAAGTGGTCGCGAAAGCGTCGCATCTCTTGTTGCGTCGCATTCTCGGCAACCATGCGTGTCAACATGCGCGTGATATCCTCCGGCGTGCTCGGCATAGATTGAAACTCATTGTCAAAGCGGGATGCTGCAGTCTTGACTTGTTTGTATTGCGCTGGCTGCGTTTTCGTAGCAGAGTTAGTCGCGTTGGCGGGTCGCGCTGCAGGTGATGCTGTCGGCGTCGTCGCAGCCGCACACACAATAATCGCTGTGCTGAGAATTACGGATACCACTACAACATGGTTGGTTTTCATTGTGCCTTCTTTGCTTGATCTTGTTTCTTGAGATCTCCGTCGCTCAAGGATGACAGTGCCTTGCGCAACTGCTCGCATTGATATTTCTCACGATGGCTCAATCTCGTGTCGAGAAGCATTTGATCAACGTATGTCTTCATTTGAGTAAAAGTCTCGCTACTCATGTTCGGGCGATTGTTCCCATACATAAGACTGCTTGCGATGTTGCCGAGATAATCGGCGCGAATACCCTCCTCTTTCTTTACAATAGACTCGCACTCTTTATAGAGCTTCCAGGACTTGTCCACATCATGAGCACGATACACATAATTCCCCCCCAAGGCAAGCACCACTGCTGGAACTAAAAGTGAATGTTCTTGATCAATGCCTGTTTTGATCGCTTCACCTAAAGCAGCTTCTAACTCCGCAATCACCAATGGTGATTTATCAACATTGTTCATTGTGCATACTGCCAAATCGTTTCCGTAGAGGCAGCGGCTGATCGCATGATCGTGCGGGTTCTCTGCACGGGCAACCATAACGCTACTTACGAGATACGTGAAATTGCCTCCGATCAACAAGTCGTGGAAGCGCCGAAACTCTGCCTGCGTTGCGCTCTGGACGACCATGCGTGCCAGCACACACTTAATTTCCTGTGGCGTGGTCGGTACAGACTGAAATTCTTCGTCAAAACGAGATGATGCTGTCTTGACACTATTGTAGCGCGCCGCCTGTGCTTTTGTGCTTGTGTTGGTCGCACTCACAGGCCGTCGCGCCGGAGCGGATGTTTTTGGCTCACCCGCATCCACCCCCAACACACACACAGCTATAAGAGCCATCGTAACGACCGAAGTGGTTTTCATTGCACCCTCCCGACAAAGTTAGTGTTCGCGACATAGCGTTCCGCCAAATGATACAGCGGCGATGTTTTCATTGCATCCAAACATTCTGTCTGCTGCAACTGGCCGCACTGCTGCATGCGCCGTGCAAACCACTCAAGGTACTGCGCGGCTTCTTCGCGTATGGCGGCCGGATACCATTGCTCAAGGTTCGGTGTCTCCAGTACCGGATAATGAATGGCGTCTCCGCCCAGTGCGCCCGCGAGCAAGGAACGCATGCCATACGCGCGCCACATGCAGGCAAACGCGGCATTGGTTTGCCCAACGCGTGCAAAGCATTCCGCAAGGCGAAATAGCGTGCCCGGATGCACACGTTCGGGCGGCATATTGCTGAAGATATTCAGTGCGCCGGCCATATCATTCGCCGCAATGCAGATGCGCATCTGCATTTCTGCTGCACCGACCGCTCGCGCGGGTATGTAGGTTTGGCGATAACCGGCGAAGCCCATGGCCGGATTGTTAAGGAGCGGTTCGAGGAGTGTGGCATAGGCCGTGCGATCGAAAGTCTGCAAATCTTCGGCACGTGCCCAAGGGAATGCCTGCACGCAGTGTTCCATGAGTGCAACGCGTTCGAGCGCGATGGCTGTGTGCTGAAGACCGTCATAGAGGGCTGTGAACGCTTGTGTGCATTGACCTTGCGCGGCACACGCGGCAAACCATAGTTGGTAGAAATCTGCGTTCATGGCGCTGTTGCGCTGCCAGCGTTCGCTGATGCACTGGATGAAACCTTGTGCGTCACGGCAACGCTTGTGCGCCGCTGCGGCACGAACGAGATACCACACCAGCGGCGGGTACGCTTGCGGCAGCGCGCGATTGCGTAGTATCCATGTGTGCAACACGGCGACCGTGGCGCTATTCGCGCGCATGCCTTCAGACCAGAGGCAATAGGACCACTCGCGCAGTGAGGCTGGTTCGTAGTCATCACTCCAGATAAGTTCAGCATTTGTGGTAACAATCCCGGCTGTGCGAAGCCAGCCCAGGCGACTTGCCAGCGTGATGGTTGTGCCATCATACGTGCAATGGCCGATATTGGTGCAGCAGGCAAACGCATGGATGTTGGAATAGAGCGCGGCGGCTCTTGCGCTACTTCCACTTACACAGACAATATCGGCGCACATCAGTGCATCTTCGTATTGATTCTGAATACAAGCGCTGTCTTTGTCTTGGTTGATGGGTTGGGGACGAACGAGCTGTGATGACCATTGCGCTGAACGTGCAATAGTGTGGCGATTCAAGAAAGCAAGCAGTTCCTTTTCAAGCTGTTTCTTGACCGCATGAATTCGTTTGCGCACTGTTTTGAGATCGTTCTTGCGTGACAAGAAGGTGAATCCGCGCGCCATGGCGTTGCGGCCATTGACCAGCATCACAATGTACTCTTCATCGCCCTTGAGCGCGCGGGCTTGCATGATGGCGTAACCGAGTAGATCGTAAAAGCGCTCAATCTCGGCGTCGTCTGCACGCATGATGTTGCTGAGAAAACAGTTGACCATTGGATCATTCACGCCGAGGTCGTTGTCAATGCCGAGCAGGGTGAGGCCGTCGAGCACGGTCTTGAAGCCGGGCCGGTCTTGGTGCGTCCAGAAGTAGAGCTGGGCGAATTCTTGGTATTCTTCCCTGGATAAAATTCGTTCGCGGCGAACGAATTTATAATCTTCGGTTGCTTCGACGTTCGGCGCTCGATGTTGAATGTTCGATGTTGGATTGGTGTTAGTGTGGGAGGGGCTTCCATGCCTCGAGTCTTCAACTACAGCAGCATTCGCGGCACGGAGGTCGCTCCCGCTCTGCTCCAGTTTCAAGTTTCCAGTTTCAAGTAGCAGGTGCTGCAAATCCCAGAAATTGGTGATGGCGTCGTGGTAGTCGCCGATCTCGACGGCGCGGCGGATCAGCGCGCGGTCGGCCGCCGTTGCTATGCGCGGCGTCGCTGACGCTTCCAGCCGCACCAGGTCGAGCCAGTTGAATGCGTCGGTGTAGCGTCCGGCCACAAGGCATGTGCGGCCCAGGCCGAGAAACACCTCCAGGCGCGGTTCCGGGCACTGCATGGCCACGGCTGTGTCATCAAAATACGCGCGGCTGTTCTGATAGGTGCGATAGGCCTTGACAATGTCGCCGATTCTCTCAAGACAGTAGCCGCGCAGGGCGTTGACGAAAAAGCCCTGCTGATAGCCGTTGGTCACCGCGCCGCGCCAGTGAAACGCGCCGCATGCGAGCTTATCAAGCATGGCCAGACCGCCGGCGATATTTCCTTCTTCAATTGCTTGTGCCGCCTCGCGGCAGGCCGAGTGGTGGGCAAAGTCAAGCAGCGACTGCACGCATGGCAGGGGGACGGATTGCGGGAGGAGCGGTGCGGCGGCTGCTTGGAGTCCCGCCACCGGCGGGATATTCGGTAGAGAATCGGCGGGGGCGGGCGCGCTGGCAGAATTTGTTTCCAAGGTTGAGGCCGCGCTGCACGGCAACATTAGAAAGAGGACTGCAACAGCAGCAAGCGACTCGTTGTAATGCTCAATCAACATTATCTGTCAACTGCCTTACTGACCTTAAATTTCCTTTTCCTTATTGATGGCTTGGGTGGGTACAGGTCACACACATCATTAACCTGCTTGTCTTCATCTTGTCCTCATAGGTTGGAGTGATACTGCATACTCAAGTCTGAAAAAAAGTGTTCATCTCACACTTTCATCGGGGATCACCTCCTTTGCATACCGGGCTGAATTAAATATATCTCTGTACTGCTGTGATACATCATTCATTAGTCGTGCTTGTGTGAGCAAGGCAGCCGCCTCCTTCGTTTTTCCCAAACGCGACAAGCATTCGATCTTATCTTTCAACAAAGATCCCTTGACTGAGGTTGCATAGGGCACGTCATGGTGACTTTCAAGGAAACTCAAACGCTCCTCGCATATGGCAAGCGCTTCTTGATAACGCTTCTGCTCCTTGTACACGATTATAAGGCCACCAAACGGAACATGCTCTCTGTCCCCACGTTCTTGTCGTGAGATGTCAGCAGCTGTGAGGAGCATTTCTTCCGCTTTGTATCGATCAGTCGCATAAAATGCCCATGATGTAAGAGCCCCAATTCTGACATCTGCTGAATTGTTATCACGCGCCAATAATTCATAAAGCAATTCAAGTCGGTTATCAGGATAGTGTTCTTTATCCGTTGCATTAATCACACCATACAAAAGCTCATGGGCAAGCTTCTCCAAGAAAGACGGGTCAATCAGGGTAATTCTATCCCAGATTGCGGTTGTCACTGTGATGTTGCGGTTCAAGAACACATTTGCCGCTTGCGCAGCCGAAAGCGGACCATCCGCTGGCAAGCTGGAGCAGTCTAACAGCTGTATGCCGAGACGACCTAATGCCATGTCACGCAACTCGTCGGGCGTCTTCAAGCGTGGGTCGTTCTTCGCACTTTCAAGAATCTCACACACGATATCACAATTTGCCGCATCTGTGCTAAGCACGGATAGCGGGGACGACACGTGCGCAATAGATGTACCACTGATCGAGAGCCCTTCTTGTGTCACCTTACGGTCTGACTTAGTCGCAGTTCTTGGATGAACCATAGGCGTCCGATGTACAATTTTATCGCAACCGTTCAATAGGCAAACGACAAATAGGACAGCACACGTGCTCTTCATTTTGCCTCACTGACACAGATGAATGATGTTAACCACTTCGTTGCTCGCTCGATTGGCTGCATGTAGCGCATCATTGGTCCGGCCCAAAGCGTACAAGGCGGCAGCACGATAAGCCCAATGACTAGGTTGGGAGAAGTCCATCGTTAGAAGCTGTAGTACTGTCTCATATTGTTGATCTGCCAACGCCTGGCGTGCTTGGCGGTCAACATCGACTATATTTGACATCACGTGTCGTGCTTTCGCGGTGGCTGCTTTATCAACCTCGTATAAGCAAAACGCAGCTATAGACATAAGGCGAAACAAGTCTTCACGCGTTGAATAGTCAGCCCAACCCCATGTCTTCAGCGCTATCTCCGAGAACAGTTTTTTTGCACCTTCTGTTTCTGCCAACTGTAATGCGTCTCTTACCATACATGCAGCCTCGGCATAGGTTCCTTTTGTAACATAGGCGCCTATCAATGACGCGAAGACTGCATCTGCACTCTTTACACGAAGCATGAGAGAATCATACACATCACGTGCCAGAACGAGGTCTCCACGGCGAGCCGCAGCTACAAGTACTAATCGAAGGTAGTCGCGCACTACAGGTGACGCGTGAGGCAATGCAGCTAGACCATCAATGGGCTGCACTTGCTCTATTCCTTTGCCATGGCTTTGCCATATGGCGTGGCGAAACATGGCCATCCAAGCGCGAAAGCTGCCATCGGGAGTAATCTGAGGACGTCCCAAAGCCGTGCCGTGAGTCTCACTAGCCACATTGGAAGAGAAGGATGTGAATGCACGTATTGTGGACAACACTGAGCAAACTGTTGATCTATCGTATGGTTGAACAATCGGCAGGCTGTTTGTTTGGAGAGCCTCAACTTTCTCTGCCAATTGGATTGCTTGCCTGTAACAGCTACGCTTGAACCATATGTCGGCATTCATCAGCGTGTCTTCTATTAGTGTTGGCGTATCATTCAGTGCATGCGCTGAGGGCTGCATAAGCGTGTTTCTGCAACATTGCTCTACCTTGTGACTTACCTCTCTCGGTGCTTTTGTTGGACAACGTTCGCCGATACTGGAAGCCACACGTTCCACACGCATACGCAATTTTGCCAAATCATCTTCAGCAGGCAGCTCAGGGAACATGCGACGCATTTCATTACGCATACATATAAGTCGGGCTAGATAGTTTTCGTCACCAGAAAGTGCACGTGCTCTATCGATACAGGTGCCCAACAATGTGTAGAAGGTCGCACATTGCGCAGGTGTTGCGCGTGGCAGGAACTCTAAGTATATTGACAGAAAACCGCGGTCCAGTTCCTTGCTTTCCACAGGTCCGAAAAATACAAGTCCCGCTGCAAGAGTGTCAAATCCATCGCTATCGCGCCCTGTCCAGAAGTACAACTGGGCCAACTCACGGTATTCGTCCCGGGTGAGTGTGCTGATACTTGAAACTTGAGCCTTGTAACTGGCGGGCGGCGCCGGCGGTTGTGCCGCACTGTCAGTGATTGTTGGCGAGTGCGCTTCTTGCGCGGCTGCACCCGACGCCAGTTTCAAGTTTCCAGTTTCAAGCAACAGGTGCTGCAAATCCCAGAAATTGGTGATGGCGTCGTGGTAGTCGCCGATCTCGACGGCGCGGCGGATCAGCGCGCGGTCGGCCGCCGTTGCTATGCGCGGCGTCGCTGACGCTTCCAGCCGCACCAGGTCGAGCCAGTTGAATGCGTCGGTGTAGCGTCCGGCCACAAGACAGGTCCGGCCAAGGCCGAGAAACACTTCCAGGCGCGGTTCCGGGCACTGCATCGCCACGGCTGTGTCATCGAAATACGCGCGACTGTTCTGATAGCTCCGATAGGCTTTGACAATATCGCCCATTCTTTCAAGGCAGTAGCCGCGCAGAGCATTGACGAAAAAGCCCTGCTGATAGCCGTTGGTCACCGCACCGCGCCAGTGAAACGCACCCGCGGTCAGCGCGTCAAGCGCAGCCAGCGCGGCGCTGATATTTTCTGCTTCAATTGCTTGTGCCGCGTCGCGGCAGGCCGAGTGGCGCGCTAAGTCGAGCAGCGACTGCACGCATGACAGGGGGACGGCTTGCGGGAGGAGCGGTGCGACGGCTGCTTGGAGTCCCGCCACCGGCGGGATATTCGGTGGAGAAGCGACGGGTGCCGTCGCGCTGGCAGAGTTTGTTTCCGATGTTGAGGCCGCGCTGCACGGCAACATTAGAAAGAGGACTGCAACAGCAGCAAGCGACTCGTTGTAATGCTCAATCAACATTATCTGTCAACTGCCTTGATACCCTTGTAGCTGTCTTATTGACTAGCTGGGTGGGTGCAGCCAACCATGGTGGTCAAATTATAGCACAATTTGATGCAAATGCCATAGTTCAGATGCATCTGTTCCTGCCGCCCAGATCCGGCGGTGCCAACACCACAGCAAAGAAAACACCAGTAAACACGGCAAACGCAAGCGCGCACACGGGTTGGGCGGGTGGGTGTGCTGAAACCCCCACGACCGCGCCGCTTCAGTTATGCAGTGAATGCGAATATCCAATATCCAACAAGGAATGACCAATGATGAAGTTTTGCGCAGATATTTCGCCCTTGGATATTGAGTATTCGATATTGGATATTCAGCATCTCTTCTGCCAGACCCCCACGGTACCGCCGTGGCGGTATCGTGGGTGAATGAGATTGAGTAAAAAGGCGCGCCGCTGTTTTTCCCAATCTCTGCGTCCACCGAGGCAAGCTCGGTGGGGCGCCAGATCTGAGAGAAAGCCGCCAGGCATGGTCTGCAGCAGCATCCTCGGCGAGCGCCGTGGCCACATCTACACACGACCGAAGTTGAACGCAAGCGCACATGCGGCCGTCACGAGCCGCAGACGCGCTCGTAGACGGCATGCGTTTGCTGCGCGCAGCGCGTCCATGAGAACTGGGCCGCGCGCTGCACGCCCGCTGCCGCCAGCGCAGCCCGCTTGGCCGGGTCTTGCCACAATTCCTCGAGCGCCTGCGTCCAGCCGTCCACGTCATCCGGCACGACCAACCGCGCGGCGTCACCCGCCACTTCCGGCAACGAGGCCGCGTCGGCCGCGATGACTGGCGTGCCGGTCGCCATCGCTTCCAACACCGGCAAGCCAAAACCCTCGTAGCGCGACGGGTACAAGAACACGGTGGCCGCGCTGTACCACAGCGCCAACTCCTGTTCGGGCACATAGCCCGGCAGCAGAATGTGCTCGCCCACACGCTCGGCCGCAATCGCGGCAAACAGTTCGTCGGTCAACCAGGTGGCCTCGCCGGCCAGGACCAAAGGCGGCGTGTGGCGCCCGTGCCGGCGCAAAAGCTGCGCATAAGCGTGGACCAGCATCACCAGATTCTTGCGCGGCTCAAGATTGCCGACATACAAGAAAAACTGGGCCGGCAAGCCACGGCGTTGCGCGAAGGCGCGTACGGCGGTGTCATCCGCGCGACAAAAATCAGGCGGCGCCGCCAGCGGCGTGACGGTCACGCGCTCCGGCGCGACCTGCAGCAGCTCGCACAACTCGCGCTTGGTGAATTCGCTGATCGCCAGAATATGCTGTGCGCGCGGTAAGCGCCGATTGAAATAGTCGTTGAAAAACTGCACGCGGCCGCGCGGATGCGTTGCCGGAAAGCGCGTGATCGACAGGTCGAAGACCGTCACCACTTGCGGCCCGTCGAACGGCAACAGCACGTAGTTTGTCTCGTGATACAAGGCCGGTTTGAGCAGCCGCGCACCAATCCGAAAGACCAGTTCTTTGATGGGCTGTGTGAGCCGATAGGGATTGGCAAAGACGCGCTTCAATGCGCGGCGCGCGTGCGCGTCAAACTGCGGCGGCCGGGCCGCAATCTGGCGCGAGAAGCGCCGGCCGTAGAAATAGACAAAGTCATCAGACCCACCGTAGTGCTGCTGCAACGCCTGCAGCAGATGCCAGGTGTAATACCCGACGCCCGATTTGGGCGCGAGCAGCGGGAAGGCATCAAGCAGAATTTTCACGGGCGGCGCCCGGCGTCACCGGCGAGCCGCGGCGCGGCGCGCATGGTCCTGCGCCACGTCAGGGCGTTGCTGCCGCGGGCGCAGCCGGCACGGGCGCCGGTGGTGCAGCTGGTGCGGCCGGTGCGGCCGGCGCAGCGGGCACGGCCGGTGTGGACTTGGTCTCCACTGGTGCTGGCGCGGGCGCGGCGGCCGGTGGTTCTGGCGGCGCCGGCTGGGTCTCTACCGGTGCCGGCGCAGGTACTGGCACGGGTGTCAGATCATTCTGCCAACTGATGCCGCCGATCGAAACGCCGACTTTGTTCTTGATATGCACCAACAGATTGGTGTATTCCGCGGGCACCCAGGTGCGATTGACAGCCACGCGCAGCAGCACGTCATCATTGTTGTCCACATACGCCGTCAGCTTCGGATTCTTACTGATGTCCACTTCGACCGCTTGGCTGCCTTGCGCGAGGAAGCCCATCGCCCGCCCGCCGGTGAATTCAATTTCCTTGATGGTCTCGCCGTCAATCGAAAGCACTGCCGTGAGCGGTTTGTTTGTGCTGACATCCGGGTACACAAACCCGATCGTGCAGCGGAACACCGGGCCGGTCACGCGCGTCATGATCAGCGCGTTTTCCTCGCTGTAGCGTTCGCCGCCAATGTTGTTGAGCCCGAAGTCGCGGGTGCGTTCCAGCGACTGCTGCAAATCGGCCTCTTTCAGATTGTATAAACCGGCATACTTTGCGGCCAAGGCGGCGAGCGTCTTGCTTTCGTGGTACTTGCTCAGCAGCGGCTGGGACACAAAAAAGCCCCACGCGCCCAAAACCAGCAGCACGACCAAAGTCCGTAACAGCGTCCCGCCAGCCGCCACGGTCTCGCGTGGCACTAGCGAGGAGGCCACCATGCACAGGCCGGTCAACAACCAGAACACTACTTGCACTTGTGGCCGCAGGAAGGCATTCTCGCTCATGCAGCCCACCACCAGCAGCAACAGTGACCAGCCCAGTGCGCGGATCAGCATGGGCTGTTCAAGCTGGCGCGCCGCCCCGAACGCGCGGGCGATCGCAAAGGCCACAATCACCACCAAGGCCAGCGCGCCAAACGCGCCCATCTCGGCCAGCACCTGCAACACCATGTTGCTCGCGCCCTCGCGCCCGCGTGAAGCAACCGACGAGCGAAACACGTCATACTGCGCGCCAAACTGGCCGTAGCCCACGCCGCAAATCAAACGCTCGGTCGCGTTCGCGCGCGCGGGGTTCACCATGTTCACCGCCGTCAGCCAGTCGCCCACCTTGAAATTCGAGCGCTGATTCAGCGCCGCCACATCCCAATTGCCCCGCACGACGGCGGTCACGGTGCCGTCCACTTTCTTGACCACCATGCCCGCCAGCTTTGCCTCGGGCTTGCGCAGCACCGCGATTTTTGCCGCCGAATAGCCGCCCACCACCACCAGCAGCAAGATCAGCGTCAACAGCAGCGGCACAAAACTGCGCCGCCGCACCGCCCGCACGACCACGGTCACCAAGACCGAGAGCATGTAGGCCAGCGCGATGATGATGGCCGCCTTTGTGTCGCTGGCCACCAGCGCGGCGATCAGCACGGCACTGAAGATCAGCCCGACCACGCCGGCCGCCGGCCCGCGCAACAGCAAGGCGCCGCACAAGGGCAGCAGCGCCAGCAGCACGACTGCCAAGCCGTTCGGGTCGCTGAACGTCGCATGCACTTCCTTATTGTAGCGCCAGAGCGACGAGCCATACGACAAGTCCAAGCCATATTGCGCAAAGCCCAACAACGCCAGTACCAGCCCCATGATCAGCAGCAGCCAGAGATAGATACGAATCTGGCGCACGCTGCGCACTTCGTTCACCACAATCGTGTAGACGCCGATGCCTTCAAGCAACAAAATGACCGCGCGTAGCGCCGCCAGCAGGCCACCGCCGCGCACAAAGGCAAAGGGATAGACCAGCACGGCCGCGCGCGCTTCCTGGGAGAAGCTGCTGTGAAAAATGTTGCTGGTGTGGGCCACCGCGTAGACCGCCGCCAGGACGGCCATCAAGGCATAGACAAAGACCGCAAAATGCAGGCCGCGCACGGCGCTCGCCCGGGTGTACTCATAATCCAATTCGGGGTTGCCGAAGAAGCGCAGCAGGACCCACGCGGAGAACAGGCCCAGCAACACGCTCTCAATCGGCGTGCCAAACTGGATGAACAATTGGCAGTTCAGACCGAGCCACGGCACCTTGTTAAGCAATTCGTTGAGCAAGCCGGGATTGCCGCCCAGCAGCACCAGGCACAGCCCCAAGCCGAGCGCAAAACGCATATGCACCAAGCTGATGATGAACATGCCTACCAGCAGTGCCAGCGGCAGGTAGTTGGCCACTTGGCTGTACGAGGCGCCGTCAGTGAAACGCCATAACGAAGCACCGTAGTAGACGGTGAAGCCAAACGACAAAAGCAAGAAAAACTTGCGCATGACCTTCCTCACATGAGGGTTAACTCGTCAAGTAATGCTGCACGGCAGCGTGGCGCAGTACGGCGCCTAGTTCATCACGGCTGTCATTATACTCAATCCCGCTGTTTTTTACAATATCACCGCGAAATCCCCAGTTCCGGCGACTCTTTGAAAGTGGTTTCGAATGTGGCAGCGGCCGCCGCGCCGCGAAGCTGCCGCGAAAAACCGGTTGACAAATCCGGCGACAGCCGTTATCATTTTGTAATGCATAATGATCAGGTTGATATTCTGACCTTGACCCATGCGCGCAGCGCCACCAGCCGGCTGGGCCTTGTGCATCGCGTGCTGAGCGTGCGCCATTTGACCGCGGCCGCTTTTGTGGTGCGCATCGGGCGCAACGACGTGCCGGCCACCGCCGGCCAGTGTGCCACGCTGGGCATCCACGGCGCGGGCATCAATCGCGAATACTCGATGTACGCCGGTGAACACGATGACTACTTTGAATTCCTCGTCCGCGTGGTTGAGGGCGGCCAGGTCTCGACCGAGTTGCAGCGCTGCCAGCCCGGCGACCAGGTTGATTTCGACGGCCCGTATGGCCAGTTTATCATTGAGCAGCCGCGCGACCCGGCGCGCAAGTATCTGTTCATCGCGACCGGCGTCGGCATCGCGCCGTATCGCAGCTATATCCGCAGCTATCCGCAGTTGGATTACACGATTGTGCACGGCGTGCGCTACCTGCGCGAGTGCTATGAGCGCGACGAGTATCCGCCGGCGCGCTATCGGACCTGTGTGACGCGCGAAGACGGCGGCGATTTCCGCGGGCGCGTGTCCGACTATTTGCGCGCCCAGCCGCCGGCGCCCGGGACGATCTGTTACCTGTGCGGCAATAACGCGATGATCGCCGAGACGTACGACGTCCTGCGCGCCCACGGCGTGCCGGGCGATCAATTGTTCGCCGAGATCTTCTTCTAACTTCTTGCGCGGCGCAAGAAATTATGGTAGCGGCGATCCATGCTATGCAAACCGCATACCGATGAACGATGAACCATGAACGATGAACCATGAATGATTACCGATGAAAATCGCCATCTCTTATCCGCCGATTGTCAACGAGCGCGGCCAAGTCGCCATGGTCTCGCAGAACCGCAACGTGCAATTCTTCAAGACACCGACGTTCTTGCTGCCGGTCGTGCATGCCCAAGCGGCGACCTGGTTGCGCGACCTTGGTTATGCGGTGCTCTGGGACGACGGCAATGCGCAACTGAAGTCGTTTGACCAATGGTATGCCGATCTGCGCGCCGCCGCGCCCGACATTGTTGTGCTCGAAAGCACGACGCCGGTCATGAAATTCTATTGGCGCCTGGTCAACCAGATCAAGCACGACCTGCCCAAGAGCATCGTGATCATGACCGGCTATCACTCGATGCGCAATCCGCAGGAGAGCATGACGCAGTGCGCCTGTGATGTGGTCCTGCGCAGCAACCACGTCGATTTCGTCTTGCGCAAGTTGGTGCCGTTTATTGACGAACATCAGAGCTGGCGCGAGACCTGTGATCAAGAAGGCCTCTGGATTCGGCTCGGCGAGAACGACGTTCGCAGCACGGGCAACTTCAAGCAAGTCGAAAACCTGGATTTGTCGCCGGATGTGGATCGCGACTTGGTGCAGTGGCAGCGCTATGCTTATGAAAACGGCAACTATTTACAGGTGCCGGGCACGTATGCGACCAGCGTCATTCGCGACTGCATGTTCGGCAAGTGCACGTTCTGCCGCTATAACGGGCCGGACCTGACCTTCTCGATCCGCTCCGTGCAGAAAAGCCTGGATGAGTATCAAAAGCTGATCGAGGTGTACAAGGTGCGCGAGATTTTTGATGACTCGGGCGTTTGGTATCGCGGCAAGCAGGCGCGCGAATTCGCCCAGGGCATCATCGATCGCGGCCTGCACAAGAAGGGCGTCTATTTCGGTATCAACACGCGCTTTGCCTATTTGGATGAAGAGACAATCAAGTTGATGGGCCAGGCCAATTTCCGTTTCGTGCTGGTCGGGCTCGAGGCCGCCGACGAGGAAACCTTGCGGCGTTTGAACAAGGGCTATCTGCCGCACCAGGCCTATCAGAATCTCGCATGGTTCACCAAGTATGGCATGCACCCGCACTTGACCATCATGGTCGGCTATTACTGGCAGACGCAGGAAATGTTGGACTTGACCGTCAAGACCGTGCGCGACCTGATGTTCCGCGGGCTGGCGCGCACGCTGCAAGTTACGATTTGCACGCCGCTCGATTACACCCCGTATCACGTCGAGTGCGTGCAGAAAGGCGTAATGCTGACGGATGACTACAATGATTTTGACATGAGCAAGTTAATTGTCCGCACGCCGATGCCGCATGCGCGCTACTACGAGGCGATTCGGCGCATGTACGGCGTGGCCGTGCATCCGCGGTTCATCGCGCGCCAGCTGCGCTTTCTGGGCAGCGGCCGCAAGCGCGACTGGCAGTTTCTCTTCACCTACGGCTGGCGCGCACTGCGGCGCGTGCGCAATCACATTTTCAATCTGACGCAGGCCCAGCACAATCCACAAGCCTGAATGCGCAGCATTCGCGCGGCAACACGCCAAGCCCAATGAGGTCGCGGGTGCGCGTCATCTTCGAAGATGTGCAGGACGTCTGCCACCCGAATTGCTCGGCGCCATTTTCGTTGAACACGCCCTAGTCTATTCTCGTGCCGCGCGCGGATTTACTAATGCGAGCGCTTTCTACTTTGCAGTGTCCTTGTAGCCGCCCGCGGTGAGGGCGGCTTCTGCAGCCGCGGTCATCCGCGCCGTTGGCGGGACTCCAAGCAGGCGCCCGCGGCCACAATGGGCATGACACCAACTAGGTGCATGCATTGGTAATAGCATAATGGGTGCAGAACATCAAACGGCGGCAGCCGGCGGTAGCATGCTGAATTAGCGTAATCCGCGCAGGTGTTGCGCTGCCGGATGCAGGGCACTTGCAATCGGCGCGGCCTTAGCTTATGCTAGTGCAATGATATCGATATCATTGTTCACCTTCTTGGAGTTCGACAGCCATGCCGCGCACTAATGCTCGTTTGCACGATGACGGGACGTTTTCGCTTGAGCAGTATCACCGGGCGGCGCCGTTTGCCAGTTTCCTGCCGGGGATTGCCGGCGAACTGGGCGTGCCGATCTGGGTCTTTTACTGCAATCGCGGCCAGGCCATCACCAGTTGCGGCGTGGGCAACAAGGACGGCGCCATCCTCGAATTCAATCCGGCCGACACGGCCTATCAGCGCGTCTTCAGCGATGGGTTCCGCACGTTCATATGGAACGGTGATCATTATTACGAGCCGTTTCGCAGCACCGCTGCGGGCGCGCGCGGCACACAGACCATGCATGTCCGCGCGCATGAGCTTGAACTGGTCGAGGAGAATCCGGCCGAGGGGCTGCGCACCACCGTTGTCTATTTTACGCTGCCGAGCATGCCGCAGGGCGGCTTGGTCCGTTGGGTGACGGTGACCAACATTGGCCGGCGCGCGCGCACGCTGCGCATCGCCGACGGCGTCGCGCGGCTCGTGCCGGGCTGCGTCAAGGAAGGAACCTACAAGAACATGAGCAACACGAAAGCGGGCATGATCGAGACGCGCGGCATGGCGCAAGGCGTGGTGTTCAGCCGTGCGTGTGTGGCGTCCTCCGACGCGGTGACGCTTGATTTCGCGACCTCCGGCAATTGTCTGGTGACCCAGCCATTGCAGGGCGTGCGCGGCGCGGTGCGCATGCTTGGCGATCCGCGATTAGTGTTCGGCGACGGCATGGACCTGAGTGTGCCGCGGGCGTTCATCGAGCAGGCCGGCGGGTGCCGCGGCACGCAACGCGAGGTGGGCTACATGCCGTGCGCGTTTGCCAGCTTCGCAACAACGCTGGCGGCCGGCGCGGCGTGCGCGTGGGTCAGCATTGTCGGGCATGCGACGACCGCACGCGCGGCGCTGCAGGTGCGTGCCATGGCGGGCCGCGCGGGTTGGCTGGCGCGGAAGCGTGCGGAAAACGCGGCCCTGATCGCGCGCATTCAAGACAAGCAATGGACCGTGACGTCCTCGCCCGTGTTCGACCATTACTGCCGCCAGACCTACTTGGACAATGTGCTGCGCGGCGGCCTGCCGGTCAGCATCGGCCCACAGACATTTCATTTGTATTTCCGCCGGCATGGCGACATGGAGCGCGACTACAACTGGTTCATGCTTGATCCGGCCTACTATTCGCAGGGCAACGCCAGCTATCGCGACATCAATCAAAACCGGCGCGCGGATGTCTTGTTCAATCCGGCGGTCGGATTGACCAATGTGCGCACGTTCTTCAACGCGTTACAGACCGACGGCAACAATCCGCTGACGTATGAGGGTACCGCCTTTTTCGTTACTCAGGAAGACATGCAGACATGCGCCGTGCCGGAAAATGCCCGGGAGGCATTACAGCAATTGGTGCACGAGTCGGTCACGCCCGGACGTTTGGCCGCATTTGCCATGCAGCACAACCTGCCGGTGGCGCCGTTGCTTGAGCACTTGTTGACGCACGCGCGCCGGATTGACCGCTTCGCCGGCAGCGACGGCTTTTGGTCGGATCACTGGACCTATTGTTTGGATTTGCTGTTGAATTACCAGCAGGTCTATCCGGAGCGCGCGGCGGCAGCGGTGACACACGCGCGCAGTTACACCTATTATGACAATCCCGAGGTGATGGTGCCGCGCGCGCTGCGCTTCACGTTTGATGCGCGCCGCGGCGCGGTGCGCCAGCACAATGCGCTCGACCACGACGCGGCCAAGGCGCGGCTGATCGCGGCGCGCACGGCGGATGCCACCTGTGTCCGCACACAGCACGGCACGGGTGAGGTCTATTGCGGCACGTTGCTCGAAAAACTGCTGTGCTTGGTCGCCATCAAATGCACCGCGCTCGACCCGGACGGGATCGGCATCGAGATGCGCGGTAACCGGCCGGGCTGGAACGACGCGCTCAACGGCCTGCCGGGATTGATCGGCTCATCGGTCAATGAAACGGCGGAGCTCCTGCGCCTGGCAACCGCCACGGCGGCGTTTGTGAAAACAGCCACGAGCGGCGCGGTGTTTGCCGAACTAGCGGAGCTATTGCGCGGGATCAGCGCGGCACTGGCGCAGACGCAGGAGCCGCTGGCACGCTGGCACGCGCTCAATGAGGTGCGCGAGCAATACCTTGCGGCCACGCGCTTGGGGCTCAGCGGCGCGCTGGTGACGATGACCAGCCAGGAGCTTGTGGACGTGCTGGCATGCATCGTGACGGCCGTGCAGCATGCCGTGCAGCGCGCGAAGGATACGCGCAGTGGGCTGTACACGGGCTACTACTACTATCAGGTCACGGCCCATGAGAATCTGCGGCAGGCGGACGGGACGCCGGTGTTGCGCGACGGCCGGCAGTGCGTGCGACCGCTGGCATTCGAGCGGGTCGCGTTGCCGGCGTATCTTGAGCCGCAGGTGCGGGTGCTGCCGACGCTGGCGACGCCGGCCGCGCGGCGCGCCTTGCACCTGGCGGTCCGGCGCAGTCCGTTGTACGATCGCGCGCTCAAAATGTATGTGTTGAATGCGTCGCTGGCGCACACCTCCAAGGAGATTGGGCGGGCCGGCATTTTCCCGCCCGGCTGGCTGGAGAATCAGTCGGTCTGGCTGCACATGGAGTACAAATATCTGTTGGCCCTGCTTCAGGCGGGCTTGTACGACGAGTTCTTCGCGGCCAGCGCGACCGCGCTGGTCCCATATCAGCCGCCGCAACGCTACGGCCGCAGCCCGCTCGAACACAGTTCGTTCATTGTCAGCAGCGCGCACCCGGACAAGCGCATTCACGGCGCGGGATTCTACGCGCGCTTGAGCGGCGCGACGATCGAATTCATCAGCATGTGGCTGGTGCTGAGCGGCGCGGCGGGCATGTTCGCGCCAAGCGCCGATGGCGCGCTGCACTGCGCGTTGCGGCCGATCCTGCCGGCATCGTTCTTCACGCGCCGCGCGACCCAACGGGTCTTGCAGCGCGCGAACGGGCCGGAAACGGTGACGATTCCCAAGGACGCCTGCGCCTTTGTCCTGCTGGGCGGCACGCTGGTGGTCTATCACAATCCGCTGCGCCGTGCCACGTTTGGCCTGCGCGGGGTCACGCCGCAGCGCTACACGCTGACTGACCGCCGCGGCACCGTGCACGCAATCACGGGCGCAACCATCGGCGCTGAGAAGGCGGAACAAATTCGCGCCGGGGCGTTCACCCGCATTGATGTTCATCTTGGTTGACAAAGGAGCCATGGCTCATAAAACAATAGTACTGCACGGCCCGTGGCAGTTTCTGCGCGATCCGGAGAACGTCGGGGTGGCGCAGGAATGGCAGCGCCACGCTGAGCGGATCGAGTCCGGCGGCGTGGCCATGCCCGTGCCGAGCGTGTGGGAGCGGGTGTATCCCGGCTATGACGGCGTGGGCTGGTACGCGCGGCGCTTCACGGCGAAAGGTGTTGTGCGGGCACGCGCGCGGCTGCGCTTTCATGCGGTCAATTACAAAGCGGACGTGTGGCTGAACGGCACGCACATTGGCACGCACGAAGGCGGCTATACACCCTTCACTTGTGCATGCACCGGCGTGATCAGGAATGGTGAAAACGTTTTGGTCGTGCGGGTGGTGGACGTGGGCGCCACGGAAATTGACGGGCTGCATTTCGGGCAAACGCCCTCCGGTAAAGAAGGCGCGCAGGGCAATTTCGGCGGCATCTGGCAGGATGTCGAACTGCTGTTGAGCGGCGCGGTGTTCATCGCGCACGTTTTTGTCATGCCGGACGTTGACGCACACCAGGTGACCCTGCGCTATACCCTTGATGCGGCGCTGCCGCGCGACCTTGAATTGTGCATGACCGTGACGCCCTGCGGCGCGGACGATGGCAGCGGCTTCACGGTGACGCATGCGCTGCAGACGCAACCAGGCCAGACGGTGGTCGCGATCACCCAGGCATGGGCGCGCTTTGCGGTGTGGTCGCCGGCATCACCGCGGCTCTATGCGTTGCACACCGCGCTGCGCAGTAACGGCCGCGTGGTTGATGCCCGCAGCGACATCTTCGGCATGCGCGCGTTCACCGTGCGCGACCAATGTTTCTACTTGAACGGCAGCGAATGTGCGCTGAAAGGCGCCTTGCATCAGGGCGCGTATCCGCTCAATCTGACGTACCCCGAGAGCGGGGAGTATGCGCGGCATGAAATCATGCTGGCCAAGGAAGCCGGCTTTAATCTGCTGCGGCTGCACATCAAACCGTTTCATCCGATGACGCTGCGGCTTGCGGACGAGTTGGGCATGCTGCTGTATGTCGAACCGCCGATTGGCTGGATCGCGCCGTCGCCGGATTTGCAGGAATTGTGTGAGCGCGAACTGCGTGAAATGATCCTGCGCGACTGCAATCACCCGGCGGTCGTGATCATCGGCGTGCTCAATGAAATCGGCAATCCCGGCTTTGCCAAGACCGGCGGCTGTCAGGCGATTCGCGATGCGCTGTGCCAGTATGCCCGCGCGCTCGATCCGACGCGCGTGATTGTGGATGACTCCGGCTCGTATGAATTCACCGGGCGCAGCGGCATCATGGCGCCCGGCAGCACCGTGCTGCAGCCGACCCAGGATCGCCACGGCTACTATCGCTCGCCGTTGACGCGCAAAGATTATGAGCGCATCATGAGCATGGGCGATCCGGCAATGATGCTGTTTCGCTCCGAGTACGGCACGGGTGGCTTGCCGGATGTGCCCGCCGTCGTGGCGACCTATGCGCGCGTGCAGCCGGGCTATCTTGGCACACTGCGCCAGCAGTATGAGAAGTTGCTGGCGGTGCTTGAGGCAGGATTTGCGCAGCAGCGCCTGGCGCCGATCTTCGGCACGCTCAGTGCTTTCTGCCGTGCCTCGCAGGCGGTGCAAGCCGACGGCGTCTTGTACGAAACGCAAGCCATGCGGCTCAATCCGCATGTGGCCGGCTATATCATTTGCCAATTGTCCGACTATCCGCTCGAGACCGGCGGCGGCGTGCTGGATATCTGGGGCAATCCCAAGGCGGCGCTCGAAACCCTTCGCCAAGTCAACCGGCCGGTGCAGGCAACGTTGTTTGTGGACCCAGTTTGCTGCTATGCGGGCGCACCGATCCGCTACGAGCTTGCGATCGTCAACGAAGGTGCTGCGCTGCCTGAATGCTCGCTGACGGTGTGCCTGACCACGCGCGCCGGCCAAGAGCTGGTGCGGCAGACACGCACGCTGGCGCTGCTGCATGGCATCCAACGTCTGGATGCGCCCGAACTGCGCGCAACGGAGAGCGGTGCGTGTGATGTGCGTGCCGAACTGTGGCAGGCCGCGCGCCTGCTGGCCGCAACGACCACGCCAGTCATGGTGCTGGCGCGCCGGGCCGCGCCGGGTGCCACGGTTGCGGTGATTGACTGCAGCGGACGCTTGAGCGACTACCTGCGCGCGCAGGGCGCCGCGCCCGTACCGTTTGACGGGCAGGCTGCGCCGGTCATTCTGATCGGCGATCTCGAAGAACTCGATGCGGCCACCTATGCGCGCGTCCTGGCGGCGTATGCCATGGCCGCGCGCGGTGCGTGTCTTGTGTTCCTCGGCATTGGCAATGCCAAGCCCATGTCACCGTGGTACAAAACGGTGACGCAAGATTTTTATCCAAAGTTCTTTCCGGAGAGCATTCAGCTCTTGTGTGCCGAGGGTCGGGTGGACAATACCTTTCACTATGTCAAAGAGCATCCGCTCTTCGCGGGCTTGCCGGTCAACACGATCATCAATCTTGAATATCGCAATGTCTATCCGCGCAACTGCCTGGTCAATGCCAATCCAGACGGGGAAGTTGTGTCAGGCTGTTTCCACATGTCGCCACCGCTGTGGGGCGTAGACACGCTGCTGGTGCGACATGGCGCGGGCACGGTACTCTATCACCAATATGACATGATTGCCTGGCTGGGCAAGGATCCGGTGGCGGATTATTTGCTGCACAATGTGCTAACATTTGGCCAGGCCCACGGGCATTTGAGCGCCGACGAACCGGATGCGGCGCGGGCCGAGCGCCTGCAGCGTGGCGCGGCATTCGCCGCCTATCTTGAAACCGACACGCACGACTGGCTGACACTTGGTCCGTTTGAGAATGCGGCTAATGCCGGGATGCCGGCCATCTTCGAGCCGGAGCACACGATCGTGCGTGCGGCCGCCTATGCCGTCTGCGGCGGCACGGCACAGTGGGCGGTGCTGCCGGCGATCCGACAGAACAAGTATGTCCTTGACCTGGGCGCGCGCTACCCGGGCGAGCAGACCTGCGTCTATGCGCTCACCTATTTCAAAGCAACCGTGCACACAGCCGCCACGCTGGCGGTGCAGTCACGCAACGTACGGGTGTGGTTCAATAACGCAGAAGTCATCACGCACAATGCCTATCGCGAATTGACCGAAACGCGCGCAACCATTGACCTGCGCCGCGGCTGGAACAAGATTCTGGTCAAGAGCGCGGAGTACAGCTATGACGGCACGATCAACAATGTCGTGCGCGTCGCGATTCTCACCGCGGACAATCAGCCGTTCAAGGACTTGAGCTTCAGTGTCGACGAGGTGGCGGCGGCCGAGGCGGAGATCAGCGCAGTATCTCTGCCGCCGTATTTGCGCGCTTAGCGCGGCGCGCCCATGTTTCAGCGATGTGGTAAGGGTAGGTGCGCAGTTCCACCGTGGCGCCCGCGGCCCGGCGGTTCTGCGATGCTGCGGGACGCGCAGCCACATGGGGCACGCAGCCTTGGCGTGCGCGCATCACTACTGCCGCTTGGCAGTTCGGCCGCCTGCCGGTGACGGCTCACGGCGCCGCCTGCGCTCCCGCCACGCCGCCATGGCATTTCCACCGATTTGCAGCAGAAACTGGGGCCACAGTTGACAGCCCCGTGCCAAAACAGTATACTTGCAGCGTGACACGACACACGCGAAAATTGCGCCGTATGCCGCGCAAGGTCAGGTGATCTTGCGCCCGCTCATCATTGGGGACATTGTAGTGCCAGTACCGGTGATTCAAGCCGGCATGGGCGTTCAGGTGGCGAAGTCTGCGCTGGCGGCGGCGGCGGGCCGGGCTGGCGCCGTCGGCTGTATCTCGAGCGTGGGGATTGGCTCGTTGACCGGGTCGCTGGTTAATTACCTTAACGAATCGAACAAGAAGTTGGCAGAGGAAATCCGGCTGGCGCGGCAATTGGCGCCGCGC
The DNA here is from genome assembly GCA_964397565.1 of uncultured bacterium. Classification (GTDB taxonomy): domain Bacteria; phylum Auribacterota; class UBA3054; order UBA3054; family JAPLST01; genus JAPLST01. The sequence goes on from CAYNJC010000039.1 coordinate 22,562, forward strand.
GGCGTGCTGGCGGTCAATATCATGGTCGCCTTGTCCAATTACGACGAAATTGTCAAAGTGTGTGTTGATGAGAAGGTTGACATCATCATTTCCGGCGCGGGCTTGCCGCTGAGTCTGCCAGGCTGCACGGCGGGGAGCCCGGTCAAGCTGATTCCGGTGATATCGTCCGGGCGCGCCATGGCCGTGATCCTCAAGACCTGGCACCGGCGCTATCAACGCATGCCGGATGCGGTCATTGTCGAAGGCCCGCTGAACGGCGGGCATCTTGGTTTTACCTACGCCCAGCTGGCGGCACCGGAGACGGTCGCCATCGCACTATTGTTGGCGGATGTGCGCGCGGTTCTGGCGCCCTTCGAAGCCGAGTACGGCAAACGCGTTCCGGTCTTGGGCGCGGAGAATGTCAGCACGGTTGAGGATGTGCATGCGATGCTGGCGATGGGCTTTGACGGGGTGCAGATCGGCACGCGGTTTTTCTGCACCGAGGAGGCCGGGATTCATAGCGACGTGAAGCGCTACTATGCCAAGGCGACCAGCCAAGACATCGTGGTGATCAGCAGTCCGGTCGGCATGCCGGTGCGGGTCTTGCGCAACCGTTTGGTCGAGCGCTTGCTGGCCGGCGAAAAAATCCCGTTCGGCTGCCCCTTCCGTTGTTTGCGCGCGTGTGATGCCAAGGCCGCGAAATTCTGCATCGCCGAGGCGTTGACCAAAACGCTGTTTGGCGATATCGACAATGCCCTGATGATGAGCGGGTGCGGGATTGGCAAGGTCAACAACATTCTGCCCGCGGAAGAGTTCCTGGCGCCGTTGACGAAGCTGGTGCGCTGACGCCGACCACGGCCTGCCGCGGCACGCCGGGGCCGTTGTCCATAGTGGGCGACATTCACCACCCTGCCGCTGCACCGTGCGGTGCGTGTAGCAGACCGAACCCTTCGTGGCCGAGTGCCGCGCCGCGGAGATAACCTATTGCTTGATAGAGACGCATGTCACGCACGATTGAGATCAATCCAGTCACCCGGGTCGAGGGACACGGCAAAGTTACCATTCAGTTAAACGACGCCGGCAAAGTTGAGCGGGCGCGCTTGCACATCATTGAATTTCGCGGCTTCGAGAAATTCGTGCAAGGACGGCCGTTTTGGGAGATGCCGGTGCTGTCCGAGCGGATGTGCGGGATTTGCCCGGTGAGCCATCACTTGGCGGCGGCCAAGACCTGCGATGTGCTGGTGGGCGCGCGCGTCCCGGCGGCGGCCACCAAGCTGCGCCGGCTGATGCACTACGGCCAGATGCTGCAGTCGCACGCCCTCCATTTTTTCCATTTGTGCGCGGCGGATTTTTTGCTTGGCTTTGATTCCGATCCGGCCTTGCGCAATGTGATCGGTCTTGCCGCGGTGGCGCCGGAACAGGTCTTGAAAGCGATCAAGCTGCGCAAGTTTGGCCAGGAAGTCATCAAGGCCACCGGCGGCAAAAAAATCCATCCGACCGGCGCGATTCCGGGCGGGATGAACGCGCCACTGCGCGATGACGATCGCCGGCACTTGCGGGCGGACGCGCCTACGATGGTCACGTGGGCGGAAGAGTCCGTCAATCTGTGTCTTGAGTTTTACCAGAACAACCAAGCCTTGTTCAACACCTTTGCCGTGTTTGACACGCCGTACATGGGCTCAGTCGGGCCACAGGGCGAGCTCGAATTGTACGACGGCGCGTTGCGCGGCATTGACGCGCAGGGCCAGCTGGTCTTCGATCAACTGCCGTATGCGCAGTACTTGCACGAGATCGCCGAGGCGGTCGAGGACTGGTCCTACATGAAATTTCCGTACTTCCGCAAACTGGGCTATCCGCAGGGCTGTTACCGGGTCGGGCCGCTGGCGCGCTTTAATGTGGCCGACCGCATGACGACGCCGCGCGCCGCCCGCTTCTTCGACCTGTTCAAGCAGATTGCGGGCGGCAAGCCGGTGGGCGGCTCGCTGTTCTACCATTTTGCGCGGCTGGTCGAAATGCTGCATGCCGCCGAATTGATCGAGCAGTTGTTGCAGGATGATGAGATTCAGAGCGAGGACTTGGTTGACCGCGGCACGCTGCAGCGCGAAGGGGTGGGCATCATCGAGGCGCCGCGCGGCACGCTGATTCATCATTACCGCATTAGCGACGAAGGCCTGCTCGAGATGGTCAACCTGATCGTGGCGACGACCCAGAACAATGTCGGCATGAACAACGCGGTGCAAAGCATTGCGGAGGAGTTCATCAAGCCGGGCAAAGAAATCACCGAAGGCATTCTTAACCGGATTGAGGCGGGCATTCGCTGCTATGATCCGTGCTTGAGTTGTGCGACGCACGCGTTCGGGCGCATGCCCCTGGTAGTGGAGATTGTTGACGCCGCGGGCCGCCCGCGGCAACGCCTGGTGCGCGGGTAGGCGCATGGCCGACGCTGGAGCGCGCGCATGGTGAACGACCCTGCTGCCCAACCGCAGATTATCGGGCGCGTCGAGCCGCGGGTGGCGGCGCCACGCCGGCGCTTTTTTCGGATGCCGCTGTATTTTGGCCGGCGGCACGGGTTGGACGGCGCGGCCGGGCCAAAAGGGCAGTTTATCGCCAACATGGTCAAGGCTTCCGGGCAGATGGTCAGTCCCTATCGTTTTCGTTTCCGGGCTTTTCGCGCAAAAGTACCGTTGCAGGTCCAGGTCAAGAATTTCATGGTCAAGACAGTTGACAGCGCGGCCGAGTTAGAGAAGATCTTGCGGCTGCGCTACAAAGTGTTTTACAGCGAATATTGCGAGCGCAAGCGCCTGTTCGCGATTGATGTCGATGAGTTCGATGTCATTTGCGACCACCTGATGATCATTGACACCAAAAGCCACACGTGTGTCGGCACCTATCGCCTGAACTGTTCATTGTTCAACAAGCGGTTTTACTCGGAGACCGAATTTGGGATAGCGCCGATTATCGCCTTGCCGGGCGTCAAACTAGAACTGGGACGCGCGTGCGTGCAAAAGGAATACCGGCGCGGCATCACCTTGGCGCTCTTGTGGCGCGGCATGAGCGAGTACATCAAGCTGACCCAGACCCGCTATCTGTTTGGCTGTTCCAGTGTGAAAACCACGGATCCACTCGAAATTGCCGTCGTGCGCCGCTATCTGCTGGAGCACTACCCCTGTGTGCCGGCCATGCGCGTGGTGCCGCATGCGCAGCATGCCATCAAGGCACTCGGCTTGTACACCGCGCTGGCCGACAGCTTGGATGAGAAGCTCGTCACGGCCCATGCGAAAAGCATGGTGCCGTCGCTGTTGCAGTCCTATTTGAAAGCCGGCGCGGTCATTTGTAGTGATCCGGCCTTGGACGAGGATTTTCATTGCGTGGATTTTTTCACGCTGCTGGACTTGACCCATACCACCGATGCGATCGAGCGGAAATTCCTCTGAATGAACACGACTGTGTCCCTCACGCTGGATGCCGCCTTCGCCTTGGCGGATGAACTTGAGATTCTGCAGCGCCTGCCACGCGCCGGTTTTGTGATGAGCGGCGTGGCTGTGCCGCAAACGGTCGCGGCCCATAGTTTTGGCGTGGCGCTCTGGTGTTTGATGCTGATGGAACGGATGCACGTGCCGGCCACGCTTGATCGCGCAAAAGTGTTGACCATGGCGGTCTTGCACGAGCTGGCCGAGGCGCGCCTGACGGATATTCCACAACCAGCCCGGCGGTATCTAGGCGAACAACTAGTTTCGGACACGGAGCGCCGCGTGGTGGATGATATGCTGGCCGCGTGTCCCGCGCACTGGCGCGCCGCCTGGCACGAGTTCGAGGACGGCGCGACGCTCGAAGCCCGGATTGTCAAAGCGGCCGACAAACTCGAATTGATGCATCGGATTCTGATGTATGAGCAGCAGCACAACGGGGCGCTGGCCCGCTTCTGGCACGGGGACAAGAATTACCGCGAGGAAGGCCTGGCCGCGGCGCACGAATTGTTTGAGGAAATGAAGCGGCGGCACGGCCAGCAGCACGCGCCGCCGCAGTAATCGTGACGGCGAATGCCTATTGCTGCGTCTTGTCCACCGCGCGGGTGCCGTTAATCCAAACAAAATTGTGCATGAAATCGAAGGTGTCGCTCTTGGCAATCCCGATTTTCTTGGTGGAGACGAACGTGTTGCTGCGCACCTCCCCTTTAATGTTCATGCTGCCCAGCTTGCCAAAATAAATCGCATTGGCCCAGTCATTGGGCACCTGATCGGAAGCGCTCGAGATAAACATTGAGTCGTAGACCGCGCCGACGCAGTTGAGCGAGGTAAAATCCCCGTTAAACGAGCCTTCCCAGCCGCCGCGTGCGGCGCGGCGGACCGCGCTCGTGCGCGTGGGCGCAAGCGCCTCAACCACCGTGACGCAGGTGGTCACGCTGGCCGTGAACCACGGCATGCGCGCATCGCGCGCCTGGAAGATCAACTGATGCGTGCCGATGTCGCGGTGACGCGGCACCCACACCACCCGTGCCTCCGCCGCGCGCACATCGCATGTCGCGGTCGCCGGCACGTTGAGTGGATGGAGGGTGCATTCCGCCGCGGCATTGCGCAGGTACACATCAAAATCAAGCACAGTGTTGATCGGCACCGTGACGTCCGGCTTGGCCAGCGACGTGGCGACGGACGCCAGCACGTTGGTCGTGATAATGACCGTGATGGCTTTCTGCGAGCTGAACGAGCCGTTGCTGGCACTGAAGGTCACATTCGAGTACGTGCCGACCGGCGGAATGACATTGGCGTGAAACAAGGTCTGTTTGTTGCCCAAATTGAGCACACTCATGCCAAAGGCGTTGCTGGAATAGGTGTCAACGGAATACGTGATGGTAGGCTGCAGGTAGGGTTGCTCGATGCTGGTGATCCACTCGAGGTACCCGGAGCCAACCGTGTAGGTGCGCGGGTTGTCGGGCGGCGTCAAGACAATTTGCGGCTGGGTCAGGGTTGTCGTCACATTGATGACAAACGTCAGCAGGTCGTCCTTGGAGGGAATGCCGTCGTCATAGACCCGCAAGGTGATGTTCGAGCTGGTACCGAGGAATTGCGTGCTGGTAGCCCAGAGAAAGTAGCCGGTGGCGGGCGTGGTGTAAATATGCCAGCGATTCGTGCCGAAGAAGGTCTGGCCCAGATCATTGGAGATAATTGAATCGATGGCGTAATCGCGGAAATGGACGCGCGCGGTGAGCAGCTCGCCCGGGTCGCCCTGGGTGACCACAAACGGCATGGTGATGACATTGCCGCCGTAGACGGTGGTGCTGGTATTGTCCGCGGCAATTGAGGGTTCGGTGTTGCTGACACTCAGGTCGCCAACAAAGCCGGCACGCATGACGACATTGCTGATTGTGCCCATGCCGTTGACCGTCTCGCCGCTGATCTTGACACTCCTAATGCTGCCCTTGTTGGCGAACAAACAGTTGCGCAGTGAGCCGTTTTTAATGGCCAGATTATTGATGATGCTGTCATGGCCGTCGCCGCCGACATCTGCAGCAGTAACATAGACACGAAACATGCCCTGCATCGCCGGCGGCAGCCAGCGCGGCGGGTTGGTGCTCTTCTGCCCGATAATGTTGATCTTGGCCAGTTGCAGACAGTTGAACATGCCGCCGATAATTGTGCCACCCTTGGCGTTCAACTGTTTGATCTTGTAATTGGGGCAGCTCACTTCTGCGTTCATCGTGCCGCCAAACATCACGTTGGAAGTCTTGACGGCGCGATTGGTCTTCACCGCCGTGCCATTGGCCGCCAGCATGCTGATGTCGCCAAAGGTGGTGATCATGCCGAGAATGCCGCCATGCTGGTCGAAGTACAAGTCGCCGCCACTGCTGTAAATCTTTTTGACCGGGCCGTAGACCGTGATATCCGACCAGATGTTGCCGCCCCACCATTCGGTCAAGGTGGTGTCCGGCACATTGAATTTCTTGCCGCCCACCTGCAGCGTGCCCAGCTCGCCGCTGACAATCACGCGCCCGTCCTCGGCATCCGTGGCGCCCAAGTCGCCGCCGGTGATCTTGATCGACTTGCTCGGGCCGTTGATGTACAGGTTGCGCAGATAGCAGGTCTCGGTTTTGCCGGGCGGAAAGGTGATGTTGACATTCAGTGGCAGGGTCGAGTAGATCGTGTCAATGAAGACGTCATTGCGGACATTGGCCAATTTGGGCTTGATGTTCAACGTGCCGATGTTGCCGGAGGAATTGCTCGAGCCGCTGATGACCAAGGTATACATGAAGTTGGCGAACGGATTGGCCAGTGTCATGGTGCCGTCGCCGGAGTAGGTGGCCGTCATGCCTTGGAAAATAAGCGATTGGCCGGCAAACAGCGCGGTCGCACTGCACACTAGCAGCAGTAAAATTCGGCGGGTCATAATCATCGTGTCTGCATGGGGGTTTAAAACAGGTAACCTATTTAATGATAGCACATTTGCCGATGCCTTGTCAAGGCGCGCAGGCTGGCGAGCAGTGCAACCGCCACGGACAGCCACGCCGGCTCGGGCACATACGCCAGCGCGCCAATATCGAGCTGACCGCCACTGACGCGCGGATTGCCGTCAAAATCTCGCGCATCCGGCGGGAAGCCAACTGTGGGATCGCCCCGCGCTATGGCCACCGAGGCCGCCGTCAAATGCAGGTCCGGCAGCACCAGGTTGACCACCGCGGGATTCTCGTTCAGCGAGTGCTGCTCACCGCCGGCCGGCGCATTGGTGTAGCTGGCGAACGTGGTGTACACCACGCCGCGCCAGTCAAAGCGCGGCTGGCCGGCGCTGCAATAATACAGATTGTCGTCCATGACACTGTTAACATTGCCGCTCTCGGCCGCATCCAGCAGCGCGCGCCGGTCGGTGGCCGGGCTGACAATCACCAGATTGTTCTTCCAGACGTTGCCGTCGCCGAATTGCACGACTATTTCGCCGTGAAACGCGCTGCTGCCGAGACCCAGTGCGTTGTTGCAGAACAGCGTGTTGTTGAGCACGCGGCAGTGGTTGACCCGCCCGCGCTCCGCGGCATAGCCACCAAGACCGAGGCCGATCTTGTCGTTCAATACCAGCAGATTCGAGTGCGCCACAATGTTGCTGGCGCACCAGCCGGGGTTCTCTGCGCCAATCTCCATGCCCAGATCGCTACCGCTCACGTAATTGCCGGCCATGACAATATTCTGGCCGCCATCGACATACATGCCGGCCGCATACCCTCCGCCATAATTGGAACGTGCTTGCATCACCTTATTATTACAGCAGGTTCCGTGCCGCGCACCCAAGGCGGGATGAATATCGGTCTCGCCACCGATCATGCAAATGCCAATGTTGTTGACATTGCTGATCAGATTGCCGATCACCTGGAAGCCGCAGACATTGCCGTTGAGTGTCAATGCTTCACTGGTGGCCGGTTCGCTGTCGCGAATAATATTGCCGATGATCTGGATGTTGGTGCAGGGCAGCGCCTGGGTGCCGTAGACCGTAATGCCCATGCCGTGCGTGCCGCGCAGCCAGTAGAGTTCGTTGCTGCACAGGCTGATCGCCGCGCAGGCGCCCTCGATGAAAATGCCGGAGCCGCCGTTGGCGCTGGTCGCAAGATTGCTGCAGATGCGCAGGCCGCAGATAGAAATATATGAGTTTTCATATATAGAGATGAGATGCGGCGCCATGCTGCTGCTTTGATTGCGCCCGCTGACATACACGGCCGCGCCGGGCAACGCGCGCAGCACCAGCCGGCCATTGGTCGCATCGCCGCCGTGGGCAAACGCGAGCCGTTCGGGATAGGTGCCGGCGTGAACAGTGACGGTGTCGCCGCCACGGGCGGCATCCAGCGCGGCTTGAATTGTCGTGTAGGCCGCGCCGGTGGGCGCAACCATAAGCTCCAGGCCGGCGGCGGCGCAACAGCCCGCACTGTAGAGAGACAGCGCCAGGGCAGGAACTGCCCAGCCGCGCCGGCGCGTTGTGCAGGGCTTACGCACTGTCAAGGCAGCGCACAAGAATGCCCAGGGTGCGATGGTCATCGCTGCCGTGCACGGCCGCCGGCACGAACGTTTTGTCACACTGCAGGGCGCAGCGCACAATCGTGTTGCGCAACGCGGCCGGCAGGGTAAACTGGAGGGTCTGCCACTGGGGTGTGGTCATGCGGACGTCGCCGCAGGCCTGACCATTGGCCGTCAATTGCACGCGCACGCCGACGCCTTGGCATTGCCGCGCGTCGGCGCACGCCTCAATCCGGATCAGCCCAGCGGGCCCGCTGGCCACAACGCAGGTCGCCGTCTGCTGGGTCCAGCGCACAGACTCGTTGCCAATGGTTTCCACGGCATGCCAGCCGGCGAACGCCCAGGTGGCCGAGTCATTCGAGAAGACAATCCGCCGCGGCGCATCGGCAAACAGGGCGCGCAGCACATCCTCCGGCGCGGTGGCATGTCCACATGCGCAGTCGGCGGTGACACGCACCGGCAGGCGCGCGACACCGCAATGGTAATGATCGCTGGCCGGCAAGACCTTGAACGCGAGAAAGCGATCAGCCCAGTCGTAACAGGCGGCCAGATGGTCCATCCCGGAGTGGATCGCGGCGGTGATTGTGTAATCGCCCGGCCCGATGCTGCACGGCAGCGTGAAGCTGACCTGCAACGTGGCGCCGGCCGGCAAGGCCGGCAAGGCGTGCCGTAGACGATAGGTGTTGGTGCCGAAAATTTCATAGCCGAGCCGGTCGCGAATGGAAATGCCGACGGTCGCTTCGGCCACGTCTGCCAGCGCGACGGCGGCGACGCAAATCTGCACTTCCGCGCCGGCGGTAATCGCCCGGCACGACTGCCCGCCCTGCAGCAAGTCAACCGTGGTGATGACGACATCGAACGTGCCGGCCCGCTGTGCAGCTGGTTGTGCGGCTTGGGTGGCTGGTGTGGCTTGTGCGGCTTGGCGCTCGATGCGAAACGCGGCTTGATCGGTCGAGCGGCGCGCGATCAGCGCATTGTAATAATCCAGCACGGCATCCGGCGTGCCGCGCTCGACCACCGCGCCCTCCTGCAGCAGCAGCGCTTCATCGCACAGAAGTTTGACCGCATTGGCGTCGTGGCTGACGAACAGCAGGGTGCCGCCCTGTTCGCGGAAGGCGCGCAGATAGCGCATGCATTTTTGCTGGAAATACGCGTCGCCCACCGCCAGGGCCTCGTCAATAATCAAAATGTCCGGATCAACATTGGCGGCGACCGAAAAGCCCAGCCGCAGCGCCATGCCGGTCGAGTAAATCCGCAAGGGATGCTCGAGAAAATCACCCAGTTCGGCAAACTCGACGATGCGCGGCATGCGCGCTTCAATCTCCTGATCGGTCAAGCCCAGCAGGCGCGCGTTGAGATAAATGTTTTGCCGGCCGGTGAACTCGGGATGAAAGCCGGCGCCCAGTTCGAGCATGCCGGTGATCCGCCCACGGATGCGCACCGTGCCGGAGGTCGGGGACAGCGTCCCGCATAAAATTTTCAGCAAGGTACTCTTGCCGGCGCCATTGACGCCAATAATGCCGACCGCACTGCCGCGTTGCACGACCAAGTCTATGTTGCGCAAGGCCCAGAAGGCCCAGTGGAATGACATGCCGCGCGGCGTCAGCCATTCTTTCAGCCGGTCCATGGGCTGATCATAGACGCGGAAGCGCTTGCTAAGATTCACCAGCTCGATGACGGCGTCCGTGCCCATATCACCTCAGACGGCGAAAAAGTGGCGCTCGACTTCCGCGCACAAATAGTGGTAGACCGGCACATGCAGCTCTTGAATCTCGTGCGTCTGCGGCGCCGGCATGGTGATGCACACATCGCACAAGGCCGGCATGCGTCCGCCTGTGCCGCCGCCCAGCCCCAGCGTTTTCAGGCCACGCGCCCGGGCCGCGATCAAGGCGTACAGCACATTTTTCGAATTGCCCGAGGTCGAAATGCCCAGCAGCACATCGCCCGGCTGCCCCAGGCCCATGACCTGTTGCGCAAAGACCAGTTCCGGCGCGACATCATTCGCAAAGGCCGTTGCCAGCGCCACAGACGACACCAGCGACACGGCCGGCAAGGGTGTCTGCAAATGTTCCGCCATGTACGCGCCATCCGCGCCGCCGGCCGTCGTCAGCGCGGCGCGCGCCGCGGCATCCAGCGGGCGTGTGCGCAAAAATCCCTTCATCAGCTCGCCGACGATGTGTTCGGCATCCGCGGCGCTGCCACCATTGCCACAGGTCAAGACTTTGTGGCCGGCCGTGTAGGCGGCGATCAGCAGATCCTTGGCAGCTTCAATCTCGGCGCGACAGGCCGCCAGTACGGGATATTTTTGGTACAAATTCATGGTCATACTTATGCAGTTACTAATATTGTAGCAATTCCGGCGCGAATTTACGAATGAACTATTGCCCCAGCCCCGGATCCGGCGACTCTGCAAAGCAGCCGCGGCGACTCGCCGCGCTATCCGCGGTTTCTCCAAAGTGTGAGCGACCTGCGTGTCCCGAATCTGCGGTGAGTTGCAGCTCACTTTCAATCAACATGGTGTGTCGTCTAAACACGCGTCACGCACTCAACGTCTGCCGCGGCGCACGCGCGCCACGCCCCAGCCAATCATAAGCGCCAGCCAGACAATTGGCACTATCCAACCCCACGGCAACTGTCGCAACCATGAGCGCAGCCGGTATGCCCGCGCCTGCTCGGCCACACGCGCCGGCGTGGCGGCGGCGTGCTCAGCCTCGTGCTTATTTCCAAACTCGCGATCTGCCGGCTCGTCGTCCCACACGACTTTTCGCCATGCCGCATCAAACAATCCGCTCATCCCATCCAGCACCAGATCGCAGCGGGCCGTTTGCAGCAACCGCGGCGTGAGATTTGTGCTCATGACCACGAGAAGATATTTGTTCGTCGCCAGTGGATTTGGATACAGGCATACCATTTGCGTGCCCGTCCTGCCGCCAATCGCAATGCCGTCGGATGTCAGCGAAAACGGCAGCGCCGCCGCATGGCGCGTGAGAAACGCGCCTGGCGCTGCTGCCGTCGCGAATAATATCACATGGTTGCTCGCGCACATTTCCGGTGTAAGTGCATTTTCACCCATCAACCGGAATTCTGCGTCGAAACGGAAAAAGTCCATGCCTGTCATTTCATTCTTAAACATATTTGCGCGCCGAATCTCACCATAGCGCCCAACATTGTCGGCATATGCAAAGACAAAAGCATCATTGACAACATCTGCAAAACCGCCGCACAATCCGGCGCTCTTTGTCAAACATCCTTTCTCTTGCGCTTGCACAACAAATTCATTCGTGCGACCGGGTGTCACAGAATATGTCGTTTTTCCATTCAATACGATGCAGACGTTTGTGCTGCTATTGAACCGCGCTGAAGACGCATCAAACGCGAACCGAGCCACATTATATGTCGTCACGTGAACGACACCCGTCTCATCACAACGCCCAACGATTCGGGCTGGTTCACCATACCTTGCTGGCGTCACATTGTGCACCCAATAGGCATTCGCCACGTCGCCGAATGTCGAAAAGTACACTTCATCCGGACATGTGACGTGCCGCTTGGTCAACAGCCATTGGCGCATATCTTTAATAACATTCATATCGTAACTTCCCGCGCCGGCACCCGGATTGATGGTGATCTGCGCATCGCCGCCCATGCTCTTTAGCAGTGAAACCGACCGCTGCGCGTATTCGGGATGGTCCTTCTCACCGTGATACTGCCAGACAGGAACGTTGCGCAGATTCTCGTTGAACATACTGCTGACGCCACCACGTGGTGCGATAGCTGCAAACATATCTGGATACCGAGCGGCAAGTTGCCAGCACCCTACGCCACCAATGCATTCTCCCTCCAGATATATGCGATTCTCGTCAATGTTGAGCACACGCTGAATCTCCGAGATCACACTGAGCACATCGCGTTCAGCAAGCCCCGTATATACTCGGGTTCCGCATCCGAAAGGCGTCACGGCAACCATGTTCTCGCAGACCGCGTCGCTTCTGAGAAATTTCAGGCTCCAGGCTTCTTTATCATCACGATACTGTGGTTCGAGCACAACTAGCAAAGGACAGTTTGTTGCCCCGGCAAGCGAGCGTGGTACCGAGACACCATATGGCTGCAAGGTGCCGTCCCAGCCTGCACCATATGCCCGCACGATTTGCCCGCTAAACGTGGCGGCAAATTCCGCGTCGTCCGCGTATGTCTCGATTGCGTTCAGTATTGCGGACTCCGTGAAGAAATCCTCCTTCTCCAGCAGACGAATCCACCAGCGCTGTGTGTCAGTCAGCGGCGCGTTTCCGTTCAGGTACAGGAATTTCCTTGTGTGCGGCACGCCGGCGATGTACGCAATCACGCTGTAGACACCATTTGGTCTTGCCCGCATGTCAATCTCGATGGGAAACGCGGGGCGCGTGGCCATGTGGGAATCGCCGCTTGGCCGATTCGTATTTTGCCACTCATACACAATGCCGTTTGCGCCTGGCCCTTTTACTTGAATGTGTTCACATGCCGGCTTGTAGTTGCATATCCTTATGTGTGGTTTCTGATTTGTTCCAGCAGCTGGCATCCAATAATAGTCCAACCGTACAACAGTGCCGGTTTGCACAGAGCGCCAATACGCACTTGCCTTTTCGCATGGATAGACGCGTGCGCCTAGATCACCGCGTCCACCCGCGTTTACTACGCAAAAGATGAATTCGTTCGTGCCGCGCTTTAGGTGTACGCGCACTTGATCGCTGTCGCGGCGATAGCTTCGTACCTCACCGACCTTATAGAGCAACTGCCCGTCTTGCCAGACGCACACACCGTCATCACTGCCGAAGCGCAAATCGGCCATGCTGTCGTTGCCAGCCACCCAACGGTAGCGCGCCCACACGCATGAGCGCGGCGGAAAGTTATCGCCAAGATCGGCGCACTCGTCACTAAATCCCACTCGACGCCACATGGCATCACGCGCTATAGCTCTTTCGCCGTCTTTGCTCAGTTGCTCGATCATGGCTGCGCAGAATGTCTCGCCATTTGTCTCCTGCATTTCGCAGACAAACGGGCCCGCAACTTCCCAATAAGGCACCGGCTCATCTTCCGCAACGGTTTCTTTTATATCTTGCAGAAATACCTCGCCCTCCAGCGGCGCAGCAGTCGGATAAAGCTGCGCGCCAAGATTGGCGATCCCAGCGCCGTTCACCAATGCAAAGAGAAACCAGTTTGTGCCGGCCTTAATCTTCACCGGCGTCACATAACGTTCGCGTTGATAGCCGCGGCTGTGTGGATACACATAAAGCGTGCGCCCGTTCAACCATATCTTCACCGCATCATCACAGCCAAAACGCAGCTCGCCGTCCTGCGCTACCGGCGACACCCAATACTTCTGCGCGCACACAAGACTGTGCTCCTGTCTAGGCAACTCCTGAATCTGTCCCTGTACCGATGCCATGCGCCGCCACTTTTGTATGCCAAGCTGACCTGACGTGTCTGGCGCTGTTTCCTGCACATACAAAGGGACTCGCTGTACTCCATGATAATCGAGCTTCAGGCGAAGCCAACCGCTCGTTTCGCCCGGATTGCGCCGCGAATGGTCAATAAACAAAACTCGATTCGTGCCGGGCGGCACAATCGGCCAGTAGCGTTCAATGCGGTTGCTGCCCAACGTGACACATGGCCATTCCGACGAGACAATGCAGCCGACAAGTTGTTCGCATTCCATCCGAAGTAACGCCGTCACACCTGTTGTGGAAAACACCACGTACGGCGAGATGTGCGGACATAGATTCGACCATGTAGTTGGTACAAATCCAAGCGGCATCTCGGTTCCGCCAAGGGGTTCATTCGTCACAAGCACATCAGGCAGACGTGCAAAGACCGACGAGTAATACGGATAGTCATAGACATTCGTTTGAGATAGTTCAAACGCCCCGGCAACAAGCCATGTATCTTCATTGCACTCCGCAATACCACTGCCAAGAAAAACTATTAAAGTCAACCACAATGCATTCTTCTTCATCTTCATTCCTCGTAATTAGCATTTTCTATTCGAATTCCAAATCATTACTTGTTACTCGCCGCTGCTCAGTACGCCCTAACGTACCGATCACAGCCACTCCACTCAAGCCATCTCTCCAAATTCTTTCGCTGCGGAAGAATTTACACCTATCACCACTTCCCCTCATTCCACGTCTTCCGGTCATGAATATCAAACACAACCATGCCAGGATCATCACATTTGACGCCGAGCTCATTCAACAGTTTTTGCGCTTTGCGTTTGAACTCGCGCCCCTGCGGTGTGTCTTTCTTCATCGGAATATTCACCACAAGCTGCGCATACTTCAGCGCATTGCTCACATCGCCCACGTCACGATATATTTGCGCCAGATACCAGCGCGACGTCAACCGCCACGGCAGGATGTTTGACGCCAGCGTCAGATAGTCAACTGCCCGGCCAATACAATTGCCGCGCGTCAGTTGTGTCGGCGATGGCTCAAAGAACATATTGGTTCCGCAGCGCCACTCACGCAATTTTCGCTTGAGCGCCTGGACTGGCGTTTCCATGCGATACTGCGTCTGCATGAACAGCGGCCATTTCGTGCCGTCCGCCAATTGCAGATATGCCACCGCCAAGTTCTCAAACATGTACGGATCAGGATACGTGTATTTCGCTTTCTCATATAACGCGACCGCTTGTCGTGCGGCACGGCCATCAATGCGCGCGCTTGCATTTGATTTCTCAGATGCAGCCATGATCGCATTACCATAGTACGCGCAAAATCTACCGCTCCATTTGAGTTTTGGATAAAGCTCGGTGTACACCGTGTATGCTCTGGCGACCTCACCCGTGACGGTCAATTCATGTGCGGCAATCCAGCGCCGCGCATCAATATAATTCTTAACATACAAAGGCAGCAGCGCCGCACTGCCCACAAATGCGAGCAACCAAAACACTCTCCAGCCCACCACTACTAATGTTTTGTGACTTCTCTTCAGCACATTTACTCTTTGTTTACATTGCTGATTCACCGTGACGAGCCATGCCAGCGCGTAGTTGAAGACAAGCCATGTCGGCACAACCTTGCGAGGGAAATGAAACAGCGACATGACCATGAAACAAACGACGCTGCCCGCCATGCCCAAAGTAAGGTAATCGGGTTTCATATTGGGAGCGGCCTCCGTGCCGCGATCTGCCGCTGGCCTGGCCAGTACCGCCAACGGCGGTATGGGAGCGACCTCCGTGCCGCGAATGCTGCCGCTGTCGTCCCTGGCGGCGTCTGCGCCGTGCCGCCAACGGCGGCAGGGTTGGGGGATTTCTTGCCGCTGTTCTTCTTTCACCGAATACTTAATGCCGACCACGGACGCACCGTCTACCGACGCACCCCGTAGTGCCGCACCATTCCGCTTCACCACCTCCCACACTTCCTTGACAATCAGCGCGCAGAACACAGCCAAGATCAGCAACCCCGGTATACCTAATTCTGCTGCAACTTCGAGTGGCTCATTGAATGCTTGCCGGCACGGGTATGCGGCGATGCGTTGCGGTACACTCCCGCCACCATGTGCGAAATAGCCTGCTTGAAACAGATTGTAGCTGTTGGCAAGATTGCCGAAGCCAACGCCCAACAATGGCGCCTTCATGGCCATGCGTGCCGCAACCGACCAGATTAAAAGGCGTCCCGCGCCGGATAACGGCTTGATCATGTAGAGCTTGTGCGCGACAGTAACAGCTATTACAGAGGCACCAGTAAACAGTGCAAATGTGAGCAGGCACCGTCGCGCCTTGAATTGCTCTACCTTAGTAGTGGCTCTTCGACAATAGACAATCAGCCACGGCATTAACATGATCGCCATTCCTGCGCCGACGCCCAATAAGGCTGTGCGCGCCCGCAGGAGAACAATAGCTGCCAAAGAAAGCCCTGACAGGACTCCATAACCAATGCTTTTCTTGATGCGCCTTACGCCACAGTCGAGCATCGCGCCCAGCATCACAAGCAATCCAGCACCAATGAATCCCGCAAAGTAGTTCTCGTTACTGAAAACTGCGCACATGCGCTGACCAGTCACATATTGCACTACCGCATGCGCAAGCACCACTAGAATAAATACTACGAACAACCTATTCACACTTTTTGCAGCTTCTGCGTGTCGCACGCCAAGGTAGAACACACTCCCGGCGAACACAAACAGCAGATTTTGATAATCCTGCAACTCTGCGGCAGCAGCAGTAAAAGAGCCTGCGCACACGTTCGCAAGTACGCAATAAACAGTGTCACTCTGCTTTAAGAGGACTTGCCGTCGTGTTGTGAGAATGAATGTGACGCCCGCCAGAAGGGTCACAAAGCAGACAGAGAAGATGTCTGTATAGTAGCCAATATCTCCGGATTGTAGGGTCATGGCGCTTTCTCATTTTAGGTGCAATAGATAGTAAATGCTGTAATGTTGTTATGCAGGAGAATATAGAAAGCTCTAGCAGTATGGCACCTACCAAATGCGTTTCTACATTTTTACAGACTTATTTGTGGATTTTGGCGCTTGTTGCTTGGATAGTCTCATGTCTTGCATCTAGCCAAGACTATCTCTCAACCCTATTTTGTGCGCTATATGGTTGTGCTGGTCACCAACAACTTATCCTACACTATATCGCCACCAGTTTTCCTGGACACAGAATAGTAGAATAAGATAACCAGGAAA
>CAYNJC010000040.1:0-23069 GCA_964397565.1 uncultured bacterium
CCATGCCACCCGTACACGACCTTATGACCCACCGCGACCGTGTTAGTCTCAGCATCTGCCATCGTCAGCCGGATCGGCCGCCGAAAGGTGAGATCATGATTGACCCTGACTTCCTGGCCGTGGCCGAGCCGGCCCTTCCCGAACGTCACGCCGCCACCGTGCGGGTGGTCGAACGCTTTGATCTCGACATCATCTCCGAAGATCTGCTGCGACCGGCGCCACAGCAGGTCGGCACATCCGCCCATGGTCTGCCGATTTATCAGGATTGCTGGGGCGTGCGCTATGAATACGCGCAGGACGGGCTGCATTACTGCGATTATTTGGTGCCCGAGCCGGCCGCCGCCGCGGCGTTTCATTTTCCCAATGCGGCGATCTACTCGGCCGCCAACCTGACCCGCTACAAACAGGCGACGGATCGCTCGGTTTGGAGCATCGTCGGCGGCGTGTTTGACAATCTGCTGCCGCTGATCGGCTTTGACAACGCGATGTTCTGGTCGCTCGAAGCGCCGCAGGCATTGGCAACCCTGGCCGCGCGCGCCGCACGCTTCAATGCCGATCTGGCCGAGCTGTCGGCCCAGGCCGGTGCCGATGTGATCCTGGTTGCCGATGATATTGCCTATAACAGCGGCACCTTCATCTCGCCGCAGATCATGCGCGAGGTTTTCTTTCCGCAATTCACCTGGCTGGTGGGCGAAATCAAACGGCGCACAAAATTACCGGTGTTCATGCATGCCGACGGCAATCTCAACGCGGTGCTCGATGATATTGTGGCGTGCGGCTTTGATGGCCTGCAATCGCTGCAGCCGTCAGCCGGCATGGACATTCGCGCGATCAAGCAGCGCTACGGCGCACGCCTGTGTTTGATGGGCAATCTGGATTTGGATTATCTGTTGCCGCGCGGCACGCCGGAGGAAATTGAGGCGCACGTGCGGGCGTTGGCACGCGACCTGGCGCCGGGCGGCGGCTGGATTCTCTCGACCTGCAACACACTGGCGCGCATGGTGCCGGTCGCCAACGCGGCCGCCATGTATCGCGGCGTGGACCTGCCGGCAACGCCGTAGGATCTGCCTGATGCCGGCGACGACCCCCACGCCCTGGCCTGCCGGCGCCGGGCACGGCAGACCGGCGGTGTGGAGCGCGATGACCGCGGCTGCAGAAGCCGCCCTCACCGCGGGCGGCTACAAGGAGGCTGCAAAGTAGAACGTGCTCTCATTAGTAACTATGGCGAGCATCTTCTCCCAAATCTTTTTCACCCACCGGGACAAGCCCGGTGGGGCTCTCAGAATCTAGCTACAGCGGATTAGCGCAGGTCCTTGTGCTGCCGATACCATTGCAGCGGCACATCAATCGTCATGCGATTGGTCGGCGCATAGCCGGTTGGGCACGGCACAAAGGTGGCGTTGAGAAATGCCAAATGCCGCGCAAACTGCGGGGAGGTTGGCATCATCAGCACGGCATTGAACAAGGCAATGGTCGGCGGTTCCTTGCCTTTCCAGACATCCGGATCGTCATGATCCTGCTTGAGGCCCAAGACTTCAACGTCGTGCAGCACAGAGCCATCCGGCGCGCGAAAGGTGATTTCGTACCACGGCGGCCGGCGCAGGTAGATGGTGCCGACATTATAGTCCGCCTGCGGTGTGAGCGCCGGCGTGACCACCCACTGGTCGTCATTGCGCCCGGCGGCGACGCTGCAGCGCACGTCGGGCGTCACATTACTGGCGCAAAAGTAGCCATCGTCATCCGCTTGAGTGCCAGCCATGACGGCCTGCACCAAGTCGCCAAACGAAGCACAGGGCATGCAGACCACAACGACATTCACATCCGCGCAGGGTTTGCCGTGGTCGTCAAGCACCCGCCCGCTGATCGTCACGCCGCGGGTCAAGGTGATGGTACCGAGATCCACATCATCTTGCTCGATGAGCACCTCTTGAAAATACGGCGCATAGCCCTGAGCGCGCAGGCTCAGACGACAGGGACCGGCGGGCACGGGGCCATAGACAAAGCGCCCGTTTGGCTCTGCGTGTAGCAGCGACAGCCCCCAGTTGTCGGTCGTGAGTTTGACCGGCACGCCGTGCTGGTCCACCACCGTGCCGCGCACGACATAGGCGCGGTCCAAGACAATGCGCAGCGCCGCGCTGTTGGGGCGCACATCGGCAACGACCACGTTGGTGATCGAAAACCCAACGACGGCGCTGACCCGCACGTTATAGGTGTGTCGCAGATCAAGACCCGCCACGCTGAACACATTGGTGTCATCAACATCAACCGTGGTGACGATATGCGGCGTGTCGGCACACACTGCCCGCACAGAAAATGTTACTGGCGCGGCGGTGCCGTCATCCACACTGCCCGCGATGACCCCGAGACTGTTGGCGCCGGCGCACAGATCCAGGATGGTGTCGCCTTCGCTGCAGATGACGACATTCGTGGAGAGTTCGACGGTATTGGTGCCGTGGAGGCGCACAAGATAGGTGGCCGGCGACAGATCGGCCATCACCCAGGTGTCAGCCTGCGCGACAAAGTCACGGCTGTCAAAACTGCCGGGTGGCCTGTTGGTAACGAGTTCGCGGCACTCGACACAGACGGATGTGCCAAACGCATTGGAAAAAATTGGTTCGCTAAAGCGCAAGACCAGGCGGCCCGGGCGCTGCAACTGCACCATGACGTTGGTGCTTGAATGCGGCGCGAGCGGGGCAACGGTGCCGCCAATCAGACAGCGATCGTGGCGCTGCAGGACAAAGCGGAGCGCCACGCCGGCCGGCACATTGCTGAAGACAACGCTGCCGTTGCGCATTTCCACCGCCCTGCGCATCGCGCCAAAGACGACGGCGGTCGCGTTGGACACCGGCGTGCCGTCGGCGTGCCGCGCCGTGATGCGCAACCGGGCGGGCGGCGACAAGCAGACAATCACATTGGTCATTCCTTGCCGTGCAGGAAACAGAGCCGCGCCCGCCAGATACCCGGCATGCGTGAAGCGCAGGGTGAGCTGGTCATCACCGAGCATGACGCGAAAGGTGCCGGCGGTATCAGTGACGGGCGTCCATTCGGTGACGGCATAGAAAGCTCTTGTGGAGGTATCTCGCAGCGCGACGCCGGCCAGCGGCTGGCGCGTCATGGCATCCAGCACAACCCCCGTGATCACCCGCACATTGGTGCCAATCGGTTCAAACACGGCGGCAAGCGTCGTCGTCTGTCCTTGCCAAATGGCATCATATTCGCGGGCCAGGACATGGCCGGGCGCTTTGAAGTAGAAATGATAGATGCCCACATCGAGTGCATCGGACACGCGCTGCAGATCGCCGGCTGCCTGCAGCCGCATGGGTGCGACCGCGTCGAGTTTCGCATCCGCGCATCGCCGCCAGGCGCGGAGGGGTCCACACGGCGCGCCGGCGACATTGGTTGCCGTGACGGTAATCCAGCCACCGGTGACGGGCGCCGCCGCGATGGGGTGTGGCACCCGTGCCGTGCGCACGCGCGCGGCACGCGCGGCGGGCGGCAGCGCCGGCGACGCCGACGGTGTAGGGCCGCAGGCACTGAGCAGCAGCACGCCCACTACCGCCAGCCGGCGGACATTCGCTCGTGTTGTCATGTGTGGTCCCATACACGTCTAGTATCACAAATTGCGGCAACAAACGCAAGGGCGGCAGGGGAGCACAGTGGGAGCGGCCCCCGTGCCGCGCATGCTGCGCATGTGGTTTAGGTTTAAATTTTAAGGTGTAAGGTGTAAGGTGTAAGGTGTAAGGTTTCAGGTTTCAGGTTTCAGGTTTCAGGTCCCTGTGCGGAAGGGGTTCAAAGCTGAAAGTTTAACGCTCAAAGTTGAAAAACGGACCTCGTCCCCGGGCCTCTGGCCTTGGATATTGGACATTGAGTGTTCGATATTGGATATTCAGCCCGCGCGGTCGGGTCCAGGGTTAAGGTCTCAGCGTTCAGCGTTCAGGAGAGAAGTTTGGAGTCATAACGCTGAACGATGAAGTCAGCGCAGATTCCGCGTTTTTCACTTTTGCGTTCAGCGTTTCAGCGTTTCAGCGTTCAGGGGATTGTGAAGCGTGAGTAGTCAAGTGGTGAGTCGTTGAACCGGACCTCGTCATCGGTCCTCGGATCTCGTCCCCCCCACTGATCACTGATCATCCCGCCGATGGCGGGACTCCAAGCAGCCGATCACTGATCACCGATCACGGCCGCGGGCGCGGCGTCGGCAGGCATGGTGAAGGAGAGCGTCTGGCCGGCGGCTTCGGCGCACTGGCCGAGGAAGCGGCGGAAGGCGCGGTACTGCTGCGGTGGAATCTCGCGTTGGGTCAAGCGCAGTTGCCACGCGGCCTGTACTACCGCGCCGGTCACAGTGGCTTGCAGCGCAAACGAGCCAAAGCGCGTCTGCACAACCCGGTTGGTGATCGGCACGGTTGCGCGCATGCGGTCAGGAAACGCAAGCGTGTAGCTGCGCTGATCGGTTTGGAGGGTGTCCAAGCGCAAGGGATAGCGCCGCGTTTCGAGACCACCGAGCAGCGCGTCAGTTTTGAGCGGCAGCGGCAAATTGAGCGTCATTAAGTGGTCGGCGCGCTGGGCGAAGCGCGGCGCATCAAAGGCGACGACGACGGCGAGCGGCGCATTAGTCACGTGCGCATGCTGCACCGCAAAGCTGGTCAGCCGCGCGCCCGGGTCAATCTGCGAGAGCAGGTAACTGGCGATGCGCTCGTGCTTGTCGAGTTGTTCAAGGGCGTGGCGCGCGCCAGCCGCTTCCAGGCGCGCATAGGTTGCGACGAGTGTGCCGGTGAAGCGCCCGTCGGCCATCAAGGCGCCGTTGAACGTCACCTGCGAGCGGCAATCTTCCGGCGGCAGCAAGGGCGTGCGAACAAAGTGCCCGACGCCATTGCTCAACACGAAGGCGGCGACATCCTGGCAGATGCCTGGCAGCAAATCATACTCGCCCAGCCGAAAGGTCGGGTCGCAAAACAGGTTCAGCGACGGGATGTAGACCAGCGCATGGTTGAACACATCCGGGGCCGGCACGGCCTGAAACAAGCGGCCACGGTCGGCGGTGCGCACCAGCGCAGTGTGGGCGTCGATCTCGAGCGCGCGCAACAATTCGCGCATCAGCAGCGACAGATCTTTGCAGTCGCCGCAGCGGTTGGCCAAAATATCCGGGATTGGATGGGGTTTGATTCCGGCGATGTCATTCTCATACATTTGGGTGTAGCGGAAATTCTGCGTGATATAACGAAAGACCGCGGCAATGCGCGCGACCGGCGTGGTAACCCCGGCGGTGATGCTGCGCGCCAAGCGGCGCACGTCCTGGTCGCCGCGCATGACATCGGCTTCCATCGCCTGCTGCCATTGCGCAATCATCAGCCAGTTGGTCATGGTCGAGAGCGCCAGCACGCGCGCGCAGTCGAGCATGGGCGGGCTGAGCGGTTCGGCGATGTAGGCCGGCAGATTGGTGCAGAACCAGGTGTGCACCACGCCGCCATACGCGGGCACCACGCGGTGGTTAATCGCGGGGCTGGTGGTGACGAACGTCAACGTGCGATTCGAGGTGATGGCCATGACGAGTTCGGCGCGCGTCATCAAGGTCTGGCTGCGCGCGAACGAGTGCAGCGTGTAGAAATGCTCGTCGAGCCAACTGCCGCCATAGCGATTGATCACATATTTGTACTCGACCAAGTCGCCGACCTGGACATCCGGGAATTCGATTTGGGTGTCGGTCAAATGGGTGCTTTCCAGAATGCGGCCATCGGCTTTGTGGGTGACGGCGCGTTGCACCTCGCAGCGCGGCAGCGCGACACTCGACGCCAACTGCACGCCGCGCGGCTGCAAGACGCGTTGCACGACATGAAACTGCTGCCGGGACGAGCCGTCGGCATACAATTGAATCAAGGACTGGCGCAGCACCATTTCGGTCAGCACGGTCGGATCTTTGACGCGCCGGCGCAGGGCGCGCACAATCATCGCGCGAATGGCCTGTTCGCTGTATTCATGCTGGGCGAAGAAGGCGTGGCTCTTGCCTTGCAGGAAATCAACATAGCGCCGCAGCCACAGAAAGTCGGGTTGATAGACTAGACACGTTTGATAGGCCGCGACGGCATTGGAGACCGCGCCGGCGATGGCATACAGGTCGCCAAGGAATTTGTAGAACCCGCCATGATCGGGAAAGCGCCGCAACGCGCGCTGCACGGTGACAAAGCCATTGGTCAGATCGCGTGTGCGCAGCAACGCCTGCAGTCGCATCAGCGTGACATCCGGGTCGTGCGGATAATACTGTTCCAACTGATCGAGGGTGGCGTGCACGGCGGCCATGTCGTCATGGCGAAGGGCGAGCCGCACCAAGTTTTGTTGGGCGGCAAACGAGGTCGCCCGGGTGCGCAACTCGGCCTGCAAGGCCGCCGTTTGTTCCTGATCATAATCGCGTTGCTCGGCGACATCTGCCAGGGCGCGGCAGGCATCCGGCAAGCTGGGATGCACTGCGCTGGTTTCGCGCGCGAGTTTGTAGGCGTCTTCATGCCAGTCGCGCGCGCTATACAACTGGATCAAGGCAATGCGCGCGCCCGGGTCGTCGGGGTAGACTGCCAGGGCCTCCTGCAGGAACGGCAGGGCGAGCTCGAACATGCCCCGCTGCATATAGTGCGCGCCGATCGCAACCCGCGCGGCATTGGCCTGCGGATCTTGGCGCAGGGCGTCGCGAAACATCGCGATGGCTTGCGAGTCGCTGTCATTGCGCAGGTAGCAGTTGCCCAGCGTCAGAAGATCATGGCCGGGCAACGGCGTGTGCTCGCGCACGTGCTCGTAGGTGGCAATCGCCGCATCGGTGCGTTCAAGCGCCTGGTAATAACGCGCCAGCATCAAACCGGCCGGCACATTGTCTTTCTGCCGGCGCCAGACATTGCGCCAGTGTTGCGCGCCAAGTGAGGGTGACGGCACGCGCCAGGCGTAGCATGGGGCGCAGCTCATCGCCACGCTGCCATCGTCGGGCTGAATGTTGGGCCAGGCGATGATATCGTTGGCGCGGGTGGCGAGCCGGCAGGTGAAGAGCGTGTCGTTGGCTTCCATGCAGAGCTTGAAGACCAGCAGATTGGTGCCGGCGGCAAGTGTGACCGGAATAAATTGCATGTCGGGCACCCGGTCTGGATACTTGGTCGTCTCGGCAGCGCCGCGGCCGTTCAGCCAGCAGCGGAAGGCGCCGTCGAACGAAACGCACAGCATGACATTGGTGGGGCACGGCGCCAGCACGCCGGTGCGCAGATAGACGGTGATCCATTTATCCGGTTGTACCAGGTTGAGACTGACGCCGCCGTTGCGATGCAGTGGCCAGGCCGGGCGCCAGCGCACAGGCCATTGCTTGCCGTCGTAGCTGGCGTCGCGGCGCAGATTTTCCTCCGGGCCAAAGGCGGTGCGCAAGCCGCTCCGCTCGGCGTTTTCAAATCCGCCGACCACCAGCCAATTGGTCAATGGCGCGCGGGCAAAGGCATACGCGTGCGCGGCATCCAACGCGCCCAACTCGGCCAGCAGGTGTGCCAGGTAATAGCACAGCAAGGCCCGCTGCTTCGGCACTGTCCGCAACGCCGCCGTGAAGCAATTGGTTATGCGCAGCTTGTCCTCGCGCGATTGATACAAGTCGCTGACACTGCGAATGGCGAGTTCGGCGTCCGGATGATTGGTCACCGCCGCGAGCAGGCAGGCGAGGGCGGCGCTGTCATAATTGCGGGTACCCAGCAACTCGGCCTGGGTGATCAATGCCAGCACCGGATCGTTGGTCGCGCTGACGTCCGCGGCGCACGCGCAGCGGGCGGACACCAGCACCAGCAACGCGAAGAGGGTTGTTAGAGTGCGGAGTGCGTGCATCAAAGATTTGAGATGTGAGATTTCAAATTTGAGATGTGAGATTTGACAGGGAGGGGTCGGCCGCCAGCAGCGCCTCGGCCTGCGCCAAGTCGGCCGGCGTATCAATCCCGGGAAACGCGCGCGGCACTTCGACGCAGACAATGCGCATGCCGGCTTCGAGCGCGCGCAGTTGTTCGAGTTTCTCGGTTTGCTCGAGCGGCGTCGGCGCCAGCGCGGCAAAACGATGCAAGGCAGCGGTGCGATATACATACAGGCCGATATGCCCGAAACGACGGGCGGGCCCGACCCCGTCACGCTCAAACGGGATTGCCGCACGGGAGAAATACAGCGCGCCACCGGCGGCATCGCAGACAACCTTGACCAGGTTCGGATTCTGGGCGTCGTGTGCCGGCGGCAACGGATAGATCAAGGTGGCCCAATCGCCATCCGTCGCGGCACGCAACGCGGCCAGGCAACGCGCGACATACGCCGGCCGGATCAGCGGCTCATCGCCTTGCACATTGACCACAAAGCGCGCCGTATTGGCCGGATCCACCGTGTGCAGCGCCTCAAGAATGCGATCCGTGCCGGAGGGATGATTGGCGCGCGTCATAACCGCTTGGCCGCCGAAGTCGCGCACGACGTCGGCAATCCGGGCGTCATCAGTGGCGACATACACCTGGGCAATGCCGCGCACGGCCTGCACGGCGCGGTAGACGTGCTGAATGACCGGCCGGCCGGCCAGCATGGCCAGCGGTTTGCCGGGGAAGCGGACAGATGCCATGCGGGCGGGAATGAGAGCGATGACCATGGGTGTTTGGGTTTTGTCAATTAGGAAATTCTGCCGCGACGACAGAATTTGGAATGCAGCAAAACTGCAACGACGTCAGCCGTGCGGGGGTGCGTGACGCGGAGTGCGCAAGCACTCGACCGCTTCCTGCAACGTCTCGACCACGTGATGCGGTTCACACCAGTCTTGGTCTTCAAAGCCGGGTGCGTCGTCGGGCGAGCAAATCAGCACGGTGCGCATGCCGAGCTGATGCCCGATCTGCACATCACACATCAAGTCGCCGACGATGGCACTGTGGCGCAGATCAAGATTGTGCTCACGGGCCACCGTGGTGATAATTTCGGGCGCCAGCGGCTGAATCGCATCACCGGGCTGGCCGGGCGGGACGATAAAATGAATCGAAGCGGGCGGGATGCCGTGCTCGGCCAGCACGGTGCAGACATGCGCGCGCAAAGCCTGCTGATACTGGAGATCGGGCAGCGGCACACCGGCGCGGCAGGCCGTAATGAACACCAGATAGTGGGACTGCTCGAGCCGCTTGACGGCATGCCACACACCCGGCTTGAACTTGATCTCTTTGAGCTGGTCGAGGATGCCATGATCCTCAAGCAGGGTGCCGAACAAATCCAGAAAAACAGCGGTGCGTGCGTGCATACCGGCGTCGAGCGCGCGGCGCAGGCGGGCTGCCCACGGCAGCCGCGGCCTTACGCCTTGGTGATTTTACCCGCGCGCAAGCAACGCGCGCAGACGCGTTGATGCAGTACTTCGCCGTTGGCTTGGCGGACGCGCACCCGCTGCAGATTGGGCATGAACACGCGCGCGGTAATCCCGGTCGTGTGCAGGCCGATGCCGCCTTTCTTCTTGGGGATGCCATGCCGTACGATCGTCTTGCCGGCGACCGGTTTCTTGCCGCATACTGTACAAACACGTGCCATAATCGTCTGTCTCCTTACTCGGTTGTATCACCAGTGAATTAGTAGTATAGCATAACGCCCGCAGTCTTACCACGGCTCGCTGATGCTGTCACAAATTTCCTTGGAAAGGTCGCCACAGGCCTGCAAAATGGCCTCGCGCCGGACCTCGGTAAAATCAGCCACCGGATTAAAATCATAGGTGCCGATCAGGTTGTTGGCGCGCCAGGCTTCCTCGCCGGTGCGATTGTCCGTCAACACCACATCGGCGTGGACCCACACACGCCACGCCGTCGGCGTGCTGGCCGAGATCCGATCGGTCTTGCTGTCCACGTATTGAATCGAGTTCATCTTGATCTCGGTGATCGTGGTCTTGAGCGTGCCGTCGGCCTCCTCGGCGCGCGGGACGATCTCGAACGTCTGTTCCTTGGTAAACTCGCTGATCAGCACATTGACAAATTCCGTCTGCAAATGCGGCTCGCGCGCCAGCACCGTCGCGCGCGGAATGTACAGCTTATGCAAGTCGTCGTGGCGCTTGGGCGAGCCCAGGGTATAGCCCAAAATACTGACGTCTTTCTTGAGCGGCTTCTCGCCCTCCTGCACAGTCGTCTGACAGCCCGCCAGCAGCAACAGCGTTGCGCCGGCGACCCAGATCTGCAGGACGTGATCAAGCATCTTCATGACGGTGCCCCATCCTTAGGGAATAGTGCGCAATTGCTTGCGGCAATGATCAATCCGGTACTCTACGATATCGTTCTTCTCCCAATCCGGCGCCTTTTCCTTCAGCGCCAGCAGGCGATCCAGCGCGTCACTGTAATATTTCTTAGCTTCACTCAGCGAGCCCTGTTCCATCAGGGCATCCCCACGCATGAACAAATAGTATATGCCGGCGTATTCACGACTCAAGGCATCGGTGTTGTAACTTGTGTTGGTACTAGTCGTTTGGGTTTCGTCATCCAGCTTGGCGCGTCGCACGCGGCCATCAACATCAAGGCGGCGTACCGTCGCTTTGCCCTCGTCGGTCTGCTGGCGGGCAACCTCGATATTCTGGCGCACGTCCGCGGCGTGCGCTTGCTCATCCACGCGCTGCGCGTCCATGGCATCGGTCTGTGTCTGCGTGTCAGCCGCACTGCGAGGTGCCGTTGCAGCGTCAGACTCGTTGGCGGGCGTGGGCGGTGTGCCGGCCATGGCAAGCGCGGGTGCCGCGGGCTCGGCTGTTTCCGCGATCTCCTCGCGGTCAAAGCCCATGCCCTCCAGCAGCTTCTCGGCATCACTGGCGGCCACGCTGGGCGCCGTGGCCGGCTCGATCTCGGCGCCGGGCACCGCATCCGAGAGTGACAAGCCCGCCAAGGGTTTCGCGGCGGTGCGTGGTGCGGCGGATGCGGCTGCGGCCGTGGTGCGTGGTGCGGCGGGCGTGGCTGCGGCCGCAGTGCGCGGTGGCACAAGGGCATCAGACACGGTGACGTTGCGCGGCGCGGCCGTGGCGGCCGGCGTGGCGGCCGGTGCAGATGCAGTTGTGCCCGCGGGCGATGGCGCGGATCCTTGCGGCGCGGCGTTCAACAACGCATCCGCTTTTTGGCGCGAGCGATCGAGCATGGTCAACCGGTTTTTTTGCCAGGCGTCGCGTGTGGCGCGCGTGTCCTTCAATTCTTTCACATACGCGCTTTTCATCTGATCCCGCAGTTGCGCGCGGGACTTGGGGTCCTGCTGCAACTGCGCAATGCGCTGGGCGCTGGCCTGACGTTTCACGGCCGCGTTGGCATCGGGCTTGGTCGCGCTGGCGGGGCTCGGCGCCGGCGTGTCAAGTGTGCGCGCGGCGCTGACATCGCTGCGCAGCGTCTGGGCCTGGCTGCGGTCACGTGCGGCGTCTGCCGCGCTGGGCGGCGTGCTGCTCAATTGGTTCAACCGCGCGCGCGCCTGGTCGGCATAACTGGTGTCGGGATATTGCTCAATCACCTCGCGATAGACGATCTCGGCCGATTTTGTGGCGCGAATATTCTCATAAAAATCGGCTTGCTTCAGCAACGAATCCGCCCGCCGGCCGCGCAGTTCGCGAATGTAGCGCTGGGCCTCCGCCACCTTGGGCGACGAGGGAAAATTGCTGACAAAACGCCGAAAGGCGGCGATCGCATTGGCGGTCGGCTGCTGATCATAGGCCGCATCCGCGGATTGCAGATACTCGACGTAGCCCACTTGAAAGGCCGCGTCATCCACCAGTTGCGAGGTCGGGTAATTCTTGATTAGCTTTTCCAACTCGATCTTGGCGGGTTCATAGTCGTCATCGCCAATATGCGCCTGCGCCAGTGAATATTGGGCCGCGGCCGCCACGTCACTGTGCGGCGCATTGTCAAGAATCTTGCGGTAAATCTCAATGGCCTCTTTGTATTGCTTGACGTTCAGATAGTGGTTGCCGATCATCATCTGATTGCGCGTGATGGCCGGCAACTTGGCGAAATCCTTGTGGTCATCCCAAATTTTCTGATAGGCCTCGAAGGCGGCGTAGGGATCGCCCAACTGGTTCTCACACTGGGCGATGTACTCGAGGCCGCGCACGGCATAGGGCGAGCTCGGATACTGGTCCTGCATCGTGCGCAGCAGCTTGAGCGCCAGCTTGTAATTCTGCTGCTGGTAGGCCGTCAGCCCCTGGCGGAAAATGTCGCGCGCGCCGATAACCGCCGGGTCATCCGCGGCGAAGAGCAGGCCCGCACACATGCTGCACAGCAGCAGGCACCACGGGCGCCACATGAAATTAGTTCGACGGAAGTGCATGGGCATCCTGCGCGGGTTGTGGCGCGTGTGGGAGCATTGGTGGCGGCGCTTGCTGCGCTGCTTGCTGCGCCGCTGCTTGGGCCGCTTCTTGGGCCGCTTGCTGCGCCATCATGTTGGTGGCGGCGCCGGTCATGCGCATCAGTGTTTCGCGCAAACCATCGGCCATGCTGGCCATATAGTTCTGGCCAATCTCGCGCTGCCACAGTTCCAGTTCCTGCCAGGCCTCCTGCGGACGGCCCGTGGCGTACAAAATGCGCACCAGCTCGAGCTGCGCGAGCGGCGCGGCGTAATGATCCCGATTGTACAGCAATTCGCGCCGCAGCAGTTGCTCGGCCTCCGCATAGTATTGCTGCTTGTCCTGCGGCACAAGGGCCTCGTTGGCTTGCGCCACCCGGCATTTCACCATCGCCAATTGCGCCGCCGGCACCAGGTAATTCTGCGGCGCGCTGCTGACCAGGCGCTGGAAATAGCCATAGGCCTGGGCGTAATTGGTCTGTTGCAGCGCCAACGCGCCCAGTTGCGCCAGGGCCGCCGGACCGGCATACGTGTTCGGATA
The DNA here is from genome assembly GCA_964397565.1 of uncultured bacterium. Lineage (GTDB taxonomy): Bacteria > Auribacterota > UBA3054 > UBA3054 > JAPLST01 > JAPLST01. The sequence goes on from CAYNJC010000040.1 coordinate 12,839, forward strand.
GGTGCGCGCGACGGCTTCGAGCGCTTCCGCCGTGCGGGCATTGGCCAGGGCCATGCTGGCTTTCAGTGGTTCGTTCGTGCGACTGCTGTAGACATACCACGCCACGCCCAGTGCCAGCACCGCCACCAGCGCGAACGGCACGTACTTGCGCCAGTTGTGTTGGACGCGGGATACCGAGGCGACAATCGCCTCGGCGATGGGATCGTGTTTCAGCATGTCTCGATGTGGTGTCGTCATACATTAGCTCATGGGTTAGCATCACCGCCGACTGGCGCGGCGCACTGGACGCGCGCCAGCACGCGTTCGAGCAGCACATCCGCCAACCGGCGTGAATTCTCAAAACAGGCGGCTATCTCGGCCGGCGTCATGCCGGCGCCGGCCGCAATCTTTTCGGCCATCGCGCGCACGACCAAATCGCCGGGCGCGTGGGCGTCATTGTTCAAAATCAGGCGGGCGCCGGTCGCGCGCGCCATGTGCAGCACGTGCCCGTTGGCATAGGCGTGCCCGCGGCGCGTGGTGATCTCCAGATACACGCCGCGTTCGGCCGCGCGCGCCGCATCGGCTTTCGAGATCAAGCCGGGATGCGCCAGAAACTCGACGCCGGCCTCGATCGCCGCGCGATTTGTACCGGCCGCGGTCGGCTCGACAATCGTCTCGCCATGCACCGCGACATAGGTGGCGCCCAGCCCGCGCGCACGCGCCACCAGCGTGGCGATCAATGCGGGCGGCACATGCGTCAATTCGACGCCGGCCAGCACCTTGATCGGCAGCACGGCCGAGAGTTCACGCGCCGCCAGGCACAACTGCGGCACCAGCACATCAAGATTGGCGCTGTCGGCGTGGTCGCTCACACCCAGCACGCAATAACCAGCCACCTCGGCGCGCCGCACCAATTCGGCCACGCCCAGCTCGCCATCACTAAGAAACGTATGGGTATGCAGATCAATCATTCAGCGCATTCCAACGCCACGCATCACCGCACATATCCCCGGCGGCTGGCCGCGAATGGTATCCTCGGCCGGAGTCGAACCGGCGACCTACGGTTTAGGAAACCGTCGCTCTATCCGTCTGAGCTACGAGGACGGATGCGTAACATTCTGGATTATAGCAAAAAACAGGGAAAATAGGCAAACGCGCAATGATCAAGGTCGAAAATGCAGCGCTGACGGCGTGACACACCTATGCGCCAGCAACGGCTGCGTGTAAACGATTGCCGTGCCGCGATTGCAGATGGGAGGCGGGCCCTGCCCGCCGTTGCTGCACTGACTGTCCGCAATTGCATCGCCACGCAGCCCCTGCCCGCCGTTAGATCATCGCGCTGCGCGAGAATCTCTTGACTTGTACTAATGAATGCGCTAACTAGGTGTCATGCCAATTGTGGCCGCGGGCGCTGACCGCGGCTGCAGAAGCCGCCCTCACCGCGGGCGGCTACAAGGACGCTGCAAAGTAGAAAGCGCATTCATTAGTAACTGGAAACATGATAAGCTTTTGCCATGCGTTCGAGAGTATTTCTGTAGTTTCCTGTCACCGCCGATCTGCGCCACACCATGAAAAATCTTGTCTGTACCGCACTCGTGCTGGCCGTCCTGGCCGGCTCCTTCCTCGCCGCCAACGCCAGTCCCGGTACTGACAACGCCACCATGGGGACCTCCTTGACCGTCAGCAAAATGACGGGCTCCATCAACTGGAAAGCCGGCGGCAGCCGTCCGCCCGTTGGCCGCGGCTCCTTCTTGCTCAAGGCCAGCACGCCCGCCGGCATAACGGACCTCCTGCAACTGCATAACGCGATGGCCTTTTTGACGTTCAATGGCAGCATTTGGGTTGTGCAGGCGCCGGGAACAGATGGCGACAATGTCTGGACCATGAAGGGCACCAGCAAGAAGAGAACCTGGACCATGAAGAACACAGTGACCAAGGACAACTACAAGGTCATGCTCACACTCAAGAACGGCCTCCTGGCTCTTATGGTCAAGGACAAGCGTTCCGCGACTGCCGCCATGTTTGATGCCGCCAATGTGGACACCGCTGGGGTGATCACCAAGAGCTACGATGTCTATCTGACGTGGAATGGTGGCAGCAACGATGTCAACATGGTCAATTCGATTTGTACTCTGCCGTGCGACTTCCAAACCAAGATTGACAAGAAGACCACCATCAAGAATCAATAAGGCCAACGGCCCCGTGCGCGGTATCCGGTACGTGGTAGTCAGTGTGTCGGCACGTCGGTGTTCGGCAGCAACCTAACACCTAACACCTAAAACAGCTGCGCGGCGCGCGCGGGTCAGGCGCACTTGCTGTAGCCGCATGAGTAGCACTTGCAGCAGTTTTCCTCGTAGAACATGCTGCGCTCGCTGCAGTGCGGGCAGATCATGAAAGGCGAGTTCTGTTGGGCGTCATCCATGTGCACGCCCATGCTCTCGGTGCTGCCCCGCGGCTGCGACCCGTCACCATGCATGTGGACGGCGACGGCATCGGCCGCCTTGCGCTGCGGCTCTTCCATCAGGCCAATCGTGACGAGGTGTTGCTCGATCACATCGCCGATTTCGGCCACCAGCGAGGGAATGTAGCGGCCATTGCGGAAGTAGCCGCCGTTCGGATCAAAAATGGATTTCAATTCTTCAACCAGGAAGGCCGGATCGCCGGTGCGGCGGAAGACGGCCGAGATCAGGCGCGTCATGGCGACAATCCAACTAAAATGCTGCAGGTTCTTGCTGTTGATGAAAATCTCGAAGGGGCGGCGGCAGCCGCCTTCAGTGATGTCGTTGATCGTGATGTAGAGCGCTTGTTTGCTGAGCGGGGTCTTGATTTTATAGGTGGTGCCTTGCAGAAAGACCGGGCGGCTGGGCACGATGTCCAGTTCGTCGGTGGCGAGCTTTTCCTCGTCTTTGGTTTCTTTTTTCTTGTCGTCGTCGCGTTGCAGGATGCCGACGACATGGTCGTTCGGGCGAAAGGTCGTGCAGCCCTTGCAGCCCTGTTCGTAGGCGTACGAGTAGATCTCCTTGAAGGTATCAAAGGGCAGATCGCGCGGGACATTAATCGTCTTCGAGATCGAGCTGTCCACGTATTTTTGGAGGCGGGCTTGGACATCCACATGCGCGCGCGGCGCGATCTGGTCGGTAGTCACAAAATACTCCGGCAGGGTGCCGTCGCGCGCGGTGAGGTGGCGCTGCAGGCGATAGGCGTAGTCCTCGACCGTGTGCTCCTCGTACTGGTCGCCATGGCCGACGCGCACGCGGCGCGTGTAGGTCAGGGCGAAGACCGGTTCGAGGCCGCTGGAAATATTGCCGGCGAAGAGCGAGATGGTGCCGGTCGGCGCGATCGAGATCAGGTGCGAATTGCGGATGCCGTGCTCGCGAATACGGGCGCGCAGCTCCTCGGGCAGTTGTTTGACAAATTCGCCCTGCAGATAGCGTTCGCGGTCGAGCAGCGGGAAGGCGCCCTTCTCCATCGCCAGGTCAACCGAGGCATCATAGGCGGTGTCACGGATGGTGCGCATGATCTGCTCGGCGATCTCGAGCGAGGCGGGTGAGCCGTAGCGGGTGCGCAGCATGCAGAGTGCGTTGGCCAAGCCGGTGATGCCGAGGCCCATGCGGCGCTTGTTGGCGGCTTCTTCGAGTTGTTTTTCGAGCGGGAAGTTGGAGATTTCGATGACGTTGTCGAGCAGGCGCACGGCAATGCGGACGGTGTCGGCAATGCCGTTGTAATCAATCTCGGCGTGTTCGTTGAAGGGATTGCGGACAAATTGGGTCAGGTTGATCGAGCCGAGCAGGCAGGCACCGTAGGGCGGCAACGGTTGCTCGCCGCAGGGATTGGTCGCGCAAATGTGTTCGCAGTACCAGAGATTGTTGTTCTGGTTGATGTGATCAATCAAGATGAAGCCGGGCTCGGCGAAATCGTAGGTCGAGCGCATGATGGTGTCGAACAAGTCGCGGGCGCGGACGGTCTTGTAAATTTTGCCGGCGAAGGTCAAGTCCCAATTCTTATCTTCCTTGACGGCTTCCATGAAGGCGTCGGTGACGGCGACCGACATGTTGAACATTTGCAGGGCGGCATTGCCGCGCTTGGCGGTGATGAACTGCTCGACGTCGGGATGCGAAATCGAGAGCACCGCCATCTGCGCGCCGCGGCGCTGGCCGGCGCTCATGACCGTGCGGCAGGTGGCGTCGAAGACCTGCATAAAGCTGACCGGGCCGGAGGCCTGCGACTCGACGCCGCGGATGTAATCGCCGCGCGGGCGGATGGTCGAGAAATCAAAGCCGACGCCGCCACCCTGTTTTTGGGTCAAGGCCGCTTCGGTGACGGTGCCGAAAATGCCCTCCATCGAGTCTTCGATTGTGCCCATCACGTAGCAATTGAACATGGTCACTTTCTTGCGACTGGTGCCGGCGTTGGCCAGAATGCGGCCGGCCGGCAGGAACTTGTAGCCTTGCAAGACGGAGAAAAACTTGTCTTCCCAGAAGCGGTGGTCGCGCTCCGGCATGGCGACGGCGTACGCGACGCGCCGCCAAGTGTCCTCAATTGTCTGATCAATGGGCGACCCGTCTTCGTTCTTATAACGATATTTCATGTCCCATATTTCGTGGGCAATCGGGTCGTGCATGTCAAGTACCTCTGTTACATTCAAAGCGAGAACCAAGGGTCACGCGAAAATCTTTTCACAAGTCAAGCCGTGTAATTTCGCGGCCAAAAAATCGCGGCGCGCACAGGCCGGCGCCATAAGGCAAATACGATAGCAAAAACGGGGTGGGATGTCAAGCGCGGTTTGTCAAGATGTTGCGGACATTTTCCATGCCATTCACAAGATATTGCGATGCAGATAGCTGGGGCGACACCGCAATCAACAGCGCAGCAGCAGGCGTTTGACAAAGAGGAAAAGAGCCAATGAGAAGCCAATACCGGCGAGAGAGCCGCCTTCTTGAATGCGAGAGGGGCTTCTATGCCCCGATTCTTAAATGTGAGCGCGACCGGCTGCGGCAGCCGATCACCGAATACTGATCTCGCTTCTTTCTGCCACCTGAAACCTGAAACCTGAAACCCGAAACTGACCTACACCGCCGCACCAGCGGCCACCGCCGTGCGCAGCGCTTGATAGCCGTGGTGCATAATCAATTGATCAAGCAAAACCAGCGCGGTGTAACTTTCGGCCACCGGCCAGATGCGGCTGACAATGGTCGGATCGCGGCGCGTGATCGCCGCCAGCTGCGTGTTGGCAAGCGTGTACTTGTCAATCGTGCGCTGCGGTTTGTCGATCGTCGGCGTGGGCTTGACCGCCAGGCGCACAATGATGGGCTGGCCAGTGGCCAAGCCGCCGGTGATGCCGCCGGCATTGTTGGCCAGGAATTCGACCTTGCCATTGGCGGCGCGTATCTCATCGTTGGTCTGGCTGCCGGTCATGTCCTTGACGGCAAAACCGGCGCCGACTTCCACGCCTTTGACCGCGCCAATGCCGAGCATGCGCCCGAGTTCGGCGTCGAGCTTTTCGAAGACCGGCTCGCCCAGCCCGGTCGGCACGCCCAAGGCAATCACCTCAACCACACCGCCGGACGAATCGCCCGTGCGCGTGACGCGGGTGCAGGCCTCGAGCATCGCTTGGGCCGCGTCGGCGTCGGGGCAATTGACGACCGGATGCACGCCGTAGCGCTCGCGGATTTGCGCCGTCGTCAGTTTCGACGCCAAGGCGCGAATGTCGTCAATTTCATTTTCGACTTCCGCCAGCACCTGCATCTTCTGCAGAAAGCGCATGGCGGGCGTCAGCCGGCCTTTGACGTACAGCGACTGGTAAAACGGATCGGTGGCACAACGCATCGTGCGATAGGCGTTGGTTTGCGCGAGCGCGGTCGCGTGGGCAATTTCGCCGGCGCGGACGCCGGCCAATTCCTTGACATAGGCAAAGACCTCGATGCCGCAGGCGCGCAGGATTTTGCGCGCGACCGAGCCGGCGGCGACAATTGTGGCACTGTAGCGCCCGCTGAAAAACCCGGCGCCAATGGCGTCGTCATCCGGACCGTATTTGATGAACGAGGCGTACGAGGCGTGGCCCGGGCGTGGCGTGCGATTGGTGTCCTGATATTGCTGGACATGAATCAGGTGCCGGTCGAGATTCGGAATGAGAATGGTGAGCGGCGTGCCGTTGGTGTGATATTTGTTCTGCGCGCCGGGGACGGTTTCATCGACATTCGTGCCAGTGTAGATGACCGGCAGATCGGGTTCTTTGCGCGGCGAGGAGAGCTCGTCGGTGCCGGGCTTGCGCAACAGCAGGTCACCGTAGATTTCCTGCTCGCTGAGCAGCAGCCCGGGCGGCACGCCTTGCAGCATGGTTGTCAGGCCTTCCTGATATGAACCGCCGGCAACCGTTACTTGAAAACAACGACCAAGATGGCATCCAAGCATGGCATGTACCTTCGCTAGATTAAAATACGGCTGACGGCGCGAGCCACGGTAGCGCGCTCGCCATGATACCGCGAAGGAGTATAGCGAAGCACCGGCCGGCTGTCAACCGTGCGCCGGCGCTTGGTTTTGCAGGTAATTTTTCGCAACGAACGAATTTGGAGAAATGCGGTGCCGTATCTACTTGGGATCGCCGGGCTCCAACTCGGCTCTTTGAGACGCGGTGCCAGTACCAAACTTCATCCTGCATTCTGCATCAACTGCGCTGGTCATGCAGCAAGCGACCGGCCAGCGCCATGGCCAAGCCGCCGACCAGCATCAGCGCGCCGACGCTGCCCAACTCCGGAATGGCCAAGCCGGCAACAGCGGTCAGCACGCCCAACAATGCTGTGACATTGCCGGTATGCCTCATGCGGCTTGATAGATTAGCGGCCGGTACGTGGGGCGCGGAATGGGTTTCTTATGTTTACGCGCCGCCTGCAGCCAGGACTCCTTAGCTTTCAGCACTTGCGCCAGCGCTTCCGTGGGTGACTCGCCAAACGCCGAGCAATGCGCGAGGTCGGGGATATCGGCGATATAGCCTTGATCTTCTTTGCTGTAGAAGACGTTAATATGGTAGTCTTTCATGGACGCTTTCCCTCGCTGAGATTATAGCATTCGATCAAGTTAAGCAATTGCTTCACTTGGTACGGCTTCGCTTTGCCGTGCACATCCTGAAGGTTTATGAGCCGATCACAACACGGGTGCACAAAAATGTGATGGCTGCCGTTGACGCGATCAAGTCGGAATCCAACCGAGCACGCACAGGCAACCACATCAGAGAAGCGCAGATTCCTCGAACCGGCTTGCAGCTTCTGCAATAACTTGCGCAGCTTCATGATCGTCTTTTCGTCAACGTCATATTGTGCTCTTCTCTGTCGCTCGCTGTCAAACACAGGTCATGCACTACTGGCACCGGTCTTTTTCAATGGTCGCTTGGTGAAGAAACAGTACAACGCTGTGCTTAATAGGAAATTTATAGCACAACCGACATCAAAAGTCAACCACAGAAAATCTTCTAGGCCGGTGGCCGCGCCGGCTTGCCGGATTTGGCCGCATTGAGTACAATGCACCATGACAAATATAACGGTGGCACAACGATGAAACTAGTGATCAGCGGCGCGAAGGCGACCGGCAAGAGCACGCTGGCGCGGCAACTGGGCGTGGCCCTCGGCCTGCCGGTGGTCGAGACCGACAGCTTGGTCGAGGAGTTATACGCCGCACGTCACGGCCAGCGCTGGAATTGCGCGGAGATTTTCGCGCGCGGCGGCGCGGACGTGTTTCGCGCGCTCGAAGGTGAAGCAGCCGAGACCCTGGCGGCGCGCGATTGGTGCATCATTGCCACAGGCGGCTCGACGCTGCTGCAGCCGGAGGCACGCCAGGCCCTGCGCCGCGATGCGCTGCTGATCGTCCTGACCGCGCCGCCAGCAGTGCTGTGGTCGCGCGTGCAGCGCATTGGCCTGCCGGCCTATGTCGACAAGGACGATGCGCAGCAAACCTTCGTCGCCCGCGCGGCGATGATTCAGGAGGTCCTGCTGCCCTATGCCGACGTATTGGTGGACGTGACCAGCGGCGCAATCGAGCAACTACTCGACGAAGTACTTGAAAAACTCGGCGCGGAATTCGCCGTGCGCTGCACCGCGCCGAACACGTTTGGCGACGTGATCCGGGTGACGACCTTTGGCGAAAGCCACGGCGTCGCGATTGGCTGCGTGCTCGACGGCGTGGCGCCGGGCACGCCGATTGACCTCGACGAACTGCAGCACGCGCTCGACCGGCGCCGGCCGGGGCAGAGTGAACTGAGCACGCCGCGCAACGAGCGCGACCAGGTGCGGATATTGTCAGGCGTCTTCGAAGGCACGGCGACCGGCGCGCCGATTTGCATGATCTTGATGAGTGAAGACCAGCGGCCGTCGGCCTACGAAGGCCTGCGCGATCTGTTTCGGCCCGGCCATGCCGACTTCACCTTTTGGAAAAAATACGGCCTGCGCGATTATCGCGGCGGCGGGCGCTCCTCCGGGCGCGAAACGGCCGGACGCGTGGCCGGCGGCGCAGTCGTCCAACAAATCCTGCGCGCACGCGGCGTACAGATCTGTGCCTATGCGCTCGAGATCGGCGGTATTCGCGCACAGACTTTCGACCTTGGCGCGATCGAGCACAATCCCGTGCGCTGTCCCGACCCGGTGGCCGCGCAAGCCATGACGGCAGCAATCCTCAAGGCCAAGGCAGACAAAGACTCGCTCGGCGGGATTATCGAACTGCGCATCAACGGCGTGCCGGCTGGTCTGGGCGATCCAGTCTTTGGCAAGCTGGATGCACGGCTGGCTTCGGCGCTGCTGTCGATCGGCGCGACGACGGGCTTCGAGATTGGCGCGGGCTTTGCGGCCGCACGCCGGTGCGGCAGTGAGAACAACGATGCGATGCAGGACGGCGCGTTTGTTTCGAACAATGCCGGCGGGATTGTCGGCGGCATTTCAAACGGCAATGAGATTGTGATTCGGCTCGCGATCAAGCCGACCTCGTCGATTGAGAAACCACAGCGCACGATCGACATACACGGGCAGAACCGCGAGGTAGTCGTGGAAGGCCGGCATGATCCGTGCATTGTGCCGCGCGTCGTGCCGGTAGTCGAGGCGATGGCCGCGCTGGTGCTGCTGGATGCCTGGGAGATGCAGACGCGGATTCGGCCCGACTGGCTGGACGTCGCGCCGGCTGTCCGTGGGTGACTTTCGCTGACGGATTTGCAGGTAGCCGCGGAACGGCGTTCCGCGTGATGTGCCGCACGCCGCACGCCGTGCGGCGGCTACGGGTAGAAATGCACGCACGCAGTGGGATCGCTGGTTATTGCTGTATAAATCTGCTATACTAGCCACGCGGAATGCGTGCACACTGCCGCGGCCGCGACGCTATTCACTGTAACTAACGAGGAGTTCAATTATGGCGGAAGAGAAACCCGGGTATGATGATACCCCGATCATTCCAGGGCAAACCTGGAAAGTGCATGACAGGAATCGGCCGCAAGCGCGGATCGTCACGCCCGGCACGACCTGCACGCTGGAGAAGCCGGCCAGCGCGCCGTCCGATGCGATTGTGCTGTTCGACGGCAAAGACCTGACCAATTGGCGCGGGCGCGATGGCGCCGCCAAGTGGAAACTTGAAAACGGGTACATGGAAGTCGTGCCGTCCACCGGCGACATTCAAACCGTGCAGGAATTCGGCGATTGCCAACTGCATGTCGAGTGGGCCGAGCCGACCGTCATTAAAGGCGAAAGCCAGGGGCGCGGCAACAGCGGCGTCTTCTTGATGGGCACGTACGAAATCCAAGTGCTGGACTGCTATCAGAATCCGACCTATGCTGACGGCGCGACCGGGGGCATCTATGGCCAATGGCCGCCGCTGGTCAACGCGTGCCGCAAGCCGGGCGAGTGGCAGGCGTATGACATTATCTGGCTCGCGCCGCGTTTTGAGAACGGCAAGCTGATCCGGCCGGCCTACATGACCGTCCTGCAGAACGGCGTGCTGTTGCATCACCACAAGATGCTGATCGGGCCGACCTGTCATCGCACGGTCGATCCGTACAAGCCGCATCCGGCGGTCGGGCCGCTCAAGCTGCAAGATCACGGCGACCTGGTACGCTTCCGTTACATCTGGTATCGCCCCTTGCGCGACTACGACGAATAAGTCGTCGCGACAGGCTATGTGTCTCCCTGCAACGGCGCCGGATCTCCGGCGCCGTTGTCTTTGCCTGTAGCCGCGGGCGTCGACCGCGCTAGAACAGCGGCCGCCCTCAGCGCGGGCGGCTACA
>CAYNJC010000040.1:23169-38545 GCA_964397565.1 uncultured bacterium
AGAACAGCGGCCGCCCTCAGCGCGGGCGGCTACATTGCACCTTGCTTTCCTTTTGCCGCCGGGAATGCTATAGTAAAGGCATGCTGTTCTCCGGAATCTGATTGACTCACGAACGGGAGTTTGCCAACCATGTCAACCACCGCACCGAATTTCGACCACATCTCTGTTACCGATACCCTGAAAACACTCGGCGTCGATGCCACGCAAGGTTTGACGTCGGCAGAGGCCACCGCCCGGCTTGCGCGCTACGGCGCCAACGCGCTTGAAGAAAAAAAGAAAAGCCAGTTCGGTGTCTTGCTCGGCTTCCTCTGGGGCCCGATTCCGTGGATGATCGAGCTGGCGGCCATCATGGCCTTGTGCGTGCATGACTACGGCGACTTCACGATCATCATGGGCTTGCTGATCTTCAATGCCGTGCTGGGCTTCTTTGAAGACCATGCGGCGTCCAACGCGCTGGCCGCGCTCAAGGGCGCGCTGGCCCGCAAGGCGCGGGTGTTGCGCGACCGGCAGTGGAGTGAAGTGGATGCCGCCACGCTGGTGCCGGGCGACATCATCCGCCTGCGCATGGGCGATGTGGTGCCGGCCGACGCCAAGCTGACGGACGACATGTATCTGAGTGTTGATCAAGCGGCGCTCACCGGCGAGTCATTGCCGGTCAGCAAAAAAGCCGGTGATCCGGTCTATTCCGGCTCGATCGTCAAAAAGGGCGAGACGGCGGGCGTCGTGACGGCGACGGGTGCCAGCACCTTCTTTGGCCGCACCGCCACGCTGGTGCAGAGCGCCGGGACGACGTCGCATTTCCAGAAGGCGGTGCTGCGCATCGGCGATTTTCTGATCGTGGTCGCGGTGGTGCTGGCGCTCATTCTGGTGGCCGTGCAGTTGGCGCAACATGCGAATGTCCTGCGGCTGGCCGAATTTGTCCTGATCCTGCTGGTGGCGTCCGTGCCGGTGGCCATGCCGGCGGTGCTGTCGGTGACCATGGCGCTGGGCGCCAAAATGCTGGCGAAGCGCAAGGTGATTGTCGCGCGGCTCGAAGCGATCGAGGAAATGGCCGGCATGGATATTTTGTGTTCGGACAAGACCGGCACACTGACGCAGAACACCTTGACCCTGGGCGCGGTGCAGGCGTGGGCCGGCGCCGATCCACAGGCCGTACTGCTGGCCGGCGCCTTGGCGTCGACGCCGGCGGACAAGGATCCGATCGACATGGCCGTGCTGGGCGGGCTGAAAGATCCGGCCGTATTGCAGCCCTATCAGCAGAACGCGTTTGTGCCGTTTGATCCGGTCTCGAAGCGCACCGAAGCAACCATTACGGATGCCACCGGCACGACGTTCTTTGTCACCAAAGGCGCGCCGCAGGTCATTATTGGATTGGCGCAACTGGCGCCGGCGGCGGCTGCGCAAGCAACCGCGCTGGTCAACGCGTCTGCCGCCAAGGGCTATCGCACGCTCGGCGTCGCCCGTGCGGCCACGAAAAATCAGTGGCAATTTCTGGGCTTGTTGCCGCTGTTTGACCCGCCGCGCCCGGACTCGAAGGCGACGATCGCGGCCGCGCACCAATGCGGCATCACCGTCAAGATGGTGACGGGCGACAGCACTGCGATTGCGGCCCAAATTGCCGGCCAGCTCGGCATGGGCACCCACATTCAGCCGGCCACGGATTTGTTCACGGGTGATGTCACCAAGGGGCAGATCCCGCTGGATGTCGCCGCGAAGGTCGAGCAGGCAGAAGGCTTCGCGCAAGTGTTTCCCGAACACAAGTATGCGATCGTCAAGGCGCTGCAAGAGCGCGGGCATATTGTCGGCATGACCGGCGATGGCGTCAATGATGCCCCGGCACTGAAGCAGGCGGATGTCGGCATCGCCGTCTCGGGCGCGACCGATGCCGCGCGTGCAGCGGCAGCCATGGTCTTGACAGATCCCGGCTTGGCCGTCATCATTGATGGTATCAAGGAAGCCCGGTGCATCTTTGCGCGCATGACGAGCTATGCCATTTATCGCATCGCGATGACGATCGCCATCATGTTCTTCATCGTGCTGGCCACAATCATGTATGGCTTTTTCCCGCTCACTCCGATCATGATCATTGCCTTGGCGTTGCTCGACGATGTGCCGATCATGACGATTGCGTTTGACAATACGGCCGTGGCGCCCAAGCCAGTGCGCTGGGAAATGAGCCGGATTCTCACGATTGCGTCGCTGCTGGGCCTTGCGTCGGTCGTGCAGAGCTTCGGCTTGTTGTACGTGGGGCAGACCGTCTTCGCCCTGACCCGGCCGGCGCTGCAGACCATGCTGTTCCTGCAACTGGTGGCCGGCGGGCATTTGATGCTGCTCGTGACGCGCGCCACCGGCCCGTTCTGGCGCCCGCCCTTCCCGGCCGGCAAATTGTTCTGGGCAATTGTCGCCACGCAGCTGTTTGCCGTGCTGATGTGCGCCTATGGCTGGGGCGTGCCGCAGGTGCCGTGGTCGTTGATCGGCTGGGTCTGGCTGTATAATCTGATCTGGATGCTGGTGCAGGACATCATCAAACTGCGGGTCTACCACGAACTGGCGCTGCGGGCGACGGGGCGAACCCCGTTTCTGGCGCGCCTGAAGGCATCATTGGATCCGCACGGAAATCTGCACCATGGCTGAACCAAAGCCCGTCCCGCCTCGTGCGCCGCGCGCGCCACTGCCCTTGTTTCTTGGCATGCGGCCGTTTGCGCGCGCGACCTTTGTACAGGATGTGCTGGCGGGCTTGACGCTGGCGGCCATGACCATTCCGCAGGCGCTGGGCTACACCAAAATCGCCGGCACGCCCGTCATCACGGGCTTGTACACCTTGCTGCTGCCGCTGCTGGCGTTTGCGTTGTTCGGCGCCTCGCGCTATCTGGTGGTGGCGGCCGACTCGGCCACGGCCGCGATTCTGGCCGTGGGCCTGGCCGGCATGGCGGCGACGGCCAGCCCGCACTATGTCGAGCTGGCATCCATGGTGGCGCTGCTGACCGCCGGTTTTTTGCTGCTGGCGCGCCTGCTGCGGATCGGCTTCCTCTCGGACTTTCTTTCGCGCACCGTCCTGGTCGGCTTCCTGACCGGGGTTGGCTTTCAGGTCGGCATCGCCGTCTTCGGCGAAATGCTGGGCATCTCCGTCGGCGGCACCAACAGCGTCAAACAGTTCATTGCGATTGTGACGCGGCTGCCGAAGACGCACTGGCCGACGCTGCTGGTGTCCTGCGCAGTGATCGGCCTGATTGTCGGCCTGCCGCGCGTGACGCGCAAACTGTCCGGCGCCTTGCTGGCGGTGATCGGCGCGATTGCCTTGAGCGCGTGGTGCAACTTCAGCGGGCATGGCATTGCCGTGCTGGGCAGCGTGCCGGGCGGGCTGCCCGCGCTACACCTGCCGACGGTGAGTTACGAGGAATTTCGCGCGTTGCTGCCGATCGCGCTGTCGTGCTTCGTCATGATCATCGCGCAAAGCGCGGTGACCGCGCGGGCCTATGCCATGCGCCACAACAATCCTTTCAACGAAAATGCCGACCTGCTGGGCTTATGCGCCGCCAATGCCGCCGCGGCGGTGAGCGGCACCTTTGTGGTCAATGGCAGCCCGACTCAGACCGCCATGGTGGAAAGCGCCGGCGGACGCAGTCAACTGGCGCACATTTCGGCCGCGCTGGTGGTCGCATTGGTGCTGTTGTTCCTGACCGGCCCGTTGCGCTTCCTGCCGGTGTGCGTGCTCGGCGCAATTGTGTTTGTGGTCGCGGTGAAACTGGTGGATGTGCGCGGGTTGCGCGATATCCGGCAGTGCAGCACCAAGGAATTCTTGCTGGCGCTGGTGACGGCGGCCGCGGTGGTCGGCATCGGCGTCGAGTCCGGCATTCTCCTGGCGATTGTCTTGTCGCTCCTCGATCATGTGCAACACAGTTACCGGCCGCACACGGCCGTGTTGCAGCCGGACACAACCTACCACTGGAAGATGATCGCCGTCACGCCGGGTGTGGAAACACAACCGGGGCTGATTGTGTATTGGTTCGGCAACGGCCTCTACTACGCCAATGCGGCCTATTTCAACGAGCAGGTGCACCAACTAATCAGTCACGCGCCCACGCCGGTGCGCTGGTTGGTAGTGGATGCCGGCGCAATCCCCGAAGTGGATTACACTGCGCGCGGCATGCTGATCGAGCTGCAACACATGCTCGCGCACAACGGCGTCACGCTGGTGTTTGCCCACGTCACCGCCAGCTTGCGCGCGGCGTTTGATCACAAGGGCATCACGCCGGTCGTCGGCGTCCGGAATTTGCATGATACCTTGCGCGAATGCATCGCCGCGTATGGCGCACCGGTCACGTAAATTCCCGCCGGAGGAAATTTGTTCGCCGCGAACGAATTTATAACGTGGCCAAGGGCCGCACGATGCTGGTGCTGCGGCTTGCGCTTTCCTCTTTTCCATTCTTCCAGCCTTCCACTCCTCCAATGACAAACGCCTAACGCCAAAAACCGCTCCCGCCAGCGGCGTGGATCCCGCCAGCGGCACGGGTGCTGCCGTTCATGAGGCGCCCGCCCGTCAATTGCTCGCGACAGTAGAAATATTCAGTGGTGTTGCCGGCGGCGACCATCAGCTCGCTGACGAGATATGACGCAGTGCATGAACTACTTGACAAAGAGGGTAAAAAGATGACCAGAGCAACAAGAGCCGGCACATCCTTATGAATGCTGGTTCTCTTCCTGCTCTTTCGACCTCTTGTCCTCTGCGTTACAATGCAAATCAGATTTGGGCCTCATTTGTATTTCAAGAGCCCGAGTCACTAGTCAATTCCTGACCGCCCGTTCTGCCCGTGCGCACGCACAAGCTCCTTGAAAATCACCAGCAACCCCGTGCCGCGCCATACGGGCGATCACGGAACGCCCCCATCTCCAACTTCGTTTGTCTCAAACGAAGTTACGCAGCACGGCACCCCGTGCGCAAAAACAAACGAGCCGCGCACGCTCTATAATGCCGTTTTACTGGGGTGTCGAAAAACCACCCCAAAAAAGGCCGAATGCCCTTTATTTACTGGTACTACAGCGCACTTATGCTCACGCCATTGCAAGACATCCAAAGTCGTCGAATGTCATTCTGTACGATAACGCGTACGATAACAGATTCTTGACAACGCCGGCGCGATTTGGTATGATGATGACGTCGAAACTTGCGGGGCAATCCCGCAAAAAGAGTTCATCCCAGTGGGGGCATTGCGCGAGCGTGCCCGCTTTCCGATCCCGGCAAGTTTCGACACCACTGGGATATTTTTCTGGTACTGCCATGTTCAGTCATGCGACACGAAAGCACAAGCGCGTCAGAGGCGCACGCCTGACAAGCGTCAAGGGGCGCAAAGGCTGGTACATCGCATGGTATGAACCGCGAGCGGATATCCGCGTCGCTCCCTACAAAGCCGATCCACAACACGGGCTGCGCTTGGCCGACACACCGCGCGGTGTCATGGTTGCTGCGGATCCGCCGCGCGAGCACGCGCTGACGCGCTACATCGGCCGCGGTGATCTGATCATACTTGTAGGCAGCGTGCGCGTGGGCACGGTGGCACAGTTCAACAAGGCCATACATGCCTATGCCGGCGAGCACATAGGGCTGCGTGTCAATCGTGGTGGCAAGGAAGGCTGCGTGCGGCGCGTCAAGAAGGCCGGCGTTAATCGGGATGAAGCCGAGGGCGCCTTTGCCAAGTGGCTGGCCCAGCGCAAGCGCGCCGATGACGGGTTGCCCGAAATCGCAGAGCGGGCCGATCTGACCTTTGCCCAACTCGTGGAAGAAACAGTCGCCTGGGCGAACACCGCGCAAAGTGGCTACAGCCCCGGCTGGGCGCGCGCGGTCGGCTTCACGCTGCGATTGATCGCGCAACACTATGGGCCGTACCTGCTGAAGGAGATCACCCCCGCCATGCTGGGCAAATGGGCAGATGAACGCGCCGGCGACGTGACGCCGGCCACGCTGGGCAACAACATCAAGGCCCTGCGTGCGGCCTTTCGGCTGGCCGTGGCGCGTCAATACGTCGAGACCGATCCCAGCGCCGGCCTAAAGATCGCGGCGCCGCGTGCTGCACGCCCAAAGTACCTGAAGCCTGACCAGATAGCCCTATTGCTCAAATGCGCACGCCAGGCCGACGCGGAGCGCCTTTGCGCGAGCACTGGCGCGGTGAAGGTAAAGGAACGCGCCGCGCGCAAGTGGTACAATGCCGACGGCACGTTTGACGCTGCCCGGATTCGTTTCCTGCTGCTGTCCGGGCTGCGCCGATCGCAGCTGACATCCCTCACCTGGTCACAGTACGACCGCGAGCGGGGTAGCATCGTGCTCGAATCCCGCCCGGATCACACCGAGAAGTCAAAGCGCGTCAACGTCGTGCCCCTGCCGCGTGAGGCCCGCGCGATCATTGACGCCCAGCCCGCCGGCGCTCCCTACATCTTCCCAAATCTGCACGGCGAGCGCGACACGTACATTGGATTTCGCATCATACGCATTGCCGCCTTGGTGCAGCAGCGCGGCGGCTGGCACTTCCACTTGCACCTGCTCAGGCACACCGCCTTAACCATGCTGCTGAAGCACACGCACGACCCGGCCGCCGTGCAGCGATTCGCCGGCCACGCCGACATGAAGACCACCTTGCGCTATGCCTGGGTGCTTGACGATCAACTCAAGATCATGACAGACGATTTCAACCCGATGAATACCGAATATGTCCAAGAAAAAAACCACGAATGAAAAGACCAGCACTACTGGCTTGGCGTCGCGCAGACTGCTCATTGTTGCCGATAGCCTGTTCGCCGGCCTTGACAAGCTCGACACAATGCCAGAGTGGGGCATATACGATGTGCCTGACAATGTGGCTGAAGACCAGCATGTGAGCATTGTGCACTTTCCGGCAAAATACGAAAATGGCCGTCGGACATTCCCGCCGGAAGGTTGCCCTTGCGGATATGCATTTGCGTTCAACTTCGACGGTGCGACAGACCATGAATGTTTGCGACTGCGCCAGGCATTTGCCGACGGGTTAGAAGTTGTGGCGATCAGCACAAGCGATAACACCCGTGGGCTACCTTTTGCAAAAAAGGACGTGGTAGACGTGCGCACGAACAATAAGTCTGAGAAGCCAATCCGGCAAATGACGCCCGCCGAGCTTAACGATCAGTTTGCGGTCTTTGCAGATGAAGTGTCGCTCGAACACAAGGCACTTTGCACAAAGGCCACGGTGACCGGTGAGGAGGCCGCACTGGGATTCTTGAGAAAAGTAGACCCCGCCGCCAAGTGGTTGGTGGCGCGCGATCATTCCTCATGGCGCAGGCTCTTGCGCAGATTGCCATGCTCAGGCAAAGCAAAGGGACAAAAGACGTGGACACAGGAAACTCTTGTGCAGTGGTACTACATAAAAGGCCGCGATATTGTGACCAAAACGTGAGCAAGCGTGCGCGCAACGTGAGCACCCATGCGGCGCCCAAGCCCCCACGAATAGGGGGCTTTTTTGTTGCGTGAATAATTCCTGAGCAAATCCTGAGCAAAACGTGACATGCCGGCCCCTGGCGTGCGACAATGTGGTCGTGCAAACAGTGCGCGGCCTTTTTTTTGGCTCCGCGTAACAATAATCGAAGGCGCAGCAGATATGAAGATGGTGCGTATGCTGAAAGTGGCCGAGGCTGCGAAAAGGATGGGTGTCTCCCCGCCCACAGTGCGCGATCTGATTGCGCGGCGTGCGTTGCCGGCGTTTAGGGTGTGCCGGGACTTCTCGATCGACGAGGAGGACTTAAGGGCCTTCATCAGCCGTGCGCGGGTTGGGGCTGCCGCTTGACGCAAGAGCTGCTCACGTTGCGGCAGGCGTCCGCCCGTCTGACCATCGGGTCGCGAACGTTGCAGAGGCTTGCGGCGCGCAGGGAGATCGGGGTCGTGCGCGTCGGGCGATCGGTGCGGTTCTTCGAGCGCGACATCGAAGGCTTTCTTCTAAAAAACTATACCCGTCCGGCGACGCCGGCGCGCTAAGGGCACAATTATGGGCACACAACTTGATAGTTTCACCAATGCGGGCGCGCATGTGCTTGGTATCGCAATCGCCCACGGGGTGACCGACCCTGGCGTCACCCGAGAGCATTTCACCGATGCGCGCCATGTTTTGATTTACGATGGCATCACGCGGCTTGCGGCCGCGGGTCAACCGTTCGATCTGCCGGCGCTGGCGCTGGCACTCAACGGGACCTTGGAGCGGGCCGCAGGGGCCGTGTACCTGACGGAGTTGTCCGTGGCGGCGCCCACTTCAATTGACCTGCCGCATTACGTGCGGCTTCTCGATGATGAGCTGCGGCAACGTCGCGCGGCAGAGATCATGCGGGCGCATTTGGCTGCAATCGAGGCCGGCAACTTTGACCACGCCGCGCTTGTGTCCGAGCTTTCGGTCATCCAGACTCATAAAGGTGAGCGCACGCAGTGGCACACGCCGGTCGAGATTTTGACCCACACGCCAGATCCCGCGCACGTCCTGGCTGGTGACGGCTGGCTCAGGCGCGGCGGATGCACCCTTTTAACCGGCGGCACGGGCACGGGCAAGAGCGTGCTCGCCATGCAGCTTGCGGCTTGCGCCGCCGCCGGTGTGCCGTTCTTCCGAGAAATCGGCGGAGGCATCTGCGTACCCAGCCCGTGCCGCGTGCTCTACATCCAGGCCGAGAATGACCTGCCCACGTTGCAGCGAGACCTACACGGCGTCATGCAGCATGAGGCCCTACCCCAGCAGCCCCTGCAAGCCAACCTGCGCATAGTGAGCTACCCAGGGGACACTCCCGAACGGCTGGGCGCGTTCCTCATGCATGCCGTGCGACAATTCGCGCCCGACCTGATTGTGATTGATCCATACAGTAGTTTCGTCGGGGGCTGTGACTTGAACAACACCGACTCGTTTTTTACATGGCGTGACGCCGTGACGCCGGCCATTAGCACGGCCGCGCTGCTGCTAGTATGCCACACGCCGAAGCCGATCGACCGCGAGCACTGGACGGCCCGCGAAGGCGTCTACATGGCTGCGGGCACGTCCGCACTGGCAAACTGGGCGCGGTGCGCATGTGAACTGACCAATCCCCGGGCCGATCAGGACATGCGTTACAGGTTGCGGCTTTCCAAAAACGCCGAACGCGCCGGCTTGCCAGACGATCTCGGCGGGACTATCCGCCGCGACATCTATCTTGAACATGGAAATCGTGAAGCCCCTTGCTGGGTCGTTTCCGAGTGTCAAGCTGAAGAGCGGGAATTGAGCACGGCTGAACGCCTGCGCGCACTAGTCGAAATGAACCCGAAGTTGACACAGCGTGAGGCCGCCGCCATGCTGGGCGTCAATGCTTCGACTATCTGCCGCTATATGCGCCAAATGAAAGGTGCCGAATGACAGCCATGCAACGGATGCAACAACAATGCAACACGATGCAACAAGGGGTGAAATGCCAGCTTGTTGCACGCATTGCAGTACTAAGTACTGCATATGCGCCGTGCAACAAGCGCAGCGGGCCATTTCACCTTTGGCGTGCAACAGCCTCGGAACAAGGAAAACAGAGTGACGCTTGTTGCAGCCTTTCACATTCCGGGGACGCCGGCGCAGTAGGTCACGCCGTGCCCACGTGCCAGCCGACCCGCCGCGCCCCGGAACCTTTCGTACACATCGGCGGGCTGATCGGTGACATCTTCCGCGACTTGGCATTGAAATCAAAAAGAGGCGGTGTGACATGAGCGCAACACCGCAGCGGCCGCGCCCGCCCGCAATGCGCCGGCGGCAAATGTCGGCGGAAGAGCGCGCCGAGATCGAGAAAACCCGCCGCGCCATTTTAGAGGAAGCTGATCGAGCATTTGGCCCGCCGCCGTCGTGGCGGCCGCGCCTTCACCTACAACGTGGCAATCCACATGAGTGACAAGAACAAAGAGCAGTTGAAAGCAGAATTCGTGCTGGACGTTAGCACGATGAACAAGCAGCTTGACGCGGCCAGTCGTCAGCTCACGGCCGCAATGAAGCGCGCGACTGACAACATGGCGCGGGTCATGGCCGGAAATACGGCTGCTTGGAGTGGCGCAGGAACCAAGATCGGCACGGCTATGGGTACAAGTGTATCGCACGCCGTCACGCGCGCGCTGGCAGGGCTGGGAGGCTCGATTACCGGCATTGTTGGACGCATAGGCCATCTTGCCACCGCACCGCTCAGGATGCTCAATACCCCGCTTGGCATGATTACGGGTGGCGTGGGGGCCTATGGCGTCGTCAAAGGCTTTGAAAAGGTGATCAACGCCGGCCGCGACCTGCAGTCCGAGCAGGTTCAGATTCAGAAAACAACGAATCTGACCGATTCTGCGATCGCACACCTGACGCAGCGCCTGATCGAATTCAGCAATGCCACCGGATCGTCGCGCTCGGCGATGATGGGCCTGGCCGCCGACGCCGGCCGCCTCGGCGTGCGCTCGACTGAAGACCTTGAGAAATTCGCCACCACGTTCATCAAGGCAGCCACCGCCACCAACGTCGGCCCGGAAATGGCCGAGGAAGTCCTGCGGGTGATGAACAGCATCGGCGAGAGCGTTGGCAACGTTGACCGGCTCATGTCGGCCGTCAATGAACTGGGCAACAACCTGCCAACCAACGAGCGGCGCATTTTGGATTTCATGAGCACCATGCCCGGGCTGAACACGATCCTTGGCCTGAGCACGTCGCAACTGCTCGGCTTCGCAGCCGCGGCGTCCACGACGGCAAACGAGGCGGGGCTGGTCGGCACGGCCATGAACAATCTTGCCACGGCGATGCTGAAGGGCATTTCCGAGGGCGGGAAATCGCTCGCCATATTCTCCAAGACCGCCGGCATGTCGAATGAGGAATGGACTGCTCTTGTCTCCCGCGACAAGAACGAGGCGCTGCTACGATTCATCGAAGGCATTAAGCGCACCCGCGACACCGGCGGTGATCTGATCAGCATCTTCGTGGACATGGGCGGCGAGGGCGCTCGGCTTGTGCGCGTCATGATGTCCCTTTCGCAGATCACGGACAGCCTGCGCGTCAGCCAGGCGCGCGCGGCGGCCGAGCTACAGCAAAACACGTCCTTGACAGATGAGTTTGGCAGGCGATTGAACACCGTTGCAGCCCAGCAACAGCGCGTCACCTCGGCGTTGCGCAACTTCTTCGCCACGCTGAATGACAACAAGCTGAACACCGAGATATTTAAGACGCTGGCCGACACGTTGCAAAACCTGATCACTGCGCACCAAGTAGAGCTTGCCGAGCGATTCAAAGGGGTTATGGAAAAGATCGCGCGTCTGGTCGTCGGGCTTCCGTTCGATTTTGAAATGGCGCGCCTGGCGCTCACCGGCCTTTTCACCGAGGAAGCCTACATGAAGGGCGTCCTGGGCAACTTGATTGCATGGGTCGGGGAGACCTTGTACGCAACGCTGATGCTGGTGATCAATGGCATCAGCGCGACCGCGCAGATCGCATTAGAGTATGCGATCAACCCGATCATCGAGCGCATCAACGGGAGCATAGCAAAGCTCCTGGCTTCGCAAGGCGCGACTGGGCCGGCGGCCCGGGCCGTAACGTCGGGCATGAAGCCCGGCGAGATCATGGCGGCGTTCGATGAAAGCATTGCGGGGACTTCCGACAAATCCCTGAAGCGCCGGCTCGAACGGATCAGCGAAAACATAATGGATGACGCGGCACTGCGCCTACAATCCGAAGGCGTGGCCAAGGTTGGCAAGGACTATTACAAGGGCATTGATAAAATGTCACGGCAGGAAATGTATGCCATGCTGAAGGAGTCCGATCTGGGTTGGAAAGTTCCCGGCGCAGACGGCGGTGAAGTGTTCAAGAAGCTGACTGACGCGCTGGCCGGCACGGGGCTATTCAACGGCCCGGCCTGGGGCGCCGAGTTCACCAACCGTTACGTCGGGAACGCCGCACGGATCGGCGAGCGCCCGGACGTGCAAGCGCAGCGCGCGGCTGAGAATCAAGCGCGGATCGCCGGCGTTACGGGCCAAACACTCAAAGAGCTTGGCGCCCAGGCCAAAGATGCCGCCGGCAAGCTGCGCAAACTGGCCGACGTACCCAGTGTGCCGGGTACTAAGACACAGGCGGGTATTGACGTGGCCAAGGCCAATAAGCAGGGCGTGCTGTCTGAATTCGACAAAAAGTATCGTGAGGAACGCACAAGCGTTGCGCCGCTGGTCAATGAGTTCAAAGAATGGTTCAAGAAGGCCAACCTGGCCGACGCCATGCACCCTATCCGCACGGCCATTACGACGCCCGTTGCGGCGCAGTTCAAGCCGGAAGAATGGGAGAAGCTCGATCGGGATCAACGCCGGGACGAAATCAACAAGTACTATTCAAAGAACCGCGTAGGCGGCGACGTTGCGGACATGATCGGCTTGCGTGGCGGCGCGCAACTATACCGGCGCGACGTGGTGAATGAGCAGCTGCGCAAGGCGCTTGCCTATGAGCAGCACGGCTATGTTGACAAGCGCGGGCAGATAATGAATCGCTTCATCATGAATGAATCCCTCAAACCGGGCAGCGGCGGAAATGGCGCGCTGCCCGGATCAAGTCAGCAGCCAATCAAAGTGGAGATCACCCCGGAAATGAGCGAAGTCCGTTTCAACGAAAACGGTGAGATGCGCGCCGTCATCAAATGGCGATATGAGGTTATGACTGCAACAACGGCCGCGGCAATGACGGGGGCGGTGTGATGAAACGCCACGACCGTATCAAGCTGCAACCTGTCCGTGATCGCCGGCTGCTGCTGAATCTGGCGATCGGAGACATGGAGATCGCCGCGAACATACTGTCCGATGTTGTCATGCTGCTGTCGGCCGCCGCGCCGCGCAAGAACAACGTTACTGACCAACTGCTGCAAATGCACCGAACACTGCGCACATATTGCCGCGCAGGACGAAGTGCTCTAACCCCTACCACGACACACGATGAAACTCGCACTCGCACAAAGAACCATTCAGTCCAAGCTGTTTCAGGACTGGCGCGCGGCAACGCGCAAGGCAGTGGCCGATCTGAAAGACACCGCGCCTGCCGGCGACGTGTTGAAGTTCATGCTCACTGAAGTTGCCGCCATGCGCGCTGAGTATCCCCGCCCGGCCAAAGACACTGTGGCGCAATGAACCTTGACGGAATCGCGCGCAGGATCAGAGCACTGCTGCCGCCGCCGGAAAGCTATGCCGTGATCGGCTACACCCACGACGCCGGCGCGCCCCGCGTGGTGTGTGGGACTGATCCGGGCAGCAAACTCCGCGGGGATGAATTGCAAGTGCTCACCGAGCGCGGCTTGCCCGAATGGGAGCCGTGCCCAGATACACGGCTGTTCATGACTGGGTGCCTGGTAGCGACGTTGCATAGGAAGCGCGCACGGCTTGCCGCCATGGACAAGTACCAGGGCGGGCTGCTGCGCGACGCCTGGCGCGACAATGCCGTGCTGCCGCGCTGCGATGCACCAGCGCAAGAAATGTTGCGTGCAATCGGGTACAAGCCATGAGCACGCGCAAAACGAAGACCATCAAGCTGGCCAACGCAAAGCAGGTGCTGGTGCAGTGCGAATCCCTGTTCACCCGTTACCACGCCGGCGAACTGCGCGATGACCAAGCCCGCGTGGCCGGCTACCTCCTGCAGATTGCCAGTGCGGTTATTCGCACATGCGCGCTCGAACAGCGCGTGCAAGAGTTGGAAAGCAAGCTGGCCAGCATCGAAAGCAAACAGCCGGTCAGTCGCGTTTGACAACGGCTCGCCGGCGCGCGCCGCATAGCCCCGCTGCCGCGATCTGACTGCCGGCAAGGGTAGGTAGCACCCCCGCCCGAAAACGCGCCGCACGGGGGGCTATGTGAAGTCGCGTGGACGTCAGCGCGATTGATTCGGGACTGATCCTCAAACATGTTGCGTGCCAAGCGCTGCCTTAGCAGGGCAGCGTGCGGCATGCCAAGAAGGCCAGCACGTGGGCGTCTGCGCTAACCTGCATGTCAACAAAGTGTCAAGTAAAACCGGCCCGGCGCCGGCGCTATGGCCCGCGCGAATTCTGCCCTATTGACAAACGCCGGCGAATGTTGTATGCTGTTCATGTCTAAACACTGCCGAGTCAAAAGACTCAGCACATTTACCGCGCGCACAGTGCGCCCGCTCAGCGATGACGGGCAACTCCACCTCGGTGGTGTTTAGACACACTGTGCGCGCTCTTTTTCTAGGAGCACAGCATGAACGCCACGTCCATGATCACCAAGTCACCCGACCGGGTGGCAGCAGACTACATTCAGCCCCTTGCGCGATTGGCCATGAGCGCCATGTGGCACGAGGCACATGTGCCGCCGGCGCAAACATTGCGCCTCATGATGACCACCTTGATTAAGTACACCGCATTCGTCTGTCATGAGCAGAATGTGCGCAATCCGCTGACTGACCAGCACAAGCCTACCAAGCGTCAAGCGGCCACGATGCTTAATCACTTCCGCGCAGACGCAAAGGACATGCGGCCTGGCGGAACATGGCCGCGATGCTGCGATGCTGAAGACCATGCCAGGTACGAAGAAATCATGAATCAGTACGGCGCCGCGTTCAATGGATTGTACTGCTATGCCATTTACTCCATGTGCCTATCTGCGCTCGCGGCGTCTTCCTCGGTTGATTCAGACATGATCGACATTGTGGCCGGCTGGTTCGCTGATGCCATTGTGCGCGCCGCCGAGCAATGCCGTGACGCCGGCGTGCCGGGCGCGGCAGACATATTCGCAGACAGTGACATGATGACCGCCGTTGATGCACTGATGCACAGCGAAGATTAACAGCTTCACCCCACAGGATCAGCCATGAATAAATCTCGCAAGAGCAGCACCCTCACGCCCGCGCAGTTGCACAAGGAACACTTTGAGCGCAATCAGGATGCACAACTTCCGATCCGGAGCGCCGTTGTCACGCCCGTGTTCTTTCGGCTTGCAGACGAAATGGCCAAGGAGGGCGGCCTAACCGATGCTGAACATCGCTACATGTTCAGCTTTCTCTATGAAGCTGGCCTGTCTACTGCGGGATGCTGGGACTTCTGCACCCCGCGATTCAAGGATTCAACGCCCGACTACCGGCGAACCATAGACATTCCGCCATTGCCGTACACAGAAGCCTAATCAAACTCGGCATTCACCATCTATCACAACTATAACCCATAGGTGCAACTCACATGAACGTGCTGCTGGATTATATGGAGACAATTGGCTTGCCCGAACGCCCGGCGGAGACGGTGCGCTGGCTGCGCAACGCGCCGGTGACGCCAGGCGAATGGCTGGCGCTGGTGAAGCGGCAGGCCAAGGAAATGACGCTGCGGGAAGTGTCGTGCAGCCTGGATGTTGGCTTGTCGCGCATAC
>CAYNJC010000041.1:0-35461 GCA_964397565.1 uncultured bacterium
CGTGTTGGTGAAGTACATCGCCATGGCGCCATCATTGCGGATGCTGAATTGCTTGGTGCCCTGCACCAGAATGCCCAGCACATCCGGCGTCACGGTGGGCACCGGGCGCGGGGTGTCCGCATAGACCGGAATACTCATCGGTTCCTGCAAGCCCGAGGCCGTGATGGTGATCGCGCCGAGCACCGGTCCGGCAAACTGGGTTCGATCAACCGTCACGATCACAGTCTGTGGCGTGCCCGTCGGCGCGTTGAACGTGGCCGGTGCAACCGAGAGCCAGGGCTGGTTGGTTGCCGCGCTGCAATTGGCCACCGGCGTTTGCAGCAAACTGCCGATCAACACCGGCAGATCATTGCTGAGCTGGCCGAACTCGAGCACCTGCGGTGTCAGACTCAACTGTGGCGCGCCGACGCGGTAGAGAATGCCATAGGTGCCTTTGCCGTCGTAGAAATAAATCGTGCCGTCCGGCCCGATGGACAAGCCGCGGAATGGCTCGCGCACATCGTAGCCGGTCGGCGGGATCCATTCCGCCACATTGGAGCCGGTGTCGGCATCCAGAAACACCAGCCGCGCGTAATCCGGTGCACCCGTCTCTTGCCGCGCACCGCTGATGAACATGCGTACGCCCAGATTGGTGTCGTTCACCAAAAACGAACGGTGACAGAATTCGCCATAGCCCACCGGGCCTTGATAATACCATGTCTGCGGCGCCGCCGGTGTCGTCTGGGTGTAGGAGAAACGCTCCACCGCCCCGTTGTTGTTGGCATAGATGAATGAGCCGCCACCCGGGTAGAGCGTGTGCGGCGCAACATAGCCGCCCTTGTGCGTTGATGGCGGATTGTACTGGGCATTGTTCAGCACCCAGCGAATGGTGCCGCTGACCGGATCGAAGGCGTGACAGAAGTTGCCGCCAATGTCGTCATAGTGCGGCCAGATCAACAAATCCGTCGCCTGGTCATACATGATGGATGAACGGTACGCCTGGGCGTCACCAGCATCCCAGACTTTCACCCCCGTGTCCGTGCGAACACCAAAGGCTTTGTCGTGATTCACATTGCGAATCGAGAAATACAGTCCATGCGCGCCCGCGCCGAATTTATCCGGAATGAGGGTCGTATTCATGGACGTGTCGGGCGTTTCGCCGCTGGCTACCGTAATCGCGTTGGTGTAGACAATAAAGCCGTTGCTGGCAACAATCTTGAACGCATAGACGGTATCGGCGAAACCGCTGCCAATGTCTTTCGGCCGCGTGATGCCATACACATAGCCGTCATACAAGCAGGGCGTCATGTTGACGCGCACGGGCAGAATGGCATTCCAGATCGTGCTGCCCGTCTGCTTGTTGATGCCGCGCACACCCGGACTGGCCAGATCATTCCACGGGCAATAGACAAGATCTTGGCCAACCACCGGCGAGCCGGCGCCGGGCGCATCGGTATAGGGGTCCGATTTCCAGCGCAGCTTCAGTTTCTTGGTATAGCTCACCAAATAATACGGTGCCGGTGCGGGCGTCAGAATGTTGCCCTCCGCGCTGTACAGATTCCCTTGTTCATCAAAGACGATCTGTGAAAGAAACGGATACGACGAGGTGATGGATTGCAGGCCAATCTGGTCCAGCACACCGATGACGACATTGCCCGTGCCAAACGGATAGGGAATGGGATACACCCCTTCGCGGTAATTGTTGGCATTGGCACTGCCGTAAATCGGAATGGGATTATCACCTGTCGCGAAAAGACTGCCGGCCAAAATAAGGAAGCAAAGCAACGATACGGTGCGCATGCTACACCTCGTCTAGTTAAGTGAATGCGCGACGGACGATCACCCCCGTCCGCCGCGCATATACAAGCAAAACTACCTCAGCGTTGCCGCCGGCCGGCGCGCGCGCCCAGTAACGCAAGCAGTCCGAACAGCATGCTCATCGGCTCGGGCACGACATTCCAGCCGACGTCGCGTGTGCCAAAAACCGTCTCCACCTGCGTCGAATATGGCAACCCGCCGAGCGTCTCAAAGACCGGCGGCTCGTTGGTAAAGTTCAGCGTATTGCCATCGTTGTCTTCGGCAATAACATTGACATTCCACCAATTTTCGCCAGGCACCGGCACGCCGATCGACCAGACTTGGTTCGAGTAGGCCTGCATTTGCGGCACCCCCGCGCTGGTTTCAAGCTGGTCGGGCGTGAGGCCGATGGCCTCGGTTGCCTCGGGCCGCAGCGCATTCGGTATGTCGCCGAAGATGTTGTGCTCGACGAGGTAGCTAGGCGCAAAGTGCGGATCGCCGGGGTTGTGAATGCCCACGCCAAATGCTGCGCCGCCCGGGTTGCATTGCTCAACGAAGGTGCAATGCGTGATCCAGACCGGGCCGGTGTTGCTGTCATCGCCCGTAAAGCCGAAGTTGTTCTGCCGAAACGCGCCTTGTGTGCCGCGCAACAAGATGTTCTCGAAGCGCGCGCCGTTCGGCCCGGTCAGGCCCCGATACGCAATGCCAAAGTAAAGCCAGCCCTGCCACTCATTGCTCCACACGTTGTCATCCGTGCTGTATACCGCACCGGTGAAGCTGCCGTCAAGATACAGATGGTGCAGGTACAGCCCGTTGACTTGCTCAATGCCAACGATTACGCAGAAGCTGTCCCACGTGTTGGTGGTCGTCAGCGCGGGCGGGTTGGTCGCCACAATCGTGAACCCACTGAATTCGAGATTCACCGCGTTGCGCAGCTCGAGCGGGCAGCGCGACGGCACCCGATCGCTTTCGCCGCGCACCAGCGGCCAGATATTCGTGCCGGGCACAATGATGCTTTGCTGCGCGCCGGCGCCCAGCACCCGCAAGTTGCTGCGGTCATTCAGATGCAGGCTCCAGAGATTGGTGTTGGGCAGCGAGCTCTCATTGGCATACGTGCCGGCGGCCGCATGCAACGTCACGGGTCGGCCGGCGATGCCGTTCGGCACGGCGGCAAAGGCATGCGACAAGGTGCGCCAGGCCGCGCCCGGGTTCTGGCCGTTGTTGGCGTTATTGCCGCTGGGCGAGACATAGAACGTGTCCGAATTGGCGACCACGGTGCACTGCACGCTCGGCGCATTGCCGGCCACAATCACCGCGCCGGTCGCCGGCAGCGGCGTCACGGTCCCAACATTGAAACTGATCATGACAAAGCCGCCGGCCGGGCTCACCACCCCGGTCGCCGGCGTGATGTCGGTAATCCAGCCGGTCGTTGCGGTGTTGGTGAAATACAACGCCAGGGTGCCGGCGTTTAACAATTTGAAGCTGATATTGCTCACCTGCGTCAAGGTCGCGACCAGATTCGGGATGGCGAACGGCAGTGGCATCGGCGGCGCGGCAATCACCGTCACCACACTGGTTCCGCCGCCGGCCACAACCTGAACCGTGCCGGTAACCGGCGCGGTGATCAATGCGCGATTGATCACGACCGTGTTGGTGCGATAGCTCAGCCCAGCGGTCGCGCCGGCCGCCGGCGTCACCGCCAACCACGGCGCGGTCACAATATTAGTGTAGTCCAGACCAATCCCGCCGGCATCACCGACGTAGTACACGCCGGTCGACGCGGTCATGCCCAGATCGAGCGTGCCAGGAAAGACATCCAGCGCGGTCGGGAAGGGCGGGTCAAGCTGGCGAATGTCGGCCGACCAGAGCACATTGGTGGTTTGATTTGGCTGCGCGCCGTTGTTGAACAAATAGCCGTTGGCAATCACCACGCGGCGATTGGCAAACCAGGCCGCCGGCGCATTGATGTTGGCCGGCATGCGGTCTTGCGATATGTACCAACTGTTCGAGGCGACAAAGTAGACTTGAATCAAATTTGTACTGCTGTCGGCGCCGCCCGTGATGCGCCCGCCAAACAAATAGACGCGGTCACGATAGGCCACGACCGCGGCCTGATTACAGCCAAATGGCGGCGGAACGCCGGCGACCACATTGCTCGGCGTGGCCGGATCGTAAATATACATGGACAGCCCAAATGAATTGCTGGAGGTGCGGGTAATATCATCATATGCGCCCCACGGCATGTAGATCTTCTGTTCGTCGGAGGCACTGCCGCCTTGCACCGTCTTCTGCGGGAAATTCGCAATCGGCACGGTCTGCCAACTATCGGCCAGAAAATCATACACAAACATGGAATCCGGCGCGCCGTGCAGGTAGTACTTGCCGCCGACTTGTCCGCCGGCACAGGTCGTTACATTGACAATGCCGCTCGTGCCGGTGCGGTTTGTCCAACTGTCGCCGTCCGGGTCGTACATCATGACCGTGTTGCCGGGATGATTTTCACCCGAAAACAGGAATAACTCCTCGGTGCCGTCAAAATCAACATCGTAGGTGCCCAACGCCACGCCCGCCGGCGCGACACCGTTGGGCCTAATGGGCCGCGTCGTGCCGGCGCCCATATTGATGCCACACGGCCCGCTGCCGTCCCATTTGGCTGCCTGCCACATGTTGCTGGGATTGCTCTCAAACGGGTTGAAAATGCTAAGGTGACTGTGGGCGTTGACATAGCCGGTGGGGGCTGACGACATACGCCCGCCGACAATGTAGACGCGCTGGTTGGCCTGCACCGCGCTGGGGCGGTAGACGTAACAGACCGTTGGCTGCGTCTCTGGCGTGGGAATTTCGATGAAATCATTCGTGTCGCCGTACGGCCACAGGCACGGATCGGGCGGCACACTGCTATCCCAGATGACCGCCGCGTTGGTAACACATACCGCACTCAGGACAACCACACCGCCACAGATCCAACGGGTACTACAGTTCATGGCTTTTACCAGCAAGGGTGAACAGCATAAAGGTCAGGGCAGAAGCCCCTTTTGTTTACCTATGGTATCAAATACCCCTAGCGGGTGTCAAGCGGGGTGGGAGAAAAATGTGGAAGAACAATGGTGGGCGGCACGGGAATCGAACCTGTGACCTCCTGCATGTCGAGCAGGCACTCTAACCAACTGAGCTAGCCGCCCACCGTTGGAACGCCGTTATTGTACCCTAGCCTGCGCGGTTTGTCAAGCCACTTGACATTGCTGTTGGGATACCCTATAATATGGTGTTTGATGGATTATTAATTTGGTGTTTCGGTTTTTTTGCTTTGCTCATTTTGAACAAACAGGAGCAGTTATGAAACGGAGTATCCTGCTGACATTGGCACTCGCGCTGCTACTGCCACTGATGTGCGCCGCGGGCAGTGCGACGGCCTATCTTGGCAATCCGATGGACGGCCTGTCGCGCGCGGTGGTCAACATTGTGTCGTCGCCGCTGGAAGTGCCTCACGCGATTTTGCAGGATGTCAATCACTACTCGGTGATTGGGCTTGGCACCGGCCCGATTAAAGGCTCCGTCTATGGCGTTGGTCGCTTGCTGGCCGGCACCGCGGATTTGCTGACGATCGGCATCTTGGCCGACGAGTACGCGCCGTATAGTGCGTTTTGTCTGAAGCCGGCGTTCTTGCAGCGTGACGTCTGCGGCCCCGCGCCAGTCCCGCCGCAGCAGGCCCGCGCCGTCGTCCCGCCGCCGCCCACACCGGCCGTGAAGGCACCCCCGCGGCTGCCAGCCATCCTGGTCGAAATCGTCGACCTCGAGGATCCGCTGATCACCGGCGAGGAAACCACCTACAAGATCTCGGTCCAGAATCAGGGCACCAAGGAAGACCGCAATGTGGCGGTCTCGGTCAAGTTCCCGAAAGAACTGAACCCGTTGTCTGCGGACGGCTCGTCGCCCGGGACGATCAAAGACTCCAGCGTGACCTTCAAGCCGTATGCCGCCCTGGCCTCGAAAGAAACGATCACCTATACGATCAAGGCCAAGGCCGCGCAAGTCGGCGATGGGCGGATTAAGCTGAGTGTTAAATCCGATTTTCTGACGACCCCGGTCGTCGAAGAGGAAAGCACCCACGTGTACTGAATCGGGACGTGGGTCGATTTTTGCAGCACCGGCAGCACGTCTGCCGGTGTTGTTTTTGGCCCCCCGTTTCTTTTGCAACGCCATCGCTTCCTATAACTTCATTGTTCAGGCTCATCCCATGACCATGTCTGCCGTTTGCACTCGTTTTGTTTTGGTGATTGTCGCGCTGCTGGCGCTGGGCCTGCCGCTCCGGTCGCTCGCTGCGCCGCGCATTTACTGTGCGGCCCCGATCCAAGTCTTCCGCGCCGAGGGCAACACGCCCTACGCCGAGCACGACTTTTTCATCGAGAATCGCGGCGACCAACCGCTTGAAATCACCCGCATCATCGCGTGTTGCCGCACCGGCACAGACATGCTGCGCCTGATCCCGCCCGGCTCGAACAGCCTGCTGTACGTCAAGACCCCGCTCTCGGAGCGCACCGGCCTCTTCACGAAAAATGTGACGCTCGAGTGCAATGACCCGCTGCAACCCTATCTGTACTTGTGTCTCTCGGGCACGGTGTATCGCTATGTCGATGTCGATCCGCGCGGCGTGGATTTCGGCCGCTGTGCCGGCGATCGCGCGCTCGCTACCAATGTCAGTGTCGTGTTTGAGTCGAAGTTCAAATTGGCGATCACCAATATTCTGACGACCGCGCCGGCGTTTACCGCCGTCGCCACGCCGGTCGATGAAAACACCACGCGCATCACGATCCACACTGTGCCACCGCTCGCCGAGGGCGTCTATCAGGGCGAAATATGGCTGTGCACGGACAATGCCGTGTTCCCCTATCTGCGCGTCGGCGTTACCGTGTCCGTCTTGCGCGAGTTTGTCACCGTGCCGCAAGAGCTGGCGGTGGCGCCCACAACCGAAACGATCACGCGCACCGTCTTGATCCGCCCGCGCCACCACCGCCCGGTCAAGGTCATCAGCGTCAAGTGCACCGATCCGGCCATCAGTGCCCAATGCACACCCACCGGCGAGCTCGGCTTCCGCTGCGACGTGACCTTCCGCAGCGTGACTGCCGCCCTGCACGGCGCGCGCATCATCGTCAGCACCGATGACAGCGGCCAACGTGACATTGTCATTCCCGTGACCGTTGGCGCGCAGACTGCGGGGTTGTGATGCGCGCGCGCCGGCTGTTGCTCTGCTGTCTGGCGTTCTGCGCATGGAGCAGCCGTGTGCCCGCCGCCGAGCTCACGCCCGTTGTCGTTGATTATTTCTTCGAACCGGGCTGCCCGGAGTGCGAGCGCGTCAAGCTCGAAGTGCTGCCGCAACTGGCCGCCCAGTACGAAGGCTTTTATACTTTGCGCCGGCATGATGTCGGCATCCGGTCGAATGTCGTCCTGCTGGCGGCGTATCAACAGGCGCTGGGCATGGCCGAGAACGCGCCGGTCAGCATGGTCGTTGATTATCTGATCCCGTTGCAGGGCGTCGCGCAGATCAAAGATGCCCTGCTGTCGAATGTGGAAGCGCGGGTCTTGGCGCGCACCCAGCCCGACTGGCAGCCGCCGCAGCCGATTGCCGTCACGCGTGGCCCCGCCGACGCGGCCCTCACCGCGCACGCGCGCCAGTTCACCGCCCCGCTGGTCATGCTGAGCGGCTTGATTGACGGGATCAATCCGTGTGCGATTTCAACTCTAGTGTTTTTCATGAGTGTTCTGATGGTGGCAAATATCCGCGGGCGCGCACTGCTGGTTATGGGTGCGGCATTCTGTGCGGCCTCGTTTTTCACCTATTTTGCCTTGGGCTTCGGGCTGTTGCGGCTGTTGCATTCCTTGCGCGCGTTTAGCGCCGTGCAGCGTGGGATTGAGCTCGGCATGCTGGTGCTGCTCATCGTTTTTGCCGTCCTGTCGTTCCGCGATGCCTGGCGCTACGCGCGCCACAACAATCCCAACGAAGTCAGCATGCAATTGTCGGCGCGCATGAAGGAACGCATTCATGCCGTGATGCGGCGCGGCGTGCACTATCACAGTTTGCTGCTGGGCGGGATCGTCATCGGCTGCTTGGTCACCGCGCTGGAGAGTGTCTGCACCGGTCAAGTTTACGTGCCGACCCTGGTGATGCTGCTCAAGAGCCAAGCCGGTAATCTGCGCGCGTGGCTGTATCTGCTGCTGTACAACACGATGTTCATCCTGCCGCTGGTGCTGGTGTTTGTGCTGGTGTATCGCGGCCTGAATATGCAGCGCTTGCTGGCCTGGAGCCGGCGCAATGTGGTCATCAGCAAATGCACGCTGGGCTGCTTTTTTGTGGGGATGGCGCTCCTGCTGCTATTATTGTAAAATGGAGCGCCGACGCGTTTGGCGCCAACTGATAATCACCATCCCGGACGTGCGATGAAACCGACCCTTCTTATTTTGGCAGCAGGTATTGGCAGCCGCTACGGCGGCCTGAAACAGCTCGACCCGGTCGGCCCGGCCGGCGAAGTTATCATGGATTTCTCCGTCTTCGACGCGATCCGGGCCGGCTTCGGCAAGGTCGTCTTCGTCATCCGCCATGACTTCGAACAGCAGTTCAAGGAGACTATCGGCGCCAAGTACGAAAAACGCATTGAGGTGGCCTATGCCTTTCAGGACATCAACGATCTGCCGGCCGGCTTCTCCGTCCCGAAAGGGCGCGTCAAACCGTGGGGCACCGGCCACGCCATTCTGGCCGCGCGCGACGTCATTCGCGAACCATTCACGATGATCAATGCCGATGATTTTTACGGCGGCGAGGCCTACGAGCTCATCGCCCGCGAGTTGGGCGCCAGCAATGTCGCCAGCACGGACTGGTGCATGGTCGGCTATAAAATCGTCAATGTGCTGTCGGCCTTCGGCGGCGTCACCCGCGCCATGTGCGACATGCGCGGCGGCGAGCTCAAAAGCATTGTCGAACGCTTTGAGATCAAGCGCGAAGGCGACGCGGTTGCGGCCCAGGACAAGCAGGGCGACGAGCACACCTATCCCCTGGATGCCTTGTGTTCGATGAATTTCTTTGGGTTCACCCCGCGCCTGTTTCAGTTGCTCGACGCCGGCTTGCGCACGTTTCTTGCCAAACATGGCGGCGATCTGAAAGCGGAATACTTGATCCCGTCGGCGGTCAATGAATTTATCGCCGCGGGCATGGCATCCATGGAGGTGCTGTCGTGCGATGCCACCTGGTTTGGCGTGACGTATGCGGATGACAAGGCGCGCGTGCAGGAAAGCATTCGCGCGCTGGTCACGCAAGGCGCCTATCCGACCCCGCTCTGGCCGGCCTAATCTGGGTTAGGCGACTTCGATTGATTTCAGAAAAAATTCGCGCCCGCCGGCTAACGTAATGTCGCGCGCATGACAGTGCGGGCAGGCGTCGTGCCCCGCGCTCACATCGCTCTCCAACATCTGGCCGCAGGCGCGGCATTGCCAGCGCGTCGGCGCGGTTTCAATGGTTAGGGTGGCGCCGGCCGCAACCGTGTCGGCCGCGCACACATCAAAACAAAAGTGCAGGCAGTCCGGCACCACGCCGCTCACCGCGCCGCACACCAAGTGAATGGCCGTCACCTTCGCGGCGTTGTTGGCGCGCGCCGTCTCGCAGACGCGCGCCAGTACTTCAGTCATCAAAGCAAGTTCGTGCACCGCGGTACTCATCCAGGGTGAGCAGCGACAGCAACGGCGGGAATAACGCCGGCGCACTCGCCAGGCATGCGCGTTGGTGCGCCCGCTCGGGCCGGCGCCACCAGCAACTGCGCCCGCCGGCTTCTTCGACCAGCAACATCCCGGCCGCCAAATCCCAAACAAACACGCGCTGCTCGAAATACCCGTCCACACGTCCGCACGCCGTGTAGGCCAAGTCCAGCGCGGCGGAACCACTGATCCGGACTTTCTGGGTGCGGTCAGAGAGCCCCGCCAGCTCGTTTGCCAAGGCTGGCCCGACAAAAAAACGGTTCAGCCCGACCGCGATCATCGCTTCCGCCAGCACGGCCGTTGGCGCGCAGCGCATGGGCACGCCGTTCACGAACGCGCCGCCGCCGCGCACCGCGCTGAACAACTCGTCGCGCACCGGATCATAAATGACGCCGACCTGCGTCACGCCCCGCCAGGCCCACGCCAGCGAGACACAAAAGTGCGGATGCCCATGCGAATAATTCACGCTGCCATCCAGCGGATCAATGATCCAGACGCCCGCCCGCTCCAGCGCCGCTGCGCCGGACTCCTCGGCCAGCATGCCGTCCGCCGGGCGGGCCGCGCGCAGCAGCTCCTGCAGACATTGTTCGGCAGCCACATCGGCGGCCAGCTTGACATCATGCCGTTCACGCACTGTGACGTGAATATCGCCACGCGCCCGGATGGCCGCCAGAAGTGCGCCGGCCGCACGGACCGCCGTGCCCGCCAGGGCGGCGATGTGGTCAAGCGCGGGGCAGGCCGCTGAACCGGCGCTCATAGCGGATACGTGTGCGCCACCGGCGTGGCGTCATCCGCCAGCCGCTGGGGCAGATGCTCGAGGCAATACTCATGTGCGGCACTGATCAGTTTCTCTTCGGATGCCTGCGTCATGCTGATGAAAAATACCA
Organism: uncultured bacterium; assembly: GCA_964397565.1. GTDB lineage: Bacteria > Auribacterota > UBA3054 > UBA3054 > JAPLST01 > JAPLST01. The sequence continues at coordinate 10,407 of CAYNJC010000041.1, forward strand.
GCACAAAGGTGGTGATCAGCGCCACCAGCGCGGCATCAAAAGAGGCGCCCAGTGTGGCAAACGAGATGTCCGCCTCGGGCACGTTGAGCCAGGACACCACCCGCGTTATGCCGGTTAACGTCCCCATCAGTCCCAGCAGCGGCAAGGCATAGGCGCAGAACATGATAAACGCATATTGCGGCCGAAGCTGATTGGCAAACACGTCCGCGCTGGCCGAGGCATACATGGTCGTCTCCGCCGGCAGTCCCATGCATTGGTAGTGCTGCAAGGATCGTTCGATCAAGGTGGCGATGATGGTCCCTTGGTAGGGCTTAATCTTGTGCAGCAACTGCGGCACGTCCGCGGCGTGAATAACCGCACCGGGCTGCTCCGGCAAGAGGTGCGCGCGCAGCGCACGCCGCTCGCGCCGCAGGATCCGCGCGCGCAGCAGCAGCAAGCAGATCGCGGTCGCAAACACCCAGTACAGCAAGGCTTGCGTGGACAACAAGGCCTGCCCGAGGTCAATCGCCTGCACATCCGTGAATGTGCCGTCCGCAATCACCTGCATATTACACAGCACGTTGCCGACCGCGCAAAGCGGGGGAAAAGCCGCCCCGTAGCGCAGCACCAGCGCGATCGTTACCATCACCACCGTGGCGGCAACCAGCGCGCCCGCCAACAGACTGAAAAGGTACTCCGCCTTGCTCAAATAACGATGGTGCTGCAACGGCTGCATGACACTCTCCCGCGCCGGTTAAAAACTGCTCGATGCGGCATGCGACATCAGCGCCACCCGCTCCATGAAACGGCGCCCGCCGTGGCGCACATCGCCCATCCGCGGCCCGACGCCAATCGTGTAAATCGGCACCCGCCGCGGATTGAGCTGCTCAATGGCCGTGGCGGCGCGTTCCCATTCGACGCCATAGGCATCGTAATCGGTCGGCTCGCCATCCGAGAGCAAGATCAGGGCTTCCACATCCGGATAGCGCGCCAGTGCCGTGCGGATCGCATCCACCGTGGGGGTGCCGTTGCGCGGCGTCGTGTGCATCAGAAATTGCACGGCGGCGGCGCGCTGCTGCTCGCCAAATCCGTTCAGACTGCCCCATAGCGGCTGCACCACCGGCGCGCGCTGGTCATCGGTGGTGAAGGTCATGAGATCCACCTGATGCGTCGAATCCAAGGTGCGCAAAACCACTTTCATCGCCCCGCGCACTTCGGCAAACCGGCCTTCATCCTGCATGCTGCCCGAAGTATCGATCAGAAACACCAGCTTGCGCTCGCGCATCGGAATCCCCAAAATGCTGACCGTGCGCGTCAGCGTGACCGTGTCGCTCTGCGCCGCGGCCGGGGTGCGGGCACGCAACGCGCGCTGCTCAGCCTCCAGCCTGCGCAGCCGCACCTGTAACACCTGCACATCGTCCGGCGACCACATGCCGTTCGTCAGGCTCGCCACGATCGTCTGCCAGCGGGCGCACTCTTTGCGTAACGCGTCGCGCTCGATTGCCACCGCCACCAACTGGTTCGACACGTCATCCAGCGCGCACAGCAGCATCCCATTCACCGGCTCGGTCTCAATCACAATCTCGCGCGGTTGCCGGCTCAGCCGGGCAAGATCGCCGCGGGCCCGCGCATATAATGCCGCCAGCGCCAGTAGCATGCACATGACCACCAGCAAGATCGCCAGCGAAATAACGGTGCTATACGGTCGGGCTGGTTCGTTCATGCAGTTTCTCGCGGTGGTGGCGGCGCGCTGCGGGTGGTCGCGTCGCCGTGTTGGTCATGCTCATCCGTATCTATGTCCAGCGGCGCGTGGATATTCGCGCGCGAGCTGGCCATTACTCTCCAGAAGCAAAAGCTGCACAGGCTGAGGATCGCGCTCCACGACACCAGCAGAAAAATCCAGCCGGCCGTGGTCATGCCGCACCGCCCGCGCGCGGCGCGCGCCGCCACCAGGCTAACCGCACCAGCGCCAGCAGCACCAGCAGCAGGAGCAGCAATCCGCACCGCGTCCACAAAATCGCCGGCTGCACCGGCGCCGCGCGCCAGTGGGGCGGCAGCCCGATCGTCACCAGGTAGCCAAACGGCTTCATGATCCACGGCACCCATTCAAACACTGCCCAATACGTGATGATCGCACTCAAGTACACGGCCGTGACCACAAACACATAGCGCAGCCACGCCGGCCATTGCACATCCGCGCCGCAATGCAGCTCACGCCAGCCGCGTTCGATGCCCATGTAGCGCAGGAAGATCAGCACTTCCAGCAGCGCGCAGATGGTGATCGCCAATTGCCCGCCCCAAAAATCAAACTCATCCAGCACGCCCGCGCCCAGGCCGAAAATACAGGCGTGCGTCACCACAAAACTAAAAATACCGATGGCAATCGCCGCTTTGTGCCGATCCCAGCCAAACTCATCCTCAAGAAATGACACGATCGGCTGCAGCAACGAAATGGACGAGGTGATCCCCGCCAGAAATAACAGGAAGAACCAGTAAAAACCGAAAATCTCGCCGAACGGAATTTTGTTCAAGATCACCGGCATCGTCACAAAACCAAGATCAAAGGTGCCGCGCCGGGCGGCTTCCAAGGCGCCCTCCGGCCCGAGAAACAAATACGCCGCCGGAATCACGATGCTGCCGCCAATGATCACCTCGAACAACTCGTTCATGCTTGCCGCCGTCGTGGACGACAACGCCACGTCATCGTTGGCGCGCAAGTACGAGGCATAGGTCATGATCGCGCCCAATCCGACACTCAACGTGAAGAAAATCTGCCCGGCCGCCGCCAGCCACACTTTCGGCTGGGCCAACATCTTGAAATTCGGATTCCACATGAAACCGTATGCGTGCGTGATGTTCATGTCGATCCGGTTCGGATCGGGCGTGCCCAGCGTCAGAATGCGCAGCAGCAGCACAATCCCGCCCACCAGCAGCACCGGGATCGCAATCTTGCACAGCAGCTCAATCCCGCGCGCCAAGCCCACATAGATCACCACCATGTTCGCCACAAACGCCAGCAGGAAAAAGCCGTAGGCCACCCCGATGTTGTTGAGATGCCCGCCCGATCCAATTCCTTGAAAGGCCGCCAAAAACGCCTGCATCTGTTCCGGCTTGTTAATCTGCGCATAACTGCCCAGGAGCGAAAACACGCTGTAGGCCAGGCACCACGACTCGACGTAGGTATAGTAAAAGAAAATCACCAGCGGCACAAACAAGCCCAGCACGCCGGCATATTTCGCCCACGGCCGCTGCACCACCGCGTCGAAGATGCCTGGGAGACTGCCGTGGGCATAGCGCCCGCCATAGCGGCCCATCGTCCACTCAATCCAGCACAAAGGAATGCCTAGCAGCAGAAACGAAATGAAGTAAGGAATCATGAACGCGCCGCCGCCGTTCTGGCAGACCTGGCCCGGAAACCGCAGAAAATTACCCAAGCCAACCGCACTGCCGGCGACGGCAAAGATAATCCCCAGGCGGGTTCCCCAATTTTCGCGTTGTCGCGGTGCCATGCTCGCTACTCGCTCAATAATCCATCATGAGTGAGCGCCTAGTGTACCAAAAAGCAGCCGCGCAATACAACTGCCGTCATTTGTTTTGTTACGAAAAAAAATTAAGGTGCAGCAATGCAGCCACCGCACGGCGGTTGTTCCCCGTCGTGCTGAGATGATTCCCTCCCCACCGACCTTGTGTCGGTGGAAGGAAAGATTGGGAAGAGGCCGGCGCGCGTTTTCGCTCAATCTTATTCACCCACGACGCGAGGTCGTGGGGGTCTCTGCGCAGAGACGTAGCCGCGGAACGGCGTTCCGCGTGATGTGCGGCACGCCGCACGCCGTGCGGCGGTTGTTCCTCGTCGTGCTGAGATGATTCCCTCCCCACCGACCTTGTGTCGGTGGGAGGAAAGATTGGGAAGAGGCCGGCATGGTCTCTGCATTATCGCTGTTCTAAAGGGAGTACCCCGGCTCGGCGGGGGGAGGGATTTTTAACGAAAGGGTGAATGCAGCAGTTGCCGGCGTGGTCTCACTCAATCTCATTCACCCACGACGCGAGGTCGTGGGGGTCTCTGCGCAGAGACGCAGCCGCGGAACGGCGTTCCGCGTGATGTGCGGCACGCCGCACGCCGTGCGGCGGCTACGGGCAGAAACGCACGCCGCGAAGGGAACGCCGATCAACGATTGAAGAAGTACGCGGTAAAGACCTGAACCATGCTTTGTTCGCCGCGAACAAATCAGCGCGTTTTGCGCTTGCGCGCGGCCCGGCGCGTGGCGCCCTTCAACAAGGCATCCAGCGGGTCCTCGCCCAGCCGCACGTAGTCGGCCTCGAAGATCGAACTGAGAATCGTGTCCAGCGCTTTGCTGATCGATTGCGGCGTGATGCCGTGGGCCGTGTTGTAGGCGCGCTGGGCATCCCGGCGGCGTGCGGTTTCGCGCAAGGCCGTGCTCATCGCCGGCGTCTCCTTGCGCGCATACAAAATCGCCGTGCCGTTGATGTTGCGCGCCGCCCGGCCCATCACTTGGATCAGTGCCCGGGCCGAGCGCAAGAAGCCCTCCTGGTCGGCGTCAAACACCGCCACCAACGACACTTCCGGCAAGTCCAAGCCCTCGCGCAATAGATTGATCCCGACCAGCACATCAAACTCGCCCGCCCGCAACGCGCCAATAATCTTGACCCGCTCGAGTGTGTCAATGTCGCTGTGCAAATACCGCGCGCGAATGTCGGCCTCGCTCAAATAGGCGGTCAGATCCTCGGCCATGCGCTTGGTCAGCACCGTGATCAGCACGCGCGCACCGTCGGCCACGCGCCGGCGCACTTCCTCGATCACATCCTGCACCTGGGTGTCGGCCGGGCGTACTTCGACGCGCGGGTCAATCAGGCCGGTCGGCCGCACAATCTGTTCGACGCACGCCGAGCCAACCCCGACGCGCGCGGCGTCCTCGGCCGCACGCGCCAGCTCGTACGCACCCGGTGTGGCCGAGACATACACAATCTGGCGCACGCGCGCACTGAACTCTTCGAACCGCAACGGCCGGTTGTCCAGCGCGGCCGGCAGCCGGAACCCATACTCAACCAAGGTCGTCTTACGCGACAGGTCGCCCTTGTACATCGCGCCCACTTGCGGCACGGCGATATGGCTCTCGTCAATCACCAACAGCCAGTCTTGCGGAAAATAGTCCAGCAACGTGAACGACGGCTCGCCCGGGCGGCGCCCGTCCAGATAGCGCGAGTAATTCTCGATACCCGAGCAATAGCCGAGTTCCTGCATCATTTCCACGTCGAACTGCACCCGCTGGTGCAGTCGTTGCGCTTCGATCAACTTGTGCTGCTGGGTCAGTTCCGCACAGCGCAGCTCGAGATCATTCAGGATTTGCTCGATGGCCGCCCGCACCGTGACAGAACTTGCCGCATAATGCGTGGCGGGATAGACCAATACTGTGTCGAGTGCCTGCCGGCGCGCGGCCGTCAGCGGATCGATCACATACAATTGTTCAACGGTGTCGCCGCACAACTGCACGCGCACGGCGGCAGCGTCCTCGTAGGCCGGATAAATATCAATCGTATCGCCTTTTACCCGAAACGTGCCGCGCCCAAGATCGAGGTCGTTGCGTTGATATTGCATCTCGACCAGTTGCCGCAGCAGCTCGCCGCGCACCATCTCGGCCCCGCGCTGCAAGGTCAATTCCAGCGCACGATACGTGGCCGGTTTGCCGATCCCATAAATGCACGACACGCTGGCGACCACGATCACATCCGGGCGGGTCAGCAGCGCGCGCGTCGCCGACAGGCGCAGCCGGTCAATCAAATCATTGCGGGACGAATCCTTTTCAATGAACGTGTCGGTCTGCGGAATGTAGGCCTCGGGCTGGTAATAATCGTAGTACGAGACAAAATACTCGACCGCGTTGTGGGGGAATAATTGTTTGAATTCGCCGAACAACTGGGCCGCCAGCGTTTTGTTGGGGGCCAGGACCAAGGTCGGCTTGCAGCTCTGCGCAATGACGTTGGCCATCGTAAACGTCTTGCCCGAACCGGTCACCCCGAGTAAGACCTGATGGCAACGACCGGCGGCCAGCCCGCGGACAAGCTCCGCGATTGCCTGCGGCTGGTCACCGGTCGGCACAAACGGCGTGACAAGCTGAAACATTACTGCTTCTGCATCTCCATGAGCATGGCGCGTGCCAGCTTCCAGAACAGCTTCGAGTCGGAAAAGTCGTAGCGCACAAACGGCGGCCGCTGCCCCTGCGGGAACTTATAGTTGTTGTCGTCCGGCGTGTACACGACATAGGCCGCCGCCGGGTCGACATGCAACAGGGTCGTGTCGTTCACGCAGCGATGGTCAATCATCGCCAGCGCAAACTGGCGGAAGGCTTGCACGTCTTTTGGATTGTCATCGGCCGTGATAATATCCTTCATCACTTTGTCGAGCAGCTCCATTTCAAACTCGCGCCGCGTGCTGCTGGTCTGCGCAATGGTCTTGACCCGCACCGGATGTTGAAACTTGATAACGCTCTCGATCAAGGTGGTCGGTGTCGTGGTGTCAAGGTTGTCGAGCGATTCGCGCGGGCCTTTGACCAGCACCATGCCGGCATAGATCATATTGCTGAACGTCAGGCAGCGATACCATTCATCTTGCATCAGCGTCGGGGTCGTTACGGTGCCGCTAACCTCATCAGCGGTGTTGGTCGCGTCCGGCGCGCCAACGACGGTCAGGCAGAGCAGCAGGCTCAGCAGGGCAGGCAGGGCAAAGCGGGTCAAGGCAGTCATGCGTTCTCCTCGGAACAGGGTTGTTGGTAAGACGAGTCCAGTACGGTATTATTCATCCGCCGGCACAGCTGGCGCCGGCAGATCCTGACATTGCTCATCCGTCAGAGTGGCCAATGGTTGTTCGATGGCATACGCGCCATCAAACCATTTTGACAAATCCGCCATTTTGCAGCGTTCGCCGCAAAACGGAAACCACGGATTGTCCGCCAGCGTCTTCTGCGCCGGCGTCATGCGCGCCCGGCAATACGGGCAGCGTGGCGGCCTCACGGGTGTGGCGGTCACTCGCATTGGCGCACGGGTCTATACATAGCTGTAGTATACTGAATTTGTCCAAAAATTGCCACTCGCACGGCGTCGCGCCGGCCCGCCAACTAGGTGGTTAGCAGATGCCTCATCTGCTTCTGCACCGATGACTGAATACCGCTTACCGAATACCGAGCAAGGGAGCGACCGCCGCGTCGCGAATCTTACTAATGAATGCGCTTGCTTGGTGTCATGCCAATTGTGGCCGCGGGCGGTGACCGCGGCTGCAGAAGCCGCCCTCACCGCGGGCGGCTACAAGGACACTGCAAAGTAGAAAGCGCTCTCATTAGTAAGCTGGACTTCGGCCAGCCCCGCCAACGGCGTGGATACGCCACGCGCTCCGCGCGGGGCATCCTGCCGCAGCAATTCTCTCACAAAGCCACGAAGCCACGAAGGCAGAACTAGCTGTCTGGAGCTGGCTTGGCTAGCTAAGGCACCAGCCTAGTCCCGTCAAAGGCGGCGATCCCGCCAGCGGCGTGGATCCCGCCAACGGCGTGGATGGTCGGTGATCGGTAATCAGTGATCGGTTTGCTGGAAGAATGGAGGGTTGGAAGAATGGGAAAAAGAAAACGTAAGTCCTAAGAATGCCAACTCCTGCGGCCGAAGGCTGCATTTCTAAATTACCGCGTTACGCGAGAATTCATTGCGAACAAATTTCCCAAGTGGCGCGCTGGTTGATTTCTTCACCGGCTCAATCGACATAAAATGTCGATTGTCCCGCGCTGCAAAGCGTTTTTGCTCTTTTTTTGTAGCGGCATTGCTCCCGTTGTACTCTTGATTTCATTGTGCAAATGGGCGTCTTAAGCCCTGTTTTGTGCCCATATGAACACCCAAACTGTTGGTCATCAACACCATTGCCAGGTCCGACCCTAATCACTTGGCTGCATTTGTGGCCATATGGATATTCTCGGGCTGACCCCAGAATAATCTCGTCTAATTTTGTTTTGGCGCACATCGCCCGCTTGACTTTCATTCATTGGAGTTGTACCATATTCACGAACTTTGAAAGTCGTAACCATTGGCGGTAGGCAGCGCTGCACAGGAACAGACTTCATGAGTCAGGTTGTCATCGAGAATCCGATTATCAACTCGCCCTTCGTCGAGCCGACACGCCATTTCCGTTTTAGCGACGAGGGCATTACCAACGACATCGTTGACGGTCGCCGCGCCAGTTCCTATTTTGTGCCCATCGCCAAGCCAAAGAAAAAAGGCTCGAAGCAGCAGTCGTTCGACACCGAATGGACCCAGGACCGCATCGAGGAGAACAAACTCACCAACGACATCCGACGCCGCATCACGCTGTGGCGCAAGGGCGGCTATCTCGGCGTGACCCCGACCACCGCCCGCTTGCTTGCATACTGGACAAATCCCGAGCGCGAGAAAAAACTGTTCTTCTGTCAGATTGAGGCCCTCGAAACTGCTATCTATCTAACCGAGGTCGCCAGCAAGTATGGCGACGCATGGATCGAGAACACGCTGCGCGAGGCCAACCAGACCTCCAACCCCGGCCTGCCCCGCACCGCCTTCAAAATGGCCACTGGCTCCGGCAAGACCGTCGTCATGACTATGCTGATCGCCTGGCACACGCTCAACAAGCGCGCCAATCCACAGGATGCTCGGTTCACCGACACCTTCCTCGTCGTCACGCCCGGCATCACCATCCGCGACCGTCTGCGCGTCCTGCTGCCCAACGACCCCGACAACTACTACCGCCAGCGCGACATCCTTGACACCCACCTTCTGGAGCAGCTCGGCCAGGCCAAGATCCTCATCACGAATTTTCATACGTTTCTGCTCCACGAGAAGGTCGCCGCCGGCAAAATCACCAAGGAAATCCTTGCCGAACGCAAGGCAGGTCCAAACCCATTTACTGAGACGCCCGACCAGATGGTTCGTCGTGCCTGCCGCGATCTGGCTAGCAAGAAGAACATAGTGGTCATCAATGACGAAGCCCATCACTGTTACCGGCGCAAGCCTGACGCCGAGGACGAAACGCTCGTCGGCGACGAGCGTGTTGAAGCAAAGCAGCGTGAAGAAGAAGCTCGCGTCTGGATTTCCGGCATCGAAGCCGTCAAAGCCAAGATCGGCGTTAAGGCCATCTACGACCTGTCCGCCACGCCGTTTTTCCTGCGCGGCTCCGGCTACAGCGAGGGTACGCTCTTCCCGTGGGTTGTGTCAGACTTCTCACTGATTGATGCAATCGAGTCCGGCATCGTCAAGGTGCCGCGTGTGCCCGTCGCCGATGATTCGATGACTGGCGACCAGCCCACCTACCGCGATCTCTGGCTCCGCATCCGCGAGGATTTGCCCAAGAAGAGTCGCAAGACCCATGCAGTGGCCGGCGATCCCAAACTTCCCGTCGAGCTGCAGGGTGCCATCCATAGCCTCTACGGCAACTATGAGAAATACTACCGGCTCTGGGAGAAGAATAAGGAAGCCCGCGCCCGTGGCATCACGCCACCGGTCTTCATCGTCGTCTGCAACAACACCAATGTCTCGAAGCTCGTGTTCGACTTCATCGCCGGCTGGGAGAAGCAGGTTCGCGACAAGACCATTGTCCAGGCCGGCAATCTCCCCATCTTCCGCAACGACGACGGCCAGGGCGGCTGGCTCCATCGTCCCAATACCATTCTCGTTGATAGCCTGCAGCTCGAATCTGGCGAGGCCATGAGCGATGACTTCAAGAAGATCGCAGCGCGCGAGATTGAGGAGTTCAAGGCCGACTATCGTATCCGCTTCCCCGGCCGCGACGCCGACAGTCTCACCGACGAGGATCTCCTGCGTGAAGTCATGAACACCGTCGGCAAGCACGACAAGCTCGGCGAACACGTCAAATGTGTCGTCAGCGTCTCGATGCTGACCGAGGGCTGGGACGCCCAGACGGTCACCCACATCCTCGGCGTGCGCGCCTTTGGCACCCAGCTCCTCTGCGAGCAGGTGGTCGGTCGCGCATTGCGCCGCATGAGCTACGCGCCCAACGAGGACGGCCATTTCGACCCCGAGTATGCCGAGGTCTATGGCGTCCCGTTCTCGTTCATCCCGTGCAGCGGCTCGACTATCGATCCCAAACCGGGTCCGATTCCCACCCGCATTCGCGCCATCGAAAGCCGCATTGCCAGCGAAATCAAGTTTCCAAGACTGCTCGGCTATCGGTTCGACCTTGCCGGCGAACGGCTTACCGCCAAGTTCTCGGAACAATCCCGGCTCACGCTCTCCACCGCCGACATCCCTACTAAGGTGCAGCTCGATCCCATCGTCGGCCAATCCAGCATCCACACCCTCGACGATCTCAAACGCCGTCGCGTCAACGAAGTCGCCTTCATGCTTGCCAAGCTCACCTTGGAGAAATACTTCCGCGACAACGACGGCAACGACAAGCCCTGGCTCTTTCCCCAGTTGCTCGCCATCGTCAAGCGCTGGCTTGCCGAATGCGTCGTGCTCAAGGACAAGACTTTTCCGCAGATGCTGCTCTTGGTCGAGCTTGCCCACGACGCGGTCGACCGCATCTACAACTCCATTGTCGCCTCGACGGACGGCACCGCCGCGCTCACGCCCATCCTGCGGCCTTATGACACAGTAGGCTCAACCCGCTATGTTGACTTCGACACCACGCGCGCAGTCTACGCAACCCGCGACGACAAATGTCACATCTCCCACGTGGTGGCCGATACGGACTCGTGGGAGCAGAAGATGGCCGAGGCGCTTGAAGACATGCCCGAGGTCGTCCGCTACGTCAAGAACCACAATTTGGGTCTCTTGATCCCGTATACACTCAATGGCGAGGAAAAGAGTTACATTCCAGACTTCATCGCCTGCATCAACGACGGCCACGGGCCGGCCGACCTAGTGAACCTGATAGTCGAAGTCACTGGCGAGAACAAGAAGGACAAGCAAGCCAAGGTCGCCACGGCGCGTACCCTGTGGATACCCGCCGTCAACAACCACGGCGGCTTTGGCCGCTGGGGATTCATTGAGATTGGCGACCCGTGGAATGCCCAGATTGACTTACGGGCCTTTATAGAAAAATCTTCATAGGAGACTATGCAATGCTAACGAAACTTATTGTGCGCAATTTCAAGAAACTTAAGGACGCCGAGATTCCGCTGGACAGAAGCGTTGTCTTGATAGGTCCAAACAACTCGGGGAAGACCACCGCCCTCCAGGCTTTGACGCTCTGGGACATTGGCCTTAAGGAATGGTTGACGAAGCGTGGCAACAAGGCGTTGCCTGAGAAACGGCCAGGTGTGCTGATCAACAGAAAGGACCTCGCGGCGCTTCCCGTGCCCAATGCAAACTTGCTCTGGAACGACCTGCATGTCCGTGGCGGCCATCACAAGGAAGGTGCGCGCCACACCAAGAACGTGCGCATAGACATCATTGTTGAGGGGATCACCGACGGGCTGCCTTGGTCATGCGGGCTCGAGTTTGACTACAGCAACGAGGAGTCGTTCATCTGTCGGCCGTTGCGTCTTCCCGGACATGAAGACCAGCCCGTGCGCAGTGTCAAGTTTTCCACAATCCCGCCCGACATGGCCCGGCCGCAAATCGCGTATCTGCCGCCAATGTCCGGCATGGCCGACCGCGAGTATCTCAAGCAGGCGGGCGAGATCAACATCCTGATTGGTCAAGGTCAAACGGCACAAGTGCTGCGCAATCTCTGCTATCGGATAGTCATAGATCCCGGCAAGAAGCCTCAGTGGGAAATCCTCAAAGGCCACATCCTGCAGCTCTTTGGCGTCACACTGTGCGACCCCGTCTATCACGAGCGCAGCGAGATCACCCTGGAATACCGCGAACAGTCCGGCGCGCTGCTGGACATCTCGTGCGCCGGCCGTGGCCTCCAGCAGACCATCTTGCTCCTTGCGCATCTCCATGCCAATCCCGGCACCGTGCTGCTGCTGGACGAACCGGATGCCCACCTCGAAATCCTGCGGCAACGCCAGACGTACAACCTCATCACCGAGGTTGCCGAGCAGCAGGGTTCCCAGGTCATTGCTGCCAGCCATTCCGAGGTGGTGCTCAACGAAGCGGCAAATCGCGGACGTGTCGTCGCCTTTGTCGGAAAACCGCATGTGCTGAACGACCGCGGAAGTCAGCTCGTCAAATCCCTTACTGAAATTGGCTGGGATCAGTACTATCAGGCTGAGCGGATGGGCTGGATCCTGTATCTTGAAAGTCTCACCGATCTTGACATCCTGCGCTCCTTTGCCTGCAAGCTCGGCCATCCTGCTGGCAACTTTCTGCAGACGCCCTTCATCAACCCGGTCGCCACCAATCTGCCACAGAAAGCGCGCGACAATTTCTATGCCCTGCGCGAAGCAATGCCGAGCCTCGTGGGCATTGCCATTTTCGACCGACTGGACAAGACCCTCCAATCCGGCCAACCTCTTGTCGAACTCATGTGGCAGCGCCGAGAAATCGAAAACTATTTTTGCACTGAAGATGTCCTCCTCGCCTATGCGCAGTCAAACCTGCCCGACGACTTGCTCGGTCATGCCCAGAAACAGCATGCCACGGACATGATGCGCGAAAGCATCGCCGAAGTGAGCCGCGCTCTGAAAACACTAAGCAAAGGTAGTCCTTGGTCACACGATCTCAAGGTCACTGATGACTTTCTCGATCCTCTGTTTAAGGCGTTTTCGGAAAAGATGAAGACTCCGTTGGTCCTCAGAAAAAACGAGTACCACAAGCTCGTCGAATTCATGCCGGCATCGAAAATTGGTTCCGAGGTCAACACCATGCTCGACGCAATCGTTACAGTGGCCAAGCAGGCGCAGCCGGCTGGGGATTGAGTATATGGCTCTCCAATCTTCCATCGAATGGACTGAATCAACCTGGAACCCCGTTACCGGCTGTAGCAAAGTCTCTGCCGGCTGTCTGAACTGCTATGCCGAGCGCATGGCGCGCCGTCTTTGCGCCATGGGCCAGCCCAACTACATCAATGGATTCAGCGTTACGCTTCACGAGGACATGCTCGAATTGCCGCTCAAATGGAAGAAGCCGCAGACCATCTTTGTCAATTCGATGAGCGACTTGTTTCACGAGGATGTCCCCGACGACTTCATCCTGCGGGTTTTTGAGGTCATGAATCGCGCATGCTGGCATCGCTTCCAAGTCCTCACCAAACGCGCACAGCGCCTGCTGCGCCTCGACCCGCGCCTCGCGTGGGCGCCTCATATCTGGATGGGCGTCACCGTCGAGAACCAGCGCTGCACGGCCCGTATTGATCAGCTTCGCAAGACCACTGCCTGCCTGAAGTTCCTTTCCATGGAGCCACTCTTAGGCCCGGTCGCCAATCTTGATCTGACGGGCATTGACTGGGTAATCGTAGGCGGCGAGTCCGGGCCGGGCGCGCGGCCAATAGAACATGAATGGATCGCCGCGATCCGTAACGAATGTCTGACAAGCAACGTCGCGTTCTTCTTCAAGCAATGGGGCGGCTTCAACAAGAAGCGCGCCGGCAGAACGCTCGATGGCCGCATCTGGAGTCAGATGCCACAGCACGATCTCATCCCTGCATAACACAAAGACAAAGCCATGAGCGAAGACAATCCAACCGGCGCACAGGGCAAGATAATTGTTTTCGGCGCGAAACAGATTCGCCGTATATGGCACGATCAGCAGTGGTTCTTCTCGGTCGTGGACATTGTTGGTGCGCTGACCGACAGCCCCAACCCGCGCAACTACTGGAACATGATGAAGGCACGCGAGGCGGAACAGAGCGAAGTTCAGTTGTCCACACTTTGTGTACAACTGAAGCTACTATCTTCCGATGGAAAGAGCTACATCACGGATTGCGTCAATACCGAAGCGGCCACCACCGAGATCGCTCGAAACAAAGATGCCCAAGGCTTGAAGCCCAACAAACGTGCCGCTCGCGAAGGTGGTTCCGTCGCCGGCAATGCTCGCCGCCAACTCGAAGCCAAGTCCAGCCGGAAAGTCATTACCAGCGCCAACTACCTCATCGACAAACCAAAACCCAAACTGCCTGCCACTTCGGAGTAACTATCATTATGGCCAAGAAAACCTATAGCCAGCCCAAGGTCGAGTCTATCCGCCACAAGGACAAGCGCGCCAACATCCCCACCGAGGAACTGCGCGACTTCGTGGCCGACCAGGAACTCGCGCCAAAAACCATGCTCTATCCGCGCGATCCCTCGCTCGATCCCCAACTCGTCTGGCAGGGCAAGGACGAGCAAGATCGTGAAGACCTCGCCGTTCCCGTCGTGCCCGTCTACATCCAAGAGAAGATTCATCCGCAGGCCATTATCAATGACCTGATTGCCCACGCTGCCAGTCCCCAAGGTGGCCGCGTTGCGGAAGCCGCGGTCGCCTATCAAGCCGAGCTCTTCAGTGACTTCAATGGCGGCCCGCCCGAGTTCGATCAGAAAGTTGACTTCTACCACCACGAACAAAACTGGGCCAACCGCCTCATCCTCGGCGATTCGCTGCTCGTGATGTCATCGCTGGCCGAGAAGGAAGGGCTCAAGGGCAAGGTCCAGACCATCTACCTCGATCCGCCCTACGGCATAAAGTTTGGTTCCAACTGGCAGGTCAGCACTCGCAAGCGCGATGTCAAGGATGGCAAGGCCGAGGACGCCACTCGCCAGCCCGAACAGGTACGCGCCTTCCGCGACACATGGAAACTCGGCATCCATTCCTATCTGGCCTACCTGCGAGACCGGCTGGTTGTCGCCCGCGAACTGCTGACAGAGACTGGCAGCGTTTTTGTCCAGATCGGCGATGAAAATGTTCATCTAGTGCGGTGCGTTATGGATGAAGTATTCGGGAGTGAGAATTTCATGTCGTTGATCACATTGCAGAAAAGCGGCGGTCTAACCGCCGAAAGTCTCGCGTCAGTAGCTGACTACTTGGTGTGGTATTCCAAGGATAAGCAGCAGGTGAAGGCCAGGAAGGTGTTTCGCGACAGAAATTCTAATGCCGTGCATGAAGACGCCTCCATTGAAGGCGATTCGACATCCGCAGCTTTTCAATCTGTGGCTTTGACATCATCTCATGAATATTCTCGTGGAAAGGAACCATACTTTTTTAGAGGCAAGCTGTACTCTCCTGGGGGTCGTTACTGGAGCACGAGTCCGGAGGGTCTGAAACGATTGGAGATTGCTAATCGGCTTCTTACAACAGCGAACACGCTGCGCTACAGGATGCAATTCGCTGACTTCCCTGTGATGCCTATCTCCAACATCTGGAACGACCTTATGGGTGCCACAGACATGATGTATGTTGTTCAGACGAACACAAAGATCATTCAACGCTGCCTCCTGATGACCACGGACCCCGGCGACTTGGTTCTCGACCCAACTTGCGGCAGCGGCACTACTGCTTACGTCGCCGAACAATGGGGCAGGCGCTGGATCACCTGTGACACCAGCCGCGTCGCCCTGGCGCTGGCACGCACGCGCCTGATGGCCGCGAAGTATCCCTACTACCATCTTGCCGACTCGCTCGAAGGCATCAAGAAGGAAACGGAACTGACCGGCAAGAGGCCGCCTGAGTACAAGACCGAGGGCGACATCCGTAAGGGGTTCGTTTACAAGCGCGTGCCGCATGTCACGCTCAAATCTATTGCCAACAATCCGGACATCAAGGAGGGCATGAAGCGCGAGCAGATTGACGCCGCCATTGCCCGCCATGCGGACACGGAAACGCTCTACGACCAGCCCTACGAGGACAACAAGCGGGTGCGAGTGTGCGGGCCGTTCTCAGTTGAAAGCCTGTCGCCGCACCGCGTGCTCTCGACCGCTGACGACAATCAAGACGGCAGCGTGTCGGAACAGGAAGCCCGCAAGCAGCAGGACTTCGCCACCATGATTATCGAGAACCTCAGAAAGGCTGGCGTCCAGAACACCCGCAAGAGCGAACGCCTCACCTTTGACCGGCTCGACCCCTACGCCGGTGCGTGGCTGCACGCCGCGGGCGATTACACCGACGCCGGTGGCAAGACTCGCCGCGTCGCCGTGTCGCTCGGCCCCGAGCACGGGACTGTTGGCCCGATGCAGGTCAAGGAAGCGGCCAAGGAAGCCGTGCAGGGTGTGGGATTCGACATGCTGATCGTGTGCGGCTTCGCCTTCGATCCGCACGTCGCCGAGGAAGTCAAGCGCTACGGCAAGCTGACCGTACTGCCCGCCAAGATGAATCCCGACCTGGCTATGGGCGACGAACTGCTCAAGAAGACCGGCGCCGGCAATCTCTTCATGGTCTTTGGCGAGCCTGATGTCGAGATCCGTAGAGTGGGAACCGCAGAATATTCGCCCACAGAACACGCGGATGGACGCAGAATTAAGAAGGGACAAGAAAAGGACGATGGTGTTGTTCAGAAGCTACGGCAATCTGCGAAATCTGCGGATACCAGTTCCGCGTTGCCTCTGGAGCAGTTTGTCATTGAGATCAAGGGCGTGGACGTCTACGACCCGACCACCGGCCAGATCCGCAGCGCCTCGACCGACGACATTGCCTGCTGGTTCATAGACACGGACTACAACGGCGAGAGCTTCTTCGTGCGCCACGCCTACTTCACTGGCGCGGAAGATCCCTACGACAAGCTCAAGCGCGCCCTGCGCGCCGAGATAGACGAATCCGCCTGGAGCGCGCTCTACAGCACCACCAGCCGCCCGTTCGACAAGCCCCAGTCAGGCAAAATCGCCGTAAAAGTAATCAACCACTACGGCGACGAAGTTCTAAAGGTGTTTGAGATATGAGGATCGTGAAAGGCTCTATAGTGAGATATTGTCAGATGTTGTGTATGAGAACGAATCATAAGGCGATCCTGTGTTAAGCCGCATCAGCAAGAACACCGTCTATACATCGCTCAGCTTCAATGTCGATGGTTATGTGTTCGCTGCCGTTGAGCCATCGCCAGTGCGCCTCCGCTTGGATTGGCAGGTAGACGTGTTTCGCAATAAATGCTATAGTGGCGAAGGCGACCATTGATGGAAACTCTCAATTCATGGAGGTAAGCTATGAGTGATCTGAGATTACTCTCTGATATTCCGGCTGGGATTCTGGAACCCGACAGGTTTGAACATAGCGTTTATGCTGACGTACTTGCCGACCTGTTCCGTTCAAGCCGACCGGCGATTTCCGTCGGGCTCTTTGGCAAATGGGGGCAAGGCAAGAGCTCTGTAGTGAATCTGCTGAAACAGAAATTCGACCGTGAACAAAAAACGGAGGGAATGCGAAAGTACAAAGTCGTCATATTCAACGCTTGGAAATCGCGCGGAGATCACGTAAGACGTCAAATGTTAATGGAGGTGCTGCGGCAGATTGACTCGCCACAATACAAGAATATGAGGAAGTTCACCCAGACGCTCTTACCTTTCGATATGTGGCAATCCGATGAGCAGGTCGAATATTCTGAAAACAGAAGATGGTGGCAAGCATTGGTCAACGAACGCGTACCAGGATGGGTTATCTGTGTAGCTGTCGTTTCTGTGTGTCTTTTTGTCGCTACTGTTCTGCTTATACGTGGACTCTGGGTCGGTGAACCCAGTGCATTGCGGATTGCCCGCGCTCTTACAGTTCTCTGTGCTTGGCTGTTTTGCTGCATCATAACCATCGCTGGTTGGTTACGCGCGACAAGCAACCGACTACTTGCATACACTGAACCAGTATCCAACAGCCAGAAGCTCAAGTATCCTGAACAGTTCCAACAGGTGTTTGAGGATGAAGTTATCAAGTATTGCAGGAAGAATGGCAACCTCGTTTTGGTGGTTGACGACCTGGACCGATGCGACCCTAAAACGGTTGTTGAGGCTCTAGCTGCGATCCGCCAGTTCACAAAAGTAGACGAGTCCCTAGACCCGAACTTCTACTGCCAGTTCTTGGTTCCATGCGATGAACGTCAGGTCATAGTTGCTCTTGAGGCAGATGGTTACACTAGTCGTCATGATCATGAAAGATACCATGATTATCAAAGTGAAGAACTGCTTAGGAAGTTCTTTGACATCACACTGCGCATGCACGACTTCCTACCTGACGATCTCGGTGACTATGCCGAGAAACTCGCTGGAGACATAGGTCTTTCTGGACAAGAGGCGCGTGAGATTGTGGCGCTCACAAATGCAACCACACCTAGACTTGTCAAGAAACTGCTCAATTCCCTACGCCTTTCTCACGATCGTATCGAGCGTGCGCAAAACCAATCAACCCCACTGTTGCCGCCATCAACTGAACTGCCCCATTTGGTGAACACCGAGCGATTGATAGTCGCTCTGCAGGAAACCCTTCCGGCAGCATACAACATCATCGCAGACAATCCCGGCTTGATCGAAACTGACGAGATTCAAGTCAACAACAATGGACAAGAAAGTGGAGCGGCACAACAGCAGATAAAGAAAGCGAAAGAGATGATTCGTACAACCCTTCCCGTGTCAGCAGTCACCGCTCATCAGTTAATACATGGTAAACTGCCACATGGCTGGCTTACATTGCCGTGCGCGGGTAAACTCATCAGAAGCCTGAAACAAGGACATCTTGATGACTTCCGTGACGGCCTTGCCTCGTTGAGTGATGACCATAAGAACGTTGCCAGAAACCTAATTGCAGATGACGCACGGCGAATCAAGACCACAGCAGATCTGACGCGCAGAATCACTCTATTTGCGCGTTTTGCACACACGGAGGATGACGCTTGTTATATTGCCTCATGCGTAGACTCCTGCATGGAAGTTCGCGATCACCTTCAACCAGCATTGGAATCTTTTTCAGCTCTGCCAGGGCTGCTTAGTGTGTTTGCAAAACTCCAATCCTTGTCGCGCAAGAGGCTCTATGAAGCCATCCTATCTAACTTCCTGAAGAAGCCTACAGAGAGCCCTGCAGAATTGACGTTCCTGTTTTCCACATCGAATCATGTTGAACCTGGAACTCGCCACGCACTTTCGTCTTGGATAGCCCACTATATTGGCGACTCCTCTTCACAAGTCAATGAGGAAGCGGTTGGGTACATTTTCCGTTATTTACCCGAAGACCGGAAGAGCTGTCAAGGTCTTTCGCCTTCAGCAGCGATCGTACTATCGGGTTCGAAGAAGTGGCAGGATGATGATTCACCCGAGAGAAAGCAGAAGGAAAGTCTGTGGCCCAAGAATCAACTCATAAAAACTCTCGTGGGCGACAACCAAGAAGAGGCAGCAATCTGTATCAAGATGATATTTAGCAATGACAGCATTCTCTCGGCTCCTGTTGACCTTGCACAGGCAGGTGTGGGGGTACGTCCGGCTTGGGCAACAATACGCGATCTTGTCAAGATTATTGATCCCTCACAGACTAGTGCGTTGTACGACCAGTTCAACAGATGGCTGTCTGCACAGAACAACAATGAAGGAGTTAAACTCATACTTGAGGCGCTGTGGCCGGTTCTTCTTCATTTGGAACCCGGCCATTTGGCTCAGGTTGGTGATGTGATCGGCAATTGCATAAAGAGATTGCCTTCTGACAAGTGGTTTGTTGATAATTTACCAAACTACAGTTCATGCGAAAGTTGTGTCGATCAATGCGCGGCGCTATGCAAACGCGTCTTCAACAAGATCACAGAGGAACTCGGGAAACAGAACGCCCCAATCTCAAACTTTGCGGACATTCTGAAATCTGTGAAGCTGAACAAGTGGCCAGTTGCATGTGAAGTCGACGCTTTGCTCACCATCAAGCTTCAACAAGTTGCCAGTCAGGGGCTCGCCAATCTCGAAGAATGGCTGAAATGGTTAGTTCCTATTTCAAGTGGCACTCCTGAAAAGTTCACTAAGCCAATCAACGATCTGATAGAGTCACATCGTTTTGTGGACGGCCTAAAGGCTGGTATTGCGCTCCTCTGGTCAAATGGAATTGACCCCAATGCCGCTACCAGCATCGGCAATCAATGTGTTCAACAACCCCAGCTCGCTAACAGCTTCGCACAACAGATTGAGGCTCTTGTTGAACTCGAAGGGGGAGTACGAGTTGTTGACGTTATGGTTACTGGCCTCCAGGGTAAAGCGCCTGAGTGGTTGCACAGCAGCGATCAACTTGTTTCTGTGATTGCGAAAGGCTTGAAAAGGTGCAGTAAGGAAATGCAGACATCATTTCAGTCTAACATCAAGGTGTTACTGCTTCAAAACAATCAAGAATGTGTCAAATCCGGTCTCAAGGCGCTGGCCCAGGTAGAAGATTTCACAAATGATATAAAGAAGGAGATAGAGCGGCTCGCACAAAACGATAAGATGCCGCAAGCGAAATGCATGGCCGCAGAACTCCTATCAAGAATGAATAGTGCATAGTCACACAATCACAGCTGACATCATTTTGGTTTCTTCAGGGCGCAGTTGGGGCGCAGTTGGGGTCAGGCGCTATCTATTAACAAAGCGGCGGATTGAGGGCAGTTGGGGTCAGGCGCTATCTATTAACAAAGCGGCGGATTGTGTCAGGCGTTGACAATTAATCGGGATGAAAATGCTCACGCGCTACTTGCTGGTCTCTTTGGCACCGCAACTGGAGCACGCGGCATCCCAAAGCCATTGTTCAAGCGACTTGTCGCCGTTGCCGTTGTTCTGATTCGCCATGTTCTCAGTCGGTATTATTATATTCCCAAAGGCACCCAACGCCAGCCTTCAGCGGCGCGCCTCTCGCGGCGCGTCTGTCGCAACGCTTTGTTCGGCCACAAACGGCTGCATGGCCACACTGACTTCTTCCTCGACCTTGTCCCGAAGCTCGTTAACCAGCTTTCTCAGAGGGAGCTCACCAAGGATGTGTGGAGCGATCGCCTTGCGGATCCAGTCGTCGTAGTGAAACGCCACCTCAAGGGCTCGGTCAAGCATTGGCACTGGCTGAGAATGGCCTAGCTCACGATGCGCGACGTACTTGTTCCGAAATGAGAGCATCTCCTCACAGTATTTATTCCATTCAGCCGCTGTAATGCAGAGTGAGGAATACAGATCCGCGCGAAACGACTCTTGGAGAGCGTCAGAGTCGTCATCAGATAGCTCCTTCCAATGGGTTGGGTTTGTGCGATCACTGCCAAAAACCATGCACCAGTAGATGCACGCCTGCAACAGATGGGCGTCGCTCGTGTCAGTCCAGAACGGCGAGTTTAGGTGAGCACGAAAAAGCCAGGGCTTGATCGACCGGTGGTGAATCAGATGCTTCACGAAACGGTCGATCAACGCGAGCTGCTCAGCTAATACTTCCCGGCGATATTGCACGAAAGTTCCTAGCTTGGGGCCGAACGACCTTCGTCAGCCATCCACCTTTGGCGGATTGGCTGCACGAACTGGTTCGGCTATGTTGAGGTCGAGTGATTTGAGAACCGGAATCGCAGTCAGAATTGTTAGACAGCGGTCAACGATATCACAGAAATAGGCCACAACGTCGCAGTTCAGCAAGTGCTGCGCGGAAGGAACTTCGCCAGAAGCCACTTGGATGACCTTCTTCTCTAGGAGAAAGGTGAATGGCATCTCATAAGCTGATCCTTTTAAGGTCATCCCTACAAACCTGCCGTCTTCTCTCCAGAAATGAGTGAACTTCGTTGTCCTCCCGTGCGCCAACTGGTTCCGTAGTTTGAAAAGTATATCCAATGCCTTCCAGTGCTCCTCCAACGCTTTCGGCAGATCAATGTCATAAAGAGCATGCATCCATTTCTTCCATGCCTCCAAACCCGTAGCTCGGGCGACGTCTGTTGCAACCACGTCCATCAGTCGTGATCTATAATCATCCCTCGTCGCGCTCTCTCTTTTGCACCAGCTGACAGTGAATTCCTCAAGAACAGATTCAAAGTAGCACGCGGAAGCGATGATTCCGAAATAATACACGCCTTTTTGATGCGATGTGGAAGCCTTCGCAAACTCGCGGAAAACACGAATGGGCTCCGTCATATCTCCACAAATTATGCCGGAAAACAAGGGGGTATGAATGCTCTGTGACGGTTCCATACTTAGCCGAACTATATAATTCTATGGCACCAAGTTGCATAACGCAGTCTGATTCACCACAAACAGCATTTTTGGTCGTGTGTGCGAACCCCTTTGCAAATGCGTTTTCTTTTGTTTGCGCATCACCTACCAACCGCTTTCTGTCTGGCCGTGAAATTACAGCAGTCTCAGCAACTGGACTCGCGGGAATCCATGCCGAATGCGGAAAGTGTAGCAGAAAGCTGTCCGGATGTCAAATTTCGCCAAGCGAGTAAATTCGCTTGCGGCAAACGAATTTGGAGAAGATGGTCTCTCACGGAGGCACGGAGCACACGGAGGGGAGCTTGATGGTGCAGAAATGTGGCGTCTTCTTCGTGAGCCCTGTGGCTCCGTGAGGAATAGTCTGAAATTCTCTTGTCGCAAAAGAATTAACGGACCTGCGTGGGCACATCAGCTCAGCAGGCAATTGGTGTGGGTGATTTGCGAGCTTTGGTTTGTGTACTGATGAAACTCGATCTGCACGCCGCTGGGATCCGTGGTCCACAACTGCCAGCTCTGATCCGCGCCGAGTGTTTTCTCCGTGGCCGCGTAGCCGTGTTTGCGCAGGCGCGCGCCGATCTGGTCAATGTCATCGGTCTCCAGACAAAAATGCCGGAGTGGATTTTTCTCCGCGAGCTCGACCGCGTCGCTCTGGAACACTTCCACATAGCTGCGCGGCGCCACTTGCAGATAAAAACCAACCACCTGCCCGGCGCGCACAAACTCAAACACCTTTGCGCAGCCCACGCCGGCGCAATAAAAACGTTCCGCCGCCGCCAAGTCCGTGGCGGTCAAACACACATGTGCAATCCCTTTGATCATCGTCGTTCTCCCAATGCACAAATACTAAAGCAGCGCCAACACCACTCCAAATCTCTTTTGACACGCTGCGTTTCCACTTGAGCCATTTTTGCATGTCTCTTTTTACTCTTTCCGCCTCTTGCGCCTCTTCGTCAAAAACTACTCACGGCCCGATCCACGTGCCGGTCTTGCCGGCCAGGGCCGCACGCGCGCTGCGCAACGACGTGATGATCGCCTGCTGCCCGCTGTTCTCAACAAAGCGCGTCGCCGCCTGTACTTTCGGCCCCATCGAGCCTTCCGGGAAATGACCTTGCCGGCAATAGCGCTTGGCCTGTGCCACGGTCAGCCGGTCGAGCGTGCGTTCGCGCGACGTGCCCCAGTGCAGCGCTACTTTTTCCACATCGGTCAAGATCAACAGATAGTCGGCATCCACGCGCTCGGCCAGCAGGGCCGCGGTCCAATCCTTGTCAATCACCGCCTCGACGCCGCGCAGCATGCCGTCGTCCGCGCGCACGACCGGAATGCCGCCCCCGCCGCAGGCAATCACGACGATGTGATTGTCGAGCAATTGCAGGATGGAGGCCTCCTCAATAATTTGCAGCGGCCGTGGCGAGGCCACCACCCGCCGCCAGCCCTTGCTCGCCTGCGGCTTCACCAACTTCATATTGTAGCCATGCTGCCGGTGCAGTTCCCGGGCTTCCGTTTTGGTGTGAAAGGTGCCGACCGGCTTGGTTGGCCGCGTGAAGCACGCCGAATGCGGGTCGACCTCGACCTGGGTCAGCACGGTGCAGACCGGAATCTCGCGCCCGCACAGGCGTGGGAAATGATAGGCCAGCCGGTTTTGCAGCATATAGCCAATCTGCCCCTGCGTCATCGCGTCGCAGATGTCCAGCGGCTGGCCGGGCAGCAAGCATTGTGCCTGCTCCTGCTGCACCAGTAGATTGCCGACCTGCGGGCCATTGCCGTGCGTGATCACCACTTTGTAATGATGCTTCACCAAGTCCGCGATCTGCCGCGCCGTTGCATCCACATTATGCAGTTGGCGCTCGTACGTGCCGGCGCCGTGCGAGGGCAAAATGGCGTTGCCGCCCAAGGCAATGACTACCACGCGCTTGCTCATGTCCGTTTCCTTAGCTGGTGTCATATTGTACTAAATTACGCTTGCGTTTGAAACGTGCAGCCGTTGGCGCGGCAGCGGCAGTCACGCGCGGCCATCGCAACGCGCTTTTCAGCGCGCGTCGCCAGTTCCGGGGCCGTGCGCGGCACTTGTGGTATAATTACTAATGAATGTGCTTACTTGGTGTCATGCCAATTGTGGCCGCGGGCGGTGACCGCGGCTGCAGAAGCCGCCCTCACCGCGGGTGGCTACAAGGACACTGCAAAGAGAAAGCGCTCTCATTAGTATGACCATGAATCCACGCTGAGGCCTTTTTGCCATGTTCTTCTTGAACTCGCAGTACATGTTGCTCGTCGCGCTGCCCTCGTTCTTGATAGCCATCTGGGCGCAAATGAAAGTGCAGGGCGCGCTGAAGCGCTACAGCCGCGTGCCCGCTGCCAGTGGTTTGAGCGGGGCCGAGGCCGCCGCCGAAATTCTGCGCGCCAGTGGCATCAATAATGTCGCGATTGAAACGACGCGCGGCTTTCTGGGCGACCATTACGACCCGTCCTCGCACACTCTGCGGCTCTCGCCGGATGTCTATAATGGCCGCTCGCTTGCTGCCGTCGGCATTGCCGCGCATGAAGCCGGGCACGCGCTGCAGCAGGCGCATGCCTATGCGCCGCTCGGGCTGCGCAGCGCGATTGTGCCGCTGGCTGTCATGAGCAATCTGGCTTGGCCAATTTTGATTTTGGGCTTGATCCTGCGCGCGTCGCCGCTCGGCGCGCTGCTGGTCACCGGCGCACTGCTGTTGTTTCTGGTGCTGGTCGTCATGCAAGTGGTGAACTTGCCGGTCGAGTACAACGCCTCCCGCCGCGCGCGCGAGGCCTTGCTGCGCTGTGGCATCGTCTCCGCCCAGGAAGATGGCGGAATCAAAGCGGTGCTCAATGCCGCCGCGTTGACCTATGTGGCGGCAGCCCTCGGCGCGATTCTGCAATTTCTTTATTTCCTCGGGCTGGCCCGCCGCAACTGACTGCGGCCAACGTTGGCTTGGCCAGTCCCGTCCCGCCACAGGCGCATGCGCGTCAACTTAGTGGCGCAAACGCTTCTGTTATAGCGCAGTGTCGGTATCGCCGAGGGGAACGCGGCACGCCCGTGCCGCTGAAGGGATGCGGGATTTCCAT
>CAYNJC010000042.1:0-34252 GCA_964397565.1 uncultured bacterium
GGCCACACCCCGTCAGCCAAATACACGCCACCCCCGCATAGCGCTGCCACCCCGGCATGCCCGCGCTCAACGCCCACAGCCGCGGCAGCACTGGCGCCAAACTGATCCCTGCCAGCACCGCCAGCGCGCCAACCATCCGCTGCCCGCGCCGCGCCAAACCTAGCAACCCGAACCCGCCTATCACCCACGGCACCGCAATCACAATAAAACTGCCCAGCGCATTCGGATCGAAAAACGTTGCGTTAATCCGGTTCATCCACGGCCAGACATAGACGCGATTCGCGCCGAACCACACATTCACCGTCTGATGCATCCCGACCAAGGCCGGTGCCGCCATCCCGATGCACAGCGGCACAAAAATCCGGCGCAGCAACCACGCACCCGTCTCCACGGTCCCATCGCGCCGCCGCGCTTCCGCCGCCGTGTGCACCACCGCCAGTAACAGCAGCAGGCCGGTGCAATAATTCGCAACCGTCCAGGCAATCTTGCCATAGGCATCCGTGCTTAACAATCCTTCCGCATTGACAATCTGCTCGCTGTACGCCTGCTGCGCCAGCGGCCAGAACTCACCGTAGCGCCAAGCCGACAGCAGCGCGCTCACCAAGGTCAAGAACAGAAACAACAGCAGCGGTGTGCGCACAATATTTTGACAGGCCGGCTCACGCCGCGCCCAGGCGCGCGCCCAGACAGCCAGCACAAACGCGCCCGTCGGCGCCAAGGCCGCCGGCCCGTAAATCCCCAGAAACTGCGGCGCACCAAGATGATTGAAGATGGTGTCCGAGACCGTCGTCAAGCCGGGCAACACGATCACCAAGGCCGTCAACACCCATGCCGGCCGCGCCAGTCCGCCGATCAGCATGAGCGCCATCAGGCTGGTCATGAAAACTATATACGCCGGTTGCCGCGGCAGTGACCAGTCAAACAGCCAGACATAACCCGCGGCCGCCGCGCACCACAGCACGGCGCTGAGCGCCCGCGGCACCGGATACAGAAATCCGTCGCGGCGCATCAGCGCTTGTAGTGTGCGTCTCTCAGCCATTGGCCTGAAACTCGAAACTTGATACTTGAAACTTGTTGCCGTTCATGTGTTACATAGTATGCAAATTGTAGCAAAGTCAGCGTTTTCTGTCGTCAGCATTCGACCGGAGCATATTACAGAGCGGGTACGTCACGGCAGGTGCATTGCCGCAAGCCATATCGTCACCAGCATCATGCCATGTTTCATAAGTCAGCCTCCCGCTTGTACCTCTGCACCTAACACGTAAAACCTAACACCTAAAACTTTTCAACAAATCCTGGGCAATTGCTCACCCGACGGCATGTCCACCATCCGCCGCCCGCCAAAACTGGTGGTCATCACCACGCTGCCGCGCCCGCCGACCGCGCGTACCGTGCCGATTCGTTGCGCCGTGCGGCCCAGCGCGTGCCGGCGCATGCGCGCCAACAGCGTATCCGCCACCGCCGCCGCACAGATCACCACACAGCGCCCTTCATTCGCCAAATACAATGGATCCAGCCCCAGCACTTCGGCCGCACCGCGCACATCTTCGGCCACCGGAATGGCCGCGCCGTCCAGCTCGATTGCGCCGCCCACTTGCTCGGCCAGCTCATTTAACGCCGCCGCCAAACCGCCGCGGGTCGGGTCGCGCAGCCAACGCACGCCGTCGCCTACCGCCACAATCTCGCGCACCAGCTCGTGCAGCGGCGCCGCGTCACTCCGCAACGTGCTCGTAAACGGCAAGTGCGCGCGCGCCGCCATCACCGCGATGCCGTGATGCCCGAGCGTGCCGCTCACCAGAACTGCATCGCCGGCCTGTACACTGCGCCAACCCGTCGGTGCCGTGCCCGTCCGCCAGCCCACGCCGCTAGTCGTGATGTACACGCCGTCGGCCTGGCCGGCTTCCACTACCTTGGTATCGCCCGTAACAATCGGTACGTTGGCCGCCCGGGCCGTCGCCGCAATACTATCCACAATGCGTTCGAGGGTGGCCATCGGCAAGCCCGCCTCGATGATCAACGCCAGCGCCAGCGCCGCCGGCTGCGCGCCCATCATGGCCACGTCATTGATCGTGCCGCAGACGGCCAGATGCCCGATGTCGCCGCCCGGAAAAAAGAGCGGCTGCACCACAAAGCTATCGGTCGTGAATACCAATTCCGCGCCCGCTGGCGCGGGCAACACGGCCGCATCCGTCTCCTCCGCCAGGATCGCATTGCCCAGCCGCGGCCAGATCACGCGCCGCAGTAATTCCTGCATCTGCGTGCCGCCATTGCCGTGCGCCACAGTGATCATTTCCGTTGCGATCATGTCTGCTTTCACAATAATGCTGATTGTAACATAATTCGCGATTCACGGCACGCCGCCGCAGCATAGTAGCCGGAGACTAGCGCGGCGCCATCGGTGAGACGCAATCCGTGGTTGAGAAGTTAGGGGCAAAAGCGGCGCGAGAAGGTGACCGCGCACCGTTCCGCTTTCATCGGTATGGCAGCAATGTAGAAGGGCGCGCCGCGCCGCAAAGATTTTCTCACAAAGGCACCCGGCACGACCAGCCACAGATGCACGTCGATGCGCGCAGATGGCAGACGAACAGCACATGCTCTTGTTTCGTTTAGCGTCCACACAACATCTGCGGTTGTGTCTGCGCGAATCTGCGTGCATCTGTGGCAAAATAGTCTGTCTCGTTTGCCGGCTGCACTCAACGGCATGTCTGTCTCTTCTTCGTGAATTTCCTTCGCAACGAAACCAATGGTTGGATATTGAACGTTCCCTGTTTGGCGCAGCCCTTCGTGTCTTTCGTGTCCTTCGTGCTGAACTTCTGCCGCTACTGACTGCAGAAAAAGCGCCCGGGCGATTGACCGGGCGGAGGTGCAACAACGGGTGAAACTCTGGAACTGTCAACGGCGCAAGAACGTCAACACGGCCAGACCTGTAACGCCTGGCAGCACCGGTGCAGGCACCGGTACGGTCACGACGGCATCTTTGCTGTTACGCCGGCTACTGCGCGTGGTATATGAATAGCATATTATGCTCAAAACCTACCGTTCACTTACCGCGCATTAGGTTATATTTGAGTATACACCAAAGGGCATAGCATCCGTCTCTCCAGGTTATTTTCTTGCCTTCCTCATAAGTCCGACCTGTGTATGAAATACCAACCTCGTATATTCGGCAACCAAGTTTTGCGATTTTTGCGGTGATTTCGGGTTCGATACCAAATCTATTCTCCTCAATCCGGATGCGTTCCAGCACGCTTCTCCTGAATGCTTTGTAGCCGGTCTCCATGTCGGTCAGGTTAAGATCCGTCAGCGCATTTGAGACAAACGTGAGCATCCTGTTGCCAAGATAGTGCCAGAAAAACAGGACCCGATGACTTTCGCCACCGACAAAACGAGATCCGTAGACTACGTCCGCGTTACCCTCGATAATAGGCCCTATAAGTTTCGGGTACTCGCGTGGATCGTACTCAAGGTCCGCGTCTTGGACTAAAATCACGTCGCCGGTGCAGGCTGCGAATCCTGTGCGCAAGGCCGCACCCTTGCCCTGGTTTTTCTCGTGCTGAAGAAAATGGACATTGTCTGTCACCAAGCCGCTCAGGATCTCGCGTGTGCCATCCGTCGACCCGTCGTCAACGACAACGACTTCCTTTTCGACATATGGTATGGCAACAGCCCCGATCGCCCTCAGCACGCCAGCAATCGTGGGCGCTTCGTTGTACGCGGGGATGACGATGGACAGCTTCATTGCTGGTCAATCGGCTACCGTGTGAAAGTCAGCGGGTTTTGGTAAAATCTTAATAATGAAACCGCGGGTCGAAAACAATCTTTGTGTAAGATTATATGTTATTCCGCGCCAAGTAGTCAAATGAGCAACGAAAATCGCAATACAGTCTGGGCGGTGATCCGGGACTACTGGCGTAGCCGGCCGCACATAAGTGTCTGGCTGATTGGCTGCGGCTTGGGACTATGCAGCTTCTTGCTCTTCTCCTATAGTCTGTCCTTTAGCTTCGTCAATTTTGATGATGACATCTACGTCTCACAGAATGCTTACGTTCTGGCTGGAATAACGCGCACGGGTCTGGTGTGGGCCTTTACGAGAGTACACGAAAGCTATTGGCTGCCTCTGACCTGGCTTTCTTACATGCTGGACGCCAGTTTGTTTGGTGCGCACGCTTGGGGCTATCACTTCACCAACACATTCTTGCATGCGGTTAATGCGGTATTGCTGTTTTTCCTATTGTGGAGGTGTACGCGGCGTCATTGGCTGGCCGCTTGCGTTGCGCTCTTCTTCGCAATTCACCCATTGCGCGTCGAATCAGTTGCATGGATTGCGGAACGAAAGGACGTTCTCAGCACCTTATGGTGGTTGCTGGGATTGCATGCGTACGTGTCGTATGTATCGCGACCGGACGCACTCCGATATGCAGGCGTTTGCGCTTGTATGGTGCTGGGTTTGATGTCGAAGCCAACGGTCGTTGCTTTTCCCATTACTTTGCTGCTGCTTGATTGGTGGCCTTTGCAGCGCATCTCTACGCAAGCGCGATATGGCAGAGCCACGATGGCACGGGTAATGATGGAAAAAATCCCGTTTGTCGTACTATCGGCGCTCTGGGCGTTCATCACCTATGCAACCCAAGCAAGCTCTGGTGCCGTACACAGCTTCGATGATGTGACACCAGGCGCACGCATTGTCAGAATGGTGGTTAACTACACGTTCTATGTTGTCAAGACATTTCTGCCCCTGAACCTCTCGGTTGCGTACCCGCCGCATCTCGCGGTCACACATGTGCAATGGGCACTTTCGTTGACCCTCTTGCTCGGTATTTCCGCGTTTGTCCTTTATCACGCGCGACATGTTCGCTATCTCGCGGTCGGCTGGTTCTGGTACATTATGACGCTTTTGCCGAACAGTGGCATTGTCCCTGTGGGCATCGTCTGGGCCGCTGACCGTTTCAGCTACATGCCGCAAGTGGGGCTTTTCATGATGATCGTATGGGCTTCAGACCAGCTCACATGCGGACGACGCCATGGCCGGCTGGTCGTTACTCTCGGTGCGGCGCTTGCCGCCCTCTATTTCAGCGTTCTCACGGTCAACTATCTTTCTGCCTGGCGCAACAGCACAACGCTTTTCGAACACGCCCTGCATGCGACCGAAATGAACTACATTGCGCATGATAATCTTGGGCGCGCCATGGAGGATTCTGGGCACTTTGATGCCGCCATAGAGCATTACACCGCATCGCTGAAAATCAATCCCGGCTTTGGCGATGCTTACGCCAACTTGGGAAACGTGTATAAGAAAATGGGACGGTTTGAAGAGTCCGTCGGTTTTTTTGAAGAAGCCGTGCGTCGTGCGCCTGGTCAGGCGAAAATTCACAACAACTTGGGTTCTACCCTGTTCGAGGCGGGCAGGCCCCTCGAAGCCCTGCCGCATTTGGAAAAGGCCGTCGCGCTGAATCCAGATTTGCTTGACGCGCACTTTAACCTCGCCCTGGCCCTCATGAAAACAGTGCGTTACCAAGAGGCGGGACCGCACCTAGAGCGGGTGGTGGTGGCGGCGCCCTTGGACGCCATGGCGCTCTATCTGCTGGCCCAGGTCTTAGTCCGCCAAGCCAATCTTGTGCAGGCCGTGCAATGTCTCAAAAAGGCCTGCGTACTACAGCCAAGTAATGTCGTTTTCCGCACGGACCTTGGGGTTATGCTTAATCGCTCAGGCCGGCGCGCTGAAGCCATTGTCGAACTCCGCAACGCTTATGCGCTCGACCGCCGGGCACCGCTCATCAAGAACAATCTCGCGTGGGCACTTATCAACAGCAGTGAAACCACCGACGCTGAGACTCTTGAAGCGGTCGCCCTCGCGGAACGCGCCGTGAAAGAAACAGCGCGCGGTGACGTATCGCTACTGTCTACGCTTGCGGCTGCCTATGCGGCGCAATCACGATTTGCGGAAGCGCTCAAGGTAGCGACGCAAGCACTAATCTTGGCACAGGCAGAAGCCAACACTAACCTGATGCTCACGATTTCAGCACGTCTCAATGCATATCGATCCAATAAGCGCTCACCATGACAAGCGCAAGGGGCATGCTGCTTCATCACCGTGCATGGCGTGGCGGCAGCATGCGCCACAACTCCCAAATTGTTACAGTGTCGAGAATGGCTGCGCCGGTGACATGAATCATTATGACCGCCCGCAGATCGGTGATCCGCGCGATGTTGACAATTGGAATACCAGCGACGCAGAGTGCACCGACAGTGGCAAGGACGATCCCGCACAATATCTTATTGGTGCCAGACCCGGCCGGTCGAAGAAGGAAAAGGAGCAGTGAAATTATAAGAACATAGTAGTGAGCCCATACAAGTGGTGCTGAAAGCAGATAGGCGCACCACCCATCATAGACAGTGCTAGTGCCAGATTGCCTTCCGCCCGTGCCGAAAGCGAGCTGCGTGTGCGTATGCCAGCCCAGAATACAACAGATAGTGCAGTTCCCACAGCAATAATTGCCAGCAGGCCGCTAAGCTGCACGTCAAACAGATGGAACAGCAGCGCGAGCAGAGAAAAATCGTTGTCTGTAAGCAGGTTTTCTTCTATAGGCATGCACGATATAGCTTTGAGCCAGTCAAGCCAGATGTACCAGTTTCCACACCATATTGTGGCAGGTAAGGCGGCAAACACCCCTAAGGCTCTAAAGTCAAGAAATCTCCAACAGGATAGCGCATACCTATATGCCACTGGCCCCAAGCGATCCACGCCATGCCCAGCGTAAAAATGATCCCAGATGCCACTCCGCGGATCAACGATTCATGCGAATCCATCATCATGGCCCAGCTATTCACTTCTGTGGTTCGCGGTATTTATACAAACGATAGCCCATGGATGGCAGCGTGCGCGCGGTGTCTTCACGTACTTCTTCAAGCCACTCCGGAACACCAGTGCCACTGGACAATCTGCAGCCAAGCGAGTGCCGTACCATTTCTTCATCCAGCCATCCGTGCCGGCAATAGACATATTTGGCCGCTTCGTCCGGTGCGCTACTGGCGAGCACATATGTGATGCCACGGTCACACAGAATTGCGCGGGCTGCTTCCATATCCTGAGCAGCGAAAAAGGCTACAGTAGCCCGGAGGCCAGCGTTGTTCTCCCAGTAGAGTCCGCCGGTCGCATGCCGCTGCGCGAAATGCTGCAACACGGGCGTTTCGTCGAAGCCCGCCATAATGCGCGCACTAATGGGTGTAATACGGCCTATGATGCGCGCAGCATCACGTGCGACAATGGGCGCCACCAGCGCGGGATTGATGCCGTAGTGCGCCCGCCAGTACGCCGCGTTGCGCAGTTCGAGAATACATGGCCACGATGCCCATCCGATGCAGCACAGACCGGCGCCGATGCTCGTGATCCGCCACCACCAGCGACTGCAATTCGCCAATCTCAAGCCCTCCTGGGCCACCGCAACGACAACAACCGCGCTGCAAAACATCGCGCACAGGGAAAGCCCGACCAGCCGCGTGCAAAATAAACAGAGACCAAACACGGGCAGCGCTGCCCCGGCGGTCATCATGAGCATGGCTTTGTGCGCCCGCGATACCTTCGACAGTGCCACCAGCGCCAGACTGCCTGCCGCACAGACAGGAAAGAATGCAAAAAGCATTGAGATCCCAAGCACGCCGCTCTCTCTGAAAGCGCTGAGTGTGGGCGCAAACTCCCCGATAGTTTTGTGTACACGCAACAGAAATGGGTCCCGCAACAGAAACCATCGCGTCGGTCCAAAAAAGATCGCGCACATTGGAAGCAGGCATCCTGCCCCGAAACATATACACCGCACTAACACTGGCCAGCGCATGACCAATTCCCGGTTTGCCCAGCGTGACAGCAAGCACAGCAGCTCGCCGCCGCATAGAAAGGCAAGCCCATACAAAGGATTGTTGACCTCCAAGCGCATTGCCATTTTATCGGGAAAGTACTCGAGCATATATAGGCCAACACACGTTGCGGAGCCGGCCACACCCCATGCGCGCCACAATTCCGGTGCCATTTGGCGGCAAGAAGAAGTTATGCCATCTCCTTTGTGGCCGCCCTGACGCGCGGTGATCACACAATATACGGCAAGCCCCACCCAAGCGCCAACCAGCACCGGCAGATAAAACGCGGCCTGCAACCACAATCCCATTCCGGCGCAGACACCGCCCGCAATAAAAAAAATACGTTGCTGGCGCACGACTGACTTGTCCACACTCGAAGGCGTGAAACCGCATATCGCCATGATTAGAGCCAGAAAAGAAAATGTGACCGCCATGTCAACTAAGCCATGATGATCGATGCGGCCGTAGGCAAAGTCCTTCCGCACACCAGGCAACAGAGCCAGCGATAACACCAGCACACCGCCCCACCAGTCGCCTATGCCACGTCTGCAAAGCCACAGCAAGCCAAACAGAAAAAACAGCA
Source organism: uncultured bacterium (assembly GCA_964397565.1). GTDB lineage: Bacteria > Auribacterota > UBA3054 > UBA3054 > JAPLST01 > JAPLST01. The sequence goes on from CAYNJC010000042.1 coordinate 8,435, forward strand.
AGAAGAATGGATTGAGCATCAGCCCGGCCCACTCGACATTTGTTGATAGGCTACCGCCAACCAACACGCTACGCAACCACGCGGCCGAGGCCGTCAGCCATGTGACGGCCGATGACCAATGTACCGCACGACCATACGGTGCATTGTCCCAATCGCTATGACGAGCGCGCCAGCCCCGGCCCTCTGTAATCTGCCGCGCGTAATGCAAATAGTAATAGCCATCGGCGTCAAATAGAACTGTTGGCTGTCTTCCTTCGCCAGGTGTTGCATATCGCAGTCCTTCTCCGGGTTGCGTCACGGCATGCTGGGATGCTTGTACCCAATACACGTTGCGCATGTAGATGTCCAAGCCACATACTAGAGAGATCAGCAGGGCAAACACGACGAAGAGCACAAGTGCCCTGACACCATGGCGTAACATTTTTGAACTGAACAAAGGCAGATATGCCATAAAGAACAAGACCTCCAGCACGCTGGAGGCCCTGTCCTCAAGAGTATCTTACAATATGTCGCTTGTCATCCGCGTCTGCGCACAAGGAATGCCAACGCACCAAAAAGTCCAAGGCCTGACAAAAGCAACGGTTCCGGAATCACATATCCCTGCAAGATTAGATCAGCATCTACGCCTTCAAAGCCAGCTGAGCCTGCCGAAGCTGTGTTGCCGTAACCGAAGAACCTGAATAAGACTGGACCGCTGTTGGTTATGTACCGTGCCAGATTGGCACCATAACTTCCGTTGACCATGAACGACCAAGACGCCAAATTGGCACCATAGTCGTCGTCGCTTGCGCAAAATACAAAGTTGCTCGGACCAGTAGAACTCTTCTCAAACCTGAAAAACACACCGGTCACAATGAACTGATAACCGGGGTCTGCGGCAGCCATCACTTCGAAGTAGTCGCCAGAGGTCACTGCAAGACTAAACGTCGGTTGACACCAATTATTGGCATTGAACCTGTTTGCATTGTTGCTGGCTGTGATGCCGGGACCACGCGTGATGAGATTCGTTGGATTTGCATTAATCAGATGCGCAGCAACATTGGACGCTGCAACCGATGGCTCATTTCCCACGAGACCCATAAAATCCCACACCATAAGATCATCTGCCATCACCCATGACGCCGCACCGCCAATGAGTATAGTGAAAAGTAGAATCCGTTTCATTTTGGTCTCCTTATTGGGAATTAGTTTGACATAGAGCACTATACACAATTGCAGGCTTCATGATGTGGTCTTCAGACGTGAGTGAGTGAGCGTATCGATTAACAGTGGTGTTCGCAATCAAAAAGAGCCGGCGCACAAACCGCAGTGGCCGTCGATTGCAAATAGCATACCATATTTGCCCGGGAAAAGCAAATTCCGTCATTTTCGCGCGGCCTCTGATGAAATTCGTTCGTGCTGAACGAATTCTGGTGTGGCACGGCGGCATCTGCGGATAATCTGATGAGTGGAAGGGTGGAAGATTGGATGAATGGGCAGCGGGCAGCGGTATTCGGTTTGCAGTTTTCGGTAATCGGCAGGCGGTGGGCGGTGCGCCAGTGTGCCGGTACCTCGGTGCAGAAGCAGCAAAAAAACGCGGCGCAACGCTGCGCCGCGCCTGATTCTCTTTGTGACCTAAAACCTAAAACTTTTTACCTAAAACTCAGCAGCAGCGGCGGCGGACAAGCACAAACGCCGCAGCCAACAGGCCCAGCACGGCCGGTTCGGGGATTGGCGCCGGCGCCACAGCATCCTTATGTCACTGCGTCCACACGCGGAACGCATCGTTGGTGCGCAGGCAAGCGAGGTCGGGATCCTGCCGGGCAATGGCCGTCAGGCGGGCGTCGCGCGCCAAGGCGTTGGTGAGCGCCACAACGGCGTCACTGCCGCGGTTTTGCAGCGCCAGAATGCAGGCATAGTCGTACAGAATCTTCGGCGAATGCGGTTGCAGAGCGACCGCGCGGACAATGCACGCCAGCGCATTGCTGGGGTTGCCTCGCTCGCGTTCGGCCAGCGCCAGATCAGACAGGGCAGTGGCATGCTGCGGCACGGCTGCCGTCACGGCGACAAAATCCGCATAGGCGGCATCAAAGGCCCGCAATCGCAACGCCATCAAGCCGTGGCGATAGCGCATGTTGTGGTCATTCGGCCTCATCTGGCTGAGCCGACTATACATGGCATAGGCGTTGCTGAGTGCCTGCGTCTGCTCGTAGAGATGCGCTAGATTCAGCATCGCCAAGGCATCGCTGCGTTCTAACAACAGATACTCTTGCAGGGCGCCAATGGCATCATTGGTGGCCCCCAAGGCCAGGCTGGCAACCATTATGTGGATGCGCGCCTCGGCATGCAGGGGTTCACGCCGGACGACCTCCTTCAGCAGCCGCAGCGCATTGGTGTGGTCGCCCAAGCGCGTTGCGATCGCCGCCGCGACATAATACGCCTGGTTTTTCTCGGGCTCCAGCGGCAATGCCGCCTGGATGTAAACCTGTGCCTGCGAGATGTCGCCCAAATTGAAACAAGTGGTCGCCAAATTGGCCAACAGCAAGGCGTTGGTTTCCTCGGCCAGCAGATCTTGGTACATTCGGCGCGCCTCGACCAGATCCCCAGTCAGCATATGACCAATCGCCAGATTCGTCTTGGCGAGCGTCAACCCCGGTTGATGCGCCAGGGTGTACGACCAGAGCGACAGGTTGGTCTGCCAAATGGTGGCCAGCCGCCAGGTCAGCAAGGACCACCACAGACAGAGGACGGTCAGCAGTGACCACAGCAAGAAGCGGGTGCGCCGGCTGGTGCCCATCAGATAGTCCGCACCCCACGCCAGGACGAGAAAAAAACCAATACTGGGCACATACACAAAACGCGGCGCCGCCATTACCTGCAAACCCGACGGCAGCACTTGCAGCATCGGTGCCAGCGTGACGAAGAAGAAGGCAATGCCGAAGGTGACCACCCGCGCCCGTGCCCGGCACGCCCACGCGGCCATGAGCAAGCCGCCCGTCACCGCCACAGAAAGCAGCGTCACCAGGCCGAAGACATCAATGATTTGTGGCCGCATGTAGACGGGCTGGAGCGCGAGCGGCGCAATGGTCTTGACGACATAGAACAACACCCCGCGCAGCGCGACAAAGGCGTTGCCATGCAGATTGAGCGCCTCATGGCCTTGCACCGCGCCGGCATGGCCTTGCACATACAAGGTGGCCGCCATGCCAAAGACAGCCATGGCGAAAAACGGAAGCTTCTCCACGAGCCGGGCCCAGCAGCGTGCCCGCCCAAGCAGATAGTCGCACAACAACAGCGCCAGCGGCAGGGTAACCGCTAAGGGCTTGGACAATGTTGCGCAGAGTGCCGCCAGCACCGTGGCGGCATACCAGCCCCACTTGTGACGTACTGCCCAGCGCAGATAGGCCACCATCGCGAGCAGGTAGAACAAGGTGCACAAGACGTCTTTGCGTTCGGTTACCCACGCCACGGACTCGACATGCAAGGGATGCACCGCAAAAAACAAGGCGGTGAGAAACGCCACGCGCGTGCGCTGCACCAACAACAATGCCAGCACAAACACCAGCGTCGTGTTGCACGCATGCAGCACAATGTTGGTGCAATGGTACACCAGGGGCGCATCGCCGCAGAAACTGTACTCAAGTGCGACCGAAAGAAGCGTGAGCGGTACATACAAGGCGAAGGTCGGCGAACCATAGCGCGGCTGGAATCGGAAGAAATCCAAGACAGTCTCCCACGAAAGGTAGTGCAAGCGCGGGTTGATCTGAATGAATTCGAAGTCGTCCCATGAGAGCAATTGGCCCTTAAGTGCCGGCAGGAACACGACGCACGCCAGCGCTGCGAGCAAGATGGCCAGCAGAAGGCGCAGCCGCGTCGCCGTTGATTTGTGGGAAACTATGCCTGTGGTCATGACCATGCGCGGAAATGCGAGACCCCCGCAGAACGGGGGTCTCAGCAGCAAGACAATGTGTGCAAACCTTACTTGCGGCGCAACAATGCCAGCAAGCCTACTGCCACCGATCCGGCGATCAGCAGACTGCCTGGCTCGGGAATCAGCTCCACGGTATCTATGTTTGCGCGCTGGCGCGAAATGGTGCAGGTGAGATCCCAAAAACGGAACCGCAAGCGCACATAATTGTACGGGCCAAAAGACGTCCCGGTGGGCGTCAAGTCTTGGTCGGAGGAGTGCACTTCAGTTTCCATGACGTTGTTCCAGGTGCCGCCGTCGTCGGTCGAAATGTCGGCGGCGATGCGGCCGTCCACCAGATAACTGCTGGTGCCGTAGGCAGCATACTTGAAGGACAGGGTTGAGAAGGCGCCGGTCAAGGTTTCTGCGAAATAGGCACTGCCGGTATAGACGCTGCCCGGCACGCCGCTGTAGGCCATGCGCAGCGAATAGACGCCCTCTTTCTTATCCGCGGCCAGACTACCACTCACCACTGAATCAAGCGTCCAGACCACATTGCTGAACGAGACACTGGCAACCACATAGCTGGGCTTATTCGTGTCTTCAAATCCGGTGTAATACGATGCAGCATTGGCAAAGCCCGCCACACAAACCACAATCAATACGGCTGCTGTTATTGCGCTGCGACTTTTCATAGGATCTCCTCAAAGCTCAATTACGCAATGAATGCCAGCGCACCAACTGCGATGGTCATAGATTTTGACCAGTATAACATATTCCGCGGGAAAAGGCAAATTTGCTGTTTGGTGGGATGCAGAGTTATGGAAATGTCCACCGGGAGGCAATCCGGCGGTGCGCGGAGCCGAGTTTGAAGTGTAAGGGCAAGGCCTACAAGCCAGACGGCGGACGACGAGCCGCGGAGCTTGGACCGCAGTGATCGGTGGCGTGGCGCTGGTTTGGTTAGTCCCGTCCCGCCACAGGCGTGGCGCGTGAATCCCACAGGCGGCGGAATGCTCGGTATCCAGCACCTGCGTCGAGCATCCAGCATCTTGTTTTCGTGAAAGTGCGCCGGTACTCAGTGCGCCAGTTCGTCGGTGCTCAGCAGCAACCTAAAACCTAAAACCTAAAACTTAAAACTGCCCTGCCGCGGCTAATTACAGCAGCCGCACGGGCACGCCGTGCGCCTGCAAATATTGCTTGGCGTCGCGGATGCGGCATTCACGAAAATGAAACATGGTGGCGGCCAGGACGGCATCCGCGCCGCCGGTCGTCACGGCCTCAAGAAAGTGGGCAAAGGTACCGGCGCCGCCCGAGGCGATCAGCGGAATCGTCGTGGCGGTGCTGACGGCGTGCAGCAAGGCCAGGTCATAGCCAGCCTTGGTGCCGTCGGCATCCATGCTGGTCAGCAGCAGTTCGCCGGCGCCGCGCTGTTCGACATACCGCGCCCACTTGAGGGCGTCAATGCCGGTCGGCGTGCGCCCGCCATGCACGTACACTTCCCAGGCCGACTGGGCATCCAGCGCGACCGGCGTGATGTCCCAGGTCGGGCGCCAGGCGTGCGCTTCGGTTGTATTGACGGGCGTGTCCTTGCGGCAATGGCGCGCGTCAATGGCCACGACAATGCACTGCGCGCCAAAGCAGGCGGCACCGTCTTCGATGAGCTGCGGGCGCTGCACCGCGGCGGTATTGATGGAAATCTTGTCCGCACCGGCGTGCAGCAGGCTGCGCATGTCCTCGACCGTGCGAATGCCACCGCCGACGGTCAGCGGCATGAAGCACTGCGCCGCGGTGCGCTGCACCACATCCACCAAGGTGTCGCGGCCTTCGTGCGAGGCGGTGATGTCGAGGAACACCAGTTCATCGGCGCCTTCCGCGTCATAAAAGCGGGCATGCTCGACTGGATCGCCGGCATCGCGCAATTCCAGAAAATTGACGCCTTTGACGACCCGGCCGGCTTTCACGTCAAGACAAGGAATGATGCGGCGCGAGAGCATGGGGGATTTACAGACTACAAATTACAGTTGACAATTTGAGATTTGAGATTGGGCACAGCCAACCGAAAACTGAAAACTGAAAACCGAGAGGTTGCATCACCGTTTTCTCTTGGCAGCCGAGGAAGAGCATTTTTTGCCGGCATCCGCGTTGGATGAGCTGGACGGAGTGGACGGGGTGGACGGAGTGGACGGGAGGGTGGATGAGTTGGATGAGCTGGATGAGCTCGCGGTGCTGGGCGCGCTGGTCGATGTGCCGGTGCTGGCGGCGCCGGCACCCGGTTTTTCGGTGGGCTTTTCGGCGGGTCTGTCCGGTGCTTTGCTGCTGACCGGTTTGCGCTTGTAGTCGGTTTCGTAAAAGCCGGAGCCCTTGAAAATAATGCCGGCGCCGGTGCCGATCAAGCGCTTGATGCGCCCGCCGCATTGCGGGCATTTCTTGAGCGGCTTGTCCATGATTGATTGAAATTCCTCGAACAAGTGCTGGCAGGCAGTGCAGCGGTACTCATAGGTCGGCATAAGCGGTCAGCGGGTGGTTTCGAAAATTTTTCCGGTTTTGTGGTCGCAAATCGAAAAGTCCTCAATGTGAAATTTCTCGTTGCAGCAGATGGTGAAATGGGCATGGTATTTTTCCTCGAGATTGCGCAATAGGACGATGTTTTCACGCAACTGTTCCATCACCATCGGCTGCATTTCGATGCGCAGGTCGCGTTCCGGGCGCTGCACCAGCAGGGACTTGACGGCGCGCTGCACGTCAATGCAGGCGCTCACCAGGGATTTGACCGTGCCGCGCCCTTTGCAGTACGGGCAGGTGTCATAGACGGCATCGCTGATCGATTCCTTGACGCGTTGGCGGGTCATCTCGACCAGGCCGAATTCGCTGATCGGCAGAATGCTGTTCTTGGCTTTGTCTTTCTTGAGCGCGGTTTGCAGGCGGGTCAGCACTTCGCGCTGATTCTGTTTGCCGCGCATGTCGATGAAGTCAATCACGACCAGGCCGCCGATGTTGCGCAGGCGCAACTGGCGGGCGACTTCGTCGGCCGCCTCGAGGTTGGTCTTGGTGACGGTGTCCTCCAGATTTTCGGACGAGACGTGCCGGCCGGAATTGACATCAATCGCAATCATCGCCTCGGTTTCATCAATCACGATGTAGCCGCCACACTTGAGCCAGACCTTGCGGCGGAAGGCGCGGTCAATGTCCTTTTGCACGTCCCACTTTTCAAAGAGCGGCACTTTGCCATCATAGAGCATGATCTCGCGCCCCGCGTCGGGCACCAGCCGGCCGACGAACTCCATCACGCGCTTGTACTCCTCGCGCGAGTTGATGGCAATCCGCGCAATGCCTTCGGAAAAGCTGTCGCGAATCATGCGCAAGACCAAGTCAAGCTCCTCGTGCAGCAGCGCCGGTGCCGGCAGTTGTTCGTTTTTGGCGCTGATCTCCCGCCATACATTCAGCAGGTACAAGGCGTCGTTGTGAAACTCCTTGGGGGTGCATCCCTCGCCGGCCGTGCGCACGATCAAGCCGCCACCCTCGGGCAGTTGCACTTCGTTGGCCAACTGGCGCAGGCGTTTGCGCTCTTCCGTATTCATGATTTTGCGCGAGATCGAAATCTGCTTTTCAAAGGGGAGCAGCACCAGGAAGCGGCCGGGAATGCTGATGCAGGAGGTCAGGCGCACGCCCTTGGTGCCGAGTGGCTCTTTGATCACCTGGGTGATGATCGTCTGACCTTCTTTCAGCAGGTCGGTTATCTGGCGGTCGCACGCGGCGCTGGCCGGCCGTTCGTCACCCTCACCGGCCTCGCCGGCCTCGGCCAATCTGACGTCCACATCATCACTGTGCAGGAAGCCGTTTTTCTCGAGACCAATGTCGACAAACGCGGCTTGAATGCCGGAGAGAACATTGGTGACGGTGCCTTTGTAAATGTGGCCAATTTGGCATTTGACGCCGGGGCGCTCGATGAAATATTCTTCGAGGATGCGGTCATCAACGACGGCAACCCGCCGTTCTTGCGCTTCTTGCGCATCAATCAGGATTTCGCGTTCCATACAACTCCGCGGAGGTATCGGCGGCCGTCGGTGGCGAGGCCATGCCGGTGCGTGTGATCGTGAGGCGGCGAATGTTAGCGTCCGACCATCCCGTCAGCAGCGCGAGAACCTCCTGCGGGCGCACGTACAAGTCGGGCGCGAGCGCAAGGTTGAACTGCAGCATGGGCGGGGCCCAGTGCAGCTCAAAGATTCCCGGACGCAGATTCACGTCGCGTGTGCCCGCGCCGGTGGTGCGCGTCAGCGGCAGCGTCGCGCGCGCTAGCAGCGCGGCAATGGCCGCCGTGGGCGCCGGCGCAGCGGCCGGCCACGCACAGGCATAGCGGGCGCGGCGCACAGCGGCGCTGATCGCCGGTGTGCCGGGCGCCAGCAGCTGCGCGGCCACGACGGTTGCCCCGCGCGGCATCTGCGTGCCAAGCGTGGCGACCAGCGCCGTCGGGTCCAGCGCCGACGTGAGTCTGAGGTCCACATGTTCAGCCGTGCCGGCCATGCCCACGGGGCGCGGCGGGCCAAACGACAATAACGGGTGGGGATGATAGCCCTGGCTGTAAGCCATGGGCAGGCGGGCACGCCGACATGCCCGTACTAACATCCGTAGCAATTCCTTGTGGGACAGAAAACGTAACCGCCCCACGATTTGATACGTGATACGATAGCAGAAGGTGCACAACGGGGTTGTGCTGTTCACCAACATACATTCATGCGTGTGCCGGCTATGGCGTTACGCCCCGGGCAGCGGCCACTGGCGTACGCGCGTGTAGCGCGGACCGGCTGGCGTAAGTTCACTGGCATACAAAACAACCTGCGCAAATTCAGTTGCTCCAAACTGGGCGTGGGCCGCATCCGGCAGCGCGCGCGTCACGGCCGCCTCGGCCACCGCGGTGCGGTGCGCAAGGCGCGCCAACGTGACATGCGGGGTAAAGCCGCGTTCTTCGCGACCAAATCCGCATGCATCCAATGCCTGCAACAAATCGTCGGCGACGGCACAAACCTGCGCCCGTCCGTCGCCCACGCCAGCCCACAGCACACGCGGCAGCGCCAGGGACGGAAAGCCGCCCAGGCCTTCCAGTGCGCACGTGAACGGCGCATGGCCTTCCAGCGCGGCGTGGACGGCGCAGTCAATGTCGCTTACCATTGTCAACGGCAGCGTGCCGAAAAATTTGACCGTCAAATGCAGCGCCTCGCGGCGGCACCAGCGCGCGGCGGGCAACAACCGTGCAAGTGCCGGCTTCACCGCCAGCAGTCGAGTGCAGACCTGCTCTTCCAGATCAAAAGCAAGAAACAGCCGCGCGTGGTGCACTTCGGCCTGTGGTTCAGCACGCCCACCGGCCCGCGCCGGCCTGCGTTTGTTACAAGCTACCAAGCGGTTATTATAGCGATTGTCCACCCGTTCTGTCAATGGCATAGTGCCCAACGCGAAAATGCCGCCATAAAGAAACCAAGCGCAGCGGCGGGCAACACGGTGGCCGCATCCTAACCCTCCAGCGGAAATTTCAATGCGGCAACTCGGCCACTTGCGTCCCCGCGGCGCGTTTCGTATAATCAAACTTCTGAACTTGCAGCCCTAAAACTAATGACCACAAACACCGGACATACACGCACTGCCGGCGCGCGGCCCGCCCGCAACGGCCCGTGCTACATCGCCATCGCCAACCAGAAGGGCGGCGTCGGCAAAACCACCACGGTGCTGAACCTCGGCGCCGCGCTGGCGTTGCGCGGCTATCAGACACTGGTGGTCGACCTCGATCTGCAGGCAAATTTGACCCATTGCCTGCACGGGCCCCTGCCGGAGGGCGCACCCAACATGGGTGAGGTTATTCTGGATGAAGCGCCGATCACGGATATACTGGTGCCCACCAGCACGGACAATTTGGTGCTGGCGCCGGCCGGCGAAAGCATGGCCAATCTGGAAATCAATTTGGCAGCGGCGATCGGGCGCGAACAGGCCTTGCGCAGCGCCTTTGCCCATCCCGCCCTGCAGGATTTTGATTTTGTCTTGATGGACAATCCGCCCTACTTGAGCTTGGTGACGATCAATTCATTGGTGGCCGCCGCGCAGGTGCTGATGCCGGTCAGTTGCGAATATCTGCCGATGCTGGGCCTGAAATGGCTGTTGAAGACGGTCGAGCGCGTGCGCGCGCGCCTGCATCCCGACTTGGGCATCCTCGGCTATTTGCTGACCATGTACGACTTGCGCATCGGCATCACGACCGAGGTCGAGGAGATCCTGCGCGAACAGTTTGGCGCGGCGGTCTTCAACACGGTCGTGCGGATCAACGCGCGCCACAAGTCCGCGCCGGCCGAGCACCAGACCATTTTCCAATATGAACACAGTGCGCACGGGCGCGGCACGGAAGATCACGTTAATTTGGCGCAGGAAGTGTTGAAACGCCTGCACCTGCCGCCGCGCAAGCGCGCTTGATTATCAGGCCATTCGGGAGGCCCCATGCCACTCAACAAAGTGAAAGTCCGCAAGAGTCTGTTTGATAGCGCACCGCCCAGCGCCACGCCCGCACCGGCGCCCGCGACACCCATGCCGGCGGCGGCACCGCCCGCGGCCCACGTGCCGAAATTCATGACCTTCGATGCCAAACTCTCAATCCTGCTCTCCGGCGAGCAGCTCGATTACCTTGAGAAATTCGTCAAAGAAGTGCTCAAGCACCGCCGCACCAAGAAAGAGCGCATCACGAAAAACACCGTCTTGCGCTGCTTGGTGGATTTGCTGCGCGCGCTGCCACTCGCGCTCACCGATATTCCCGATGAAGACGAACTGCGCCGCCGCCTCCTGGCCGTGGTGCGCAAGTAACCGCGCCATCATTATGCGAAAGGAGACGAGAGCTTTTGTCGAGTGTCTGGCGCGCAGCATGGCGCTGCCGGAACCCATTGTCGAAATTGGCGCGCTGCAAATCGAAGGCCAGGAAAAGTACGCCGACCTGCGCCCGTTCTTCCCCAACCAGCAGTTCATCGGCTGCGACATGCGCGCAGGCCAGGGCGTGGACCGCATCGAAAACTTGCACGGACTGACCTTCGCGGATGGCGCGCTTGGCACGCTGATCATGCTGGACACGCTCGAACATGTGCAGTATCCGTTCAAAGCCATGAGCGAAGTAAGGCGCGTCATGAAACCGGGCGGCGTCGTGCTGATGACCTCGGTCATGCTCTGTCCGATTCACGCCTATCCATCGGACTACTGGCGCTTCACGCCCGAGGCCTTCAAAGTACTGCTCGAGCCGTTTGAGACGCGCTGGGTGTTCTCCGACCGGCCGGCCTTGTTCCCGCGCTCGGTCTATGGCGTCGGCATCAATGGCGCGGCTGATGCCGCCACGGCGCAACGCGTGGCCGACGCGGTGCAGCGCGATGTCGTGCAACGTTTCTTTGGCGAGGAGGCCATGTCGGTCATCACCGTGGACGGCAATCTGGTGACGGTGACGCGCCGCAAAGTGCGCGGGCGCGTGTTGTTCGCCTTGCGCGCGCTCGAACTGGCGCGGCAGCGCCTGCGCCGCACCTGGAAACGCATGCTCGGCCGCGGCAAATGACGCCGCTGCTATAAAAATGAATTGCCGCAAAACCATTTTTCTCTGCAACCCGAATCCCGCAGCACCTCAGATACTATGGCCACCAAGACACGAAGACACGAAGAAGAGGCAGCATGAAGAACTTGTTGTTGTGCAACCGCAGCAAGCTGCGCATAGCCAATAGTATGGTCTGCGTTTTCTTCGTGGCAAACTTCTCTGCCGCTGTCCTGAATCCCGCCTGTGGCGGGATCCACGCCGCTGGCGGGATCCGCGCCGATGGCGACTCCAAGCAGCTCCCAAGCCAGCTCCAAGCAGCCCTGAACCATGTCTGGTGAAGTGAAACATAATGAAGGCTACATGCTGACCACTCATCATTCATCACTCATCATTCATCATTTTTCCTGACCCCTGGCTGCCATGCGCGCTTCCATCATCCTCCCACTCTACAACGGCGCGGCATTCATCGCCGAGACGCTTGCGTCACTCGCTGCACAAACGCTGCAGGATGCCGAGCTGATTGTGGTCAACGATGGCAGCACGGACAATTCCCCAGAGCTTGTTGAAGAAATCTGCAGGAATTCCACTGTGCCGATTCTGCAATCCTTACGCTTGATTACCCAGGCAAATCAAGGCGTGGCCGCCGCGCGCAACGCCGGCATTGCCGCCGCGCGCGCCGCGTGGGTTGCGCTGATCGACCAGGATGATCTCTGGCTGCCGCACAAGCTCGAACGCCAATGGCAGGCGGTCTCCGCCGCGCCGCAGGCCGTCTGGCACTATTCCGCCTTCACCCGTTTTTACGCCAGTGGCCGCGACGTGCATAAAATCAACGGCAGCGCCGACCGAGTCGAAACCCTGCGCCGCCTCGTCGCCGGCGAGTTGTTCATTCCGCCGGCGACGGCGCTGGTGCGCACGGATATCTGCCGCACGGTCGGCGGCTTTGACTCGACCATTATTCCGAGTGATGATTGGGATTTCTTCTTGAAGCTGGCAGAGCAGCACGAGCTGGCCTACACGCCGGAGTGCTTGGTGCGCTTTCGTTCGCATCCGACCTCGACCGGCAAACGTCAGCGCCGGCGCATCTTCAAAATGCAGGAACAAGTGCTGCAGCGCCACGCGCCGCGCGTCGCCGCCGTCGTGCCGGCGCGCATGATCAAACACCGTTTTGCCAATATTTATTGGCATCTTGGGCGGGAAGCCGCGGATGAGGGCGACGCCGCCGCTGCGCGCGCCCTGTTCCGTCGCGCGTTGCGCCTGCATCCCACCCGCATCAAACTCTGGCGCAGTCTGCTGACGAGTCTTGTGTAGTGCCTGGCTGATTGTTTTGCCAGGCGATCTTGTATGCGTAGCCGGAACCAGGCCTTCGCAAGTTCCGGCGACGCCCCCCACGCCCTTGCGGCGTGGGTGAAGAAGATCACAATTCACACGGAGAGTAGTATGAGTGATTTCGCTAATAATATGTGGGTTCTGCTGTTTGTGTTTTCTTTTCGTCTTTGCGCAGAGACCCAGCAATGGGCAACAGTGAACTATGTGGCAATTCAAGATTGGACCGCGCCGGTTGTAACGGCGAGCGTACCTGTTGAGAACACGTGGCAAACGTTTCTGGAAAGTGATCGCAACGCAGGACGCAATTGTGTTAGGCTGACCAATCTAATGACCAGTGCGTCGCTCATTGTGGAAGCCGTATGTGAAAGCTACCCTGCCATAAAGCAATACAATAGTTCGAACTTGCATGAAATAGTAGAGAGGAACTATGAAAACCTAAGTAAGATGCGCATAAAACGCATTCTTGGTTCGCGCTGGTCGGAGGATGAAACGCGCGCAAGATTGAGTTGTTCAAATAACACGCTATATCTTTTCGTAGCACATCGCCCGGCTGTAGACAGCGGTGTAGTTAATAATCCTTGGCTCATCCTCGGCAATGAGTATATGCTGTGGCTGAAACCGCTGAATTTGAGCGATGAGAAATTCAGCCGCATTCAGTCTTACGCATATGAGCCCATCAATCGCAACGCGATATATGCAGCCTGCATTGGCAACAAGGGCTGCATTCCGATTGCTGAAAAGCGCCGCAGCCTTCCCGTGCCGAGTTGCAGTACTGACACGACCAATATGCTTGCACAAATGGATCGCCACGCGGCTGAATACAGACATGCGTACTATATGAACAGCTACAATACTACGAACCTGAGTGATATTGTGAACGCGGTGCGACACCTGTCACGCGCAATGTCAGACACCGCAGAAAAGCAAGCCGACGTTAATGAAGCCAAACGCTTGCTCAACGCTCCGAAAAACATCAACATGGAAGCGTTGACTGTGACACAGCACTTCATATTCGTGGACTATGCAGTGCCAGAAAAATGAGCAGGTATGGCAATTGCCGCCACACTCAGGGCATCATGCGCCACTGCAAAAACAACAAGATCAACAAACTCCGTATTTTTGTTGGCATGCCAATCTTGAGCTGGGCCGGCTGGTGGCTTGGCGCGCAAATCCGCGTCATGACTGCCTTCATTGTCAGCATTGGCAGTATGCTCGGCGTCTATCTTGGCTGGCGCATCAACCGCGATTATTTGAGCTGACGCACGCCACGGGCGCTGACTTACTGCGCGGCCGTGCCGTCGTCGACCTTGGCCACCCACGCGCGCGCGGCATCCAACTGGGCTGCAGAGAAGTGTTTGACTTGGGCGGCCACGAAATGCGCGGTGATGTGCTCGGCCACGGCGCCCAGCGGCGAGTCGGTGACCACCGCGACTTTGCGCACGTTCTTGTGATGGTCGCGCACGAAGCGGAAATGGCGCACGGCCGCGCCGAGGTTTTCCCAGCCGGGAAAGTGCGGGACTTCAAGGATCAGGCCGTGCAAGCTGCCGTACTGCTCGATGAACGGATCGACCACGCCGGCGATTTGGTCGAAGTCTTGGGCGCGTAGCGGGCCGGTCGGGCGCACATGCAGGACGGCGTGTTGCTGGTCAAGGGTAAAGTCAATCATGGGGCATGCTCCTTATTTTTATACAATTGTACTGGATCATACCCGGTGCGTCAAGCCAAAAATGCGGTTGACGCAGGTCGCTGTATTTCATACAATGCCACGCAGACGCATGACCGCACAACCGAAACATCTTGTTCGACTTTCGCTCATCATGGGTGTCGTTGCATGTGCCGTGAGCGGCGCAACGCCGGGCGTGATCGATGCACTCGACCGCGCCGCCGTATGTGCCTTTTTGCATGCAGCAGCGAGCAACGGTGTCGTGGATGCAATGTACGAACTGGGCTGGATGTATGAAAGCGGAGATGGTGTTGCCACAAATGAAGTCGCGGCGTTCACATGGTATTATTCGGCCGCAACCAGCGGCTATGCCGATGCGCAAATGAAGATTGGTTGGTGCTACGACAATGGCGTCGGCGTCAGCCAAGACGTTCAGGCAGCATACCATTGGTACCGTGCGGCTGCGGAGAGCGGTCTGCCGCGCGCGCAACGGGTGGTGGGCTATTGCCATGAATATGGCGAGGGCACCACGCAAGATTACTCGGCGGCAGTCGCATGGTATCTTGCCGCCGCCACGCAAAGCTATGCGGTGGCTGAGTTCGACATGGGGCATCTCTACTACTTGGGGCGCGGCGTGCCCAGAGACGACACCCAGGCTTTCGCATGGTTCTTGAAAGCGGCGCAGCACGGGCATGCACGGGCGTGCTTGGTGGTGGCCGACAGTTATGAAGAAGGCTGCGGTGTGAAAGAGGACCGGCAAAAGGCGCGGCACTGGTACCAACGCGCCGCGCGCCACGGCATCACGGAAGCCCATCTCAAGCTCGGATTGGCTTATCTCACCGGCGTGGATGCGACGCCCGATTATGACAAGGCCCTGACACATCTGCAGGCCGTGACCCGCGCCCACGATGCTGAGATCAATGAGCTCGCCGGTGCCTGGCTTTGCCTGGGCGGCATTCATCTCATGCAAGGTGACGCCAGCAAGGCGGGCACCGCGCTGCAGCGCGCATGGGCCTGCCTGCCGGCAACCGTGCGCAGAGCTGGTTTTGTTGCCGCGGTGTTTGCGACCGGCGGGGTGCTGAGTTTGCTTCTGCCGTTTGTACTGCTGACAGGCCGGCGGCAGACGGCAACCACATGGTGCATGACGGATGCGGTGCTGATCATGCTGTTGTTTGGCGTGGGGCAGGTTTGTGCGTCACTGGCGATCTTTGTGCCACTCGGAACCGCCACGCCGATGCTGCTGCGCGCCATTGTCTGGACCACTCTGGCGAACGGCATGGTGGTGTTGATTGGTGCGTGGATTGCATGGTGCCGCGGATGGAATGTGGCCGATGCGCTCGGTCTGACGCGCGTGGCGTGGCGCCCGCTGCTGGCCACAGTGGCCGGTGGTTATGCCGTGGTGCTGCTGGGCAATGTTGGCTACGTTGGCCTGCTAAAGGCGTTTGGCATCACGCTCAAGCCGCAAGCGCTGCGCGAGTTGATCGCCTTATGCCACGGACCGCTGGCGGTCAGCACCATTCTGGTGTGTGGCGGCGTGCTGCTGCCGGTGTGCGAAGAGCTCATTTTCCGAAGTGTCCTCTACCCGGGACTGCGTTCGCGCCTGGGGGTGCACGCGGCGCTGATCGTGTCTGCGCTGGTGTTTGCCGCCGTGCACCTGGAACTGCAATATCTGGTGCCGTTGGCGGTGTTTGGCTTGGTGCTGGCCGTGACGCGTGAGCGCACGCGCAGCGTCGTGCCGGCGTGCATCATTCATGTGCTGAACAATTCCATCATGCTGGGCATCACGCTGTACCAGTGATGCCGGGCACTCCACCAGCAAGAATCTCGGCCCTTTTCCTAAGTGGCAAGATTTGTGGTTGGTACGGTCAGAACTTAACCATTGTTTTGTGCTTATGAAAACCCGCGCATCTCTTTATGAGGGTGTTGCCAGTATAATTGCGCTGCTATTGGCGCTTGCTCTCGGTGTTGCCGTCCGTCTCTCTGCGGAATTGAAGATGGAACTTCCGGGACTTGAATGGGTAATGTGGGCAATGGTTGGCATAACGGTGTTCTGCTTTGGCATGCTATACCTTTTTTGCCCGAGAACATATTTCCCCGTGCTGCGCTGGCGTAAGGTCACACTCATTGTCAGCGCGTCTATAGCCATGCTCCACACGTTAGTCATCGTTTATGCGGCGATTATGGCTTACCGTTATGATACTATGTGGCTGCTTACGGCTGACATTTTGGATAATCAGATCTGTTTTTTTCTTGTCCTGTTTCCATCGCGCTCTTTCTGGACCGACGTGGGAGCATATCTCATTATGGGCGGCTTGTGGTATGCATGTGCCGTTGTATGTGGCGCACGGCTTGTGGGGTTGATAGCGAAGTCATGCTGCTTTATTTCGGAACGGTTACGCAGCTAGTGCCATTCAGCAGAGAAAAACCATGTGGACGATTGTGTAATCTGCCCGCGACCAGCGGTCGCGGCCACAATACCCAACGCGGCGCGGGGTTTGCCCGCGCCGCGTTGCGAATGAATAGGTGAGGCCGTTCGAGACTAGTTGTGCAGGATTGCGCGCAGGTCCTCGTCCGGGGTTGTGATCGGCTTGATCCCGAATTTCTCGACCAGAATGTTCAGCGCGGCGGGCGTGACAAACGCCGGCAGCGACGGGCCGAGCCGGATGTTCTTGATGCCCAGATGCAGCAGCGTCAGCAGGATACAGACGGCTTTCTGCTCGTACCACGAGAGCACCATCGAGAGTGGCAGATCGTTGACGCCACAGTTGAACGCGCCGGCCAGCGCGACCGCGATTTGAATCGCCGAGTAGGCGTCGTTGCACTGGCCGCAATCGAGCAGGCGCGGGATGCCGCCAATCGTGCCGAAGTCCAGCTTGTTGAAACGATATTTGCCGCAGGCCAGCGTCAGAATCACGCAATCCTGCGGAACTTTCTGGGCCAACTCGGTGAAGTAATTGCGCCCCGACTTGGCGCCGTCGCAGCCGCCGATCAAGAAGAAGTGTTTGATCGCGCCCTTCTTGACGGCCTCAATGACCGTGCCGGCCACGCTCATGACCGTGTTGTGCGCAAAGCCAATGGTGATGGTCTTTTCGGGCGCATCGGCGGTGAAGCCCGGCGCGGCCAGCGCGGCGGCGATGACCGGCGCGAAATTGCGGTCGGCAATGTGCGTCACGCCCGGCCAGGCGACCAGCCCGCTGGTGAAGATGCGTGCCTTGTATGATTCTTGTGGCTTTTGAATGCAATTGGTCGTCATCAGGATCGGGCCGGGGAATTCATTGAATTCCTTTTGCTGATCCTGCCATGCGCCGCCGTAGTTGCCGACCAGATGCTTGTGTTTTTTCAAGCCGGGGTAGGCCAGACACGGCAGCATTTCGCCGTGGGTGTAAACGTTGATACCCTTGCCGGCGGTCTGTTGCAGCAACGCATCGAGATCCTTCAGATCGTGGCCGGAGACGAGCATGCACTTGCCCTTGACCGGCGTAACGCGCACGACGGTCGGCTCGGGATGGCCGTAGGCGCCGGTGTTGGCCTTGTCAAGCATGCCCATGACGGTGAGGTTCACCTCGCCGACTTTGAGCGCCAGGCCGAGCAGGTCGCCGAGCGCCGGCTGCGGATTGGTCAAGGCGTGCAGCGCCTCATGGAAGAAGGCGTAGACGTTGTCGTCTTCGACGCCGAGCACGTGGGCATGATCAGTATACGCGGCCGTGCCTTTCAAACCGTAGGTGACCAGCTCGATCAAGCCGGTGATATCGTCGCCGAGGGTTTGCTTGCGGTGCTCGACGCCGACCTCGAGCGCTTGCTTGAGCAGGCCGGCGTCATCGGCGGCGGGCTGCCACGTGGCGGGGCCATTCAACGTCTCGGGCTTTGCGCCGACTTTCTTGCAGGCAACCTCGTAGAGGGCCTTGGCCGTGTCGCGCAAGGTGGCGGCACGGCGGATCAGGGCCGTGATGCGCGCGGCGTCGAAGTTGACGTTGGTGATCGTGGTGAACAAGGCCTCGACGACAAACAGGTCAACCTTGTGATCTTTGGCGCCGAGTGTGCGCGCGAGATGGGCATAACTGGCGATGCCCTTGGTGGCATGCACCAGCAAGTCTTGCAGTGCGGCCGTCGTCGGGTCTTTGCCACAGACGCCGTGGGCGGTGCAGCCGGTGCCCTTCGCGGTTTGTTCACATTGATAACAGAACATGGTGCTCATTGTTGTGCTCCTTTCTTGGATTGGGTGAAGAATTGGACGAGTCGGACAAGTCAGACATGTCGGACGGGTCGGACATAGTTATGCGCGGGCCATGGTTAGCAGCATCTTGAATTGCGACTGGGCGCGCACGGCATGCGGCACGTTGGCCGGCATGACGATCACGCCGCCGGCCGCGAGTGCGTGCGGCGTGCCGCCGATGCTGATGGTCGCGCGACCATCCAGCAGTTGGACCATCGCGTGAAACGGCGCGGAATGCTCGCTCAAGCTTTGGTCGGCGTCAAACGCGAACAACGTAACCGTGCAGCCGGCGGTCTCAACCAGGGTGCGGCTGACGACCGCGTGCGGCTGGTAGTCGAGCAAGGCGCCCAGCGTGGCGGGCGTGCCGAGCACGGCGTCATCAACGTGGCCGTGCTGTTGGTCGGCCTGCGCAGCCGCGGTGCATTTGTGGGAACAGGCTTTACTCATGGAGTGTGCCCTCGAGGGTGATGGTGATGTCACGGACGGGAATGGCCGAGCCCGCTTGTTTCTGCGCGGCGTCGACCAAGCGGCGCACGCCGAAACAGCACGGGACTTCCATGTGCGCGACCGTGATGGATTGAATATGTTGCGTGCTGAAAATGGCGGCCAGTTTGGCGAGATACTGCTCCTGGTCATGATCGAGTTTCGGACAGAGCATGATCAGCGTTTTGCCGCGCAGCAGCTCATGGTGGAAATTGGCCAAGGCGAACGGGACGCAATCGGCGGCGATTAACAAATGGGCATTGGTGAAAAACGGCGCGGCCGGATTGAGCAAGTGCAGTTGAATCGGCCATTGGCGCAACTCGGAAGCGAGCACGGGTGTGGCGGCATCGGCGGTGGCCGGCGCGGCTTTGGTGCGGTCGCGCATACGCATGCCCGGGCAGCCGGCGGGCGGCGCGGCCGTTACCGGCGCAGCGTCCGCAGGCACGGGCAGGTTGTGGTTGCGCAGGTACGCGAGCGCCTGCTGGTGGAACTCCGTCTGCCCGTGATCGCGCAAATGAACAAGATGGGCTTTGATTACGTTCGGCCCGCCCTTGACGACATTTGCCATGACGGCGCGCTCATCGTACGGCGCGGCCTCGCGTTCTTCGATCGTGATCGCGCCTTCCGGGCAGGTGCCTAGGCATGCGCCCAACCCGTCGCAGAACAGATCGCTGATCAGCCGCGCTTTGCCGTCAATCATCTGAATGGCGCCCTCGGGACAATTGGGGATGCACAAGCCACAGCCGGTGCATTTGTCAGCATCAATCGTGATGACCTTACGCTTCATCAAGGTCCTTGAGCAGGTGCGCGATGGTTATGCGCTGGAACTTGGCCAGCACCGTGCGTTCGATGTCCAGCAAGCGGTGGCGCAGGACGCAGGTGGCGCGATTATGGCACACTTTTTTGCGGAAGAGGCATTCGGTCATGTTCGGCGCGCCTTGGAACAATTTTAGGATGTCGGCCAGGCGCATGGTGCGCGGCGCGCGGGCGAGGGCCACGCCGCCGGTGATGCCTTCGCGCGTGGTGACATAGCCGGCCTGGGCGAGCGTCTGCACGATGGCGCGCAGGAATTGCAGCGGAATGCGCTCGGCCTCGGCGATGCGGCGGGCCGAGAGACGGCCGTCATGCTGGGCGAGGCGCAGCAGGGCGCGAATGGCGTAGTCGGACTTTTTGGTCAGCAGCTTCATCAGCAGGAGCCGTGGGTGAACGGTAGTGTTGCCGGCCCGGCGCGGGCAACTGATACTATTATAGTGTAAGTTTAGGCGTTTGTCAAGTGTCATGGCAAAACAGGTTGCGCGCGTGGTGATTATGGTATACTAGCATTGATGAATGGATCTAGACACACGCACGGGCCGGGCCGCTGGCTGGCGTCGCTTGGCTGCCTGACGTTGCTGCTGGCCATGCCGGCGGCGGCAGTCGTGATCAACGAATTGAACTACAATCCGCAGGGCAGCGATGACACAACCGAGTTCATTGAGTTCTACAACGCCGGCGCCGCGGCGGTGGCGCTGAACGGTTGGACGATGAGCGCCGGCGTGGATTTCACGTTTCCGGCCGGCGCGGTGATCCCGGCGCAGGGCTACCTGGTGCTGGCGCAGAACACCAACGCGTTTGCGGCAATGTACCCGGGCGTCAGCAATGTGTATGGGCCCTTTGCCAACGGCACGAAACTGGACAATGGCGGCGAGCGGGTGGCGCTGAGCGACCATGGCGGTGTCGTGGTGTGCGAAGTGACCTATAGCGACGACCCGCCCTGGCCAACGGCGCCGGACGGCAGTGGTCCGAGTTTGGAGCTGCAACATCCGTTGTTGCCGCCGCAGACGGCCTCGAGCTGGGCGGCCAGCACCATCAACGGGGGCACGCCCGGTGCGCGCAACACGACCTATCTGGGCGACACCGTGGTCATTGATCAGGGCAGCACGCCGGCGTATCCGCAGGCAGGCCAACCGTTCGCCATCACCGCCATGGTCTTGGCGCCGACGAGCGTCGTGAGTCTCACGCTGTATTACCACACCAATCAAGGGCATGAGACGTCGGTCATGATGTCCGCTGACGACTTGGCTGACGCTGACGATGACGATGACAACATCTATGGTGCACTGTTGCCGGGCTTTCCGGACGCAACCTACGTGTACTACTACTACCGCTTGCTTCTGGCGAATGGCAGTGCCTACGATTTTCCCGTGGCGGTGACCAATGAAGCAAACAGCCCCTGGCTGCTGCTGCGCTTGTCCTACAATGGTTTGGAGACACAAGTTGCGCCGCGCTCGTTCTGGCAAACGAGCAGCACCACCGGCGTGGCGACGTCGAGCCGCTTGTACGCCTATCTGGGCGGGCCGGGCGAGATTCTGCTCGATGATGTGTCCATCACGCTGGGCGGGACGCAGTATGTGCGTAATGGCAGCTTCGTCAGCAATACCGCCAACTGGACCATGGTTGGCAATCATAGTGGCTCAGTGTTTGACGACAGCGACGGCAACAGCGCGCCCGGCTGTTTGCGCATCGTGGCAACCGGTGCGGGCGATGGCTCGCCGGGCAACCATGTGCGCAGCGACACCAGTCCGGCGTTGGCCCTCACGGGCCCGGTCTACACGCTCAGCTTCGCCTATCGCGCGCCACTGATGGCGGCGCGCGACTGGTACACCTGCGCGATTGGCGCGACCAACTGGCAGCTGCTGCGCATCAACGAAGTGCTGCCATGGAATGCGACCGGTATTACCGACGAAGACGGCGCCACCTCAGACTGGGTTGAAATGTACAACAGTGGGACGAATGCCTTGAACCTGTATGGCGTCGGTCTGTCCGATGACGACGGCGAGCCGTTTCTCTGGCGCTTTCCGGACTGCGTCATCGAACCGCACGGCTTCCTGTTGGTGTACGCCTCGGAGAAGAACCGTACGTCGCCGCGCTTGCACACGAATTTCAAATTGGATGCGCAAGGCGAGACCTTGTGTCTGACCGCGCCGAGCGGGCAGCGGATTCAGCAACTGACACACGGCGCGGTGCCGGCCGACATCTCGCGCGGCAGCGTGCCGGACGGCGCGCCCAGCAATGTCTATTTCACCACGCCGACACCGGCCGGGCCGAACACCACCGCCTATTGTCTGGCGATGACTGAGCAGCCGCAGTTCTCGCGTCCGGGCGGCTTCTTCAGCGGCACGCTCTCGCTCACGATCAGCGTGCAATCCGCCGGCGCCGTCATTCGCTACACGCTCAACAACAGCACACCGACGGCCGCGTCCGCGCTCTACACCAACGCCCTGAGCATCAAGACCACCACCTACGTCAAAGCGCGCGCGTTTCAAGATGGGCTGCTGCCCGGGCCGGTGGCGGCGCATGCCTATTATGCCACGCTGCCGGGCTATGTGACCTCGTCCACGTTGCCGATCATCGTGGTGGACACGCTCGGCGCGGCGATTCCGGACGAACCCAAGATCATGGCGCGCATGGGCGTGATTGACCACGGCATGGGCCAGACCAATCTGATCACGGATCCCTTTACGCAGTACGAAGGTGCGATTGGCATTGAGCTGCGCGGCAAGTCATCGCAGAGCTTTCCCAAGAAGCAATACGGGATTGAGACGCGCACGGATGACGGCGCCGGCATGGACGCGGCGCTGCTGGGCTTCCCGGCCGAAAGTGATTTTATTCTGAACGCGAATTATTCCGACAAGACCCTGATGCGCAATGCCTTTGCCTATGACCGCTCGAACGGCCAAGGCCAGTACGCGGTGCGCACGCGTTATTGCGAGATGATCCTCAACGGCGTCTATAACGGCGTCTATATCTTCATGGAGAAGATCAAACGCGCTGGCCACCGGGTCGACATCGCCAAGCTGCGCGCGTACATGGACACTGAGCCGGACATTTCCGGCGGCTACATTCTGAAAATCGACAAACTCGACACCTACGACACCTACTTTTATACGAGTAACGGCACCGAGCTTGTGCACGTCTACCCGAAGGGCACGGACATCACCATGCCGCAGAAAAACTGGATTCGGGCCTACATGAATGCGTTTGAGGCCGTGCTGCTCTCGGCCAATTATGCCGACCCGACCAATGGCTATGCGAAGTACATTGATGTGCCCTCGTTTGTGGATCATTATATCCTGATTGAGATGACGCGCAACATTGACGGGTTTCGGATCAGTTTCTACCTGTACAAGGATCGCGCAGGCAAGCTGGTGGCCGGGCCGCCGTGGGACTTTGACTTGTCGTGCGGCAACGCCAATTACTATGACGGCTGGTTGACGAACGGCTGGTACACGGGCTATAACGAGCGGCCGTTTTGGTGGGCGCGCCTGTTGCAGGATGCACAATTCCGGCGCGCCTGCCGCGCGCGCTGGAACGCCCTGCGCAAGGGTGTTTTCGCGGTGCCGGAGGCGACCGGCTATTTGGCGCGCACGGCGGCATCGCTCAACGGCGCGCAGCAGCGCAACTTCGCCCGCTGGCCGATTCTGGGCCAGTATGTCTGGCCCAACTGGTATATCGGCCAGACCTACGCACAGGAAGTCACCTGGATGCAGCAATGGGTGCGCGGCCGCATCGGCTGGCTCGACAGTCAATGGCCGGTGGTCCTCGCCGACTTCAGCGCCGCGCCGACCAACGCCATCATTGGCGAGACGATCACTTTTACCGACACCTCAACCGGCGTGCACAGCGAGCGTTGGTGGTCATTTGGCGACGGAACGGCGAGCGGCCTCGCAACACCTTACAAACAGTACCTAAACACCGGCGTCTACACTGTGCAACTCGTGATCAGCAACGCGCCGGCGGCGTATGGCTGGATCAGCGACACGGCTGCGCGCACGAACTACATCACGATTCTGCCGGAGCCCGGCGCGCTGCTGCTGGGCCTGCTGGCGTTGCGCTGTGCGCGGCGCCGTTGAATGTGGGAGCGGCTGCCATGTTGTTTGGAATTCCGCCAGCAGCGCTGCCCGCCCCGCCGGGCTTGCCCCGGTGGACGGAAAGATTGACAGGCTGTGGGAGGATTGCCGGCCCCGGCGACCATGTCCTCTTCTACACCATCGCCTATGCTTAAATCACGCATTCTAATTGGGCTCTCTTGGACATGCCTTGTGTGCATTACTGCATGCGCAGCGGATGTGCCCGCAATTCAGCGCCTGCCATGTTCTCCGCAGTGCCGGTCCATTCTCTTGACCAGCCAACTATTGCAGAGTGCATCAGGCCCTGGACTCGCGCTTGCCTCGCCGATCAAAGAGAGCCCTTATTCATGGATGTGGCTGCTTGGCTACGCAACCCAAGCCGTTACCCGTGTTCACGCAGCAATGTCCACCCAGGAAGTGTCTTCTAGTGATGTAGCGACGCAGGCGGCACCTTCGGCTGAGTCTGAGGCACCGGACGCGGCGCAGAGCCCCGACATGCAGAGAACATACGTAATGCTTGATGGCGTGCAACAGCTTGTTACCTATGTGCGCCCCTCAAGCGTAACAAATAAGATTCATGTGACGTATGGCGCGTTTCCTGACACGAATACTGCGCATGACGTGTTTGTGTTCGTTACCACTGAAGCTACCGTTATTTTTGCACCTGACAAGAATCTGGAGCAACAACTAGTCTTTTTGCCGGATGAAGTCTTATTTCCCGATGGCGGCCTTATTTTCAGGCAGGGATCATTCTGCGTTCTCGTTGGCTATCTGGGCTCTAGTCCTGATGAGGGCATGGATGATTTGCTTGCGTGTGCGAATGCCATTCTCAGCCGCATCAACGCGATCAGCAACCAGCAGTGATTCTCTGCCGGCTCTTGCCGGTCAAGTTACTAATGAATGCGCTTACTAGGTGTCATGCCAATTGTAGCCGCGGGCGCCTGCTTGGAGTCCCGTCAACGGCGCGGATGACCGCGGCTGCAGAAGCCGCCCTCACCGCGGGCGGCTACAAGTACACTGCAACGTAGAAAGCGTTCTCATTAGTATCTGACGTTTGGTGCCATCGGGTTGCCATTGCCGTTTTGCACAGCCAAATCGCGCTTCTAAGAAACCTGTCGCCTCATTGTGGTATAATGGCCTCATGCCACGCGCGAACTGTTACTACGCTCCTGGCTGCAGCTGGCACATCACGCGCCGTTGCCATCAGCGTGCGTTCCTGTTGCCGTGTTGCCACAGGCACGCACGTGTTGCGTTGCTGCAGATACATTGACGTGCGCATGCTGAGGAGATGCTCCTGTGAACAAAGAGACGTATCCGAGAATGGTCGCACTTGTGTGGTGCGCATGGGTGATGTGCGTGTCCGCATTTGCTGGAACGCCAATGGCGGTACAAGATATGCCGCATTATGCGCAGTATCGTCCAATTCTGCTGAATGCACAAATCCTGATGGGCGTGTCCAATGGCGTCATGGCCGCCCAGTCAACTGTGATCCAAAGGGACTTTGAGTGGACCTGGCTGCCTGGGTACGCGACCCAAAGCCTGGGCCAAACTGCCTTGGCCACCCAGGAACTGTCTTCTACCGGCTGTGATGAGCCACATGTGCTGGAGAGGCCCATGTCTGTGAAGCAGTTTGCATATTCACATGGCATTCAACAATGTGTGTCCAGATATGATGCAACATTGGGCATGACCAATCAGATTCTCATTATCTACGGTGTCTTTGCGGACACCACTACAGCCCATGATGTGTTTTGCTTTGTCACGAGCCAAGCCTCGATCCCATTCAGACGCAGCACGATTTTGGAGAAAGAGCTG
>CAYNJC010000043.1:0-33825 GCA_964397565.1 uncultured bacterium
TCACCGCGGGCGGCTACAAGTACACTGCAACGTAGAAAGCGCTCTCATTAGTATCTGCGCGTGCGGGAGCGCCGTGCCGCTATCTGCCGCATCTGCTCCTCCAGCGAATACTGAGCAATGGCGCGACCTCCGTGTCGAGAGTCTGCATCTGCAAAGTGGGAGCGGCCTCCGCGCCGCGAATCTGCCGCTGCACATCCAAATGTCATCCGCAGATGACGCAGATTGCCAAGCGGCACGCGCGCTGTCGCCTAATTTATTTTGCTGCAAAAGAAATTACCGCCAAGGGAACGCCGATCATCTCGCCGATGGCGGGACTGAAGGTAGGTGCGATCACCTGATCGCATCTTTTGGTGGAAGGCACCGTACACGGAACCGCCGACAACTTCTACAACTCTGCAACCTTACATTGCCGTGCCGCGCGAGAATCCAGCGGGATTTGGAAATCCCGCCTATCCACGCCGCTGGCGGGACGGCACTGGCGTGCCGCGTTCCCCTCGGCGCGGCCGCCGGCCTGTCGCAGCGACCACGGCCGCGCACACGACAAAAAATGTCGATTGAAATGGACTGTGAAAGTCGATCCACGTTGAGCGCAGACGCGCCGCATAGGGAGATGCACCGGCATGTGCAACACCGCCGTGAGAAGCGGCGCTCCATTAATAATTTCTTCGCCGCGAAGAAATTACTTAGACCTGGAACTCGAACGCGGCGTTGGCTTTCAGCGCGAGCGTCAGCACGGTGCCGCTGCTGGTGCGCGCCGTGATCGTGCGTGGCACGCCGAGCGCTTCACGCCCATAGACGGCATGGCCCGCCAAATCGCGCTGGACCCGCTCGATCACCACCCCGTTGATGCCGAAGGCCATGCCGCGCTGGGTGTCCACATACACATCCGCATAGGCGCGCCACAGCAGCTCGCGGCCGCATAACACCAACGCGGCCGGTTCATACGCGACCGGCGCGTGCGTCAGGGTGGTCATCGGCGCGTGCGGCTGCGTGAGCTGCGCCGCGGCCGGCGTCCAGCCGCGTGGCTGGTCGGCCGCCAGTGGCGTGATGATCGTATTTTCGAGACAATTCACCATGCCGCACGCGGCGCGCAGCGCGGCAATGCCGCGCGCAAAATATTCTGCCACGCCAGTCGCGTCGTAGTAGGCGCACAAGGTTACGGCGAACAATGCTTGCGGCGCGGTATTCCAGAGCGTATCGCAGGTGGCCGCGCCAAACCCGCCGAAGCAGGGCATCGGCACAAAGGGCGGATCCCAGACTTGTTGCAGGGTCAACAATTCATCGAGGGCGCGGGTGCCATAGGAGAGAAAGCGCGCCGTCTTGGTGCGCTGATACAATTCGAGCAAGGCCTGCGCCGCCCACCACATGGCCAGCGCGTTGGCCGGGCGATCGACAGTGCGCGGCATGCGCGCGGCAAGCCGGCGCAGTTGCAGCGGCAGGTCGTGCACCTGCCAGGCGCGGGCCCGCACCACATCGCGAATCAAGGCATTGCCCGCCCGGCGCGCGGCATGCACTGCGCGCGCATCGCCGGTGATGGCGTGATACTGACACAGCAGCAGCACATGCACTGCGGTCGCGGCGCCCTTGGCGCGATGACGCGCCGCATGATTGGTGGCCGGGTCAATCAAAGCCGGTATGTGTCCGCCGTGCTTTTGGGTTTGCAGCAAGCGCTGCACATACTGTTCAACAAATGCCAGTGCGGCGGGATGCGGCTCGATGGCGGCATGCCAGCGGCAGAGCCAGTAGGCCTGCCATGACAGGTCTGCCAGATCCGCGGCGGCGGCCACCGGCGGCGCGGCCGCGCCTGCGCTGCGCCACAAGCCTTGCTGTTGCGGCTGACGCACGAGGGCATCCACCGCCGCGCGCGCCGCACCCAACATGTGTTTGTGCCGCAGCCGTTGGGCGGCCATGCCCAGCGCGACGGCAGCCACGGGCTGCAACGGCGCCGCAGCACCTGCCGGCGCGGGCGTCACGCCGAACAAATCATCGTCGACCGCGTTGGCCACCGGTTGCGCACAGCTTTGCAGATATTGCGCCAGATGCTCGCTGTACTGTTCGAGCACGATGCGTTGCGGCGCGACGCTGCCGGCCGCCGCCTCGGCGCACAGACGCCACAGGCGATGCACGACGCGCCGCACGCCGTCGCGCCGCCGCGGCTGATCGTCGTAATACAAATAATACGAATAGCGCACGACGCCGAGCGCGTCGCAACTGTCCGTTTCGTAGTGGCTGGCCAGCGCGTCATGCTCCAGCCGGTGGGCCATGAAGCCAAATGACATCTCCGCAGTAGCATATCGGCAGGCAAAGGCCAGCGGCATGCGCCGGTGCGTGGTCATCATGCGCGGATTGGCGATCAGCGCCAGCGTGCAACTGCCGGCATCGATAATGGCGGCCGGCATGCGCATGCACAGGTCGCTCGCCACGGAATGCTCGTCGGGCGCGAGCTGCGGCAGCCAGATGCGCGCGGGGGTCAAGCCTTGCAGGCAGAGCCGGTCGCAGATGCGCGTGATCCGCATTGGTCGGCGCAGCGTGACGCGCGTCTCGACCCGCAGCATGTCATGTGAATGGGTCGTGATCGTTGTGACAATCCGCGCAATGCCGTCGCCGCCGCTGAGCGTGACGCGCCGCTTGCTGGCCTTGGCCGACTGCCACTGCAACGTCGGCGTGAACACATCCAAGGCCAAGGTATCCGCGGCACACAGCGCGGCCTGCGGCTCAAGTGTCAAGACCGGCTGCCATTTGCCATGCGGCGCCGCCGCCTCGACTTGCACGTGCACGTGCTGCGCGTTTTTCTTGACGACCGCTCGCAGGGCTTGGCGTACCATGGCTATACCGGCACCGGCGCGTGTTGGCGTTCCAAGAGATACGCGACCTCGACGTCCTTGGTCAGCGGGATGATCCACTCGCGATACATGTCGGCAATCAAGCGCGGCGGGATTTTGTATGCGGGCGTCGGACCATCCGCATCAATTTCCTGGCCGTAGGTCGCGGCTTTGCGCTCGACGCGCCGGAGCAGCCGTGCTTCGACGGCGGCATCCGTGATCAGCGCCAGCACGCCGGCCGCATCGCCGGCGCGCAGCAGTGGCGCAAATGCGGCGCGTTGGCTGCAATATTTGCTTTCCGCGATAAATTTGCCATAATGAATGCGCTTCGACAAGGCCTGCAAGCAGGCCACATCACACACTGCGCTCGACCCGTATTGCTCATCGTCGCCGGCCGCGCACACGGCCGGAATGATGTGCTGTTCGTACACCTGCTGAATGCGGGCATTGATGTTCACGGTGGTGGCCGCAATCGGCGACGGCGCGGTCAAGGCCGGCAGGATCGGCGCGGGCAGCGCATTGAAAAAGGGATGCTCGTCCGGGCTGGTGTACCGGCGGACCGTGGCATGCAGCGCTTCGGTGCCGTGCAGCAAATACTCGACAAAACTGCCGGCGAAGTTGGGAATGGCGATGCCGCCGCGCTGATAGATGCGCGCGTTGACTTTAAACTGCGCGCGCTCGACCAAGGCGAAGATCAGGGTCTCCTCCTGGCGGATCAGCGCGGAGCGAATGGTGTCAAGGTCAAGCTGCGCATGCATGCGCTAATTGTAGCAAGAATCGGCGCGCCAGGCAACCGGCCGCGGTTTTCAGTTCCGGCGACTCAAAACAAAGTGGGAGCGGCTTCAGGCCGCGATGCTGCCCAGATCGCCAGCTGAACTGGCTCCCACCTTGTCTGGCAGTCAGTATCCTATTTCAGCGAACAAACACTATATTTGCTTCCCGGTGACTTGCTGAGTCGCCGGAACCGGGCGGTTGTGGATAAAAACCATTTGTGGCAAATAGCTTTGCAGTAATTTGTTGGCGGCAGACAAATTGTCAGGTGAAGCGCGCGTCGGCCTGCCGCCGGTCCGTGACCTGTGCGTCAAACCAGCCCGCGCGCGCCGTCGGAAAGGCGTCGAAAGCCGGCACATACGGTTTGATGTCCAGCACCGGCGTGTTGTCCAACATGTCCACTTCGGCAATCTCGAGATGGGTCGCGTGTACGGCCA
The DNA here is from genome assembly GCA_964397565.1 of uncultured bacterium. Lineage (GTDB taxonomy): Bacteria > Auribacterota > UBA3054 > UBA3054 > JAPLST01 > JAPLST01. The sequence continues at coordinate 4,031 of CAYNJC010000043.1, forward strand.
GCAAGCGCACACAGGACAGGCCGATCGGATTCGGCCGGCAGGGTGAGCGCGTGGCGAAAATGCCGCGCGGCTGCGTGTCGCGAAAAGGCGTGACCACCAGCTTGGCGTCTTTCACTGCGTGCAACACATAGATCAGCCAGATGCGCTCAAACCCGGCCAGGTCACGCAAACCGGCCTGATACGCCGGTACTACCTCGACCACGCCGCGCGCGTCCTCGGCATAGGCCGGTTGGATCGGCATGCCGACCACGTCGGTGAACGGCGTGCGCACGACGCCGATTTCCTGAAAAAGAGGAGTGGTCATGGCATCACGGGGTGCCCTGCGTCCAGGCCCGCAGTTGGTCAAGCGATTGGTAGCCGGTCGTGCGCGCCAGGAGCGCACCATTGCGCAGCAGCAGCAGGGTCGGCACCGCCTGCACCTCATACTGCCGGCTCAGTTCCGCACTGGCGCCGGCATTGATTTTTATCAGCATGAGTGCCGCGCCGCGCTCGCGCGCCAGCTGATGCAGCACGGGCATCAGGCGCCGGCACGGCGGGCAGGTGGTGGCATAGAAGTCGACCAGCACGGTGCGCGCGCCGGCCTCGGCCACTGCCGCATCAAACGCTGCGCGCGTGGTGATATCCTTGACATTGGTGAGGTCCGGCGGGGTTTTCATGGACTTGCCGAGGGGCAGCGATTGCGCCAGAAACATGCCGACCACGCCGCCAAACAGAGCGCCGCCCCACCAGGTGCTGGTGAAGGGACAGGTGCCCGTGCTGCAACTGCCGAAGTAGCCCAGGGCGCCGCCGGCCGCAGCGCCAATCAGAATGCCGATAAGAATTCGAATCATTGTGTCTCCTTGGGTGGCTCGGTGAGCGCGATCTGCGCACGGGTGATGTTTTCAATAACGCGGGTCGCACAGGCCAGCATTTTCGGAATGCAGCGCTGGGCGATGGCATACTGCACCTGCAACCCGCGCTTGGTGTCGGAGACCAGCCCGGCGCCGCGCAGCACGCGCAGATGTTGTGAGGCGGTGGCCATGCCAACGTCGGCGTGCGCGGCCAGCTCGCCGACATGACGCGGGCCTTCGGCCAGGGCCGCCAGCATGCAGACCCGGCACGGATGCGCCAGGGCCTTGAAAATCCGGGCGCAGGCGGCGCAACGCGCGCGTTGCGCCGCGGGCGCGCGGGGTGAGGTGCGCGGCATGCGGTGCTCCATTAGTTTAGTTATTTCTAATATAGCATAATTGCATAATAATGTCAACCACGGCAGCGGGCTTCTGACACCGGAGACGCGCGCTGAAAACCACGTTGGGTTGGCCGCCTGTGACGGTCGCTGCCGCGCCCTTGCTCGGGATGCGGTAATCGCTATTCAGCTGCTTGGAGTGCCGCTACTAATGAATGCGCTTACTATGTGCCATGCCAATTGTAGCCGCGGGCGCCTGCTTGGAGCTGGCTTGGCTAGTCCCGCCAGCGGCGGCGATCCCGTCAACGGCGCGGATGACCGCGGCTGTAGAAGCCGCCCTCACCGCGGGCGGCTACAAGGACACTGCAATGTAGAAAAAGGTTTCATTAGTAAGAGCGGTATTCGATATTCGTCTTTCATTCCCCCCGCCCCGACAGGGCGGGAATGAATGGGCTGTGCCGCTGCCCAGGGCGTTGCCCTGGGCTGGTATGCCCTGCCCCGTTGGGGCATCGCTGCACCCGGCGCGCACCCAGTTACTGTCACGGTGGCATTGTAGCCGCCCGCGCGGAGGGCGGTCTCTTTTTCTGCCGCGGTCATCCGCGCCGTTGGCGGGACTCCAAGCAGACGCCCGCGGCTACATCAGACGCCTGCGGCGACAGCTGCATTGTAGCCGCCCGCGCCGAGGGCGGTCTCTTTTTCTGCCGCGGTCAGCGCCCGCGGCTACATCAGACGCCCGCAGCGACAACTGCATTGTAGCCGCCCGCGCCGAGGGCGGTCTCTTTTTCTGCCGCGGTCATCCGCGCCGTTGGCGGGACTCCAAGCAGACGCCCGCGGCGACAGGTGCATTGTAGCCGCCCGCGCCGAGGGCGGTTTCTTTTTCTGCCGCGGTCAGCGCCCGCGGCTACATCAGACGCCCGCGGCGACAGGTGCATTGTAGCCGCCCGCGGCGACAGCTGCATTGTAGCCGCCCGCACGGAGGGCGGTCTCTTTTTCTGCCGCGGTCAGCGCCCGCGGCTACATTAGGCACGCGTTGTTCACTGGCGCGCCAGGGTACGGAAAGTCATGTCCGGCGCGGCGGTGCGCGCGGTCTCGCGCCAGGCGCGTGGGTCCCACGTCGGAAAGCGCACGTCGCCGTCCGCATCCTCGGCGAGTTCAGTCAAATACATGATTGTGACATGCGGCAGGGCTTGCGCATAAATCTGCGCGCCGCCGGCGACAAACGGCAACGGGTCGCGTGCCCAGGCGCGATCGAGCGCATCGTCGAATGTGCGCGCTGTCTCGACTTCCGGCCCGGAACACGCGGCCGTGCGCGACATGACAATCACATGCCGGCCCGGCAGCGCGCCCGGCAGGGATTGATACGTGACGCGGCCCATGATCAGGCAATGGCCCCGCGTCAGCGTTTTGAAGCGCTGCAGGTCGTCCGGCAACTGCCACGGCAGCGAGCCGGCGCGGCCGATCACGCCATTGCGCGCGATGCAGGCGATAAGGGCAAGAGGTTGCAGATGGATTCAGGGGTCAGGGTTCAGGGTGTGCTGGAGGAAAAACCTTCGCAACGAAAGTTTTTTAGTGCAGCGCTGATCTTTTCCGTGTGTTCCGTGTGTCAATGTTCAGAATTCGGTGGTCTCTTGCTGCGCTTGGCCAATGGTCGTTGCTGCGATTTCTTGGTGTCTTCGTGCCTTCATGGCCATATTCTCTTAGGTGCGGCGGTGTTCAGGGTTCAGGGTTCAGGAGGAAGAGGCAGCGGAATATCCAATAACGAACAAGGAATGTCCAACATCCAAGGAGGAGATAAAGAAATATCCAAATATTAACCGCGAATACTCGCCAATACTCGCCAATATCTTTTCCTGTTTGGCGTTCATTCGCGTTCATTCGCGGTTTCTCATTCTTTTCTGTGGTCTTCCCTTCATCATTGGATATTGAGTGTTCGATATTGGATATTCATCAGGGGTCAGGCTGCCTTTGCGCTGCGCCATTGCGCTGGCGCAGTTGCCGATAGGCAGCGGCGCGCAGCGTGTACTCGAACGGCCGCCCGGGTATCTCGGCCAGGCCCATCGTCAGCAGTGACATCACATGCGTCAGCAAGGTGATCAATAACAACAGGAACACGCGCCAGAAATTGCCCTCGGTCATGCGCCAGCTTTGCGCCATTGCGCGCAGCGGATTGGCCGAGGTTTCCGTGATAATAAAATCGCTGAAGTACAATTTGGTGTAGACGAACAAGCCCGGCACAAAGCAGCAACAAAACGGCAGCATTTTCACCAGGGCCATGACCGCGTAGCTGAGCGTCAGCAACACGGTGCGGCGCGCATCGCGGCGCAAGGTGCGCTCCTGCGGCGTGTGCACGGAAGCCTTGGCCATGATCACCAGCAGGACGTGCAAGGCGCTGACGATGATGAACAGGACGCCCAATGCCCGCCAAACTTTGCGGCGGACTTGTCGCCACGCCTGCGTGACTTCCGGCTTTTCGGAGATGTCGGTGATACTCATCAGCATGCGGTCGGCGGCGGCAAAGGCATTGCCCGGATCGCTCACCACTTCGCTGAAGTAGGTCTGCCAGGCCTTTTGATAGGGCTGAAGCGCCGGCAACTCTTCGTGAAAATACCATTTCACCGCCCAGACGCTGTTCAACGACAGCAGCACCGTGGCGACCAGGCAGAGCGGAATCCACCAGGCTTTGAAGCCGCGCCACGCCTCGCGAAAACACGCGCCGATGTCAAGGGCTGAAGACATGTGCGACCAGGATTTTAAGGCCGATGCCGATCAGAATGATACCGCCGAAAACTTCGATGCGGCGCTCGAAAAAATGCCCGAAGCGCTGGCCGAGATACACACCGCCGAGCGACATGCCAAAGGTGACCACGCCGATCACCAATGCCGGCAGCGCAATCCCGGTGTGCACCATGGACAAGCTCATGCCGACGATCAGCGCGTCAATACTGGTGGCCACCGACAGCACCAAGAGCATGTACAAACTGTACGGATTGCCGACCGTCATGGTTGCCGCAGGATCGGCGCCCGCCCACGCCTCGCTGGCCGGCACGACCCGTTCAATAGCGCGCCCGGTTTTCTCGATGACGCCGGCTTCATAAATCATTTTCACGCCGAGCGCAGCCAGCAGTCCGAATGCGATCCAATGATCGAAGCGCGCAATGTATTGCCGCACGGTCAAGCCGGCCAGCCAGCCGATCACCGGCATTACGCCTTGAAACGCGCCGAAGAAGAGGGCCATCGTCAGGGCATGGCGCAGGTGCAGTTTTTTGATGGCAAAGCCGCTCGACACGGCCACGGCGAAGGCATCCATCGCCAAGCCGACCGCAATCAGCGTGATGGTGAGCAACTCCGCCGCAAAAGCGTTCATGAGTGTGGCTGACCTCCTGGCGCGGTGTCCGTGCACGCCAGCGTCGGCAGCGCGGCCGGCACGGCAATGTACTCTTTATTCTGCGGCGCATCCGGGTCAAGCGTGTCCACCGTCTCACAGCCGGCCAGCAGCGCCAGCAGTGCTAGCGCCGCCAGCACCATCATGCCCACTTGCCATCGTTGTTGCATCGGATTTCTCCTGTGGTCAATGAGTAAGCGGCAGGCCAAAGCGTGCCGTCAAAAATGCCAGTTTGCGGCGCAGATGCGCCGTGCCGCCGCCGCCGTGTTCGCCGAAAGGATACGGCACCATTTCCTTCTCGGCCGTGATCTTGTTGTAGGCCGCAAAGATGGTGTCGGGCGGGCAAACCGGGTCTTTCAAGCCGCACGAGACCAGGACGGGGCAACGAATGCGCGCCGCCAGATTAAGATTGTCAAAGTAGCTGAGCGTAGTGCACACTTGCTCGACAAATTCAGGATGGTCGCGCAACACTTCGGCGATGTGTTTGGCGCCGCCGCTGCGGTCAAACACGCGCTTTTCCAGCCGGCACATGCTGGGCACATCCGCCATGCACAGCGCCACACGCGGTTCGAGCGCGGCCATGGCCAAGGCCGCGCCGCCGCCCTGGCTGCCGCCCTCGACGGCGACCCGCGCGGGGTCGAGTTCGGGCCGTTGAAACGCCACTTGCAGCAGGCGCAGCGCGTCGGTCCAGGTATGGTAAAAATAAAAATCACGTTTGTCCAGCAGGCCCATGTTCATCCAGCCCGGCGACTGATGGCTGGCAAAGCCGGTGTGGGAACCCGTCAGCCCGTTCTGCATCCGGAAATCCATGGTCAGCACGGCGCAGCCGGCCAGCAGCCAATGAGCAAAATGGGCCGGCTCGCCGCGCGAGCCGCCTGCGCCGTGATAGCACACCACGACCGGCACTGGCCCGCACGCCGCCGTCGGCAGTAAGAGCCAGCCGAGGATCGGCGTGCCGTCCAGCCCGGCAAAGCTCAAGTCCAGCACGTGCATGCCGGGCAGAGGATAGGCCAGGGGCTGGAGCGCCGCCTGCAACGGCGTTGCTGTTGCCTGTGCCACGGTCTCGGCCCAGAAGGCATCGAAATCCGGCTGCTTCGTTTCTCGCACCTGCAAGGCGCGCAACGGCGCCAGTTGTTCATCGACCAGCAACATACCAATACACCTGTAAGTTAGTTGTGCTTTCTTATTGTAGCGACCTGGCGGGAAAAGCGCCAGTGGTGGGGAAACCCAGTCCCGGCGACTCAGCAAGTCACAGGGAAGCAGATCCAGTGTTTGTTCGCTGAAATCAGATACTGACTGCCGGCCAGTTCTTCCGGTCCCGCCGGTGGCGGGATCCACGCCGCTGGCGGGATCGCCGCCTTTGACGGGACTAGGCTGGTGCCTTAGCTAGCCAAGCCAGCTCCAAGCAGCCGATCACCGACCATCCACGCCGTTGGCGGGACTCCAGGCAGCTAGTTCTGCCTTCGTGGCTTTGTGCCTTTGTGAGAGAATTTCTGCGGTAGATTCTTTCGCAGCACGCAGCTGCACTCCCGCACGAGGAGGTGACAAAATCAGTGGAACACCAGTCGCACTCGCGCGCGGCCTTTGAACGGCGCGATGCAGACTGATTCAGTCTGCGCGTCATAGGTGCCGCCTTCGATGGCAATGGGCGTCAGTTGCTCCGGATGCGGGAGACGAATGACAACCGCGCGAGGCCGACGTGCCGCGGCGCAAACAACCTCGGCGTCAATCACCCCGTCTTTGAGCCGCGATTGAACCGTCAGCGACGCGGGGCCGAAGTACGTCGCCACGTTGCGCAGTTCGATGCGTTTGCCGTCGGCCAGCCAGCGTCGTGGAATGGCCGTGAGGAAGTGCAGCCGGTCGCCTTGTTCCAGGTACAGCATCCAGCGGGTTTGCATCAGGAACCATCCTTCCTCGTGCGTCTTGTGCTGGCTGGCGTGAAAGTAATGCTCCCAGAACGTGTAGGTTTCGCGATCCTGGAGCGCGGTGAACTGGTTGAAATATGTTTTGAGAAATGGCTTCACCTCGCCGCGAAGCAGATGGATGTAATCGTGCCGGCAGTAATACGGTTGGCTCAGTCCTGCGTTGCGAACGGTACAGAGTTGTTGATGACTGTTGAGCAGAATCTCTGTGCCGATCTCGTGCGGATCGAGCACTTCTGAAATCACAAGATAGAGCGCACCAATAAGCGAGTCACGCGCGCCGAATGCGCCGTGCGTGAACCAGTCGCCGCCATCCGCATAGAGCGCAACCGGCCCGGAATATTCTGGCCACGGCGGGACGGTGGGTGTCCACGTGCCGTCGCCGAGTGGGATCACCGGTGACCGTCCGATTGCCTCATAGTACGCGGTGCGGATGTCTTTGCGGAATGCCGCGGCTTCCGTGCGCAGTCGCTGGGACTGCGCGGGATCAACCTCCGCCAGCATCTCCGCCACACGCTGGATGCCGAGGTACGAGAGGCCATTGAGCATGAACGCGTGGAAGAAATCCTCGGGATCGGCCACCTTGCCATCCAGCAATCCGTATCCACGGCCGCGCAATTCCTTACGCTTGTTGCGTTCGCGCCACGCCAGCAAATAGTCGCACGCTTTGAGCAGGTTGGGTTTGATGCGCCGGACCCATGCCTTGTCGCGCGTGTACCGGAAGTGCTCGCCCATGCTCCAGAGCGCCGGACCAGTTTCGAGCTGGTAGCCGGCGAAATTCTGGATGAACCCGTTGCTGCGCTGGCGATCAAGAAAGAACTGCAGCGACCGCGCGGCCAACGCGTGCCAACCCATCGAGTCGAAGAACTGGATGATGGGTGCGCTCTCAGAACCGATCGGTGAATACCAGCCAATGGTGGCAAGCACGGTGCCACGGGGTTCTTTGCCAAGGGCGACAAGGTCGCAATGGAGCAGCCCTGCTTTGATGCGTTCGTCAATCGCGGGTTCCGGCACCGAGATGCTGGCGCCGCGCGCAAGTTTAGCCTGCCAGAATTTCCGGCACGCGGCGAGGTGCGCGGTAACATCGAGACGCGCCAGTCTCCTGCCGCGTTGTTTTGAAATCGGCTGATGCGGAATCAAGATGTCGTAGGCCGCTGTTTCGCCGGGCTGAAGCAGGACCGCCAGTTCGGCTTGTGGCGCGGGCTTCCCGTTGAGGCGATGAATGCCCAGCACACGGCCGGACGTAAACGTGCTGAACCCACCGGCGCCATCATACTTCGTGGGTTTGCATGCTGCGTGCTGGGTGTGCAACGCCTTGAACCACGAATAGCACGGCACGGCGCCGGTGTTGACCGCCGCGATGCGAATACAGCAGACTGTTTCCTCTTCACCGCCCCTCATTTCCGCGGCAACTATGCCCTTGATCTTTTCGATGTCCGCGGCGGACAGCATGTGTCCACCCGTGTTCGGGTAGCACGCCTGCCATGCAGAGCCGCGAAGATGCCTGAGAGAAATGGGCCGGGTCTCGAGCGTGACGAATGCGGTCAGGTGATACTGGACATGGTCTTCGTCTTGCGTTGCGTGGAGGATGGGCAGATAGCCGTCTTCGAGCCGGCGCGTGATGTGTGACCGGCAGGCAGCGCCCGGGCCGATCTCGAAGGCCAGACGGTACGGCTGGTTGTCGGTCTCCGGAGCGTGTTGCAGAACCGAATGGTAGCGGGGCTGAACATAGCCCCACATTCCGACGAGTGGGTCGTAGCCAACTTCGAACAAACGCATGTCGCGGCTGAGCCCGAGCCACGTGGGGCACATCTGGTTCCGATTGTGGCGGCAGGCCTCTTCGTAGGTTTCCTCGGGCGCCGCTGCGATGGCCGCGAGGTTCGAGACAAGTCCTTTCGCGCGGACGGCTGCGGCAATTTCCGCAAACCCGCGCCGGTCGCCGGCGGCAGTGACAATGACGTCATGGAGAGGAATGAAGATAGGGGCGTTGCGGTTTACATCGCGGAGAAAAAACGCGAAGCTCCGTGTGCCGGCGCGCACACGCACCGTGGTGGGATGCGCGCCGGGTTGCAGTCGTGCATCGGAAAGAGCCAGTTCGATGCGGGCCGGTCCGCCGTGCAACGTGAAGCCATTGCCGGCCACGCGCCCTTTGCCGGAGATCAGGCGCAGCCGGGCAAGCGTGCCGTTCACCACCTCGATGGAACCGGACGCCGGCGCCGCTTGCCACAGCAATGCAGCGCGCAATTTCGATCTTGTGCCGCCTGTCTTGTTCATGTGTTTGTCAGTTCCCGGCCTGAACGCGGCGCGGCGCAGAGGGTCAACTAGGTCAGCTCCGGCACACACATGCCGAGGGATAGGCCCGTGGCGGGAGCACGGCGCGCAACGGCGCCGGTTGTTCATCGACAAAAACCATTACCAGTACACCATCGAGTCGGTTATGCCATCCTATTGTAGCGACCTGCCGAGAAAAGCGCCAGCGGCGCGGAATACCAGATCCGGCGGTGCAAACACAGAAGCAAAGGCAAACCCAGTAAACACGATGCACGCAAGCGCGCCGGAGGTTGGTTGGGTGAGGGTGCTGAGACCCCCACGACCTTGCGTCGTGGGTGAATGAGATTGAGTAAAAAGGCGCGCCAGCGTCCTTTTCTCAATCTCTGCTTCCACCGAGGCAAGCTCGGTGGGGAGCAACAGCACAAGCAAACCGCCGGATCTGGATTATTCACCCACGCCGCACTGCGTTTGACACGAAGGTTCACACACTGGTATTATTATACCATGCAACACACCGCACTACTTCAATGACCACGGCAGGTCACGCGCCCGGCTCGCCGGCGGCATGATACGTACTGGATACTGTTTTGCATTCTATAGATTCTATTCAAGCATAGCAAGGAGTACGCGATGGTGTCGTTCTTGAAACGCTTGGTGCCATGGCTCGCGGCCTTTGTCGTGGCTCTGTTCTGGAGCAGTGTGCTGGTCCTCGCCAATTTGGGCATCATTGTTGAGAAAGTTGATCGGGCGTCTGAGGCGACGCCGGTGGCGGTGCTCATAGTTGGCTTGATCATCTGCCTTGTGGTCATGCCGCTACTTGTCTATTTTCTTGCGAGTTGGTGGAGCGCGCGCAGCACGGCCGCAGGAACATGCGTGCTGCGATTGTGCTTGGCCGTCTTGTCAGCTACGCCCGCCAGTTACTTTTTCTCATGTCTGTTCCGCCATCCGGTTTCACTGCAACTTGTCGCGCTGTTGTGTGTCCCGCTGGGCATTCTCTGGGCATTTGTGCTGATTGCTTTTCTGTGTCGCGTGCACAGTGTCGACCGGCATGCATATTGGCGCACCGCGCTGCTGCTGGGCATCAATGTATGGCTGGTGCTGTATCTTATCAAGGACGAACCGGCGCGTCCGCCGAAATACACGTGGGCCGACATTCCCACACCGACCAATTTCATTGACTATTATATGGTTCTTAACCAAGTGGCACAGAACAAGGATCTTTTATTGGTACCGCCAAGCTTCAAACTTGAAGAATATGGTGTCACCAATTTCACAGCCGAGATTGAGAATGCATGGCGCGCCCACGCCGATATCCATAACGCCGTCGACCTCCTCAGCGCATTTGACGGTACCACCAATATGTTTAGGCAGGGAGTGCAGTATACAACACCAGTCAACGCAATGGTGGAGCTCTACGCATGTTACGCGCAGCTAAAGGCGGCGCAAGGCGCGTATGGCGAGGCGGTTGATGTTATTGTAAAGATACATTCAATGCTGCGCAGATTCGCGCGTTGGAGTCGTATACTTTACGACAAAATTGTTTGGCAGGATGCCATCAGCAAGTCCATTTGTACCGCATATCAGGTCGCGCGCCATGCGGACATACCCGATGCAGAATTGAAGAAATTACAGGCAGCCTTTACACCGCTTGAGCCACAAGAGTTCTCTGTGAAATGGGCGATGGTGGGCGAGTATCTTTGGTGGCAGGATTACTTGAAAAAGAATAGGCCAGAAGAACTTCGTAAACTGCCGTATGTTTCTGTGCCGGTCATACGATACCTGACACCGCTCTACTTCAACTGGAACGCGACACTGAACGAAGCGGCACGATGGCGCGAAGAGGAGATTGCGGCGGTGGACCGCGTGCCCATCTCGATCCAGCCACTGACACCAAGCAAGAAGCAGCAAGGCTGGCACATCAAAAATCCGATTGGTTGGATTGTGCTTGGTGAGATAGACGATATAGAAAATCCGTACCCGAGACAGAGTGAGCGCCTCAAGATCCAGAGCGACCTGTTGGCAATGTATCTGGCGGCGCGTCTGCACCAGCAACCGACCATACCAAACTATCTCGCACCGGGCGCCTATCCAATCGATCCCAAGACCGGCTTGCCGTTCAGCCCTGGCTTTGACGGTAAAACCGGCACGGCGGACGACATCCTCATTGACAAACCTGGATTCTATCGTTAGTCAACCAAACCACGTGGCGGTGCCGGCCGGGCAGCGCTTGGTCAGGCGTGACTGCACTTGTGTGGTAATGCTCGTTATCGCTCGCGAGCGCTCTCGTCGTGGCTTGATGCATAAAACCAGCCGGTTGTGCGCTCTATTAGTATAGAACGACCATAGTTCTTTAACTCTCTGGTTTACGACTACATGGATGCACCCGCCCGGGATGCCCAGCACCTTCTGCAGCAGTGGTTCGATCAGTTCGGTGATGGCATGTACGGCTACATTTACACGCTGGTTGGCAATCGCGCCGACGCGGATGATGTCCTACAATCCGTGTTCTTGGCGCTGGTGCGCATGGGCGACAAGGTGCATGGCATTCGGTATCCCAAGACCTATGTGTATCGTGCGGCGCGACACGCGGCACTGCGCGTGCTTGCTGAACGCCAGCGACAGCCCCAGTCACTCGATGAAATGCTCTTTGATCCACCGGACAAATCGGCTGCCACACCGGTCGACGTCGAACAGTTAAACTGGGCGTTGCGGCAATTGCCGCAACCAGACCGCGAAGTGGTCATGTTGAAAGTCTATGACGAAATGACCTTCAGGGAAATCGCCACGGTAACAAGCAGCTTGCTGCCTACCATTGCCGCGCGCTATTGGCGCGCCCTGCGCAAGCTCAGAACGCTCTTGGAGAAATGCCCATGACAACCAAACAACTCATCACCTCATTGCAACGCATGGCGCGGCCAAAACCGGACGCGCAACTGCGCGACACGGTGCAGCAGCTCATCACCGCAGTCCAGCCGCCCCGCCATGAAACCTGTTCACCCATTTATTGGGCGACACCGTGGCTGGCATGGCTGCACGAGACGGTGTTGGTGTGCTGCATCAGCATGTGCGCAATAGTAGTGCCGTTGCTGCTATGTGTGTTGCTCTCATGCTTTGGAACGCCGCTAACATTGCAACGCACACAGCCCAACCCTGGGGTGCGTGACGTTTGTGGCATCTTTGCGGTGCGCTTTCCGCAAACGTATCAGTGGCTCAATGCACCCGGACTATTTAGCGATGCGACGCAGCCCAATTAACAAGCACTTTGCGAGGAGGTTGTCATGTGGTCATTTGTGAAACGTTTTGTGGCGTGGATATTAGCCGTGATTGTGAGTCTGTTATGGAGCAGTGTGCTGGCGCCGGCGGTGCTGCTTTCTGGCGTTGGCACGGACAAAGAAATTGGTGCGGCGACACACACGCAAATAGTCGTGTGCAGTATCTTCTTTCTTGTGATTGCTCCGCTGGGCGTCTACTTTGTGACGACGTGGTGGGCGGCGCGCCTGCCTGCCAGGCGCACGCGCGCGCTGCGGCTGTGGCTGGTAGGCCTGTCTGCTTTGCCAAGTATGGCTGTGCTCGTGCTTCTTTTCGGGCTGCCGATCATCTGGCTGGCCGTGCTATGTGTCCCACTGGGCATCCTCTGGGCGTTTGTGGTGATTGCGTTTCTGTGTCGCGTGCAAAACCTTGATCGGCATGCTTATATTCGCACCGTACTGGCGCTCCTCTCGACCACACTGCTGGTGCTGTATCTTGTCAAAGACGAACCGGCACGGCCTTTGAAATACACATGGGATGACATTCCCACACCAACCAATGCCATTGACAGCTATGCCGTTTTCAGCCAGCTGGCGAAAGATGGCGTCCGCATTCTCCTGCCATTATCCAGCTTGGTATATGGCCACAAAATCACGAATTACGCGGCGCAAATCGAGGATGCATGGCATGGCAGCGCGAATATTCATGCCACCGTCGCCATGCTCAACACCTTTGACGGACCAGTGCATGTCAGAACCAACTTCTGGAATTATAAGCCGGATCCAGAAGCGCTGCGGAGAGACGCTGTGGCCCTTTATATGTACTATGCACGATTGAAGGCCGAGCAAGGCGCCTATGATGAGGCGGTTGACGCGCTGGTGCAAATGTACACGCTGGCGCGCAAGCATTTGTGCTGGAGCCGCACAATCATAGATAAAGCTGGTTGGTTTTCTGCGGTAAGTGCGTCAATGCAGACGGCCTATGAGATCGCGCGGCACGAAGACATTCCCGACAAAACACTGGAGAAACTACAGAGGACATTCACGCCGCTTGAGCCACGGGAAGTCTCCATGAAATGGCCACTGATAAGTGAGTTTGTGATCTCGCAAGATTTGTCTCGAAATTTGGCGCGGGAATTTGATAGCCCTCTTAGTACCATCCTTGCGCCACTCATGCCACTGTACTTCAATTGCAACACGACCATAAACAACCTCGAACAGATACTTGAGAACCAGATTGCCACGTCGGACCGCGTGCCGGTGCCGGTGCCAAAACTGAAGCCACGCACGCAACAGAGTGGCTGGCATATCAAAAATTCTCTTGGGCGATTTTTCATCATGATGTCAAAATCCAATAGCGAGAATTTACCGAAGTGGAGTGCCCAGTTCAAGGTGCGCAGCGATCTCTTGGCGCTGTATTTGGGCTTGCGGCTGCGCCATCCGCCGGTGATCTGGAATTATCTCGCGCCGGGCGCGTACCCGGTGGATGAAAAGACCGGCGTGCCGTTCAGCCCCGGTGTGGATGGCCTGACCGGCACCTATGACGATGTGTACCTTGAGAAAGGCACACTTTGACACGATCAGAGAGCAGCGCGCAGCGGGGAATTTTGCTGCCGCTACCGGCTTACTGTTTCTGCAAAATCCCTCCATCCTCCCTTTGCGAAAGGGAGTTGCGGCTGCCGCGGCTGCCGGCTGCCGAAGGGAGCGCGGCACTCCGGTGCCGCTGAAGGGATGCGGGATTTCCATATCCCGCTAAATTACGATAATACAAGGTTGCAGAGGTGTGGAAGTTGCCGGCGTTTCCGTGCGCAGTGCTTTCAGCCAAGAGATGCGATCCGGAGATCGCAGCTACCTTCAGTCCCGCCATCGGCGGGATGATCGGCGTTCCTTTCGCCGCGTGCGTTTCTGCCCGTAGCCGACGCACGGCGTGCGGCGTGCAGCACATAACGCGGAACGCCGTTCCGCGGCTACATCTGCGCAGAGACCCCCGCGATCCCGCCGCTGGCGCATGCGGGTCGTTAAATCTTGAGGTCAGCCAAAGCGCGTGGCGGTGCCGGCCGGGCAGCGCTTGGTCACGCCGTTGATGCAGACGCGCAGGGCGCGGGCGGGCGTCACCGCAACATAGCTTTTGTGCACGGCCAGCGCAACGCGCGTGCCATGCCACATCACCGCGCAGCGCACCGCGCGCCACGCCGCAGGCAGGCGCGGCGTCAGCGTCAAGGTCTTGGTCAGATACGCGGGCTGCAAGCCGAGAAAGCCAAATATGACGCATTGCCACAGCGCGCCGGCATTGGCGGCGTGAATGCCTTCCGCCGCCGTGAATGTGTCCGGCATGAAATCCATGGCGCGCGCACGTTTGAAATAGTCCCACGCCTTGCGCTGGTCGCCCAGGCGCGCGGCAATCATCGCGTGCGTTGAGACCGATAGCGATGAGTCGTGCGTTGTGCAGGGCTCGTAGAAAGCCAGCGCGGCACGGACTTGCTCATCCGTGAAGCGCGTGGGAAACAATTGCATCATCATCAACACATCGGCCTGTTTCAGCGCGCGCACGCGGTACAAACGTTCCTGCGAGACCTGGGTGCCAAACGCTTTGGTGCGATCGCGCCAGAATTTTTTGAAGTCAATCGGCGCTTTGTTCTCAAAGTCGGTGGATTGCAGATAGAGTTTGCGCTTTGCGTCGTAGGGGATGAGGATCTTCTTTGCCAGCGTGCGCCACGCCTGTGCTTCGGCCGGCGTGACGCGCAGTTTTTTCATGACGGCAGCCAAGGCGGTGTTGCCGCGGGCATCATTGACAATTTCCGCAGCGACCGTGAGCACCTCGCGCGCGAGGTAATTTGTGTAGGCGTTGTCGTCCGCAGCATGCATGTACTCATCCGGGCCCATCACGCACAAAATGTGCGCGTGCGGTGAGCCGGGCAGATACTCCACGCGCGTCACCCAATAGCGCGCGACCTCGATGATGACCTGCGCGGCGCGCGTCGCCAGATACTGCATATCACCGGTGGCACGGACGTAATGCCACTGTCCGAGTGCGACATCGGATGAAATATGCACCTCGTGGTCACCGTATTGAAAGCTCGGGCAATTCTCGTTGCCCTGCATGTCCGACTCCCACGGGTAGCGCGCGCCGCGATAGCCCTCGGCCGCGGCGCGCCGGCGCGCGCCCGCCAAGGTCACATGGCGGAACTCGGCCAACGGCCGCGCAAACTCCGGCAGGGAGTACATAAAAAACGGCGCGACAAACATTTCCGTATCCCAGAAAATGCGGCCCCAATAGGCATCGCCGCAGTTCATTTTTGGATCAATGCCGGCGTGCGACGTGCGCGGATTGGCGCGCACCAAATGGTACAGCGCGGCGCGCAACGCCAGCTGGGTGGCGGCATCGCCGTCAATCTGCACATCCATGCGCGACCACAAGGCCGCCCAATTCATGCGCTGCCCGGCATACAGCGTTGCATCGCCGCCGCGCAGGGCTTCGGCCAGCGCTTTCTGGGCGACACGCTGCGGCTGCCGTCCATCCAGTGCCGTGGCAATTGCAATCATCTTTGTGCAGACCAGCGGATTTGCGCTGGTGACGCGCGCAGTCGCGGACAAGTGCACGGTGCGCGCATCGGTCCGCACCTGCCAGCGCGGCAGGCCGATGAGTTGGGCCAGCACCACGGCGTCCTTGCCACCGTGCGTGCGCACTTGCATGCTCATCGCGCCCTGTGGGGTGCCCGCCGGCGTGCAGCGCTGCCAATGATCATAGCCGTTCGTGCGCACATCGCCATCAAGAAAGGGCGTCAATCGCACCGTTGCCACGCCGCGCACGGCTTCAATCACAAACTGTTGCCAGACAATGTGCCGCTGCGCCAGATGTGCATACATATGTATGCCAACGCGCAACACCACACCGCGGGCAAGTTGCCACTCGAAGGTGCGATGCACCACGCCATCGCGCAAGTCCAGCCAATAGCTGAACACGCGCACCGTGCTGTGCTCCATGTCCAAGCGTTCGCCATTGGCCTCGATCACGCAGCCCAGCGGAAATGGCAAATTGACCATTTCCTCGTTCAACAGCGGATGCCGGTCGGTGAAACCCGGCACGTAGGTTCCCCATTTGCTTTTCGCCGGGCGGAATTTCTCGAGCGTGACATTGCCGGGCATGCGCAAGTACGTAACGTTTTGTGGATCATCCGCCAAGCCCTCCGGCAGCGCCGCACGCAGGTTCAGAGAGCCCGAGCCAATGGCGAAGAGCGCCTCAAAATGCTTGTTGTGCTGCACCTGAAAGCGCGGCGCGCATAACGACCAGCCGGCTTCCGGTGCGCTGGCGCTGAATATAGTGCCCGGTTTGACAACGAGTTTTTCCATTAGGCCCAATCCTCTTATTATTACGGTTATCCGCGCGCCGCGACCCAGCGCGAGAAGCGCGCGACGGCCTCGTGCAGCGCTTCGAGCGATGTGGCAAACGAAATGCGAATATGCGCGTCGGCGCCAAACGCATTGCCGGGAATGACCGCGAGGTGCGCTTCATCGAGCAGGCGCATGGCCAGCTCATCCGAGCCCAGACCCAACGCAGCGATGTTGGGAAACACATAAAACGTGCCGTCCGGATTGAGGCAGCGCACGCCTTTGATCTTGTTCAGCGCCGCGACCAGATATGCGCGCCGCTCGTCGAAGGCAGCGCGCATGGTCTGCACGCAAGCCTGATCGCCGGTCAGCGCGGCAATCGCGCCGTATTGCGCAAACGAGGTCGTGCCGGTCGTTGACTGATCCTGCAAGTTTTGCATGGCGCCGGCGCTGGCCTTGTCCGGACAACCGACATAGCCAAGCCGCCAGCCAGTCATGCTGTACGTCTTCGAGAAACCGTTGACCGTAAACGTGCGCGCATACAATTCCGGCGCGACCGCCGCGCTACTTACCTGCGTGAACCCGCCGTAGACCAGCGGCTCATAAATTTCATCCGACACGATCGCTACCTGCGGGTGCTGCACAAGCACATCCGCCAGCGCGCGCAAGGCGGCCGCATCATAGCCCATGCCGGTCGGATTCGACGGGCTGTTGATGACCACCGCGCGCGTCCGTGGCGTGATCGCCGCCGCGAGCTGGCCCGGCGTCATGCGAAAGCTGCTCGCTTCCGTGGTCTGCACAAAGACGCTGGTGCCGCCGCCTAAGGTCACAAATTCCGGATAGCTGACCCAGTACGGACTGGGAATAATCACTTCATCGCCCGGCTCGAGGATCACCTGAAAGATATTGTACAAGGCATGCTTCGCGCCGCAACTGACGATGATTTGCGCGGGCGTGTAGGTCAGGTTGTTGTCGCGCGCAAATTTGGTGCAGATCGCCTCGCGCAGGGCCGGAATGCCGCTTGACGGCGTGTACTTGGTCTGCCCGGCGCGCAGGGCTTTGATGGCCGCGTCCTTGATGTGCTCGGGCGTGTCGAAATCCGGTTCACCGGCGGCCAGCGTAATCACGTTGACGCCCTGCGCGTTCAGTTCGCGGGCGCGCATGGTGATGCCAATCGTGGCGGAGGGTTTGACGGCGGAAATGCGGGCGTTGAGTTTCATAAGCGGCAGGCAATTGTTGTGAGTGAGTTGTTGTTACATGATAAAAACTATACTGAATCGCAGGGTGAAACGCAAGCCGAAATCGGTTTGATCCGCCGGATTGGACGCATCTGCCGCGGTGGCGCGGCGCGCCGAGCGGCGTCATGGTGGAACTTTGCCTTGTTGTGCGGAATTTCCGTGGTCAGCGCGCGCGGTTGCATTTTCGAGTGCGATTTGCTATACTGTCTATCCCAGCGCGGGCGTAGCTCAGTTGGTAGAGCGCAACCTTGCCAAGGTTGAGGTCGTGGGTTCGAGCCCCATTGCCCGCTCCAGTATTCTGGCGGCGCGCAGGTGCGCGGCCCGCGGGTGCGGTGGATTGGCGATACTGCGGCCGACCACGCGCAAGGTAGTGTAGTAGATGACGCATCCCCTCCTGGGCGCCGGCTGCCCGCGTGGCAGCCTGTTAAACCATGGCGTCATCCCCTGAATGAGTTGTTTTGCTTTCAGTGCGCGGTCTGCGCCGCGCCGGTCTGTGCGCTTGTTGCGTCTGCCCGGTGCGCGACGCCACCCGTGCTAACTTTCTGAAGGAACGCTTGCATGCAAGATCTCGTTTTGAATGCCACGACCCGCACCGACCGCGGCAGCGCCGCCTGCCGGCGCTTGCGCCACAAAGGCATGCTGCCCGGCGTCATGTATGGCCACGGCCAGCAGCGCAGCATTGCGCTGAACTATCATGACTTTACCCAGGTGCTGCACAAACTGCACGCCGAGCACGCGGTCGTCAAATGCATAGTGGACAGCGACAATCTGGATGTCCTGATCAAGGCTGTCCAGCGCAATTGCGTGTCGCACGACATTGAGCACGTTGATTTTCTGATCGTGGATCTTGATGAAATCGTCAACGTGGCTGTGCCGCTCGAAGTGCACGGCGAAGCCGATGGCGTGAAGAATCACGGCGGCGTGCTCGAGTTGCTGCGCCGCGATGTCGCGGTCGAGTGTAAAGCGCGCGACATTCCCATCTCTATTCCGGTGGATGTCAGCGCGCTGAAGATTCACGATATGCTGACCGTCAGCGCTTTGCCGGTCCTGCCGGGCATCACCTATGACCTGACGGCCGAGACACCGCTGATCACGGTGGCGGCGCCGACGCTGCATGAAGAAGCGGCGCCGGGTGTGGCCGTAGTCGAAGGCGCACCGGCCGAACCGGAAGTGATTACCGCCAAGAAGCCGGCGGAAGAAGGCGAAGAGGCCCCCAAGAAGAAGGAGTAACGCGGTGGTTGCTTGTGTTGTGGGGCTGGGCAATCCCGGGCCAGACTACGCAGCGACCCGTCATAATCTTGGCTTTGCCGTGCTGGACACGCTGGTGGCCGCGCGCGGCTTGCCATGGCGCCGGCGCTGCTGGCGGCCCTACTGGCTGGCCGATGCGCGCGGCGCAGCCGGTATGCCGCAGCGCTACTGCAAGCCGGCCATGTTTATGAACCGCAGCGGGATCGCCATCGCGGCCTTGTGCCGGAAGTATGGTTATGCGCCGGCGGATCTGCTGATTGTCTATGACGACCTGCATCTGCCGCTGGGCTGCCTGCGCGCCCGGGCCACCGGCTCGGCCGGCGGCCACAACGGCATGCAGTCGGTGATGGATGCGTTGGGCACGGACGCCGTGCCGCGCTTGCGGCTCGGGATCGGGCCGCCGCGGGATGACGCGATCGCGCATGTGCTCGGCCCGTTTGCCGCGCACGAGCAGGCTCGCGTGGCGGACATGCTGGCCGCCGCGGCCGATGCGGTCGCGTGGCTGTGCTGCACGCCGTGGGAGCGGGCCGTCGCGCGGGTCAATGGCATGCCGCCGCGCGCGCAGGAAACGACTGGCTTGGGTGCTGCGGCACACGGCCAACAACATACTAACTTGAACTAATGAACAGCCAAGGATGCTCTGTGAGAAAGTACGAATGCTTGTTTATTGTTGATCCCGAAGCCGCCAGCGCGCGGTTCGACCAAGTCAAGACGGCGATCCGTCAGGATATCGAGCGCGTGCATGGCTTGCTCGACAAGACCGAGGAGCTGGGCCAGCGCGTGTTGGGCTACGCCGTGCGCCACTGCCGCGAAGGCTTTTATTACCTGGTGCAGTTTAGCGTCGAGCCGCAGTCGATTTTGGAAATCCAAGCGCGCTACCGGCTCAATCCGGACATCGTGCGCTTCCTGATTTTGGCGGCAGAATAATTACTGATCCAAGGAGGCAGGCCATGTACTTGTATGCGCACTATCGCGCCGTTTTGGCGCTCGCGCTCGCGCTGGCGCTGCTGAACGCTTGCAGTTCCGTCTCCTATCAAACCGAAGAGTGGCGGGTCGCCGTGCCGGAGCAGGGCGATGCGCGTGCCGTCGTGCGCTACATCGGCATTGGCACCAGCAGCAAGGATCCGGCCGCGCGCGAAGCAATGGCCGAAAAACTCAAGCTGCTGGCCGACGAAAAGAACCCCAGCAAGGGCTTTGCGCCCACCCTCCAAAACGTGCGCCGGCGGGTCTACATGGAAGGTGACAAGCTGGTGTTGGAAGAGACCGGCACGTTGCCCAATCCCCTTTCTTGGCAGCAGCAAAGCGGATTGAATCCACTCGGCTGGTTCTCGTCCAGCCCAAGCTTGGTCACCAAAGGCGACTATATTTTGAAGCGGGATATTGATTCGACCCGCAATGTGCTGGCCAGCGACGGCCGGATCATGGATGAAGACACCTACACCCGCGGCTTGCGCGACAAGAAGCCGATCGGGATCAGCACTGACACCAGCTGGCAGCGCCAGGGCGATCAGCCCGTGCAGCAGGATGACATGACGTTGCAGGCTGCGGAAGTTATTGTCTGGCCGCGCCAGGCCCGCACCTTCTACTGGAAAGTCAGTGGCAAAGGATTTGAGCAAGCCTGGCAATCGTTGGCGCACGAGTATGAAAATGTCGCGGCAGTGGAAACCGTGGTGCCGGCGACGGTCACCCGCGCGAGCACGACCAACGCGCCACCCGTGACCGAGGAAGTTATCGCGCTCGACGAATTGATCGCGCCGCCCGTAACCGAAGATGCTGAACCGATCCGCGGCATCGAACAGGAAGAACAGAACGACAGCGCCGCCGCGGCGGCAGTGACGGCTGCGGAACCTGACGGATCCGTCGAAACCAACGCAGCGGATCACACACCCGCCGCCGCAGAAGAAGACGTGGCGCAGCCCGCCGCCCCGCCCGTTACCACACCGGCGCCCGCCGCCGCAGAAGACGTGGCACCGCCCGCCGCGCCGCCCGTTGCCACACCGGCGCCCGCCGCGCCGCCCGCGCCGGTACGCGAGGAAGATTTCCCGGATGAGACACCTGTAACCCCCGTGTCAGCGGATGACACCATTAAATAACCTCAATAGCCGCGCGCGTCTGCGGACCTGCAGCGCGTCGGCGGTAGCCCCCTTCATGGATTAACACAAATGGCCTACGATCGCGAACGACTGAAACGCACCAAGCGGAACTGTAGCTTCTGCAAAAATGGCATTGCGCAGCTCGACTACAAAGACGTGGACACGCTCAAACAATTTTTGACCGAATACGGCCGGATCACGCCGCGCTACATCAGTGGCAACTGCGCCAAGCATCAGCGCATGCTGGCGAGCGCCATCAAGCGCGCGCGCTTTATGGCGTTGTTGCCGTATGTCGGCGCGATTCACGCCGAAGAATAACACGCACGGGAGTATCTCATGGATGTGATTTTACGTTACGATATAGCGCAGCTCGGCCACGCCGGTGAAGCGGTCAGCGTGGCGACCGGCTACGCGCGCAATTATCTGATTCCGCGCGGCATGGCCGAGCCGGCCTCCAAGGACAATTTGGCGCGTATCGGCGCCGAATTGCGCCGCCGTGCCATTGCCGATGCCAAGGAGAAAGAAACCTGCGAAGGCCTGGCGGCTCGCTTGGCTGAGCTGTCCGTCACCATCGCGCGCAAAGCCGGCGAAGATGACAAGCTCTACGGCTCGGTCACCAACATTGACATCAGCAAGGCGCTCGAGACGCACAACGTTAAAATTGACCGCAAGAAAATCGCGGTCGAACCGCCGATCCGCCAGCTGGGCGTCTTCAGCGTGGAGATTGTCCTGCACGCCCAGGTGACGGCGACGCTGCGCGTCTGGGTTGTGCGCGAATAGGCGCGCCGCGCGCCACGTTTTCCGGCTGGCTCTCGCATGTGCGCTGACCTTTTGACACTTCCGCTGCCGGCCGAGTTTGACCGCGTCCCGCCGCACGACACCGAGGCGGAGCGCAGTATTCTCGGCGCGATGCTGATTGACGAGCGCTCCGTCGCGCTGGGTTTGGATGCGCTCGGCGACACGGCTTTCTACACGCCTGCCCATCGCCTCGTCTTCCGGGCCGTGCGCACGTTGTTCGAACGCAAAGAGCCGAGCGATATTGTCACGATCGCCAGCCTGCTGCAGAACCAGAACGACCTCGAAAATGCCGGCGGCGCGTCGTATATTGCCGGGCTCGCCTCGGCCGTGCCGACTGCCGCCAACGCCGAGCATTACGCCAAAATCGTCCAAGACAAATTCCTGATGCGCGAGTTGATCCGCGCCGCCCAAACTGTCGCCGCCGATTGTTATCGCGGCGAGTTCAGCGCCGAGGAGCTGATTGAGGCCGCCGAGCAAAGTGTCTTTAAGATTGCGGATAGCCGCCGCCGTGGCGATTTTGAGCAACTCAAGAAAATGATGCTCGGCGTTATCGAGTACCTTGAAAAATTGCAGGAAAAAGGCGGCGCGGTCACCGGCCTGGATACCGGCTTCACCCAGCTCAATGAAATGACCACCGGCCTGCACGGCGGTGAGTTGATCATTGTCGCCGCGCGCCCGGCCATGGGCAAGACCGCCTTGGTGCTGAACATGGCCGAGCATATCGCCGTGCACCAAAACCGGGCGGTGGCGATCTTCTCCATGGAAATGACCGCGCGCCAAGTGGCCCTGCGCCTGCTGGGCTCGCACGCGCGCGTCGAGGGCCAGCGCTTGCGCAAAGGCGACTTGCGGCCGCAAGACTGGACCGCGCTGGTGCAAGCCGGCACGGCCCTCAGCAAAGCCGACATTTTCATTGACGCCTCGCCGCAGTTGACCCCGCTTGAAATCAACGCGCGCTGCCGCCGGCTCAAAGCGGAAAATCCGAACTTGGCGCTGGTCGTGCTCGATTACATTCAGTTGATGGATGCGCGCGGGCGCGCCATCGAGAGCCGCCAGCAGGAAATCGCCTACATCTCGCGCTCGCTCAAGGCGATGGCAATCGAACTTGACTTGCCGGTCATCGCCATTTCGCAGCTCAACCGCGAATCCGAGCGCGGCAAAGAAAAAGGCTCGCGCCCGCAGCTCAGCCAATTGCGCGAATCGGGCGCCATCGAGCAGGACGCCGATGTCGTCGTGCTGCTGTATCGCCCGGCCTATTATTCGAATGATCCAAAATATGCCGACCATGCCGAGGCCATCATTGCCAAGCAGCGCAATGGCCCGACCGGCACTGTCCATTTGCAATTCCTTGATCGCTTCACGCGCTTTGACAATCCGCCCGAAGGATTCATGGATGCCTACGATGCTGATGAATAACCGTTTCCTTTTAACGTTTCGTTGTCTCAACAAGGAGCACCCCGTCCGATGAATACCCTGTTTACCTCCGAAGCTGTTTCCATGGGCCACCCCGACAAAGTGGCAGATCAGATTTCCGATGCGGTCCTCGATGCCGCCTTAACCGTGGATGCCACCAGCCGCGTTGCCTGCGAGACCCTGGTCACGACCGGCACGGTGGTCATCTCCGGCGAAATCACGACCAGCGCCCATCTTGATTTTCAAGAGATCGCCCGCACCACGATCAAGGAAATTGGCTACACCGATCCGTACCTTGGTTTCAGCGACGAGTCGTGCGGCGTGCATATTCTGGTGCACCGCCAGTCGCCCGACATCAGCCAGGGCGTGACGGCCGGTGAAGGCTTGTACAAAGAGCAGGGCGCGGGCGACCAGGGCATGATGTTCGGCTACGCCTGCGATGAAACGCCGGAGCTGATGCCGATGCCGGTCATGCTCTCGCGCCGGATTCTCGATGAACTCGCGCGCCAACGCCTAAGCGGCCGCATCAAATGGCTGAAGCCCGACAGCAAATCACAGGTCACCGTCGAGTATGACGCAAAGTTCAAACCCGTGCGCGTGCACACCGTCGTCGTCTCGACCCAGCATGCCAACGATGTCACGCACGCCACCATTACCAAGACAATCATTGACAAGATTATCCGCAAAGTCATTCCGGCGCGGCTGCTCGATAAAAACACGAAATTCTTGATCAATCCGACCGGCCGTTTCGTCATCGGCGGGCCGCATGGCGACACCGGCCTGACCGGCCGCAAGATTATCGTCGACACCTATGGCGGCATGGGCCGGCACGGCGGCGGTGCCTTCTCCGGCAAAGACGCGACCAAGGTGGACCGCAGCGCGACCTACATGATGCGCTACGTGGCCAAGAACATTGTCGCCGCCAAGCTGGCCAGACGCTGCGAGCTGCAAGTGTCCTACGCGATTGGCGTGGCCAAGCCGATGTCGGTCAATGTCAACACCTTTGGCACCGGCGTGGTGACCGATGACGCGCTAGTGACCGCCGTCAGCAAAATATTCGACTTGCGGCCGGCGATGATAATCGAGAAACTGAAGCTGCGCCGGCCAGTGTATCTGAAGACGGCGCGCTACGGCCATTTCGGCATCAACGACCCGGATTTTACCTGGGAGAAAACCGATATGACTGCCGCGCTGCGCAAGGCCGTTGGCGTTGCCTGACGCCGCCGCGGTCGCGTCTCTGTTCCGTCGCGCGTCGCCGGCGACGCGCATACTTGCAACGCTGGAGGAGCGTATGCGGCAGTGCAATTCCCTTCGCGCCCGGCGCCAGATTAGTGCCGTGCTTGCAGGCACGCTCGTGCTCTGCGGCTGTGGCACCGGCACGCACATGGTTGGCTATGCCATTGATCCGCTTGATGGTCCGCCGCTAAAATTCCAAACGCCCGTGCTGGTGCGCCCCTTCGAGGATCGCCGCCCGTATGACGAGTGCTACGAGCCCGACTCGGCCGCCGAGCTGTACCAATTTTACTCGTCCGACAAGCAGTTCAAAGAGCCGCCCGCCCCGGCCGTCAAGCGTGCGTTTGAGCTCGAACTCGCCAATGCCGGCGTGGAAGTCGCCGACGAGGGCAATCATCTGCTCGGCCAGAAGCCTTATCTGCGCGTGACCGGCGAGTTGCTTCACTTTCTGGTGACGCGCGCGGATGTGCCGGTGCCGACCCTCCAGAATAAAGTCAACACGCTCTGGCGCCGCGAGCAATACAGCGTGCGCGTCGGCCTGCGCATCACTATGATCGACACCAAGTCCGAGAAAAAAGTCATGCAGCGCGTGTACACCAGCAGCGATTCGTTTGCCCAGCGCTCCAGCATGATTGATGTCAAGCAATATGAACAAGACGCCACGCACAACATTGACAAGGCCAAATGGACCGTCGCCGGCGACGACTATTGCATTCAGTTGCTCAACAAGCATCTGAAAATTGTGCTGGTCAAGGCCCGCAATGACATCACGACGCTGCTGACGCCGTAATAATTTCTTCACCGCGAAAGAACTAAGCGCCTGAAACTCCCGCCACGAAGAGCCAACCGACTCGTCCCGCGCAACGAGTCGCCATGTCAATCGCCAACTGGAATTCCTTCCGCCGCGGCAGCGCAGCACTATACTAATGAGAGCGCTTTCTGCTTTGCAGCGCCCTTGTAGCCGCCCGCGGTGAGGGCGGCTTCTGCAGCCGCGGTCAGCGCCCGCGGCTACAATTGACATGACAACAAGTAAGTGCTCTCATTAGTAACAAAGAGAAACGAGTTAACGAGCAGACCGCAATTGTTGCTGTTTACAGACGACAGAAAATGTTGATTGTGGCCCAATGCCGCTCTTGTACTCCTTTACTCTTTGTTGATTGCTGCGTGCCGCGTGAGAATTGGCAAAAAAAGAGCGCGGGCAGCGTGCCCGCGCTCTGGCTATCTCAAATACTAAACGCCGCTCAACGCCGCCGCCGCAGGGCCAGCAACACAAGGGCGACGACGCCCAGTGCAGCCGGCTCGGGGATCACGTTCCAGCCGACATCGCGCGTGCCGTATGCCGTCTCGAGTTGGGTCGAGTACGGCAGGCCGCCGACCGTCTCGAACGTCGGTACTTCGTTGGTGTAATTGTTGAACGGATCGCCGGGATCGTCCGCGTAGTACACTTGATCATTCCACCACGCCTCGCCCGGCACCGGTACGCCGCATGACCAGAACTGGTTGGAGGTCGAGATCAAGGCCAGATCGCTGTTGCGCGTCTCCGCGTAGGATGCCTGCAAGCCGAAGGCGCTCCCGGCCGCCGGGAATTGCGCCCATGGATAGTCGCCAATGATGCTGCTGTTGACGCGGAAGGACGGGCTCAACCACATATCACCACTGGTGCCGCATTTGACCGTGACGGCCGCGACATCTTCACTGACGCACAGGCCCTCGACAAAGGTGCAGTGGTCAATTAGAACCTTGTTGATGTTGTTGGCGACGTCACGGAACGGATAGCTGTTGTTCTGAATTGCGTTGCGGAAGCCGCGCACCAGGACATGATCAATCATGGCATTGGACGGGCCGATCGCGCCATCCACGCACATGCCGAAGTACCACCAGCTTTCCCATGAATACACCCAGTTGCTCACAGCAGCATTGTAGACCATGCCGGTGTAGAGGCCGTTCAGGTACATATGGTCGACGCGCACGCCGGTGCCGCCGACGATGCCGAGCGCGGCCAACATGTCCGGCGCACTTGCGCCTTCACCTGTGCCGTCGGTGTAAGCCGGCGGGTCATTGCCCATCACGGTGAAGCCGGAGACGCGCACATATTGGCTGTCAAACAGTTTGATCACGGGGTATTCGGCATAGGTGTCGCGCCCGAAGCTGATCAACCAGTTCTTAGTCCCGCGGGTCAGGATACTCTGCTCCGCACCCGCACCGATCAGGTTGATAAACTGGCGATTCGACAGGTCGATGATCCAGTTGGTGCCGCTGGGATCGGTGGATTCGCCCGCATAGGTGCCGGCGCCGACATTCAGCGTGATCGAGCCTTCCTCGGTGCTGCCATTCGGGACGTTGGTGACACCGAAAGCGATGTTGCGCCAGGCGGTGGCCCAACTCGTGCCGTTGTTGGCATTAGCGCCACTCAGCGACACATAATAATCAGCCGGATAATTGTTGATCGTAAACGTGGCTGGCGCGCCATTGTAGGAGTTGAATGCTACCGTGATCGTGCCGACGCTCGGGCGTGGCGCAGCGGCCGTCACGGTGAAACTGACGCTGGTGCTCTCGCCGGGCGCCAGCACACCGACGCCGGGCGTGACGTCGGTGATAAACGCCTGCGCGCTGGTGTTGGTGAAGGCCATGGCGACCGCGCCGCTGTTGCCGAGGACGAACGACTTGGTGCGCGGCTGCAAGGTGATCGTGGCGGCCGGCGTCAGGTCCGCCACCGGGCGCGGCGTGTCGGCCGTGAGCGGCACAAAGAAGCTGCCGGCACCCCAACTGACCTGCACGCCCGCATTCGTCGGGCCGCTGAACATCGCCCGATTGACCGTCACCGTGCAATAGGCTGCGTCGCCGCCGGGTACCGTTACCACGGCCGGCTCGACGGAAATCCAGCCGGCGGTCGGCGTGTTGGTGCAGGCAATCGGCAACATAGTGGCATTGTCAATGCGCAGCATCAGGTCATTGGTCACCTGCCAGAAGGTGAGAAAATTCGGCGCGATGAAAATGTCCTGTTCCGGCATGGGGCCGGTCCATAAACGACTCGAATTGACCAGCCAGCCGCTGACGGGATCAACCATGCGCATGGCGCCGCCAAAGTAGAACGTGCCGGACGGGCTGACCGCGCACGACGCCGCATAGGCACTGATCGGCAGCCTTTCTGCACTGAGAATGGTAGACTCCGTCGACGGATTAAATACTTGAAAAACATTGGTCGGGCCGCTGGGCGTAAACCCGCCGACAATGTAGAATTTTCCCTTCCACGCAATCATCGAGGGCCAGCGCACGGGCAGCACTACTTGCCCCACAATCTTGATGCCGTCGGCAATCGTCGCCGGGCTGGTCACATCCAGCATGTAGACCTTGGGCGAATAAGTGATGTTGGGAAACTGCTCGCCGGAGAACAAGTAAATCTTGTTGCCGAAGGCAGCGCAGCCAAAGTAGCGCAACTGATTGGTGTAAATATTCTCATACGTCTGCCAGGTGTTCAATGACGGATCATAGACCTGCATGTGGGTTGCACCATCCGGCCCCCAGTAATTGCCGCCGAAGCAGTAGATGTTGCTGCCGACGCGCACGGCGCCGCCATACATCTGAGCCTTGAGACCAGCGCTGAAGCTGTTGGCCGAGGCAGTCGTGGTCCATTCGCCGTTCGCGCCACGATTCGGATCGAAGACCGCGCAATAGCCTTCCCAATGCGGATACCCGCCGTGCATGAAAATTTCCTCGACGTCATCGCCATCCCAATCATAGGCGAAGGCCTGATTGGCGCCGATCCACGTGCCTTGGCCAAGATGTGGCTTGCGGCTGACATAGGTGCCATACGCAGGGTCGCTGGCGCTTTGGATACAGTAGCCGTTCAAATCGGCCAGTTGCCAGGAGGCGCTCTGCCATGTATCTCCCACAGGATCATAGACAGAGAAGCCGGCCTGCCGATTGTAGGAGAAGCCCTCGCCGTTGGGCCACGAGTTGCTCGGCCACATATAGCCCATCGAGATCGACTGGCCGTTATGGCCGGCAATGCCATAAATGCTGGCCAAATTGGCATTCGGGCCGACGCCGCCACAGACATAGTATTTGCCGTTGGCATAAATCGAAGCGCTGTGATAGGTCGGCCAGTAGCCTTCTTCGCCGTAGCGCGGGTCAACGGTGGACCATATGATCATGTTGGTTTGATAGGCCGGCCCGGGCACTTGCCCGCCGGCCGTGTTCTGATATGCAACAAAGGTGCGGTTGGTCGCGACCGGAATCGGCAGATCCATTTGCAAATTGTTGGCGGTGCCAACTTCATACGGGAAGCGCGATGGGCTGGAGGTCTTCTCGGTCCAAAACGCACCCGAGACCAGCAACGCAGTGAAACACAGGGTAAAACAGAGGGTGGCGACAAGACGAGCGTTCATGACAGTTCCTCGAACATTGTTAGGTCACACACGGTGACCGAAATGCACAGCGCAGTTCTTTGCGCTACTTAGACTATACCAAATGGCAGGGGGGCGTGTCAAGCGCGGAAAGTCGGATGCGCCGCCGCGGTGAATGGTGAATGCCTGCCCCGCCATCGGCGTGGAGCAAACCAGAACCGATATACTAATGAGAGCGCTTTTTACTTTGCAGTGCCCTTGTAGCCGCCCGCGGTGAGGGCGGCTTCTGCAGCCGCGGTCATCCGCACCGTTGACGGGATCGCCGCAGCCAAGCCAGCTCCAAGCAGGCGCCCGCGGCCACAATGGGCATGACACACCAAGCAAGCGCATGCAATTAGTACTAATGAGAGCGCTTTCTGCTTTGCCGCGTCCTTGTAGCCGCCCGCGGCGAGGGCGGCTTCTGCAGCCGCGGTCATCCGCGCCGTTGACGGGATCGCCGCCGTTGGCGGGACTAGCCAAGCCAGCTCCAAGCAGGCGCCCGCGGCTACAATTGACATGACACCAAGTAAGTGCTCTCATTAGTAACAAAGAGAAAAGAGTTAATGAGCAGACCGCAACTGTTGCTGCTTGCAGACGACAGAAAATGTCGATTGTGGCGCAGGGGCGTTCTTGTACTCTGTTACCCTTTGTTCATGGCTGCGTGCCGCGCGGGGATTGGCAAAAAAAAGAGCGCGGGCAAGCTGCCCGCGCTCTAGGTGTGCAACTAGCAATCGCCGTTCAGCGTCGCCGCCGCAGGGCCAGCATGGTAAGGGCGACGAGGCCCAGTACAGCCGGCTCGGGGATCACGTTCCAGCCGACATCGCGCGTGCCGTACGCCGTCTCGAGTTGCGTCGAGTACGGCAGGCCGCCGACCGTCTCGAACGTCGGCACTTCGTTGGTGTAATTGTTGAACGGATCTGGATCGGTACTGTAATAGACTTGATCATTCCACCACGCCTCGCCCGGCACCGGCAGGCCGCATGACCAGAACTGGTTGGAGGTCGAAATCAAGGCCAATTCGCTGTTGCGCGTCTCCGCGTAGGATGCCTGCAAGCCGAAGGCGCTCCCGGCCG
>CAYNJC010000044.1:0-32975 GCA_964397565.1 uncultured bacterium
GCCGGACTGCCGGACTGCCGGACTGCCGGACTGCCGGACTGCCGGACTGAATTATTCTACTGTTTTTGATTACAGTGTTCATAAAGCCAGTAAATAATGTTGCGACATTTATAGCATAAAAGCCGGGGAAAGTCAAGAGATGGGCGCGATATCTTTGTTGCAGGTCAGTAGAAGTGTTCTATGTTTACAGAGCGCCCTTTTTGTTTAGCCCGACTTCAAGTTTCTGGGTCAATCTGTTGCAGCGATGGTTTCGCAATCTTAATGATTATAGAGACATAACACTAGCTCATCGTAACCGGCACGATCATCGTAATTCTTGCGCCGATCCCACCCGTGCCTTCGGCAATGAACAGCTCGCCGTGGTGCGCGTGCAGCACGTCCAGCACAATGGCCAAACCAAGGCCGGTGCCTTCGGTTGCGCGTGTGCGCACGCCGCGGTAAAAGCGCTGCACCACCTTGGCGCGCTCGCCCGGCGCAATGCCCGGGCCGGCATCGCTGACACTCAGCAACACGCGCGTGCCGTCCGCCGTTGGTTCGAGCGCGACCACCACATTGGTTTCGGGCGCGGTGTATTTGATGGCGTTATTGACCAGATTGTACACGGCGCGCAGCAGCCATTCTTCATGGCCCTGCACCAGCGTGGCGCCCTGCGCGCGCACGTGCAGATGGACCTCGCGGGCAGTGGCGGCCTCGCGCAACGAATCGATCGCATCCTGGGCAACCTCGGCCAGATCCACGGCTTGAATCGGAAAAGCTTCACCGGCCGCCGCCCGGTCAAGTCGCGCCAACAGCAACAATTGGCCGCTCAGGCGCGTCAGGCGCTCGGCCTCGCCCAGCACGGCGTCGAGTTTCTCGGCCAAGGCGGGCGTCAGGGCCGGGTCATAACGAATATGCTGGGCGCGCGCGATCAGCGCCGCCAGCGGTGAACGCAGTTCATGCGCGGCGGCAGCGGTAAAAGTACGCTCGCTCTGCAAAGCCGCGTCCAACCGGTCAAACGCCTGGTTGAGCGTCAGCGCCAACACGCGCAATTCATGCGGCAGCGTTGTCACCGGCAGACGTGTGCGCGAATCTTCCGGCGTGATCCGCTCGGCGGTCGTGGCCAGCAACGTGATCGGCCAGACGCCCAGGCGCGCCACTAGCAGGCCGGATACCAGCACGGCGATGCACACCACCACAAAGGCGGTCGCCATGCGATATTTCTGTCGCCAGAGAAATTGATCGGTCGGTTCAAACATATCGGCCATGGCGACATATACCGGCAAGGTGTTGGTGGCGCCCGGCGGCGCCTCCTCGCCGAGCAGCGGCGCGATCTCCGCATGCGCGATGCTCAGGCGCAAATCCTGCCCGGTGCTGTCTTTGGCCGGCGTGTGATAGCGCTTGCCGGCGCGGGTGCGTTCAAGAAACTGGCCAAAGTGAATGGTGTTCGTGCTCCAAGTGACGTCCTGCCACGGCACGGAGGCCAGCAACAGCTTCCAGCCCGGACTGAACACGGCAAAGGCGCGGGTTGACAAATCCGCCGCCGACAGGCGCGCGATGTCAAGCTGGCCGCGGCTGTGCTGCAAGTCGTCGGCCAGCTCGGCCGCCATGGCATCCAGGCGCACGTCAAACGGGCGCTCACGCCCGCGCTTGACTTCGCCGTATAAGATCAAGGTGTAAATTGCGACAATCAACATGGTGCACACCGTGTACCACAGCACAATGTGCCGGAACAACGATGTGCGCAAGCGGATCATGCCCGGCTGGCGCTCAGCAGATAGCCCACGCCGCGGATGGTGTGAATCAGCGGCTTCTCATCCTCCCCATCAATTTTTGCGCGCAAACGGCTGACATAGACATCCACCGTGTTGCTCATCCCGTCGTAATCCCAGTCGTAAATGCGTTCCCACAACATCGTGCGCGTGACCGGCACCTCCGCGTTGCGGGCCAGCACTTCGAGGACCGCGAATTCCTTGGGCTTCAACTCGATCGTGCGTTTGCCACGCTTGACCACGCGCGAGCGCGTGTTGATCTCCAGTTCACCGACGCGAATCAGCGGGTCCGGCTGTTGGTAGCGCCGCCGCACCAAGGCGCGCAGCCGCGCCATCAGCTCGGCCGGCGCAAACGGTTTGACCAAGTAGTCATCCGCGCCAATGTCCAGGCCGCTGACCCGGTCGTTCACGCCGCCCAAGGCGCTGAGAATCAAGACCGGTACGGCCTTGCCGGTCGTCCGGAATTTTTTCAACACGTCCAGGCCCGAACCATCCGGCAGCATCAGGTCAAGGATCACGCCGTCATACTCATTTTCCTTGAGCATAAAAATGCCGTCCTCGGCCGTGCCGACCGCATCCACGGCATAATTCTCACTCTTGAGCAAGGCGCAGACCGTGTCACGCACACCCACTTCATCTTCAACCACTAAAATTCGCATGGCATTAGTATAGCAAAAACGGCCGCGCCACGCGTGGCAAACGACATTTTGTGTCGTCTGCAATCGACAAAAAATGTCGTTTGACAGGCATTCCGGGCCTGTGCTACACTCTTGCAGAAGAAGTACTAATGAAAGCACTTGCTTGGTGTCATGCCAGTTGTGGCCGCGGGCGCTGACCGCGGCTGCAGAAGCCGCCCTCGCCGCGGGCGGCTACAAGGACACTGCAACGTAGAAAGCGCTCTCATTAGTAATTGAAGCATGGACGGAACGGCGCGAAACCACATGAAAGCACTCAGAACATTCAGCAACACAGCCCAAGCCACGCTGGCCAAGATGCTGCTTGAAGGCTCGGGCATCGCCGCCATCATTGAGAAAGACGATTGCGGCGGGATGAACCCGTTTCTTCAACCAGTCACAGGTGTGCGCTTGGTCGTCCGCGAGGCGGATGCAGAGCGGGCAGAGAATGTTTTACAGGAGGCTTCGGCAGCAGGCGACAGCGCGGTCACGCTATGAAGCGCGTGCCGGCTATGCCAGCGTCTGCGCCAGTGCGCAGGTGCGCGCGATCACGTTGCTGATTTTTAGCACCGACTGTCCGCACAACGCCGTGTGCAACGTGTCGTTGAACGGCGTGATCCAGCGTGATTCAAGCGCGGCCTCGCCCTGCATCACCCCGGCGATCGAGCCGGCCGTCGCGCCGTTGCAATCGGTGTCCAAGCCCCCCATGACGGCAATGCACATGACGCGGCTCAGGTCATGGCCGCCGTGCAGCAGTGCGGCCGCGACCACACAGGCATTATTGATCGTGTGCACGCAGTGATAGGCGCCGACGCGCGCCTGAATGTCGTCAAATGTTTTCTCGAAATCCGTGCCGTTGCGCTTGACCGCCACGATCGTCGCCTTGATCTGCTCGGCGAAGCGACAGGTTGCCGGCACCTGCTCAAGGCCGCGCAGGATGATCGTCTCGGGGTCGTTTTCGTAAAACGCAGCGGCGAGTGCGGCGGCCGTCCACATCGCGCCGTAGATGCCGTTCTTGACATGGGTTGCGGCGGCATCCTGCCAGGCCAGGCGCGCGGCCTGCGCTGGCTGGCCCGGGCTGACATAGCCATAGGCGTCGGCGCGGATTTGCGCGCCAATCCATTCGCAATACGGATTCACAAACGTGGCGGTCTGCGGGAAGCGCAAACCGAGTACATAGTTGCGGTAGGCCGCGCGCTCGGCCGTGCAGACACTGTCATACGGCAGCAGTTGTGTCCAGCGTGCCAGCACCATGTCCGGCGTGAAGTTGCGCCCGTGCTCGCGCAGGAGTTCGAGCGCCAGCACGGTGTAATTCAAGTCATCGTCCGCGGGCGCAAACGCAATCCGTTCGCGCAAGGAATCGCGGCCGTGCCCGGCCAGATACCATTTGGGCGGATTCTGCGCGTAGCGTGCGTGCCAGTAGCGCTCCATCACCGCTTCCGGCACGAAATCCGTCAGCGGATATGCATGCTCGGCTGCGAGCATGTCACGCAATACCGCGTGCGAGTTGGGCTCGTGCATCAGACATTCAACCGGCTTGCCCAAGATGCAACCGGCAATGCGGGCGCGCCAGCCGCCGGCGATTTTGCTGCTTAGCGTCGCGGGTGAGAGCGGTGCGGCATACGCATCCTGGCGCGTGGCCGGGCGCGCGGCCAGAATCTCATCCAGCGCGCTCGGCTCGGGTGTCTGCCATGTGTCAGCCGCGGCAACGACGGCGTGGGCCAGCGTCTGCCAACGCGGATCAGTGGCGCGCGCCTCTGTGGGCAGTGCGGCCGCCAGCGTCTCGTAGTCACGCAACCAGGCGCGCACATCCATGCCCTGCTCATCCAGCAGGTGCAAGTAATTGCGCACATCAATGTCAAACGCGAAAGGAATCGTCATGGGTACCTTGGGTTGGTGTCACTAGTATAACAAGAACCGCCAAGCCCCGCCAATACTTCTTTTGCTGCCAAAGAATGAAGGGCGAGTATTGCGTTGCGTCGGATCGCGAAACTTGCTATACTAATCGTTCCGAAACGAACCGTATTTTTTATACCCGGTAATGCCGAATTGAGGAGCACGGATGAACGTACCAGACGGATTGTTATTCACCAAGGAACACGAGTGGGTGCGGCTGGCGGGCGCGACCGCCGTGATGGGTATCAGCGATCATGCGCAGACTGCGCTGGGCGACATCACATATGTTGATTTACCGAGTGTCGGCAAAGCGGTGGCACCGGGCGGCGGTGTGGCGGTGGTCGAATCGGTCAAGGCGGCCAGTGATGTATACACGCCGGTGAGCGGGACGGTGCGGGCGATCAACACGGAATTGCGCGATCATCCCGAGATCATCAACCAGGATCCCTACGGCAAGGGCTGGCTGTGTGAACTGGAGCAGGTGCCGGCGGACGCGGGCAGCGGGCTGATGACCGCGGCGCAATATCGCAGCTACCTTGAGGCCCAGTAATGGCGCGGATGAGTTATGTGGCGCACGTGGACGCCGACCGGGCCGCGATGCTGCGCGCGATCGGGGTGGCGAGCGAAGACGAATTGTACGCGGCGATTCCGGCCGCAGTGCAGCAGGCGCGGCTGAACCTGCCGGAGGGCCAGTCGGAAGTTGAGGTTGAGCAGCTGGTGCGTGCCATGGCGCGGCGCAACCGCACCGATTTGTTGTGTTTCCTGGGCGGTGGTTTTTATGATCATTATGTGCCGGCGGCAGTGGATGCGATTTTATCGCGCGGGGAAGTGCTGACGGCCTACACGCCGTATCAGCCGGAAGTGGCGCAAGGCACGCTGCAGGCGGCGTTTGAGTTTCAAAGCGGGATTTGCCGGCTGACCGACATGGAGGTGGCCAACGCCTCGCTGTATGAAGGCGGCACGGCCCTGTATGAGGCAATCATGATGGCGGTGCGCACGACCGAGCGCTGGCGCGTGTTGATTGACGCCGGCGTCAGTCCGATTTACCGAATGATGTTGCGCACCTACTTGGCGAACATGCCGGTCACGCTGGAGGAAGTGCCGAGTGTGAACGGCGTGGTGGACACGGCGGCGCTGCAGGCGCGGCTGGGCAAGGATGTGGCGTGCGTGGTGGTGCAGTATCCGAATTTTTTCGGCTGCATCGAGGATCACACGGCGTTGTTCGCGGCGGCGCACGCGGCGGGCGCGCTGGCGGTGATGAGCGTGTATCCGATCGCGCTGGGGATATTGAAGACGCCGGGCGCAATGGGCGCGGACATTGTCACGGGTGAAGGCCAGAGCTTGGGCTTGCCGTTGTGCTTTGGCGGGCCGTATCTCGGCTTTATGGCGACCAGGAAGCAGTATGTGCGCAAGATGCCGGGGCGGATCGTCGGCCTGACGCACGACCAGCAGGGCCGGCGCGGTTTTGTGCTGACGCTACAGGCACGCGAGCAGCACATTCGGCGCGAGAAAGCGACCTCGAACATTTGCACCAATCAAAATTTGTGCGCGCTGGCGGCGGCCGTGTACATGGCGCTGCTGGGCAAGGAAGGCGTGCAGGAAGTCGCGCAGTATTGCGCCGACAACGCCAGTTATGCCTACAGCAAACTGACGGCGATTGCCGGCGTGACGCGCACATTTCCGGCGACGTTCTTCAATGAATTCTGCATCACGCTGCCGGGTGACGCGCGCGACGTGATCGGCGACTTGGTTGACCGTGGTTTTGCGGCGGGCTTCCCGGTGGGACGTTACTATGCCGGGCTGGAGCGGGTGGCGCTGGTGGCGCTGACCGAGATGCGCACGAAAGAGGACATTGACCGTTTGGCGGCGGCGCTCGAAGCCGTCGTCAGCTAGGTGTAGCGAATCAGAAATACCGTGACGATGATTGTGTCCACAGTTGATGCCGATGCGGCGATATCGCCGCTTCGTTCCGCCTTGCATTCCGGTGTGATCTGCGCCGCCATAGCGCAAGGAATTTCTGATGCACTACACTAAGAAAAAAGCGATGCAACCACTGATTTACGAGATGTCCAAAGCGGGGCGGCGCGGGGTGCGCTTGCCCGACTGCACCGTGTCGCAGACCAAGGCCAAGATTCCGGCGGCCCTGCGGCGCGCGACGCCGGCGGCGTTGCCGGAAGTGTCGGAGTTGGGCGTGGTACGGCATTTCACCAATTTGTCGCGCCTGAATTTTTCGGTGGATACCAATTTTTATCCACTCGGCTCGTGCACGATGAAATACAATCCGAAAGTGTGCGAGACCGTGGCGCGCTTCGACGGCTTTGCCAAGCTGCATCCATTGCTGCCGCAGTTGCGTAATGGCGGGATGCTGACGCAGGGCGCGCTGCGGGTCTTGTTCGAGACCGAGCGCATGCTGGCGGAAATCACCGGCATGGCCGAAATGACGATGCAGCCGATGGCGGGCGCGAACGGCGAATTGACCGGCGCGATGATCGTGGCCGCGTACCACCGCCAGAAAGGCAACCAGAAGAAGCGCTTGTTGATACCCGACAGCGCGCACGGCACGAATCCGGCCACGGCCGCCATCGCCGGCTTCAGCGTCACGACCATTCCCAGCAATGCCAAGGGTGTCATGGACCTGGCGGCGTTCAAACAAGCGCTCAGCGACGATGTCGCCGGGGTGATGCTGACCAGCCCGAACACGCTGGGATTGTTCGAGCGCGATGTGCAAACGGTCTGCGAGCTGGTGCACCAAGTCGATGGGCTGGCCTATTATGACGGCGCGAATATGAATGCGTTTGTCGGGCGGGTGCGGCCGGGCGATCTGGGTTTTGATGTCGTGCATCTGAATTTGCACAAGACCTTTGCGACGCCGCACGGCGGCGGCGGGCCGGGCGCGGGCGCGGTCGGCGTCAAAGCGCCACTGCGGCAGTTTTTGCCGATTTCACGCGTGATCAAGCGCGACGACGGCACCTACGCGCTGCACTATGACGAGCCGCACAGCATTGGCTACATCGCCCCGTTTTACGGGAATTTCGGCGTGATCCTGCGGGCCTACACCTATTTGCGCCTGCTGGGCGCGGAAGGGCTGCGCGAGGCCAGCGCGACGGCAGTCTTGAATGCCAATTATATCAAGGCCTGCTTGCAGGATGTCTTTGACTTTCCGTACGAGGGGCACTGCATGCATGAATGTGTCTGCTCGGCCAGCCGGCAGGAGGCGCACGGGGTCAAGGCGCTGGACATTGCGAAAGCGCTGCTGGATCGTGGCTTTCACGCGCCGACGATGTATTTCCCGCTGATTGTGCATGAAGCCCTGATGATTGAACCGACCGAGACCGAAGCCAAGGAAACCATGGACGAATTCATCGCGGCGCTACGCGAGATCGCGCGCCTGGCCGCGGAACAGCCCGCGACACTGCGGGCCGCGCCGGTGACGACGCCGGTCGGCCGCTTGGACGAAGTTGAAGCGGCACGCGCCATGGTGCTGCGCGCGTAAGACATCAGCCCCTCACACACCGTACCTAGCTGCATGAAGAAAACGAGCAAACCCACCACCACCCGCAAGAGCGCCGCGTTGACCGGCCTGACGCCGGCGGCGTTCAGTGCGTTGGTCAGCCAGCATGCCCTCGGGCCTGTGTACGTGCTGGCCGGCGAGGACACGCATGCGATCAGTACGGCACTCGAACAGGTGCGGGCGGCGTACGTCGCGCCGGCGACGCAGGATTTCAACTATGAAGTGTTGCACGCCGACAGCGAGAGCGTGAACGCGGCGCAGATCACGGGCGCGGCCGACACCCTGCCGTTCATGGGCGGGACGCGGGTCGTGCTCGTCAAGCATGTGCACGAGCTGCGCGCGGAAGAGCTTGATGCGCTCGGCAGCTATTGCGAGATGCTGGTGGCGCGCGGGCGGACGGACCTGGTCCTGGTGCTGGCCATGAACGAGCTGGACAAGCGCACGCGCTTCGCCAAGCGGCTGTATGAAAAACAGATTGTGGTGGAGTACGCGTTGGGCGTGATTCGGGATGTGGCGGTGGTGGCGCGCGAGCGGTATGGCAAAGCGCTGGCGCGCGACGCGGCCCAATTATTGCAAGAGATTTGTGACGGGAATGCGCGGGCGGCCTACCAAGAGATTGAGAAAGTCTGCCTGTTTGTCGGTGCGCGCGCGCAGATTTTGCGTGAGGATGTGCTGCGGGTGTGTGTCGACACAACCCAGCGCAATGAATGGGAACTGGCAGATCAACTGTTGCAGGGCGACACCGGCGCGGCCTTGGCGGCGCTGCAAGCACTACGTGAGAACCGCACCGACGCCTTGTATCAATACGCGATCGTGGCGACGGGCATCAGCCGGCTGGCAGCGGCGCGGGCGGCCTTGCAGGACGGTTCGCTCTACAAGCGTTTTTATGAATTTCGGCTGGGCTATCAACATCCGCGCCGGCCGCAGATCGAGCGCTACTTGCGCGGCTTGTCGGCGCCGACGCTGGCGGTCGCGCTGCAGACCTTGGCCTATGTGGACATTGCCGTGAAAGCCAGCTCCCTGCCGGTTGCAACCATGTTGGACATGACCTGCGCGCTGGCGGCAGAGCCCCGGGGAACGCCACCATGATCATCATCGCGGCGCTGCGGCGCGGGCTGCGCAACAAGACGCTGGTGACCCTCGGCAAGGCGGTGTTGGCGGCGGTGCTGCTGCTGGTGGTCTACAACATTGTTGACTGGGCGGACGTGGGCCGGCGGTTGCGGGATTTGCGCTGGGACTATTTCATCTACGGACTAGCCCTGCAATGGGTGGTGATCGGCATTGGCAATCATCGCCTGCAGATTCTGCTGCGCGCGCTCAGGATTCCTTTGACCTACCTGCGCACCTTGAAGTACAACTGCATCGGGTATTTTTTCAACTTGGCCTTTCCGGGCGGGACGGGCGGCGACGTGGTGAAAATGTTTTATGTGGCACGCGAGGCGCCGGACAAGAAGGCGGCGGTGGTCGCCGCCATTTTGTTGGATCGCGTGATGGGGCTGCTGGCGGTCGTGCTGATTGCGGCGGTGGCCGTGGTGGCGACGCTCAAGACCTCGACGAAATTCCAGCCGTTGCTGCCGCTGGTGCTGGTTCTGCTGTTACTGTCGGCGCTCGGGGTCGCGATGATTCTGAGCAAGGATTACTGGAAACGCTATGCCTGGTGGGCGCGGGTTGAGCGGCTGATCCCGCACTTTGTGCGCCAGATGATCAACGCCCTGCATGAATACCGGGCGCACAAAGCGGTGGCGCTGCTGGCGCTGCTGGAGTCGCTGGCGCTGCAACTGCTGATGTGTGTGATTGCCTGGCTGTTCGGCCTGGCGCTGCAGTTGAACATGGCGTGGTATCAATATTTCGTGATGTTCCCGATTCTGACGCTGGTGATCACCATTCCGGCGACGCCGGGCGGCTTGGGCGTGACCGAGATTGTCTCAAAAGAATGGTTTGACAACTTGGGACAAGGCGACGGCGCGGGCATTGCCTTCATGCTGTTGCTGCGGATCAGCATGCTGGGCATGGCGGTGCCGGGCTTGATCTGCTTCTTCCTGCCGGGCACGCACATCAACGCGGCGCAATTGGTTGAACAAGCCGAGCGGATTGAACGCACCGCGGAGGCGCGGCTGGCGCAACCCGCGGACGACGTGTGACGGGAGCATGAAGCGCCATTTGAGCAAATTGCTGATTGTCGGTCTGCGCGGGTGCCGGCCACTGCTGGATTTTGCATTGGTCTACGGCGCGTTTTTCATCGCCTACCAAATCTACTTTCTGAATAAACCCGGCACATGGGGCGACTATTGTCCGGAACTGTCAGCCACCTTGTACTATATCCCCGCGCCGATGTATCATTATCTGAATTTGGGCATGGGGCTGGGGCTGATGGCGGTGATCGTGTTTGCCTTCATGCGCTTGTATCGCGACGACACGAGTATGTTGCATGTGCATGAATATCGCGGGGTGCTGGTGGGCTATGCGATCACGGTCTTGTTGTTTCTGGCGTTCTATTATTTATGGGTGGCGTACACCGGGCCGGGCGTGCGCGAGAAATTATTTTCGCGCCGGATTTTCGGGTATGCCGCCCTGCTGAGCATCGTGGGGATCATTAGTATCCGCGCGCTCTTGAATCATCTGATGTATCTGTTGCACCGGCGTGGCATTGGCGCGCGGCGCGTGTTGATTTATGGCGCGGGTGTGACCGGCCGGGCGGTGGCGCGGCGCTTGAGCGAGTTTCCGGCCTTTGGTTTGATTGCGGTTGGGTTTGTGGATGACGATCCGCAACTGGCCTGGCATCCGGTGCTGTTTGACGCGGCCCGCCGGCAGAGCTTGCCGGTGCTGGGCACCGGGGAGCAGCTGGGCGAATGCATCCGGCAGCATCAGGTGGATGAAGTGCTGCTGGCCGTGCCGGGCGCAAGCGCGGAGCAGATGTACCAGGTGGTGCAGGATTGTCGCGCGCACAACAGTGCCTTTCACTTTGTGCCGAATGTGTATCAGATCGCCTTTCAGCATACGGTGACGCATGACTTTGTGGGCATTCCGGTGATTTCATTGCGCTACGCGTCGGGGCGGGTCGTGTACTTTGCCTGCAAGCGCGTGTTTGATGTGCTGGTGGGCCTGCTGGCGACGATCGTGTGTGCGCCGCTGCTGGTCCTGCTCGCGATTATCATTCGCGCCAGCAGCAAAGGCCCGGCGTTGTTCGTGCAGACGCGCGTGGGGTTGCATGGCGCGCCGTTCCGGATGGTCAAATTTCGCACGATGTATTGTGAAGAGCCGGCCTATGCCTTGAAGCCGGCGCACATGCGCGATCCGCGCATCACCCCGATCGGCCGCTGGCTGCGGCGCACCAGTTTGGATGAGCTGCCCCAATTGCTGAACGTGCTCATCGGCCACATGTCGCTGGTTGGGCCGCGGCCCGAAATGCCGTTTATTGTCGCGCGCTACACCGACCTGCAGCGCGAACGCTTGAAAGTCAAGCCGGGCATCACCGGCCTCTGGCAACTGAGCGCGGACCGGCGCGTGCCGATTCATGAAAACATGGACTACGACTTGTATTACATCAACGAGCAATCGTTTTTGCTGGATATCGTCATTTTGATTCAAACACTATTTTTCGCATTTCGAGGCATTTGAGATGTGGGGCACGCGCGTCCTGACGCTGGCACTGTTTGGCCTGAGCTGCGGTGCGTGGTGTGCCGGCGCACTGGCGTCGGCGCCGCCGCATTTTGCGTATCGGGCGGGGTTCCTGGCGGTGGCATTGGTCGTGGCGTTGGGCACGTATTGGGTGCCGCGCGCAGGCTGGTGGTTGTGCGTGGCGCTGGTCCCGCTGGCAAATGTGCCGTCGCGCGCGCTGGCGCTGGGGGCCCATGATGCGGTCTCGTTCCTGGCCTTGGCGTGCGCGTTGGGCTGGTGGGCACACCAGCTCGTCACACATGCCAACGACCACCTGTATGAACGCGTGCGCGTCCCGCTGGTGCTGGTCATCATCGTAACTGCCAGCGCCGGGCTGGTGACGATGGCGCGCTATGCGGACTGGTATCCGCTGTTCAACGAGGTGTTTCGCAACATCTGGGTGACACGGGATGCGACCATGGATGCGGCGACGGCGCTGCGCGTGGTCTTGATCCGGCTGGCCAACGGGCTGGCGCTGCCGGCCCTGTTATGGAGCGGGCTGGGCATCTGGCGTGAGCTGCGCACGCGCGCGGTCTGGCAGGCGGCCTGGCACCGGCTGGCGCTGTTATGGACCGTGACCTTGCTGCCGGTCTTTGCGGTCGTCGTGTATCAAAGTGTGTTTGATCAATCCTACGGCCTGGTGCAAGAGGCGGCGTGGCATCAGGCGCGGCGCGTCAGCGGCGGCATGACCGACCCGAACGCGCTGGGATTGTTCCTGATGCTGGCATTGCCGCTGTTGTTGTTGCAGACGGTGCGGGCGCGCGGCTTGTGGCAAATGGTGGCGGTGTGCAGCAGCATGTTGGGCATCTACGCGCTGATGCAAAGCGGGTCGCGTTCCGCGCTCTTAGGCATCCTGATACTGGCGATGTTAGCGGCGGGTGCCGTGCTGGTGTTTGCGTGGCGGCAGCGCGCCTGGCGCGGGTTGGTGCTGGCGGGCGGCGTGCTCGTGGCAATCCTGATCATTGCCGTGCTGCCGTTGTGGGTGAATGCGCCGGCCGGCGCGCTGCCGTCGGACAATCCGCTGCTGCGGCGCGTGCAGGAGTTTTATGAGCGGGTGCGGGTGGCGCCGGCCGAGCGGGCCGTGGATCGGCGCGAGATGCAGTGGCGCCAAGCGCTGACCGTCTGGCGTGATTATGCGTTTAGTGGCGTGGGGCTGGGCGCCTTTGCGATTGAACTGCCCAATTACAATCGCGAGGCCACCCAAGAGACACCGGTGGACAACGCCTGGAATCAATACTTGCAGTGGCTGACGGACGTGGGCGCCAGCGGCTTGCTGCTGTGGTTGTGGCTGATCGGGTCGTGCGTCACGTGTGTCGTGCGGGCCGGCCGGCGGGGCGGCATCCAAGCCGTGCCGTTGGACACGCTGATAGTGTGGGGCAGCCTGGGGGTGCTATTGCTGCTGGGATTGTTAGGCGCTCATTTCCAAGCGCCGGAAGTTGCGTGTGGCGCGGCCGTGTTGGCCGCGCTGGGGCTGGCGCCCGTCGTGACCAGCACGGAACCGCACCCCGCGCTTGGCCCGCGCAGCGTGATGGTCCTGGGTTGTATCGCCGGCCTGTGCGTGGCGTCACAGATTGACACCGCCTGCGGCCCGCTGTCGCGCGCGGCCCTGCAACAGCGCTTTAGCATGCCGCGCGAGTTTGGCTTGTATCATCCGGAAACGTGGCAGCAGACATTTGGGTATCAATGGACGCAACGCTATGCCGGCAAACAGATCACGGTGCCGA
Organism: uncultured bacterium; assembly: GCA_964397565.1. Classification (GTDB taxonomy): domain Bacteria; phylum Auribacterota; class UBA3054; order UBA3054; family JAPLST01; genus JAPLST01. The sequence goes on from CAYNJC010000044.1 coordinate 13,211, forward strand.
ACAACGCCGCCGTCATGACCATTCGTCTGGCGGGCCTGCACCCGGACATTTCACCCGCCAAGCCGGTGCAGGTGCGCTGCTGGCTGAATGCGCACTATCTGGACACGATCGTGCTGACCGATCCCAATTGGACAGAGCACAGCATGTACGTGTATGCGCCGCCACCGGGCGTTGCCCAACTGGCGCTCGAGGTGACGCCCACCTGGCAACCGCCCAACGAAGTACCGCCCCGCACGCTGGGCGTGGCGCTGGCGGATGAGATCACCTGGGACAACGATCTGCGCCGCGAAGGCCAGAATCTCTCGGCTTGGTTCCAGGATTGCCAGGGGACCAATGTCATTGCGGCGCGCTGGACCGAACAACGCGCGGCCCGTTTTATCACCGGCGGCACCCAGGGCTGCGTGATTGTGCGCCTGCGCGCGGCGGCTGACACGCCCTTCTATCGCATGCCGCCGACGGTGGCGCTGCGCTTCAATGGCACACTGCTGCAGGAGATCATCCTGCCGCGGTCGTGCACCGAGTGGCTGGTGACCACCAATTGCCAGGAAGTCCTGCGCGCCACGCGCGGCATCTTAAGCCTCGAGACCTCACGCCTTTCCAGCGTGCGTGTGCCCGGCAGTGTCCGCCGCAGGCGCGTGGGCGTGGCGTTGGCGGAGTTGGAAACCTACTAATCAACTAAGGGAAGCGTCATGCAGTCAGACCTCGCCATTGCACAAGCAGCGCCACTGCGGCCGATCACTGAGATTGCCCAGCAATACGGCTTGTTGCCGGATGAATTGATCCCGTTTGGCCACACGATGGCCAAAGTGCGCTTGTCCGTGCTGGCGCGGCTGCAGGCGCGGCCCAGCGGCAAATACATTGATGTCACCGGCATTACGCCCACGCCGCTGGGCGAGGGCAAAACCGTAACGACGATCGGCCTGACGCTGGGGCTCAACAAACTCGGCGCGAAGGCGATCACTTGCATCCGCCAACCCTCGCTCGGGCCGGTGTTCGGCATCAAGGGTGGCGCGGCCGGCGGCGGCTATGCGCAAGTGGTGCCGATGGAGGACTTCAACCTGCACTTGACCGGCGACAATCATGCCGTCAGTATCGCGCACAACCTGCTGGCGGCGTTTATTGACAATCATCTGCATCACGGCAACGCGATCGGGATTGACCAACGGCGGATCATGTGGCGGCATGTGGTCGACGTCTCGGATCGCGCGCTGCGCAACATTGTGATCGGCTTGGGCACGCGTGATGACGGCATACCGCGCCAGTCCGGCTTTGACATCACGGTGGCGTCGGAATGCATGGCGATCCTGGCGCTGGCGCGCGATCTGAAGGATCTGCGCGCGCGGCTCGGGCGCATTATTGTCGGCGTCACACACGACAATCGCCCGGTCACGGCCGAAGACTTGCACTGTGCCGGCGCCATGACGGTGCTCCTGAAGGAAGCGCTGCTGCCGAATATCATGCAGACCTTGGAACACACTTTGTGCTTTGTGCATGCCGGCCCGTTCGCCAATATTGCGCATGGCAACAGCTCGATCCTAGCCGACCAAATGGCGTTAAAATTGGGCGAGTATGTCGTGACCGAAAGCGGCTTTGGCGCCGATTGCGGCATGGAGAAATTCATGCACATCAAGTGCCGCGCCTCCGGCATGCAGCCGGATGCAGTCTGTTTGGTGGCCAGCGTCCGCGCGCTGAAAATGCACTCGGGCGACTTCCGGGTCGTGGCCGGCAAGCCGCTCGACAAGGGCTTGTTGAGCGAAGACCTGGATGCGCTGCGGCGCGGCATGCCGAATCTGATCAAGCACATTGAGAATGTGCAGGCGTTCGGCGTGCCGGTCGTGGTCGCGATCAACCGTTTTCCGAGCGACAGCGAGCGTGAGCACGCCCTGATTCAAGAGAGTGCCATGGCGGCCGACGCCAACGATGCGGTCGTCTCGGATGTTCACGCCCACGGCGGCGAGGGCGGGCTTGCGTTGGCCCGCGCCGTGATGAAAGCGGCCGCCCAGCCGTCCGCCTTCAAACTGCTGTATGACCTGGACCAGCCGATCGAGCAGAAAATCGAAACGGTGGCGCGCTGCATTTATGGCGCGCAGGGCGTGTCCTTCTCGGCCGAAGCCAAGAAGCAGATTGCATGGCTGAATCAGTACGGCTTCGGGAATCTGCCGGTCTGCATTGCCAAGACGCACTTGTCGTTGTCGCACGATCCGGCCCTGAAAGGACGCCCGACCGGCTTCACTGTGCCGATCAAAGATGTGCGCGTATCGGCCGGCGCCGGCTTTGTCTACGCCTTGGCCGGTGAAATGCGCACAATGCCCGGCTTGCCCAGCGTGCCGGCCGGCTGCCATGTGGACATTGACGAGCACGGCAACGTCGTCGGCCTGTTCTGACAATAGTCTGGCTGTGCCTTGACGGCCCGGTAATGCGGCCATTTTCGCGGCACAACAATCAATCTGCAATAAACATTGCATATATTGCAGCTATATGGTATAATGAAAAAGTGAATTCAGCCAACCCGGCTGCGTTCCTAACCACGACGGAGTTGACTCATGTCTATTCTTCTGCGCTGCACATGCCTTGTGCTCTTGGTGCTGTCCTGCGGTCTGCGCGCCGATGTGCTGACCATGGCCGATGGCCGCGACATCTCGAATTGCTATGTGCGTGATTGGGGCACCACCATTGACGTCTGGCCGACGCTGGCGACGGTGGGCACCCCGCCGCTAACCTATCCACGCAGCGCCATTACATCGTACACCGTTGCGCGCGACGCCGCATGGGACGCCAAACCTGCGCTGCCCGACTTGTCGGTCACGTTCATCGAGCTGAATCCCAAATTGCCGGGTCTGCATGGCAACATTCAATATGACGATTATGGCCGGCCGACGATTGCCGGTTCGCCTGCACTGTCGAATATTGGCGCACGGGCGGAGATGCACCCGGAAGAGGCCGTCGCCGGGCTGCAATTCACCTACACGCCCGGGCAGCTCATCAGCGCCACGGCGCATGTCATGAACCTTGGGTTTGCGCCCAGCAAGCCCTTTGCGTATGTGTGGTCAATGGATGACACACCGATCCAGCGCGGCCAGTGCGCGCAGACCTTGGATGAACTGAAAGAGGCGACCTTTGCAATTTCCTTTCCGTGGCGCACCGGCTTTCATACGGTGACCTTTGCCGTCACGACGCCACAACCAGAAATCGCGACGATCAACAATAGCGCGACCGACCCGCTCTGGGGTATGGCCCTCACCTATGTGGTCAGTCCCGGCCGCATTAAAGTGTGGCATGAAGCGCGCACGGCCTATGGCACGTTTTCCTTCGAAGATTATTATCGCTGGCACATTGACATGATGAACCGGCTGCTCGAGGCCAGCGTGTATCCCGCCGCGCCGTCGGGTATTCTTGCCCGCGTGCGCTTGGATCGCATTGTGTATGCCGACGATGTGCAGAAGGCACAGAGCGGCCTACATGGGCCGAATGGTATACGGTATGATCAAGGTGGCTGGAGTTGGTCTGATGCAGAAGAGGAAGTGCGCAGCGGTCGTTGGGAACACCCTGGCGGGCGCAATGAGACGGAGTGGTCGCTCCCGCATGAATTGGCGCATCAGCTCGGTCTGCCGGATTGGTATAATTTGGACTACGGCGGCGACGCGGCGCATACCATGGCGGACACCGGCGAGAAGTGCGACCATTCCATGAAGCACCCGATCACGATGATGCACTCGCACGGGCCGCAACCGTTTTCCGAGGCGGATGCCGGCTATTTCAACATGACCTTGGACAAACCACGCGGCTATTTTGGCGATTTGTATTTCGCGATTCCGCGCACGGTACGCCTGCGCGTGCTGGACATCAATGGCCAGCCCCTCGCCGGCGCGCAGGTTGAGGTGTTTCAGCGCGGCGTGAAAATCGACCCGGCTGTCGCACCGATCACCAACGGCGCGGTCTGCTGGCGTACCGTGGTTGAGGACGGCGATTTCGATCAACCCGTCAGCGTGCAGCCGGTCATCTATGGCCGTACGGACGCCGAGGGCGTGCTGCCGCTGCCCAACCGGCCGGCCGAGGAAGTGCGCACGCTGAATGGCTTTCAGCGCCAGCCCAATCTGTTTGGCAACATTAATGTGGTAGGCCACCGCGGTTTGTTTTTCGTGCGGGTCACGCGCGATGCCGCCAGCGCGCCGGCCGATTATTGGATTTCCATATATGACCTGTGCGTCGCGTGGTTCCGCGGCATGCGCGATGACTACACCATCACCCTGCGCACGCCCTTCGGCTCGTCCGACGCGCCGCCGGCGCCGCGTGCGGTGTCCGCGAAGCAGACGGACGCGCAACATGCACAGGTAACATGGACCGCGCCGCCGGTGCGCGAACGCAATTATCTCGAACGCAGTACCGGCTACCGGGTCTATCGCAGAATTGGCAACGACGGGCTAAACACCAAGCCATGGTTTCCGATTGCGACCCTGTCGGCCGATGCGCGCACGTACACCGCGGATTTGACGCAGTACCCCGACAACAACTATTCCTCCAGGCGCGAGCGCTTTGGCGTCAGCAGCATTGGCGAGAACGGCGTCGAGAGCGACATCACCACCTGTGTCCTGGCGCCGCTGTAATCTTAAGCACGAAGAACACAAAGGGCATGACCAAGACCAACGGCAGAGGCGGCATGCTGCTGTTGGAAGACCGCAAACGAGGCAAGGGAATCCGCATTCCGGCCTCTTTTGCGGCTCTTGGCCATAGAACAAAGTTGCGTATATTGTGCAGTAAATGTATAATGAGCCTGCAACGGTCACGCTGGTGACCCGCCTAACCTTCCGGAGATTGATGAATGAACGCGCTCGTGACCCGCATCCTACTCGTGGTACTGGTGATTTCTTGCGGTCTGTCTGCCGATGTGTTGCGCATGGCCGATGGGCACGACATCTCGAACTGCTATGTGCGTGATTGGGGCACGTGCATTGACGTCTGGCCGACGCTGGCGGCGGTGGGCGCCCCGCCGATAACCTATCCGCGCAGCGCAATCAAATCGTATACCATTGCGCGCGACGCCGCATGGGACGCCAAGCCCGCGCTGCCCGACTTGTCGGTCACGTTCATCGAGTTGAATCCGAAACTGCCCGGACTGCACGGCAATGTGCAGTATGATAACTATGGCCGGCCGACGCTTGCCGGTGCACGCGCGCTGTCGAATATCGGCGTGCGGGCAATCCTGCATCCGGAAGAAGTCGTCGCCGGGCTGCACTTCACCTACACGCCCGGGCAGCTCATCACCGCCACGGCGCATGTCAAGAACCTCGGCTTTGCGCCCAGCAAGTCCTTCAAGTATGTGTGGGCCATGGACGGCACGCCGATCCAGCGCGGCCAATACGCGCAGCCCTTGGGTGAGATGCAGGAAGCCACCTTCGCCATCTCGTTTCCGTGGCGCACCGGCTTTCCTACGTTGACCTTTGCCGTCACCACGCCGCAAAAAGAAATCGCCACGATCAACAACAGTGTGACCGACCCGCTCTGGGGCATGGCTTACACCTTTGTGGTCAACAACAACCGCATTAAAGCATGGCATCAAGCGCGCACGGCGTACGGCACATTTTCCTTCGAGGATTTTTATCGCTGGCATGTCGACATGATGAACCGGCTGTTCGAAGCCAGCGTCTATCCCACCGCGCCGTCGGGCATTCTGGCCCGCGTGCGCTTGGATCGCATCATTGGCACCGACGATGTGGACGCGGCGACGCGCGGGCTGTTCGCGCCCGATGGCCTGCGCTACGACCAAGGCGGCTGGGTCTGGTCTGATTCGCCTGAAGAATTGCGCACGGGCAACTGGGGCCAGACCGATCCCACCTGGCGCAACCAGACTGAATGGTCGCTGCCGCATGAACTCGGTCACCAACTCGGCCTGACCGATTGGTATGCCTTGGACTATCCCGGCGATGCGGCGCATACCATGGCGGACACCGGCGAACAGTGCAGTTACTTCATGGATCACCCGGTCACGATGATGCACTCGCACGGGCCGCAACCGTTCTCCGAGGCGGATGCCGGCTATCTCAATATGAGCTTGAACAAGCCGCGCGGCTATTTTGGCGATCTGTACTTCGCCATCCCGCGCACGGTGCGCCTGCGCGTGCTGGACATCAACGGCCAACCCGTGCGCGGCGCACAGATTGATGTCTTTCAGCGCGGTGTGAGAATCAACACGGACGCGCCGGTCACCAACGGCGCCGCCTGCTGGCGCGGCGTGGTCGAGGACGGCGATTTCGATCAACCCGTCAGCGCGCAGCCGGTCATCTATGGCCGCACGGACGCCGAGGGCGTGCTGACGCTGCCCAACCGCCCGGTCGAAGAAGTGCGCACCTTGAATGGCTTTTATCGCCAAGCCAATCCGTTTGGCAACATCAATGTGGTGGGCAATCGCGGCATGTTCCTCGTGCGCGTCACGCGCGATGCCGCCACGGCGCCGGCCGACTATTGGATTACCATTTACGATTTGTGCGTGGCGTGGTTCCGCGGCGCGCGCGATGACTACACGATCACTTTGCGCACGCCCTTCGGCTCGCCCGACGCGCCGCCGGCGCCGCGCGCGGTGTCCGCCAAGCAGACGGACGCGCAGCACGCCCAGGTGACATGGACTGCGCCGCCGGTGCGCGAACGCAATTATCTCGAACGCGTCACTGGCTACCGCGTCTACCGCAAAGTTGGCAATGACGGGCTGAACACCAAGCCGTGGTTTCCCATCGCGACTGTGGCGCCCGATGCGCACAGCTTCGCCGCCGACCTGACCCAGGTTCCGGAGAACAATTATTTCTTCTCACGCCGCGAACGCTTTGGCGTCAGCAGCATCGGCGAGAATGGCGTCGAGAGCGACATCGCCACCTGCGTGCTGGCCGCGCCATGAGGCTTGAAACTTGAAACTTGATCCTTGAAACTGGTGCTGGCGTTCGACGTTCGATGTTGAATGTTCGATGCTAAGCCGCGGGATGATTACGGCTGCTCCTCACACCGCGAAAACTTGAGACTGGTGCGCGGTGCGGCCATCATTGGCGCGACGGCATCGCGCCAGCGCGCATAATGCGCCGTCGCTTTGTGCGCGGCGACGGCGGCGGCATCGCGATACACCTCAACCAGCACGAAGCGCGTCGCATCATCCTCTTGCTGCAGCACATCAAACTGGGTGATACCGGGCTCGTGCGCGCTGCAGCGCGCATTCTCACAGGATAGTTGCTTGAAGGCCGCAACGGCTTCGGCCGTGACCTGCACAAAGACGTGCACAATCAGCATAGCCAGCTCCGGGTGTCAGGTTAACAGGAGAAACCACGGTTAGTATAGCATTACCCTGTGTCGCTGCGAAAGAATGTCCGCGCGCTTGCAATCGCACCGCGCTTTTGTTATCATTTTTTTCACAGTAATCACCACGTCGACAAGGACACGAGAATGACGATGGCCGCCCTACTCTATCAGCCTGCGGCAGGCCTGCCATGACACCTGACCGGGCCCAAGTGCTCGATACGCTTGCGATGCAGCGCGACCAATGGAAACGGCGCACCCGCTTTTATCATGCGGCGCTGACGCGGCTGTATAAGTTTTACATTCCCAAGGGCCAGCGCGTCCTCGAAGTCGGCTGCAGCACCGGCGACCTGCTCGCCGATATTGATCCGGCCCGCGGCGTTGGCATTGACGTTAGTCCGTGCGCCATCGCGCAAGCGCAGCAGAAATATGGTCACCGGCCCAACCTGCATTTCCTGTGTGCCGACGCCGACGCCAGCGCGTTCCATCTGGATGAAACCTTTGATTATGTCGTGCTGTCGGACACCATTGGCTTTCTCGGCGATGTGCAGCAGTGCTTCGAAAACCTGCGGCAGGTTATGCAGCCGCACAGCCGGATCATCATCAATTCCTATAATTTCGTCTGGGAGCTGCCACTGCGTCTGGCGGGATTCCTGCGCCTGAAGCAGAAGCAACCGGTGCAAAACTGGCTGGCCAATGCCGACATCGCCAATCTGCTTGATCTGGCCGGGTTCGAATTGGTGCAGCGCGAAGGATTCATGTTGCTGCCGCTGCATATTCCGCTGCTGAGCAGTCTGTGCAACGGTTTGCTGGCCAAACTGCCGGGCTTGCGCGTTTTGACGCTGGCGCAATTCGTCATTGCCCGGCCGCGCGGGGCCGCCGCGCCGGAGACCGCCACCACGGGCCATTCGGTCAGCATTATTGTGCCCGCCCGCAATGAAGCCGGCAATATTGAGGCCGCCATCACGCGCACCCCCGCATTCGGCGCGTGGCAGGAATTCATTTTTGTCGAAGGCCACTCCCAAGATGAGACGTGGCTGGAAATTCAGCGGGTGCAGCGGGTCTATCCCGAGACACGGATAAAGATCATGCAGCAAGACGGCAAAGGCAAAAAAGACGCCGTCTGCAAGGGTTTCGCGCACGCCGAAGGTGAAATTCTGATGATCCTCGACGCCGACCTGACGATGCCGCCCGAAGACCTGCCCAAATTCTACCGGGCCATCGCCGAAAACAAGGGTGAGTTTATCAATGGCGTGCGCTTGGTCTATCCGATGGAACACGAAGCGATGCGGCTGCTCAATCTGGTGGGCAACAAATTTTTCAGCATGGCGTTCTCCTATCTGCTGAACCAGCCGTACAAGGACACGTTATGCGGCACAAAAGTCATGTGGCGCACAGACTGGGCCCGCATTCAAGCCGGCCAGGCCTATTTTGGCGAGTTCGACCCGTTTGGTGATTTTGACATGATTTTCGGAGCGGCCAAGCTGTTGTTGAAAGCGGCCCAAGTGCCGATTCGCTATCGCGCGCGCACCTATGGCGCGACCCAAATCAGCCGCTTCGCGCACGGCATGCTGCTGCTGCGCATGACCTGGATCGGGTTCCTAAAGTTCAAGTGGCGCCTGCGGTAGGGCGGCATGGAAGAATGGAGGGATGGAGGAATGGAGGAATGGAGGGATGGGCGTCCAATCGCAGACGCAGATGCGGCCTTCTGCCGTGTTGAATGGCAACTACTACGGTGCCGTACCTGACCAATGCAAAATAAGAAATTTCTCCTCCTGGCGCATCCGCTCACCTATGGCTTGGACATAGATGATCCCGGCACCACGCTGCTGCGCCGCCAGATTGTCAAGACCAAGCCTTTTCTGCGCAGCATTTACGAAGAATGGTATCGTCTGATTGCCCGTGCCATACCCGCGGGAGCGGAGCCGGTACTCGAACTGGGTGCCGGCGCGGGCTTCATGAAGGCAGTGGTGCCCAATCTCATTACCTCGGAAGTTTTCCCGGTTGAGGGCATTGATATGACCATGGATGCCTGCGCGCCCTGGCCGTTTGCCGACCAGGCGCTGCGCGGGGTCGCCATGACCAATGTACTGCATCACCTGCCGCAGGTGCGCCTGTTCTTGCGGGAAGCGACACGCTGCGTCAAGCCCGGCGGCGTCATGGTCATGATCGAACCGTGGAATACTGCCTGGGCGCGCGTGGTCTACCGGCATCTGCATCACGAACCGTTTGACGAGGGCGCGGCCGACTGGCAGTTTCCCGCACGCGGGCCGCTGTCGAGCGCAAACGGCGCCTTGCCCTGGATCGTCTGGCAACGTGATGCCGCCCAGTTCCAGAAAGAGTTTCCCGCGTGGCACATTGAACAAATCACCCCACTCATGCCGGTCGCCTACCTGCTCTCCGGTGGCATCTCGTTGCGTGCGCTGATGCCGGGCTGGACCTATCGGGTGGTACGGGCCATTGAGAAAATGGGCGGCGAGGCACGCTGCGGCACGTTTGCCTTTCTTGTCCTGAGAAAACACGACCCGTGAGTATGGCTGCCTGCGCCACAGACGATCAACCACGCCACCCAACCACCATGCACCATACCAAGGCATTATGGCTGTCCATCGTGTGCTGCGTCATACTGCGCCTGCTTCTTTTTGGTGTGTTTGCACCGTGGCGCGCGGAGATAGAGCACACATCGTTGCTAGCGGCGGATGCGGGCGTATACCATGCCTGCGTGCTCAATCTGCGCAATGCGGGTGTCTATTCGAGTGGGACAGATGGCCTGTGTGCACCTGATAATATCTGGCCACCCGGCTTTCCGCTGCTGGCGTATGGTCTGTTTTCGTTGACCGGCGTAAAACCGTGGCTGATGCTCTTGGTCAACATCGGCCTCGAGCTCATCACCCTCATGGCGATATGGTGGATCTGCCGTGCCCTCTGGTCCGTGACCATTGGCACGATCGCGGTGTGGCTTTTTGCACTCAATCCCATCGCGATTACCAACGCCATGGGGTATCGCCCCGACACCCTGTTTCAGTGTGTGTGTGCCCTGTTTGTCCTGGTGTGGCTAGCATATGTCGCCGCGCCCACCTGGCCGCGGATGCTCGCCAGCGCACTCCTGTTGGGCCTCTCGTCCTTGTGCAAACCCATCACCCAATATATGGCGCTGGTGGTGGTCTTGCTGTTGTGGATCAATGCATGGTATCGCGTCAGCTATCGCGGCATGTGGCTGCGCACCCTGCTCTTTGTGGTAGTCATGGGCGCCGTCCTAACCCCGTGGTGTCTGCGCAATTACCGCTGCTTCAGAACCGTTAACCTCACCAGCATGGAAGGCGCCAGCTTGTGTGATTATGCCGCCGCCACCGTCATTGCCCAGCACTACCACACGGATCTTGACACGGCCCGGGCGGCCCTGACGACCCTGCTTGTTCAGAAATACGATATGGCGCCCGTGACCAATATGTTTGCCCGGCTTGTCACGACGAACGTGGCGTGGGTGGCGCAGCTTGTTCCACCCACCTATCTGCAACCAACAGTGCCACGCGTCATCTTGCACACGCGCGCAGACCTTACCGCCGCGCAAAAGCAGCTGTTTGCCGCGTTTGTGTCGCGCCACTGGTTTGCATATGGACAGGTTTCGTTGCTGCGCATGCTGCGGATGCTGCTGGCGCCCCCGTGGCAGGAGCTGCTGCGCATGGTGTCGCCGACAACCCCGTCGATGGAGTTGGCCAAAGCGGTCGTCAGCGGTAATCGGGCGGCGCTCAACACGATCGGCTGGCCACGCGTGGCCCTCGGCGTTGCTCTCGCCGGGGTGCTGTCTGCCTACACCGTGTGCTTCCCGCTCCTGGCAGTATGGGGATGGGTGCTGATGGTGCGCGCACCGGCAACGCGCCAAGCAGCCATTAATCTGCTGGTGTTGTGCGCATATTTTATTGTGTTGGTTGGGCCCCAAGGCGAGCCGCGCTATAATTTGCTGATTATTCCAATGACCACGCCGATGGCCGCGGCTGGTTTGTACGGCATCTACCACGACGCGTGCCGGGCACGAGCGCTGCGCGCCAGGCGTCCATGATGAAAATTTGCCATCTGATCACGCGCATGATCCTGGGTGGCGCGCAGGAAAACACACTGGCAACGGTGGGCGGCCTGGCCGCGCGCGGGCACGATGTCACCTTGATCAGCGGGCCGTCACCCGGCGCGGAAGGCGCCTTGTTTGCACAAGTTCCCGATGGTGCGGCACGGCCGCCCTTTCGCTTCATCGAGACACCGCACGTGGTGCGCAACGTCAGCGTCTGGCATGACGCGCTGGCCTATCGCGCGTTGGCACGACATTTCACCGCGGCGCGCTATGATGTCATTCACACGCACAGTTCGAAAGCGGGTATTCTTGGCCGCATGGCGGCCCGGCGCGCCCGCGCCCAGGGCACCACGGTGGTCCACACCATTCACGGCCTGGCCTTTGATCAGTATCAGCCGTGGTTGCTGAACCGCATGTATCGGGGCCTGGAGCGCCGGTGTGCGCGGCATTGTGACAAACTGATCAGCGTGTGTGATGCCATGACCGTCGCGGCGCTCGCGGCCGGAGTGGGCACGCCGGATCAGTATTGCACGATTTACAGCGGCATGGATTTGGCCGCGTTTCGCGCGGCGCACGGCGCCGGTGTTGCCTTGCGTGCGCGCTTGCAGATCGCGGATGACACGCTGGTGCTGCTGTGCATCAGCCGCCTGTTTCCCATGAAGGGCATCGAGCATTTTGTCGAGACGGTGCGCGCCGCGCAACAGGTGCGGCCGGGGCGCGTTGTGGGTATTCTTGTCGGCGACGGGCCGCTGCGCGCGGCCGTTGAGCAACAAGCGCGGGCGGCCGGCATTCAGCCACAGATCATTTTTGTCGGGCGGGTTGCGCCGACCGACATCCCGGTGTGGGTGGCTGCGGCCGATGCGCTGGTGCATGCCTCACTGCGTGAGGGCTTGGCGCGTACGCTGGTGCAGAGCTTGGCGGGTGGCAAACCGGTGTTCTGCTACGATGTCGGTGGCGCGCGCGAAGTGGTGCAGCATGACGTGAATGGCAGCGTGGTGCCGGCCGGTGCGTGGGTACAGCTTGTGCGGGAGGTGCGGCGGTTTGTCAGCGATGCGGCCTATCGCGCGCGGGTGACCGAGGGCGCGCAGCGGACAGACGTGATGCGCTTCGATGCCACGCGCATGGTAGCTGCGCTCGCGACGCTGTACGAGGACCTGCGCGCGCAACAGCATGCCGCGTTGCGCGCAGACTAGCCGCGCCTACTCGTCGAGCGGTGGCGCAAGGTCGCGCTCGTCATCATCGCTATCGGTGGTTTCATACTTGAACAAGCGCCGCAGTGCGACCACGGCCAGCAGCAGCGGCACCGCACCAAGAATGACGGATGTCAGCAGGCGCTCGGTCAGCACCCATAACACCAGCGTTGCAGCCACACTGACCACCAGCCCGATCAGCAGGGCATTGATGGTATAGGGATGAAAATGCGGTTTGATGTGCGGCTCCATACCTTTCAATTATAACAGAACATCGGGCGCGCTGGTCTCGGCTGGTGTACGCCACAGCGTTGCGGCGTCACCCGGCCGGATGGCCTGCGCCCCGCGCGCAATGATACCTTCATTTTCGAGCGCATCCAAGGTAAAGACAGTCTTGTCCCACGCCATGAGTTGGTGACAGAATTTCTCAGTATGACTGGCCGGCGCGGCATACGACAGAAAGGCATCGTCGGCCAGCGCGGCCGCCACGAGATTGCGATAGCGGGCCGTCTCGTCAGTGATGCGCGTCACCGTTGCTGGAAACGGCGAGAGGACGGTCAGGCGCTGTGCGTCAAACAACGGTTGAAACTCGCACGGGAGTGCGAAGGAGCCCAATGATTTGGCAAGGCACCAGACCACGCCGGCGCTGCCGGTCATCACGGTGCGCAGGCATTCCCTTTCCATGGGCGAATGGAAGCCGCTGATGACGGTTACCGCCTGATGTCGCAACCGGCTGACAAAATCATAGGTTTGGAGGATCATGGCACCCGGGCAGCGCACGGAGCAAAACAGCGACAAGGAGTGCTGCGTCAAGGCCAGGAGTGGACCGGCCACCGCGAGGCAGGGCGGTGCATCAACGCCGAGCAGCGCGTGCAGACGGGCCGGATACAATGCTTCATCACGGGCAATGACAAGGCCATCCATAGGTCAGGCAAGGTTGAGGGTTGCCTGCGTGTCAAGCGGCAGCATGCGTTGCAGCCGCAAGGTCTCGGTGTAGCGCTCACGCGGCAGGACGTCGAAGCCGCGGCGCATGAACGCTTCGATGCCCTCGACGGCCGCGCGTGCGCCGGCGCTGGTGGTAATGACGAGGATGCCGCGATCCACCGCTTCATGGCGCATGAACGCTTCGGCCTTGCGATTCGCCTTGCCGCCAGGCGTGTTGATAATCAGCTGAACATGGCCGTCAATGATATGATCCACGACGTTCGGGCGGCCCTCATGCAGTTTCTTGATGGTCGCCATCGGAATGCCGTTCTGTTGCAGGACAGCCGCCGTGCCGCGCGTGGCAATAAGACTGAAGCCAAGCGCACGCAGCTTGCGCGCCAGCGGCAGCATCTCGGCTTTGTCACGATCCGCCACGCTCAGCAGCACGCACCCCTTGGTGGGCAACTTGTTGCCCGCGCCCAGCAACGCCTTGGCATACGCGACCCCAAACGAGGGATCCAAGCCGATGGCCTGGCCAATGGCGCAATTGTCCGGGCCTAGAACGGCGTCGCTATCGGGATAGTGGGCAAACGGAAAGACCGGCGCGCGCACGGCGAGATAGTCGCCGACCCATTCGTGCGTCTCTTCCTCCGACACCGTCTGGCCCAGCAACACCCGCGTGATCAGCGGCACCAGGCGGTTGCCGGTCGCAGTGTGAATCAAGGCCGTCGTGCGGGTCGTGACCGGCAGCACATCCAACAGATACACGCGCCCTTCGGCATACGCGCATTTCAGGCCGATCGTGCCGCGCAAATCTAGTTCACCCGCCAGGCACAGGGCCATGGCCCGGCTTTCATTGACAATTTCGGGCGGCAAGGTGCAGGCCGGCCAGACCGCCGCGCTGTCCGCCGAATGAATGCCGGCCTCCTCGACATGTTCGACCACGCCGGCAATATGCACCGCCGTGCCGTCCGTCACCGCCTCGACATGAAACTCATGCGCGGCTTCCAGGAATTCTTCCACCGACAAGGGATACAGCTCCGACACGCGCGTGGCTTGTTCAAGAAACGCGCGCGCATCCTGGTCGTCATACCAGATCGCCACCCGCGGCAGATGCAGCGGGTGGGCGGGATGGACAATCACCGGATAGCCGACATCGCGCGCCACTTGATATGCTTCATGCGCGCTGTGCGCGACACCGTGCGAGGGTTGCCGAATGTCCAGTTTTTGCAGCAATGTTTGAAAGCGATCGCGCCGCAGCAGGCGCTCCATGCTGAGCAACGGTGTGCCCAGCACCGGCACGTTCAGCGTGCGCAATGCCTCGATGATCTCCGCCGGTTGACGATCGGCAAACTGCAACATGACGCCGACCGGCCGCTCGAGCGCGATGATCGCGCCAATTGTTTCCGGGGTGATCGCCTCGACGTAGTGCCGCAGCGCCAGGTCGAGTTCGTTCACCACATGCAGCGCGTCGGGGGTCAACAGCACACAGGCGTGCCCGTGCGCCGCCAGTTCCAGCGCGGCATGCGCCAGCATGTAGTCGTAATCCGCGCCACCGTGCAGCAGCGAGGTGCTGCCGCCGATCAATAAAATCGTCGGCACATCCGCGTGCAACGGCGGATGGGCCTGCGGGCCGTAATCAAGGCAACAGACCGCCCGCTGTGCGCCGTGGGATCCGCGCCGGCACGGCAGAAACCGGCAGGCCGCCGCAACGCCTTGTTTGAGCCGGTGCGCGCGCAAACGCTGCGATTCGAGACTCAACGCCCGTGCCAACTGCTCATCGCTGCCGCCTTGGTGCTTGGCGGCCAGCAGCAGATCGTGCTGCAGATCCGTACTGGCAATCAGATCTTTCGGCATGCACGCCTGCCAGCGTTGCGCGGCGGCATGCAACTCGGCCAAGCGCTGCAAAAACCACAAGGCCATGCCGGTAATCTCGGCCAGCTCTTCACCGGCCAGGCCCAACGTCACGGCGTGATACACATACCACAAGCGCGCCGCGGACGCCTTGCCCAACTCCGTCCGCAGATCATCATCACTCCACGCCAGCGCTTCGCGTGGCGCAACAAAGCCTGCGCCCAACGGCGGTCGGCCGGCAGCGGCGATCGCTTTCTGCAGCGCACACAGCCAGCTGTCTCCCACGCCGTAGGCCGCCCCCACGGATTTGGCTGCGGTTGACAGCGTCTCTTGCGCGCACATCAGCCCCCCGCGCGGAAAGATCGGTACACGGCACCAGCAGACCTGCGCGGCCTCCTCGTTGCAGGCAAACAAGTCGTTCGCCGGCGTCTGCCGCTGCGCCTGCAGTTCCGCCAATAATTCGCCGCCACACATGCGCGTGTGCCATTCGACCAGCGGCACACCCGTCGCGCGACTGCACAGCATGGTTGTGCGCGTCACATACGGCGCGACACTGACCACGGTAATCTCATCGGTGGCGCTGTCATGGGCAAGCTGCACGGTCACGCTACCAATCAATTGCAGCCGGCGCACGACCGTGCTGACGAGGCTGTGGATGTGCTGCACCTGCTCGGGCGCCAAGCTCTGCGCGGGCGTGACGGCCGGTGTGTCGGCCGAATGCACGCCCAGCGGGTCGAGAAACTCAACGCTCCCCAGCACCTGGGTGTGATCGCGATGATCGCGCACCACCGCCCACTCTGTCCGCCGCCGCCCGGCCAGCGATTTCTCGAGGATAACCTGTTCGACCGGGCTGACCGCCAGCGCCACGTCAATCGCGCGCTGCAGCTCCTGGGTGTTGTAACACAATGACGTGCCCAGACTGCCGCTGCCAAACAAGGCCCGCACCACCACCGGAAAGCCCATTTGGCGGCCCAAATCCTCGCCTTGTTTTTTCTTGGTGACGATGTACGCCTGTGGCGTGCGCGCGCCGGTGCCGTGCAAGCTCCGCGCAACCCGCTCGGGGTCTAACGCGTTTTCCAGCACCTCACGGCTTGCGCCAAACATTGAAAACCGTTGCGGCAACGCCTGCGGAACCTGCTGCATGACCAGCGCCAGCGTGAATGCGCGGCGCCCGCTGACCGTCGCCAACACGGCATGGGGCCGCTCTTTTAATATTATTTTCTCCACGCTCTCGCGCTGCAACGGCTCGAAATACGTCACGTGCGCAAGGCGGGCATCGGCGGCCAGCGCCGCCGTGTGACTTTCTATTAAGATCACCGTGTGACCCATGTCACGCAATGTGCGACACGCCGCGGCAACGGCGCCGTTGAACTCGCTGCCCTCACCGATGGTTATCGCACCAGTGCCGAGCACTATGATCCGCTGATTGGCCATGCCATCCTTACATCGCAATACAAATAAGTATAGTGTATTGCGGTCTGATTTTGCAATCGCCCTGGGCGCCGCGCGCGGCATTTTTGTCGCACGCGGCAAAACATACGGCAATACTCCCGCGTGACCGCACTAAGAACACCGGCCCGGCAGATGACCCGGTGGTGTGCAGCCGCAGCGCCAAATCAGCGACCAGCCCGGCGCTGCACGTACTTTTTCCACAGGTTTTCCACACTGCCGCACGGGGTTGGCATACCCTATGCTTTACTTTTTTTGGTTTGTTGATTGGTAATTCTACACGGTACAGGCCATGATCCGGTTTCGATGCAGTACCAGCGATGTTCGAAAATCGACCGCGCCCCTGGAGGCCGTTGAACTCTTTTGCGGCGCGATTGATCGCGAAACCGGTAAACGTCTGCAGGTGACCAAGCCAAGCCTGCTGCGGACGGAGACCCAACCGGTAAATCTGCTTGCGCTGCGGATGGTAATGTAGCCGCAGCAACGGGTACCCTCACCCGTATCCTGGACAAAAGGCCGGTAATTCCGGCCTTTTTTTTTGATTTGCTATACTATTCCCATCACACCCGCGTTTCGACTAAAACCGGCACACAGGAGATCAAATGAACACATGCGTCACAATGCTTGCGGTTTGTGTTACCGCGGCTGCCCTGCCCTTGCTGGCGGCCAACCTGGTCGTCAATCCCGGCTTCGAAACCGGGACCTTCGCCGGCTGGTCGAATCAAACGGAGTTTTCCGTTGTGACCAATGCCCCGCACGCCGGCGCTTATTGCGCCCAGTGCGTTGCCACGGCCACCCGTGCCCTGATGCAAGACATTGCCATCACCCCGCCGGCCGATGGCAGCACCGACTTTGTCATCAGCTACTGGTATCTGAAAACAAACGGCAATGTGCGCATCTGGTCGCGCTGGGCACCGACCAATTACACCGGCACAACCATCACCCCCGGGAGCTACAACCCGGCCGCGCCCGAATGGCGCCAACTGGCGTACACGAATCGCCCGGCCGCCGGCGCCACCAATTTTCATTTTGAGGTGCGCGTCTACAGCGGCGCGACGGTCGTGCTGGATGACTTTGCCTTGGAACGCGGCGGCAGCGGCGCCGATCCGCATATCGTCGTCAGTCCGGACACGGTCAGCTTCGGTGAAGTCCAACCCGGCTCCGTACATACCCAGCAGTTTACCATCTACAACAGCGGGGCCAGCACGAATCTGATCGTGACCGCCTTCACGCCCGACACCGGCGCGACCGACCGCTTCGCCATTCTGTTCTCGACGCCGGTCACGTTGTCACCGGGCGTGACGACCAATGTCCCGGTGGTCTACACCACCGGCAGTACTAGTGGCGCAACCCACAATGCCACATGGCAGATTACCTCGAATGATCCGTCACAACCACAGACGCCGGTTTCGTTTTCGGGCCGCACCGCCGCGCCCGTCGTCATCGGCAATCTCTGGATCAATGAAATCCACTATGACAACGCCAGCACCGATACCAATGAGGGCGCTGAAGTCGCCGGCGCGGCCGGTGTGGATCTGACGGGCTACAGTATCGTCGCCTACAACGGCAACGACGGGAAGCGCTACAAAACGGCCGCGCTGGCCGGTGTGCTTGCCGACACCCAAGCCGGCTTCGGGGTCAAATGGTTTCCTATTGCCGCTCTGCAGAACGGGCCGGACGGCCTGGCGTTGGTGCGGCCCGATACCAGCGTCGTTCAGTTTCTCAGCTATGCCGGCTCGTTTATCGCGGTGGATGGCCCGGCCGCCGGCATGGTGTCGGAAGACATTGGTGTCACGGAACCAAGCACGTTGGCCGTCGGGTATTCATTGCAGCTGGTCGGCGCTGGTGCGTTTTACAGCGATTTCACGTGGGCAATCACGAATGCCACGCCGGATGCCGTCAATCTCGGCCAAGTGTTTAAGCTCGCCGACGATCCCAACATTGTCGTCACCCCCAGCGTGCTTGCGTTTGGTGTCGTGGCCGTTGGGCGCGCCGTCACCAACACGTTTCAGATCAGCAACATAGGTGCACACGTGACGTTGACCAACACCGCCTTCACGCCCGCCGCCGGCGCGACGGAACGCTTTGGCATCACCCCGCCTGCGCCCGTGCTTGTGCCACCCGGCGGCGCCGTCACCATGACGGTGGCCTTTGCGGCCGGCAGCATCCCGAACACCAACTATACCGCGACGTTTGCCATTGCGAGCAACGATCCGTCCGACCCGGCCACGCCCATCAATTTCAGCGGCCGCTGCGCGGCGCCCGCGCCCGTCTGGATCAATGAAATTGAAGCGGACGACCCCGGCGCGGATGACCAGGAGTTCATCGAATTGGCCGGCTATGCCGGCACCAATCTGTTGGACTGGAAACTCGAGTTGTACAACGGCGACGCGCCGACCAATCCACCCTATGCAACGCACACCATCGGCCAATTCACACTCTCCAACAAGTATACGGCGGACGGCCGCGCCATCGGCTTCTTTGTTCTGTCACCCAATGGTTCGAGTGTGGTGGGCGACGAAGTGGCAACGTTCAGCACGATTCAGAATGGGCCGGACGCCATCTGCCTGCGCGACCCCAGCGGCGCGGTCGTGCACTTCTTCGAGTATGGCAGTGCGACGCCAACCACCTTCGCCCAGGCCGGCACACCCGCTGATTGGACCGCGTTGGTCGACACGGCGGTCTCCAACACGACGCTGGCCAAATGGCCGCAGCCAGACGAATGGTTCAACGCGCCCTGGGCAAACTCGACCACACCTGATGAATACGCCACGCCGGGCGGGCCGAACATTCCCGAGCCGGCCGCACTGCTAACGGCACTTGCCGCCGCCCTTGTGGTCAATCGGCGCCGAGTCCTCTAAATGCAGGAGCGGCCGGCGCGCCGCGTTTCTGTCGCTGGCCCAAAGCCAGCGGCATGGTGTGTCAGTGATCAGCTGCTTGGAGTCCCGCCGTTGGCGCATGCGCGTCAACTTAAGCGGCTGCAAGCCGCATCTACAACAGATGTTCC